>JBPOHN010000073.1:0-64034 GCA_052035525.1 Armatimonadota bacterium
TTCGGGGATGCGCTGGTCTCAAGAAGGCGCAGAGGCTATGCTTAGCCTGCGCGCATCGCTGCTGACCAATCCTAATATTGACCTTGCACCATACGCAGGTCCTTACCTTCAATGAGGGATGCACCCATGCGCGCGAAAAGCGTTGACCGCTGCTTGAGCGAAGTTGTATAATAACGTTTTGGAACTATACCTGTCGGGGAACCGAGGTCTCGGCTCTCCGTGGTTTTGTTGTACTAGAGTCACAAGCAGGCAGGCTTTTGCCCTCCACTAAGAATGAGGTAACGGCAGAAACATATGATCTATCCATCCGCGGACACTCTCGAAAAATGGGGAAGCAAGTACTCGCTGGTAGTCCTCGCCGCGAAGCGAGCCAAACAGCTCAAGAGTGGGGCTCCCCCGCTCATTCAAACCAACTCTCGCAATCCTCTGACCATCGCACTCGAAGAGATCGCGGCCGGCAAGGTTCATTGCAAGGTTGCCGATCATGACATTCTTCCCAAGAGCACCGGTGAGGCGGAAGTGGCTCAGTTGCTGGCCATTCCGACTCTCTCTGCTGACGAGGAAGAGGGCGCCGAGCCAGAGGCAGCGTCCGAAGTCCTTACGGATGAACCCAGCCTGGTGACGGACGAAGACGAAGAGGAAGAGTTCGAGGAAGAGGACGAGGAAGAAGAGGCGGAAGAGGAAGACCAAGTCGGCATCCTCGAGGATGACGAAGAAGATGAGCATGAGTCGCCCTTCGTTTCTGACGCAGATGAGGATGTGGAAGGGCTAGTCGATGAGGAAGAGGAAGCGGAAGCCGAACCCATCGTTGACGATATAGACGTTCCCGGCGTGATTCCCGATGAAGAGCCGAAACCGAAGGCCAGAAGAGGGCGAAAGCCCAAGGCGGAAGCAATCGCCGAAGACGAAGCCGCCGGCGAGTCCGAGGAGTAGCCTGCGGCCGTTCATATTCGCAGGTATCCCGTTCACTGGTTGAACGACTAGCGGCCGAGGGCAACCCCTCGGTCGCTCCATTTTGGATATGGCAGAAAAACGCGACTACTACGAAGTACTGGGCGTTTCCAGGAACGCGACCACTAACGACATAAAGAGAGCATTTCGCCGCCTTGCTCGCGAGCACCATCCTGACGTCAACCCGGGCGACCGCAGTGCAGAAGCGCGCTTTAAAGAACTAAACGAAGCCTATCAGGTCCTATCCGATCCGGAAAAACGTGATGTCTACGACCGCTACGGACATGAGGGCGTGGATCAGTCCTATGGCGCGAACTTCACCGGCTTCGGCGACTTCGGAGGATTCGGCGATATCTTCGACATGTTCTTCGGCGGCGGTGGCGTCGGCACGGGTCGTAGGGCAAGGCCTGCTGCGGAGCGCGGCGGAGACCTGCGCTATGACCACGAGATGACCCTCGAAGAAGCTGCTCGCGGCGTCGAAGTGACCATTCCCGTGACAAAGCTGTATCAATGCGAGGCCTGTTCCGGGTCGGGTGCAGAGCCCGGCAGCCACCCTGAGACGTGCTCGATGTGTCACGGCACCGGTCAGGTCCGCCAGCAGCAGCAGACCATCCTGGGAGCGCAGATCAGGATAACCACCTGCCCCAAGTGCCACGGCGAGGGACAGACGGTATCCACTCCTTGCAAGGCCTGCGGCGGACAGGGCCGACAGCGGCGTACGGTGGACAAGACCGTCCAGATTCCTGCCGGGGTGGACACTGGCACGCGCATACGTATCCCCGGCGAGGGTGATGCTGGCCTGCGCGGCGGCCCTCCTGGTGACCTCTACATCGTCATCCATGTTCGCAAGCACGACTATTTCGAGCGCAGAGGCAATGATCTCTGGTGCCAGATACCTATCAGTTTTGCGCTGGCCGCGCTGGGAACGACCGTGGACGTAAGGACCCTCGACGGAACCGAAAAGCTTCACATCGCCCCAGGGACACAGCCGGGAGAGGTATACACGCTCCGGGGTAGAGGCATGCCAGACCCCAGCAGTGGAATGGTAGGCGATCTGAACGTGCTCATCAAGGTGGAGACACCGACTCATCTCAACGATGAGCAGAAGACACTGCTGCGCCAGTTCGCTGAGTCAAGGGGCGAGGAAGTGACAGACTCCCGCGACAAAGGCTTGTTCCAGCGTATGAAAGACGCTTTCACCGGCCTATGAGATGGGTTGAGGTAGAGATCAAGGCAACGGCAGGATCAGTTGATGCGGCGTCTAATGTGCTGGTCGAGGCAGGGTGCAGTGGAGCCGTCGTTGATCCAGGCCTCTCATCAGCATCGGAGCAGCCTCAGCCCATTCGAGTTATGGGCTACCTGCCAGTTGACGACAGGCTCGAAGAGCGGCTCTGCGACATCCGGTCACGCATCGCCAGATTCCCTGAACACGGACTCGCGCTGGAATCCGAGGACATTGCGGTCAAGTGGGTCGAGGACCAGGAATGGGCAACGGCGTGGAAGAAGCATTTCAAGCCGATTAAGGTCGGTCGAGTAGTCGTGAAACCCTCCTGGGAGCCATTTTCCGCCGGGCCAGATGAGGTCGTCATCGACATCGATCCGGGCATGGCGTTCGGAACCGGCTACCACCCCACCACGCAGCTCTGTCTTCAAGCGCTTCAGGAGCGCATCAAAGGCGGCGAGAACGTGCTCGACATGGGCACAGGGTCGGGAGTCCTTGCGATTGCGGCCGCCAGACTTGGCGCCTCAAGCGTCGTCGGTCTCGATGCCGATACCGTAGCCGTGGAGGTAGGCCAAGAGAACGTGACGCAGGCGGGTCTTTCGGACATCGTGCGTATCGGTCGGGCTGATTCCCCCCTAGCGTTCGCAGGCCAGGCCGATCTGATAGTGGCGAACATTCTCGCACAGGTACTGATAGATATGGCTGGAGATCTCGCCGCGAAGCTGAAGCCGGGCGGCTTGCTCATCAGTTCCGGGATCATCGCCGAGCGTGCCGACGACGTTGGGGCTGCATTCGAGGCGGCGGGCATGCACACAGTTGAGACGAAGCGCGACGGGGACTGGGTTGCGCTCGTCTCCGAGCGGGCCGGATAACCATGGCTGATCACCGACGGTTCATCATAGATCCCGGGCAGATACGCGGCTGCGAAGCCACCCTCCAAGGGCCGATTGCCCGTCAGATTTCGAAGGTCTTGCGGCTGAAGGCTGGCGACGCGATCACTCTGCTCGATGGCTGTGGCAACTCCTATACGGCTGAAATCCGCACCGTCTCGCCCGAGCAGGTTGTAGCGGATATATGTGCCACCGAGGCGGGCAGCAATGAGCCGCGACTCAGGCTCGTTCTCGCTTCGTGTATGCCCAAAAGCGACCGAATCGAGTTCATCATTCAGAAGTGCACCGAACTGGGAATATCAGAGATGATGCTGGTCCAGTCCGAGCGGGCTGTGGCGCGCCTGGACGATAAGGCCAGGCCGAAAAAGATGGAGCGCTGGCGCAGGATCGCCAGCGAGGCTGCTGAGCAATGCGGCAGGTCGAGAGTGCCCTGCCTGACAGGCGTGATAAGCTTCGCTGAACTCGTCGATATGATCCCGCGGTTCCGACTCGCGGTGATCCCGTGGGAGGAAGAGGACGGGCTGGGACTGCGTGAGGCGCTCGCGGATAAGCATGAGGTAGAGTCTGTGCTGGTGATCATCGGGCCGGAGGGCGGTCTGACCGAAAAAGAGGTCGAGGCAGCCAAGTTGGCGGGAGCAATCTCGGTCACGCTGGGAAGACGCCTGCTCAGAACCGACACAGCAGCAGTTGCGACATGCGCTGCGGTGATGTACGAACTTGAGGGCGAGCTCTAGGACAGGCAGGAAACGGCTCTGCAGAATGGAATAAAACTAGCAGGCAAGCTCTTGGAGCAAACACAATATGGCAATGCCTGAAAGAAGCACCTTGGGCATGAAGCAGCTCAGGGTGACGGACAATCTGGACCAGTTGCTCGACGTTTTGCCACCGAAGCTCCGGCAGGCGCTCGAAGAGCACGAGGATGTTGATGACCTCCTCGAAATCGTGATGGACCTCGGACGTGAGCCTGAGGCCCGCTTCCCGCTGCGCGTGACTCAGCTCTCCGATCAACCCGTGAAGGCCGAGGACCTCGAACACGTCGTCGAGCGCGTCGGTCAGTTCGGCAAGGACAACCGCGCGGGCATCGAGCGCACCCTGCATCGCATTTCGGCTATCCGCAACCGCCAGGGCAAGATCGTCGGGCTTACGTGCCGTATCGGTCGCGCGGTCTACGGCACCATCGATATCATCCGTGATGTGGTCGAGAGCGGACGCAGCATTCTTATGCTCGGCAGGCCCGGCGTCGGCAAAACCACCAAACTGCGTGAAGTCGCACGCATCCTGTCCGACGAGTTCAAGAAGCGCGTCGTGATAGTGGACACGTCCAACGAAATCGCGGGTGACGGCGATATCCCCCACCCTGCAATCGGCCACGCCCGCAGAATGCAGGTAGTGACGCCGGACCAGCAGCACGCGGTGATGATCGAGGCGGTAGAAAATCACATGCCCGAGGTCATCGTGATCGACGAAATAGGCACCGAGGCTGAAACGTTCGCCGCCCGCACGATAGCCGAGCGCGGCGTGATGCTCGTTGCCACAGCCCACGGCAACTCCCTTGAAAACCTTCTTATGAACCCGACCCTGTCCGATCTGGTCGGTGGAATCCAGGCCGTAACCCTTTCCGACGATGAGGCCAAGCGCCGAGGGACGCAAAAGACGGTTCTCGAACGCAAAGCGCCGCCGACATTCGATGTGCTTATCGAGATCATCGAGATGGACAAGCTGGCCATTCACCACGACGTGGCAAGCATAGTCGACAAGATGCTGCGCGGCGTTCCTCCGCGGCCTGAGATTCGAGTTCGCAACGTCAAGGGAGAGGTCGAAGTCGTTCAAGCCAACCGGATGTCCGAGCATCCCGACGAGGCAGCGATCAGACTCGAGCACCGGCACGAACTGGCTGAGAGCCGCCCGCTGCCCGCGATTGTGAAGATATTCCCGTATGGTGTCAGTCGGCACAGGCTCGACCGCGCGATCAGAGAACTTCGCGTGCCGGGCTACATCAGCAAGGAACTGGGCGAGGCCAACGCTGTGATCGCACTCAAGGCGCATGAGCGCAAGAACATTGCGATGCTGCAGGACGCAAAGCGCAGAGGCATCCCGCTCTACGTGATCAAGAGCAACACCTATGCTCAGATTGCGAGCGTCATTCGGGACATCTTCCAGCTTGGCGAGTCGAACGAGGAAGCTGCGGCGATTCAGGACGCGGAAGAGGCTATCGAGCGGTTGATGGAAACCGGTGAGGCACAAGAGCTTACCCCCCAGACCAGCTACCTGAGAAGGTTACAGCACCAGCTTGTGGAGAAGTATGATCTGTTATCCGAAAGCATCGGAACCGAGCCTTATCGCAGGGTGAGAATCTTCAAACCATGACCCCCAAACGCGGGTTCTTTGTCACCATCGAAGGAATCGAAGGCGCCGGAAAAAGCACGCTTGCCCAAGCTCTGGCGAATCATTTCACAGGCATCGGACGCGAGGTGGTTCTTACGCGTGAGCCCGGCGGCACGCGCATCGGAGATGCTATCCGCGGCATGCTGCTTGCCGACGGCGAGGAAATGTCCGCACGCACAGAGCTACTTCTGTTTGAAGCCGCTCGTGCCCAGCACGTTGAGGAGCTGATTCGGCCTGCGCTGTCCGAGGGCAAGGTTGTGATCTGCGACCGCTTCGCGGATTCGTCACTGGCCTATCAGGGACGTGCTCGCGGGTTTGGCGAGGGCAGCGTGCAGGCGCTGAACGATTTCGCCACCGGGGCAACAAACCCGGACATTACGCTTCTGCTCGATCTTCCGGCAGAGATTGGTCTGGCCCGGCAATCTGGTTTGGACCGCATATCATCGGAGGGACTTACGTTCCACGAGTCTGTGCGGCAGGGCTATCTCTCTCTGGCCGAGGCAGAACCACAGAGGATCAAGGTCATCGATGCTCGAAGCAATACCCAGGCAGTCCTGGAGTCGGCCTTACAGGCCATCGAAGCTGCTCTGGAGGTGAAGTGATGAAGCTCGTTATAGCGATAGTGCACGAGAGAGATAAGCATAGGGTGTCGGACGCTCTACTGCAAGCCGGTCACAAGTTCACAATCGTCGCCAGCACCGGCGGATTCCTGAGGGATGGCAACGTCACATTCCTCGTCGGGACCAAGGCCGAGAAGGTAGACGACGTAATCGCAATCGTGCGCGAGTGGTGCAGTTCCAGAGAGCAATACGTGACCCAACCGATGCCGGACGCAATAGCGCCAACGGGCGCCGTGATCAATCCGATAAAGGTGACTGTAGGCGGGGCAATAGTGTTTGTGGTAGACGTGGAGAAATATGAGCGAGTCTGACCGCAGAGGCTTTGGCCGGATCATCGGCCAGGATACCGCCAAGCGCGTACTGCTGAGGGCTGCTCACGAAGCAGAGCCCGGGCAGGCGTATCTCTTCCTCGGACTTGAGGGGACCGGCAAGACGACCACGGCATGGGAGTTCGCCAAGGCGCTGAACTGCGAGGATCCTACCGAGGAAGGCGCTTGCGAGAAGTGCGCCATCTGTCGGGCTATCGAGCACGGCAACTTCCCGGACATCAGGCTCTGGTCTACATCCAAGAAGAGCCAGACCACCACCATTGAGAGCATGCGTGAGATGCGCGATCTTGCCTCGTTCAAGCCGATGCGAGGCAAATGGTCGGTCAACATAATAGAGCGCGCGGACACTCTGAACGAGGAAGCCGCTAACTGCATTCTCAAGCTGCTCGAAGAGCCGCCCCCGTATTTGATTAACATTCTCCTCTACAGGAACGCCGCCAGCATCCTGCCCACGATTCGATCTCGCTGTCAACTCGTCCGTTTCGAGCAGGTCAACACTGATCTGCTTGCCACGGTGCTCGTGGAAAACTATGGGCAGCCGAGAGAGCAGGCGGAATTCCTCGCCTCGTATTCCCAGGGAAGACCGGGCATAGCCATTCGGCTCATAGATGACGAGGACTTCCGAAAGAAGCGCGATAGCATCGCGCTCGTGGCTGGCGGCTGCGCCCGGCGCAACTCCTGGGCGGCTCTTGCCCTCGCCGAAATACTGCGGTCCGGTATGGGACTGCAAGCAGCCGATGATGATGACGAAGCCGACGAAGAGGAGACTCCGGCGCAGACCAGGGCAGCAGGTCAGCGAAAAGGAGTCCGGGACGCTACCATCGAGGCGCTGGATACACTGCTGATATGGTACCGGGACCTGCTCGCTGTCAAGATGCAGGGCACGCAGGCCGCGATCGTGAACAGCGATAAGCGTGATGAAATCGCCTCGCAATCAGAAAACTACCCGGATGCGCAGCCGCTGCTATCCGGGATCGAAGCCATCCTCCGCACCAAGCGATGCGTTCAGGGTAACGCAAACCCCCAGATAGCCACGGAAGCCCTGCTTATGCAGATCTGCCTTTAGGGTTCTCCGGCATCCTCACTTCCGGTTTACGCGCCTTCACAAGTGGGGTAGATGCCACGGTAATGGATAACGACTATGCCGTAGGAGGCTTGGGCAATGGCAAGGTCACGTTTCATCCTGTTTGTCATTCTGTTGGTGATGGTCACGGCGCCATGGGCGTCGGCCGACGTAATCCTCGATTGGAACAGCATCGCTCTGGACGGGATTCGCCAGAGCGGCACTTCTCCTCCGCTTGCTTCCAGAGCGCTGGCGATACTGCATGCGGCAATGTTCAACGCGGTCAACGCGACCGATTTGACCTATAACGCTTACCACTCATATCAGATCGGGCTCCCCGGGTCGTCAGCAGAGGCGGCAGCAGCGCAGGCCGCGCGGGACGTGCTTGGGGCACTCTCTATTGGCTATAAGAGCACTCTTGACGCCGCACTGGCGGCTTCGCTTGCGAGCATTCCCGACGGAGACGCTAAGGCAAATGGCATTGCGCTGGGACATGCAGTAGCCCAGGACGTCATGGGCTGGCGGCACGGCGACAGATGGTATCCGCCCACGACATACACGCCCGGAACCAACCCGGGTGAATTTCCAGGCTCTCAGCCCCTGCTCCCGGACTGGGGCAAGGTCCCACCGTTTGCAATGGATTCTGGAGACCAGTTCCGTGGCAGCGGGATGCCGGATCTTGCGAGCGCGGAATACGCCGAATCATATAACCAGACAAAGCTGCTCGGGGAGTTGAACAGCACCGCACGGTCGGCCTATGATACCGAGACTGCCCTGTTTTGGGCTGACGGCCATGGCACCGCGACGCCTCCGGGCCATTGGAACATGATCGCCCAGACGGTCGCGCAGCAGCAGGGTAACTCCCTCATGCAAAACGCCCGGCTGTTCGCGCTGCTCAACATAGCGCTGGCGGACGCGGCTATATGCGCCTGGGACAACAAATACACCTACAATACCTGGCGCCCTATCACCGCGATTCGGTTTGCTGATCCGAGCATCAACCCGATGACTCTGCCAGACCCAACCTGGACTCCGCTGCTGACCACCCCCAACTTCCCCGAGTATACGTCCGGACACAGCACATTCAGCGGGGCGGCGGCAGGGGTTCTGGCCGCATTCTACGGTACGGACGATATCGTCTTCACAACGACATCGGACGGCCTTCCCGGCGTCGAGCGCACCTACACCAGCTTCTCGCAAGCGGCCGAAGAAGCCGGCATGAGCAGGATCTACGGCGGGATTCACTTCGAATACAGCAACACAACAGCGATTGAAATGGGCAAGGCCATAGCCAAACTCGTTGTCGAGGGTAACCTACAGCCTATTCCTGAGGCCTCGACATTCGTGCTCGCGGTGATGAGCGGCCTATGCGGTCTTGCCGGCGCGGGGCGACGCTGGCTGGGAAGGCTCAAGGACCTAGGACACTAGGCTCCCTAAGCTCCGCCTCACGGCGTGAACGACCTTCGCATCGTTAGGAAGTGCCGATTGCTCCAATTCCTTGGAATAGGGCATCGGCACGTCTTCCTGCGTAACGCGCAGGATGGGGGCATCGAGGTAATCGAACGCGTGATACTGCAGGCAGTCGACAATCTGCGCTCCGACCCCGTACTGCGGCCAGTTCTCTTCTACTATGACTGCGTGGTGCGTCTTCCGCAGTGAGTCAGTCAGGGTGCTCACGTCGAGTGGTCGAAGGCTGCGGACGTCGACGACCTCCGCGCTTATGCCCTCCTGCTCCAGCGCAGCCGCCGCTTTGAGGCACATCCCGACGGTGTGCAGATAGCCGTAGAGGGTAACATCCTGCCCCTCTCGCACGACCTCGGCTTTGCCTAGAGGCACGGTGTACTCGGCCTCCGGAACCTCTCCCCGCACGGCGTAGAGCAGTTGATTCTCAATAAACACAACCGGGTCATCGTCGCGTATTGCGCTCTTCAGAAGGCCCTTCGCGTCGTGCGGAGTCGAAGGAGCCACAACCTTGAGCCCCGGCACATGCGCAAACCACACCTCGAGGTGCTGTGAGTGCTGTGCACCAAGCTGCATACCCGAACCCTCCGGCATGCGCAGCACCATCGGGATCGGATACTGACCATTGGACATGTAGCACATCTTGGCGGCGTGGTTCACTATCTGATCCATTGCCAGCAGAGCGAAGTTGATCGTCATAAGTTCCACAACCGGCCTCAGACCAAGCATAGCAGCGCCAACACCGATACCGACAATCGCCTCCTCGGAAATGGGCGTATCCAGTACGCGCTCCTCACCGAACTCAGCCAGCAGCTTCTCCGTAACGCGATACGCCCCCTCGTATTCGGCTACCTCCTCTCCGATGATGAACACGTTCGGGTCGCGCTGCATCTCTTCGCGCATGGCTTGATTAAGGGCTTGTCTGTAAGTCATCTGAGGCATCGGGTTCACCTATATCCAATCCGCGGGAGCAGGCGCTGACCCGGCATACACGTGCTCGTACAGGGCCTCCGGAGACGGCGGTTCAGAGGCATCCGCGAAGGCGACCGCTTCATCCACGATTCTAACGCACTCACCGGAGATCGTCTCTATGTCCTCCTTGGAGAGCGTCCCTTCGCTGACAAGGGTGTTGCCGAAGAGTGTGATCGGGTCCCGGCGGCGCCACTCCTCGATCTCCTCTTTGGTGCGGTAGTGGCCGGGGTCCGCGATCGAGTGCCCGCGATACCGGTAGGTGACGGCCTCCACGAAGATCGGACGGCGGTCCCGGCGCACCGCGTTCACACAGCGCTCCGCCATCTCCACCACGCTCAGCACGTCCATACCGTCTACCGTCTCGACCTCCATCCCGTAGCACTGCGCCCTCCGGAACAGGTTCGCAACAGCGGATGCGCGCTCAACAGCCGTGCCCATGCCGTACCTGTTGTTCTCGCAAATGAACAGGATCGGCAGGCTCCACAGCGAGGCAAGGTTCATCGATTCATGAAAGGCACCCTCGTTGATGGCGCCGTCGCCGAAGAAGCAGAGGCAGATCGCGTCTTCCTCGCGGTAGTCTATGGCAAACCCGACTCCCAGGGCTATCGGCAGTCCTCCACCCACAATCGCGGTGCCGCCCAGAAAACGGCGCTCTTTGCTGAACAGGTGCATAGAGCCGCCTTTTCCGCCCGACATCCCATCGCGTTTGCCGTACAGCTCAGCCATTATCCGCCGCGGCTCCGCACACCGTGCCAGGGCCTGCCCGTGCTCGCGATATGCTCCGATGATGTAGTCGCGTGGCTCTATCGGCCAGGTGAACCCACTTGCCACGGCCTCCTGACCGATATAGAGGTGCAGGAAACCGCCGATGTGGCGCGCCTCGTACATCTCCTGCGCGCGCTCCTCGAACTTGCGCATGAGCACCATCTCGCGGAAGATGTCGATCTTGTCCTGCCTGGTCAGCGGCATCCCTGTCCTCCGTCGTTAGGAAGCTAGTGCCTCTATACCCAGACAGCAGGGCTAGTTAATCTGCTCAGCGGCGTGGTAGGAACTGCGGACAAGGGGAGCGGACTCCACGTAGCTGAAGCCCATTTCCAACCCAATGCGCTTGAGCTCGCCGAACTCCTCGGGGGTGTAGTAGCGCGCGATTGGGTGGTGGTCTTTCGAGGGGGCCAGATACTGGCCGATGGTGAGGATATCGCAGCCTACGGAACGCAGATCGCGCATCGTTTGCACGAGTTCGTCCCAGGTCTCGCCCACGCCGACCATAAGGCCCGACTTGGTGCGCATATCGGGCTGCATCGACTTGACCTGACGAAGCAGTTCGAGCGACCGGGAGTAGACGGCCTGCGGACGCACTTCGGGGTAGCATCGCCCAACGGTCTCGATGTTGTGGTTCAGGATTTCGGGCTGAGCTTGCACAATGCTGGACAAGGCATCCCAGTTGCCTTGAAGATCGGGGATAAGGACTTCGACCGTGGTCCGGTGCTCTGATTGATGGATAAGGCGGATCGTCTCGGAGAAGATCGACGCGCCGCCGTCCGGTAGATCGTCCCGAGTGACGCTGGTGATCACCGCGTGCTTCAGGCCGAGGTGAGCAACTGCTTCGGCAACCCGGCGAGGTTCGTCATAGTCAAGAGCGTCGGGTTTTCCGGTGCTGACAGCACAGAATCGGCAGTTGCGTGTACAAGTATTGCCCAGAATCATAAACGTAGCTGTGCGCGCGCGCCAGCATTCGCCAATGTTCGGGCAGTGCGCGCTCTGGCACACGGTGTGGAGCTTCGAGGACTCCATCAGCCGTTTCAGCTCGCGGTATTCCGCCCCGTCGGGGGCTTTGGCTTTGATCCAATCAGGGCGCATCACGAAATCACGAATTACGAATTGGGAGGCCGATTGCCTCAAGCAGTATGCTCGCGTATGCAACCGGGTCTACATTCTCTTTCGGTAGTTCCAGAGTGATGACGGGAAGACGCTTGTCGAACCCGAAGTAGTTACCCATGGAGCCCGGGCATGGATAGCCTATATCGCCGACCACGGGCAGGCCGGTGGCTTTCGATATCTTCCGCGACATTCTGATGCACGGGCCGTTGTAGTTCACGCACGCCAGCGCCTCGTGCAGGGAGATGATCAGCGACGGCTTGTAGTGCGCGACAACGCCAAGGATGGCCTTCGTCTCCGGTTCCGATGCGGCGACCTTACCACCGTTGAACTTCTTCGACTTCTCGCCGGTGCCGAAGGTCTTGTCCGGGAAATTGCGATTGATATCTATCTTGTTAGCGTTCTGCCGCGTGTCGTCGGCATAGCCGTCCGGGTTCGCGCAGGGCATGACAACTACTCGATGGCCATCGAAAGCATTCTTCGGCATCGACCGGAGCCGGGACAGCACCTCACGCACCACATCCACGCCGTCTTTCTCGTCACCGTGCACACCGGCCATGATCATGGTGGTCTTCGGGCCTTCGCCGAATGCGTGCACGTCGATGGGCCTGTTCTGCACGGAGTAGTACTTCTGATCAGACATGACTGCAGTTCCCTTCCAGAAGCGCTGCCTGCACGGCCAGAAACTTGCGCGAATCATCGAGCGCCTGCATAGGAGCATCCGGCCATGCGATCTCCAGGCAGGCTGCCGTGTCTTCACGCAGGTCACGCAATGCATCGATCAACGGCGGCCAATCTACGTTCCCCTGCCCCAGCGGCAGGTGCAGATCTCTGGCTCCGAAGTTATCGTCGAGGTGAACCTCCCGGATCATGTCCCGGAACTCGCGCAGGTAGGCCTCCGGGCGGATTCCATCCTTCGCGCAGGCCCTGTGCGCGTGCCCGACGTCGATGCATATCCCCATGCCTGTCTTCTCAGGCTCTGTTCCGATCAGCTCGACCGACTGCCGCATCGAGCGAATCCCCGTAAGCCCGAGGTTCTCCAGCACGAGCATCACGCCATGATCCAGTGCGAACGAGCACAGATCGCGCGCCTCCTGTGCGGGATGCTCCTGCCCCTCCGCGCTCTGCCCGAGCACATACGGATGAACGACCATCCGCGAGACGCCCATCCGCGCAGCGATTTCTATCTCGGTCCTCAGCGTCTGCGGATCCCACGCATTCACGCTCGCGTGAGCGGTCATAATCTTCGCCTGCCGCCCGAGCTCCGCAAGCCCGGCGATAGTCTCATCAGACGGCAGCGCGCGGTCCGTCCAGCCCTCCGCAATCAGCACCTCGACGCCGAACCCTGCCTCCACAATCCGCCGCGCAGCCTCCGTAATGTGCATATCACACACCGACGAGTTCCGCACGCCGTAAAAGACCTCAATTGACGCGCCGAGTTGGGATTCGAGGTCAAGCACCTACTTATCATCCCCGATCTTCAACACGCTCATGAATGCTTCCTGCGGGACCTCCACGCTGCCTATCGCCTTCATGCGCTTCTTGCCCTCTTTCTGCTTCTCGAGGAGCTTGCGCTTGCGCGTGATATCGCCGCCGTAGCACTTCGCGGTGACGTTCTTCCGATAGGGCCGCACCGTGGATGCAGCTATCACCTTGTTGCCGAGCGTCGCCTGGATGCGCACCTCATACTGCTGCCTCGGGATAACGTCCTTCAGCCGCTCCACCAGCACCTTGGCGCGCGAGTAAGCCCTATCGCGGTGCGTGATGAATGAGAGCGCGTCCACGGGGTCGCCGTTGAGCATAATATCGAGCTTGCTCAGGTGCGAGACCTCATAGCCGCTGAATTCGTAGTCGAAGCTCGCGTAGCCCCGCGTGCGGCTCTTCAGCGCATCAAAGAAGTCCATCACGATCTCCGCCAGCGGCAGCTTGTAGTGGATCATCACCCTGTCCGGCGCCGGGTACTCCATATTGACGTAGATTCCGCGCCTCTCACGGCACAGCTCTATCGCCACTCCAACGTGCTCCGATGGAACAAGGATCGTTGCGGCGACGAACGGCTCCTCCACCTCCGCAATCTCGGTCGGCGGAGGTAGATTGTTCGGGTTCTCGATGTCGAGGATATCGCCGTTCGTCTTCATAACGCGGTATACGACGCTCGGCGCGGTAGCGATAAGCGACAGCCCGAACTCACGCTCCAACCGCTCCTGCACGATATCCATGTGCAGCAGGCCGAGGAACCCGCACCTGAACCCGAACCCGAGCGCCGCCGAGCTTTCCGGCTCGAACGTGAGCGCTGCGTCGTTCAACTGCAGCTTGGAAAGGGCGTCGCGCAGGGTCGCATACTGGTTCGAGTTGATCGGGAACAGCCCGCAGAACACCATCGGCTTCACTTCCCGATACCCCGGCAGCGGAGTCGACGCCGGCCTTGCAGCGTCGGTGACCGTATCTCCCACGCGCGTATCGCCGACGTTCTTCATGCCGGCGTAGAAGTAACCGACCTCGCCCGTGCCGAGCGAATCGCAAGGCGACATTTCCGGCCGGAAAACGCCCACGCCGACGACCTCGAACTCCTTGCCGCTCGACATCATCTCGATCTTCTGCCCCGGCCTGATCTCGCCATCCACAACGCGAACATACGCGATAACCCCGAGGTACTGATCGAAGTGGGAATCGAATATCAGCGCTCGCAGCGGCTCCGCGGGGTTCCCGGACGGCGGCGGGACCTTCTGAACGATCGCCTCCAGCACCTCCTCGGTGCCGATGCCCTGCCGCGCGCTGGCAAGGATCGCTTCCGAAGCATCTACGGCGACAACGTTCTCTATCTCATCGCGCACACGCTCCGGGTCCGCCAGCTCAAGATCGATCTTGTTGATCACCGGGATGATCTCCAGATTGGCGGCCATCGCAAGGTTGGTATTAGCAAGCGTCTGCGCTTCCACGCCCTGGCTGGCATCCACCACCAGCACAGCCCCCTCGCAAGCCATCAGCGAGCGCGAGACCTCATAGTTGAAGTCAACGTGGCCGGGAGTATCGATGAGGTTGAGTTCGTATGTCTCGCCGTCTTTGGCCTTGTATTCCAGCCTCACGGCGGTCATCTTAATGGTGATTCCGCGCTCCCGCTCCAGGTCCATCCCATCCAGGACCTGATCCTTCATTTCCCGTTCCTCGATAGCGCCGGTGAACTGAAGAATGCGGTCCGCGAGCGTGGACTTGCCGTGGTCGATATGCGCGATAATGCAGAAATTGCGGATATGATTCTGGGACTTAGTCATCTATCCCATTTTACCAGAACGATACGCCCTGTGGAAGTGAGCAGGCGAACTGCTGAGCTGGTTTCAGGCCGTAGTCCACGCGCTGCCATTCTCGGCAGACCTCGCCGCCGCGTCCATCACCCGCTGCACGGCCAGGCCGTCCTCGAACGAGGGGCAACCCGGCCGCCCGGCAGCGACGTTGCAGACAAACTGGAAGATGCTGTCGATGTGCAGGCGCATCCAGCCGACAGGCGCCTTGGCGCCCGGCAGAGCCGCTGGTTTGGGGTAGTTCTGAACGCACTCGATCCTCTGCCAGCCTCTATCCCCGCCGTAGTCGCCGCCCTTGCGCGTATCATCATAGGCCATCAGCCAGTTCGGGTTCATAAGGTCGAATGACAGCGCGCCTCGCGTCCCGTGGATCTCGAACCGCAGATCGTCAACCGTTCCCGTGGCAAGGCGCGAAGCCTCGATTGTCCCAACCGCGCCGTTAACTGCCTCCAGAGTCAGCAGCGCAAGATCGTCTACCGTAACCGGGGCCATCTCAGAACTGCCCGCGCTAACCGGGCGCTCCTTGATGTAGGTCTCCAGCCTCGCGCTGACCTTTGCGAAGTCGCCTATGATGAACCTCACAAGATCGATGACGTGCGACCCGAGGTCCATCATCGCGCCGCCGCCGCTCTTCTCGTACTGCATCCGCCAGCTAATCGGCCTGCTCGGACTCGTATACCCGGAATGCAAATAGGCCGCCCTGAATGATACGACATCGCCCAGGAACCCGTCATCGGCCATCTGCTTCGCGCGCATCATCGCGGGACAGAACCTGTTGTGGAACGTCACCTGGCATGTGAGGCCGGTTTCCCGAGCAAGCGCGGCCATCTCGGCAGCCTCCTGCGCGTTCATCGCCATCGGCTTATCGCAGTAGACGTGCTTACCCGCGCGCATGGCCGCCATCGCCTGTTCGTAGTGCAGGTAGTTCGGCGTGCAGACGTTGATGATCTGGATATCGTCCCGATCCAGCAGTTCATGATAATCCGCGCACGAGAACTCATAGCCCGCGCTCTCGACAGCCCTGGCACGCGTGGTTTCCGTTGCCGCACACACCCCCACGAGTCGAATCCGCGCGGGCATCGGGCTGTAGATGAAAGGCAGAGATGCATAGGAATACGTATGCATCTTGCCCATGAACCCATATCCGATCATTCCAACGCCATAAGTATCAGCCATAGCCGCTCCTAAGGCCGGGACGGAGACCGGCCACTACGTCTATCCGCCCAGTGAGGCCTTCCTGTCCATCAGTTTCTGTCTCTTCTCAGTCAGTTCCGCGACTATCCGCCGCTCCTTCTCGACTATCGCCGGCGGTGCCTTGGAAACGAACTGCTCGCTTGCAAGTTTGGCCTCGTGCGGCTTCAGTTCCTTTTCAAGCGATTGCAGTTCAGCTTCGATACGCGCGAGCTCTGCGTCCACATCCACAAGACCGGCGACCTCAGCGTACAGGTCGAGCCCGGGTAGATGGGCAGCAACGTATTTCTGCTTATCCGCCTCCGCAATGGAATCAGCAAAAGATAGATCATCCAGTCGCGCCAGCGTCTTGATGCTCTCGGAGTTGCGCTCCACGCGCGCTCGGGTATCCTCGCTTGCCACGGCTATCAGGCTGATCCGTTTGCTTGGCGGCACTCCAAGTTCGGCTCGCAGGTTCCTGGCCGCCCGGATAGCCTCCATAACCATCCCCATCTCGGCTTCCGCGTCCTCATCGAAGCTGGACTCGTCGGCCATCGGGAACGGCGCGATCATGATGCTCTCCGCGTCGGAGTCGTAGTGCGGCAGCGCCTGCCAGATCTCCTCCGTGATGAACGGCACGATCGGATGCAGCAGCAGAGCAACGTTGTAGAGCACAGCATGCAGGTTTGCCTGCGCGGCCAGCCGTTCGGCAGCATCGCCCCTCAACCTCGGCTTCGCCAGCTCGATATACCAGTCGCAGAACTCGCTCCACACGAACTCATACAGCGAGTTCGCGGCATCGTCGATGTCATAGTTCGTAAGCGCGTCATTGACCGTCTTGATCGTGCGGTTGAGACGCGACCATATCCAGCGATCTTCAAGAGTCTCTCGTGGTGTCTCGCCCGTGGCTGAGTCTGGCGTATAGCCTTCCAGGTTCATCAGCACGAAGCGAGAAGCATTCCAGAGCTTGTTGCCGAAGTTGCGAACGTTCTCCACGCGCTTGTCGGAGAACCTGATATCCTGATTCTTGCCGGCTTGCTGCATTAGCGCAAAGCGCAGGGCGTCCGCGCCAAGACGCTCGACCAGGTCGAGAGGATCGACCCCGGTGCCAAGCGACTTGCTCATCCGCTTGCCCTCTTCGTTCATAACGGTGGCATAGATGTAGACGTCCTTGAACGGCACCTCGCCCAGATACTCCAGGCTCGAGAATATCATCCTAGCAACCCAGAGGTAGATGATATCGCGGGCAGTCACAAGCACGTCGGTGGGATAAAAATACTTGAGTTCAGGAGTATCCTTCGGCCAGCCGAGCGTAGCGAACGGCCACAGAGCCGATGAAAACCACGTGTCCAGAACGTCCGGGTCCTGCGTCACTAGCTTGTGGCCGCACTTCAGCTTCGCTAGCGCTGCTTCCTCGCTCTTCGCCGCGACCACTTCTCCGCACTCGTTGCACTTGTAGATCGGTATCCTGTGGCCCCACCAAAGCTGCCGCGAAATGCACCAGTCGCGCACGTTCTCCATCCATTCGATGTAGATGCGCTCATACCTGTCGGGGACGAACCTTACCTTGCCGTCCCTCACGACATCGGCGGCCGGTTTCGCAAGTTCGGCCATCTTGCAGAACCACTGCTCGGAAAGCAGCGGTTCGATGACCGTATGACACCTCGCGCACGTGCCGACGGAGTGCGTGTAGTCCTCGATCTTCTCGACCAGGCCCTGCTCCGTCAGATCGGCAACCACGCGCTCACGCGCCTCGAACCTGTCCAGTCCCTCGTAGCGCGTGCCGGCGTCCTGCGTCATTGAACCGTCAGGGCCGATCACGATCACCTGCGGGAGGTCGTGACGCATGCCGATCTCGAAGTCGTTCGGATCGTGTGCGGGAGTGACCTTCACCGCGCCGGTTCCGAACTCCATATCAACGTACTCATCCGCAACGACAGGAATCACCCGGCCCACAAGCGGCAGCACTACGTTCTTCCCGACCTTGTCCCGGTAGCGCTCATCATTCGGGTTCACGGCAACCGCAGTATCGCCGAGCATCGTCTCCGGACGAGTTGTAGCAACGACTACATAGCCTGAACCGTCCTCAAACGGGTATCTGAAGTGCCAGAGGTGGCTGTGCTGCTCCACGTACTCCACTTCGATGTCCGATATCGCGGTGTGGCACCGCGAACACCAGTTGACTACCCTGGCTCCCCGGTAGATGTAGCCCTTGTCGAATAGGCGCACGAACGACTCCAATACGGCATCCACGTAGCCATCGTCCATGGTGAAGCGCTCGCGCTCCCAATCGAACGAGAACCCCATCGTCTTGAACTGATGCAGAATCTCCCCGCCATACTGCTCCTTCCACTCCCAGACACGCTTCAGGAACTCCTCGCGGCCGAGATCGTGGCGCGTAAGCCCTTCCTCGGCAAGCTTCTGCTCCACCTTGTTCTGAGTGCCTATGCCGGCGTGGTCAGTGCCGGGCAGGCAGAGGGTCTCGTAGCCCTGCATCCGCTTCCAGCGCGTGAGCACGTCCTGGATCGTATAGCACAGGGCGTGTCCTATGTGAAGCGATCCGGTTACGTTGGGTGGAGGAATAGTGATGCAGTACCTGGGCTTTCCATCCCTAACCTCTGCGTGGAAGTAGTTGCGTTCCATCCAGAACGCATACCATTTCCTCTCCACCTCAGCCGGATTGTACACTGTCGGAAGCTGTTTCTCTATGTTGCTCATATCACCAGACCTATCTAAATTGACTCAACGAAAAACTTGTCACGGCGAAGCGCGAACCATGCGCCGAACGCCGCGCCCCAGAACCCGGAAGCGGCAATGCCCGCCGCCATCAGGTAATGCGCAGTTTCGATCACGCGGCTTTTCAGTACGTTGTCCGGGTTCTCGCGCAGAAGCGTGAGTATGATGGCGCTTGCCCCAAGAGCCCCGAAACCTGCGATCGCCGCGCAAACCAGAGTGTTGAACCACCAAAGCCTGCGCCGTCCCAGGCGCATCCACGGAAACTGAATCGAGATGATGGCCGCAACCAACCCGAGCAGCGCAACACCCAGTCCACACAGAATCGAAATCGTAACCCGCGCTTTTAGCGTCGCAATTTCCGATCCGGCATACACGAAGTAGGCCACGGCGGAGGCAAGGAATGCCGGAACGAACCAAAGGGACGTCCTGATCCAGAACCATTCGCGCGCCTCTTCGTAGGAAATCCTCTCCAGTTGTGCCATTGTCGTTACCTCTGTCAATCGCAAAAAGCCCCTGCCGCCGCTACAAGGACGACAGGGGCTATACGCCGCTGCGTGGTACCACCTTGCTTCCCCTACTTGCGCTGCGACCGGCTGTCCGGCTCCTTTGCGCGCAGCAGGGCTCAACACTGCTGTAACGGGCTTACCCGGCGGGTTCTAATAGGCCTCCCGAAACCTCGGACAATGCTTCGGCGAATACTTCGATCTCGCTTTCCGCCCGAAGTATCACGCGACCGTTCTTCCCGCGGCTGCCGGGGCGACGTTCGAGCGGCGGCTTTCCCGGAAGCTTCCCAGCACCCGCTTCCTCTCTGAGGGCGCCAACCGCCTACTCCTCCCCGCAATTGCCTTTGACGATATATTCTACAGCTATGCATCACCCTTGTAAAGAGTTCACCCACACGCAAAAAGGGCCGGACTGCGCGTCCGGCCCCTAACTCTCTTTGTCTGTAAGCGAACCTAAGCGGCGGCCTTGACATCCAAGCACGGGGTATACAGCTCGCACTTGTAGGAATGCGAATCCTCATCAGGGCTTTCGGCGTCCGACATGAACACCGCATAGCCTGTTTTGGTGCACTTCTGATACGACTGATCGTAGTTCCCGCAGTCCAGGCATCTTCGCAGCACTGTCCAGCACACGCTGCAGCGCAGGCTGCCGATCAGCTCGATGCGACCGCACAGCGGGCAGTGAATGTAGACTTCCTTGAAGCCCACGTCGGTCTTCTGCAGCGACTCCCGCATCGCCTTGTTGAACTTGACGATCTGCTCTGCCAGGTCGGCGGTTGCGCTAAGCATCTGGTTCATCTGCTCGACTGAAAGATACTGCGAGACCCGCTCATCGAGCAGATCGAGCACGCCTGTGCACGCCTTCTGCATTGCCTTCAAGTGCGCCTCGGCCGTCTTGGGCTGATACGGCTTCTTCTTCCGGGTCTGCCTGCCTATGCTGCGCAGGATTTCCTCGGTTACGTACAGCGGGACCCTCAGGAATGCCTCGGTCTTCTCCGGGCACTCGCCGATGGCCGCTATCACACGCTTCAGGTCCTCGACAGACAGCTTGTCTGCTCTGACCTTCTTGGCAAGACGGATCTGGAGCTTGGTGTTTCCGTTGAGGCTGCGCAGCAGGAGCGCGTGGCCTTCGAGGAACTCTCCCTCGCCCGGGTTCTGCTTGGCGAGCACCTCGTTCAGGATTTCCTCGGGCAGGTCCAGCAGGTCCAAATAGCGCCGCATCGTCGAATCGGCGACACCCAACGTCTTCAGGCACTTCTCCCAGCTCATATAGTCGAGGAGCTTCTTGATGGCCCTCGCGCGCTCTACTGGGTTCAGGTCCTCGCGCTGGAAGTTTTCGAGCAGCGCATCCGTGCTTGCATCCTCGTCGCTCAGTTCCCGAACGATGGCCGGGATCTGCGTCAACCCCGCCATCTGCGATGCTCGCCACCGGCGCTCGCCCATGACGATCTCGTATTTTCCGCCATCAACCGGGCGTACCACTATTGGTTCCAGAACACCTCTCTCCTTGATCGACATTGCCAATTCCAGCAGCGTTCCCTGGTCGAATGTCTTTCTGGGCTGATCCGCGGCGGGCGCGATTTTGTCGAGATCGATGAGATCCATCTTCCGTGTCTCCTTATAAGCGAGAGCAGTATCAGTGCGTGTCCTGGCAACGAGCGGAGCCTGGCCAGGAACAGCTTCATACTGATTATCGACAGAATGAGGGGGGAAACGCAGAGTGGATAGACAGAAACTGTAAGAATTACCTGCTCCCGCGAAACGGGCTCACCTGAACGTTAGTGCCGTCAGTGACCACGGTTACCGCTCCGGAACGCCCGGTCGTGTATGTTCTGACGCCGAAAGAAGCGAGACGGTCCATCACTCGTCTGGAGGGGAACCCATACCTGCTCCGACTCGAACAGGGGATGACCGCGACAGAAGGTTCCACCGCACAAAGCCATTCGGGGCTTGTCGATCGCGCGGAACCGTGGTGACCGACTTGAAGCACTTGCGCGTGCAGTTCGACGCCGGATGCTATCATTTCCGCCTCAGCTTCCGTCCCTGCATCGGCTGCCAGCAGAATCGCTACCTTGCCGAAGCTTACGCGAAGCACTGCGCATCGGTCGTTGGCGTCCTGACATGCTGTGTCAGGCAGGGGACCAACAACCCGGGCCACCACACCGTCGCCCATCGATATCTCTTGCCCGTACCTTAGGTGTCTATAGCGAGCGCCGCTCGCCTTGATCGCTCGCTTGTAGCGGGAGTAGTCCGGCGTACGCTCTTTTTCGCCGGTATCCAGCACCAAATCGGTCCGAAGTCTCCGCAGGATGCCTGGTATGCCGCTCATATGGTCTGAGTGCGGGTGAGTCAGCACCAACACGTCGATCTTGTTAATGCCCTGGCTCTGCAGGTACGGCACAGCGAGCTTGCTCCCGACACTCGCCGGGTTTCGCCAGCTCGACGTACCGCAGTCGACCATCAAGGTCCGACCGGAAGGCGTCCGGATAACCGTGCACTGGCCGTCACCAACATCCAGGAACGTAACGCGCATGGTCGGCCGGCGAGATACCGCCACAGACAGCCAGACCAGCAGCGCGACTAATGCCGCCGCCCACAGAATCCATACGCGCCTATCCCTTACCAAACCTGGACCTCGCGTATCTCCCACCCGCGTAGAGCAACAGATAGTAGCCCACAAGGGCCAAGAGTCCGGGAGACTGAACGGAGATAGAGCTGTACTTCATCGCGCCGAAGTAGTTCACCACACACAGCGTGACCCGTGTTGCCGCAGTGCCGACGAAGCCTGCCCATGACTCCGCATACGGCAGGACCTGCAGAACCGGGGATAGCAAGCTGGCCACGAAGATGATCGGAACCATCAACGCCACCGCAAGATTCGCCGGCAGAGAGGTCAGCGAGACGTAGTGGAAGTAGTAGGCAACCACGGGCGCGGTGACAAGGCCGACGGCAGTAGTCGCTACGGCCGTCGAAGCCATGAACGACGCGAACCAACGGGCAGCCTTGCTGGCGGCTCCTCGAATCGGGCTCAATCGCCTGTTCCATCCCGTCTTCGGCGCATCGCGGTCAAACGAGAAGAACCGCCAGAGCGCCTCGATCAGCGGAACCACGTATATCAGGGCCCCAACCGCCAGGAACGAAAGCTGAAATCCGACATCAAACAAATCCGAAGGCCTTACCAGCAGCACGATCAGTCCAGCAACATAGAAGAGGTTGGTGTAGTTCGGCACGCGTCGCAATGGTGCGGCGAACAGAGCAAGAGCCGACATCACTGCGGCCCTCACAAGAGACGGCGCGGCTCCGACCATCGCCAGATACAGACCAAGCAGCGCCGTTGAGAGAATGCTTCTAAGAAACACCGGTAAGCGGAGGAGCATAAGCACCCGCATCGCCAACAGCACGATTATGAAGCAGTTGTATCCTGAAGCGGCGAGCACGTGCAGCGTGCCGGTGTTCTGGAAGTCAATCCGCGTCTGCTCATCGATGAAGGCGTAGCTCCCAAGCACAATACCGGACATCGCTGAAGCGCTCTCGGCGGAGTGCAGCTTGCGGATTGAGCTTAGCAACAGCCTCTTTGACGCGCTGGGAAGCCCCGTGAGGCTGCGCGCACCTGCTTTCGCCAGCGTCCGGACCTCGGATGGGTCCCTCACCGAAGCGCAAGCGTATATGCCGTGGCGGGCGAGATAAGCGTTCCACGAGAACTGACCTGGGTTCGTCGGTTCAGAGGGAGAATAGGGCTCTGCCATTATCCGCGCCCGGTCACCATAGGCAAGCCGAGGCATAGGCTTGCCTGGGCTGCCATACACGCTGACCATCACGTTGCCGCTGGCTCTATGCCACCGCCCGGCCGATCTGGCGCGGCTGACTCCCAAAGTGAAGCGGATCGAACCGGTTCCGGGCGTGACGTCAGATGCCACCCTACCCTCGAATGCGTTCGCGTTTGGGATCGTGCGCGAGATGTCATCGGGTGCAACCGTACGATCGATCGCATACCGCGCCGCGCCCGCAACCAGAACGAGCCCCAGGACAATTGCCGTGCCGCGCAACCGCGCAGGACCGAAGATCAGGACAAGGCCGATGCAAGAGACCAGCAGGAGTGTGCAGGACAGCCACCCCAACCAGTCCGATATCAGAATCCCGGCTGCAAACGCAATCGAGACCGCAGCCATCCGCCTCTCGGGCACTCGCCCCTCCCCATCCTGCCGACCAGGCACACGGAATTCTACCTGCCATTTAGGCGGACGGCAAGTGTTTGTCGTGCAATATCATCGGGTACAAACAAGGCGACAAGTCAATATGAGGATCTGCCTTTTGTCCGGGCGATCCCAAGTCCTCCGCCCGAGTGGACCTGATTTCTGGGGACAGCGACTGGGGCCACCGGCACCGGGGACCGGGAGAGACTGCTGGTCAAGACGTCGGGGAATCCTGGCGGATTGGCGAGAGTCTGTGGCACTGATGCTTCGTACGCGGTTTTTGCTTTGGTGCAAGCTGGAGTGAGCGAATCGTGCAGGAGGCTGGCAGTTGGCCAACGCCCGGACAGTTTCGCGTACGACGCCATTTGCCGTACACGAACCGGGAGCAGAATCCAGTGATCCTGCCCCCACATCTGCCGCAGAGGTCAAAGCCTCTTACTTCTAACCTCTAACCTCTAGACTGGTCGGGGCGAGAGGATTTGAACCTCCGACCTCTCAGTCCCGAACCGAGCGCTCTACCAAGCTGAGCCACGCCCCGCCGACCGTGAAGATTATACCATGCCCAAAGCGCGGCCTGCAAGCTGTCGCGCGCGCTCATTTGCCCACGGCTTCAAAACGGCCGGACAACGTAATAGCAGTGATTAGCGCTTTGCCGGCTCCGACTGCTCCAGGAGCGCATCGAATTCCCTCGGGTTAGAGCACTTCATCTGCGCTTCTTCCCTGGTGACCACACCCTTCTTCACGAGGCTGGCGAGATACTGATCGAGCGTCATCATCCCCTGCTTACTGCCCGTCTGGATCATCGAGGCGATCTGGAATGTCTTCGCTTCGCGGATCAGGTTCCGGATAGCGGGCACCGCCACCAGCGCCTCGAAAGCGGCCACGCGGCCACGTCCGTCAGCTCGCTTCAGAAGCGTCTGCGAGATAACCCCGATCAGGTTGACCGCCAACTGCATTCTCACTTCCGCCTGCTGGTGCATCGGAAAGACGTCGATAACGCGGTCGATCGTCTGAATCGCATCCGGCGTGTGCAGCGTTCCGAACACCAGGTGGCCCGTTTCAGCCGCTGTGATCGCCAGGTGGATCGTTTCCAGGTCACGCATCTCTCCGACCAGAATCACATCCGGATCCTGTCTCAACACGTACTTGAGAGCGTTTGAGAATGACAGCGTGTCGGTATCAAGCTCTCGCTGATTGATGATCGCCTGCACATCCTCGTGCAGGAACTCGACCGGGTCCTCAACGGTCATTATGTGGCAAGCTTCACGCTTGTTGATGTAGTCGATCATAGCCGCCTGCGTGGTCGATTTCCCTGATCCGGCAGGACCCGTCACGAGCACCAGGCCTCTGGGTCTTTCCGCAAAGTACCGGCAGACCGGCGGCAGCGCCAGCTCCTCCATCGTCTGGATGCGAATGGGAATAACCCTGAAAACCATGCCCACTTGCCCGCGCTGGATGAACATGTTGCACCGGAACCGTGCGAGGCCGGGAATCACGTGCGCCATGTCCAGTTCCCATTCCTCCTCGAACCGCTGACGCTGAGTCTCCGACATGATGCTGTAGGCAAGGCTGCGGCATTCCTTGGGCGTCAGAGGATCGAGTTCCTCCGCCGGCAGCAGTTCGCCATAGATTCGGATAAGCGGCTTGCTTCCTGCTTTGAGGTGAAGGTCCGAGCCGTCGCGTTCGACCGTCATTCTCAGGAGATCGTCAATCGTCAGGTTCATGTCGTCACCCCCTGAGCCACACCGGCCCCAATCATACGCGATGCCAACTGCTCGAACTCCCGCGGGTTAGACGCCTTCGCAAGCGCATCTTCGTATGAGATACATCGTTTCTTGAGCAGGCTGATCAGATACTGGTCCAGCGATATCATCCCGTGCTCACCGCCGGCCTGTATGTCCGTGTATATCTGATGCGTCTTGCCTTCCCTGACCAGCGTTCGGATCGCCGGGGTCGCCACCATCACTTCGAACGCAGCGATTCGCCCGTCCTGATCGCAGCGCTTCAGCAATGTCTGGGATATGATCGCCTGGATCGTAACCGAGAGCTGCATGCGGATCTGGTTCTGCTGCTCCGGTGCGAAAACGTCAATGACGCGGTCGATGGTCTGCGGAGCATCCGTGGTGTGCAGAGTAGCAAATACGAGGTGTCCCGTTTCCGCGGCGGTGATAGCGAGCGATATGGTTTCCAGGTCTCGCATCTCCCCAACAAGGATAACGTCGGGGTTCTGCCTCATAACGTGCTTCAGCGCCGCTGCAAATGAGTGAGTATCGATCTCCAACTCTCGCTGGTTGATCTCGCTCATCCTGTCCTGGTGAACGAACTCGATCGGGTCCTCGATGGTCATTATGTGGCAGCGGCGATTGCGGTTGATGTGGTCCACCATCGCCGCAAGAGTGGTAGATTTGCCCGATCCTGTCGGCCCCGTCACCAGCACGAGGCCGCGCGGCCTGAGGCAGATGTCTTTGGTGATGCTCGGCAGCATCAGCTCATCGATCGTCTTGATCTTTACGGGAATGGCCCTGAGCACCGCTCCCATATGCCCGCGCTGCCGGAAGCAATTGACCCGGAAACGAGCGCAACCCTCGATCTCATAGGACAGGTCAAGCTCCATGAACTCAGCGAAACGCCGCCTCCGCTCCTCGTTGAGGATCGGGAACAGGTAATCCTCTACCGCGGTCACCACAGGGAAATTCGTCCGGGTCAGCTTCCCATGGATGCGAAACACCGGCGGCTCTCCGACCCTCAGATGAAGGTCCGAGCCCTCCCGGGAGACCAGCTCCCTCAGCAGATCATCTATGTGCAACAGACTCCCCTCCCGAACCGCGCGTTCTCACGCGCAGTCCACTATCCGACTGTGTGACAAACAATCTCGCAGCCACAGATAATGCGGGAGGCACATAGACCGATTCAGCGAGCTACTGTCTTCGCATCATCTGCCGCAATTCCGTCACGTTGCCTGCGTTTGCAATTGCCTCTTCTTCGGAGATGTATCCGGCCTTGCAGTACTTGTCAAGGCACTGGTTCATCGTCTGCATTCCCCAGTAGTCGCCTTCCGCGATCGCCTGGTATATCTGACCCGACCGTCCCTCTTCGATCAACTTGCTTATCGTCGGGTTCGCCAGCATGATCTCGACCGCTGCTATCCGGCCGACCTTGTCGATCCTCGGAATCAGCTTCTGTGAGATAATCCCCTTCAGCGACACGGACAGCCTCATACACACCTGCGGCTTGTCGTGCGGAGGGAACATGTTCATGATGCGGTCCATCGTTTCCGCGGAACTGCATGTGTGGACGGTCGAGAACACGAGGTGGCCGGTCTCCGCGGCCGCCAGGGCCACGTTCATCGTCTCCACGTCCCGCATCTCACCGATCAGAATCACGTCGGGGCTCTGTCGCACGACGTACTTCAGCGCGTCCGTGAACGAGTCCGTATCGATCCCGATCTCGCGCTGATTGATGATCGCCTTCTTGTCCTCGTGCACGAACTCGATAGGATCCTCGATGGTGACAACGTTGCAGCGGCGGTTCTCGTTGATCAGGTCGATGATAGCCGCAAGAGTCGTCGACTTGCCGCATCCGGTCGGCCCTGTCACCAGCACTAAACCTTGCCTCAATTCCGCCAGCTTCGCAACGGCGTTCGGCATCCCGAGCTCTTCCATGCTGTAGACTTCGAGAGGGATGACGCGCAGCACCAATCCGATCGTACCACGCTGCTTGTAGATGTTCGCCCGGAAACGCGCCACGTCATCGATTGTGAACGCAAGGTCGAGTTCGTGACGTCGCTCAAAGCGGCCAATCTGCTCATGCGTCATGACGCTGTAGGCAAGTTGCTCTACATCATCCGGCGTCAACTGCGGGTAATCACCGAGGGTAGTCACCTTGCCGTTCAACCTCATCATCGGCTGGTTGCCGGTCTTGAGGAATATGTCCGAAGCTCTCTGCTCGGCCGCCTTTGCAGCCAGTTCCTTAAGATCGAGACTCATTGCTTTTCCTAAGCCTTTCCTGCTTACCTCAGGCCGCGCTCACGCAGCCTGAACCGATTTCCATGTCATCGGCGTTTCGCCATATACGCCATCACTATGTAGACCACGAGCGCCGCAACAACCGCGAGACCAATCGCAAGCGCAATCCGTCTGCCGCCGGACGGCTGAGGCTGCTCTGCCTTCGGCTTCTCAAGCTCCCGCGACGGCAGATTCAGTTTCTCGAAGTCCCCATCCTTCACAACAACCCGGTATCGATACGAGTTGCCGCTCTGCCTCAAGTCAATCTTAACGAACTCGTTCTCAAAGTCCTTTAGCCCTTGGAACACGAATTGAGACGGGGTAATGTAATCGACCTCGATGTACTTGAACCGCTTCAGGCCAACCAGAAACGGCTCCAGAGGCAGGGTCCCATTTGCTTGATCGATTAGCCCTTTGGCGGCAAACGAGATGCTCGTGGTAGGCGTCGGTCTGGGGCCGCCTGAGGCTTTCGTTTCGCCGCGCGCGTCCCTGACTTCCCAATTGCCCGCCGCGGCTATCGCGTCCAGGTCGGACTGGGCCTTCTCAAGTTCAACCACCCGGTCATAGTTGATCGAGCACATCTGGGACGACCCGAACCCTCCCATCACGAGGACAAGCACCTGCGGGCGGGTGAACTTCTGGGCATCCTTGGCTGCGTCGGCAGTACTACAACCGAGAGCAAACAGACATGCGAGGAGCAGAACATATAAGGGGACGGATGTGAGGGCCGAGCGACACCCGGGCGTACTACCGCTGATAATACGGGAAAACGAGAACGACCGGAATTCGAGAAGATGACTCATTAAGCCGCTCACAGAAGGATGGAAGATGGTGGAGCTGAGGGGACTCGAACCCCTGACATCCACACTGCCAGTGTGGTGTTCTCCCAGCTGAACTACAGCCCCACGCTGTTCCAAGGCGTATTATACCACCTTGGCCTGATGTATACAAGCGATAATTCGCTCACCACCTCCTGATTTCCTTCCACTTTACTCCTGCTTCCTAATCAGGGGCGATGCTTCCAACATCAACCGCTCGGCATCTGAGAGCTGTTACCAAATATTGACTGGCGACTGTCTGATCAGTATACTTTAAGTCAGTGAGGGAAAGATTGAAAAAGCACCGACTGAAGATTTCCGCCATCGCAGTAGCCGTCGCAGTACTCCTGAGCATCACCACCCCCCTATCGCCTGCAACAGGAGCATCCGCGCGTGCCAAGAAGGAACGTGCAACGAAGGAAAAAGTTGTCCTCCGCCTCTGGGGAGGAAACTGGGGAGTGCCGCTTAAGGATGATACCACGCCTGGCGGCAGAGCACGGCGCGCTGTCTTCGAGGCATTCAAGAAGGAACACCCGGAGATCGAGATCGTGAGTTCGAACGGACTCACGATCCAGGGATCGGCCGCGGAATCCAGCTTCCTGCTCGCCATGGCCGGTGGAACCGCGCCTGACGTGATCTACGTCAACTTCAGGAAGCTCTACCAATACCGCGATCAGGGATTCCTCGCGCCGTTAGACGAGTACATCAAGAAGGAACCGCATGTGCTCGACATGGTGCATCCGCGCATCCGTAAGGTCATCACAGTCGACGGGCACATCTACTCGATTCCGTGGTACCAGTGCGCGATGTCCCTCAACTATCGCAAAGACCTCTTCCGCGACGCGGGGCTCGACCCAAACAAGCCCCCGCGCACCTGGGAGGAGTTCTACCAATACGCGAAGAAGCTCACCATCCCCGAGAAGGGCCAGTGGGGATTCGGGTTCCCGATGGTTGCCGGGTCGTGGTATCTGACTGATTTCATCTGGCAGGGCGGCGGCGATGTGATTGCCCAGGACAAGGATGGCAAGTTCAGAGCCGTCTTCGATAGCCCGGGCGCCGTCGAAGCGCTGAAGTTCTTCAAGAGGCTCACCAGAGACCCCTGGACGCGCAATGGCAAGACCTACTACGGCGTTGCCAGCTACAACAGTAACTTCGCTCAGGACCTAAAGGTCGGCAAGATCGCCATGTGGCTCACCTACTCGCAGGACGCCATAGCCACATCCTCCTCCGACCTCAATGCGAGCCTCCTCGGCATCGCCCCCTTGCCCGCCGGCCCGACCGGAATCAAAGCCAATGAGATCAACGCCGGCATGTGGGGCATGAGCAGCCAGATCAAAGACCCCAAGGTCAAACAGGCCGCGTGGGAATACATCAAGTTCATGACGGGCCGCAAAGCAGACGAGATCCGCACCCGCAGCTACGTAGAAAGCGGCCTCTGGAAGTTCGTCAATCCGGACAGGCTCATCAAGTACGGCTACAAAGAGTATGCAAGGGAAATCCCCAAAGAGTGGATGGAGACCAACATCGACGCCTTCAACCACGGCAGGCCCGAGCCGTTCGGACCCAACTGCGAAATGATCTACATGCAGTTGGATACGCCTATGCAGGCCATCTACGAGAACCCGAACGCCGATCCGGCAAAGCTCATGAAGGTGGCGTGCGATAGAGTCAACCGGAACCTCATGGGCCAGATATCGCCTGAGGAGATGCGCTGGAAGCGTCCTCTCGCGTGGTTCTTCGTCTTGGTCATGCTCGCTCTGGCCTCCGTCGTCATCACCAGGTCGGTCCGGCAGGTAGCGATCAGCCAGGCAGGAGATGCCGCTCATTCGCAGATCGCCGCCAGACGCAACATCAAGGCCCACATCGTGCCCTGGATATTCATGATCCCGGCGCTGCTTTCGGTAGCTGTGTGGGCCTACTATCCGCTGCTTCGTGGAATGGTGATGGCATTCCAGGACTACAAGATCCTGGGAGGAGGCCGCTTCGTCGGACTGGACAACTTCATCCAGGTCATGTCCCAGGACACGTTCTGGCGGGGTTTGCTCTGCAGCTTCCAATATGTGGCGCTGTCGCTTTCGCTGGGGTTCTTCGTGCCGATATTCCTCGCTCTAATGCTTTCCGAAGTGCCCCGCGGCAAAATGCTCTACAGAACGCTCTACTACCTGCCAGCTATCACGAGCGGCGTAGTTATTATGTTCCTGTGGAAGATATTCTACAGCCCCACGCCACAGGGCTTGTTCAACCAGATCCTTGGCCTGATCAACCACGTCCTGGGCCCTCTTGGAGTCAACATCCCTGCGCAGCTCTGGCTGGGAGACTCACGGCTGGCGATGTTGTGTATCGTTCTACCGGTCATATGGGCAGGGGCCGGCCCGGGAAGCATTATCTACCTCGCTGCGCTCAAGAGCATCCCGGAAGAGATGTATGAGGCTGCCGACGTCGATGGCGCGGGCATCTGGGTCAAGATTCGCCACGTCTGCTTCCCGATGCTAAAGCCGCTGATAATCATCAACTTCGTCGGCGCGTTTATCGGCGCGTTCAAAGCGATGGAAAACGTCTTCATCATGACCGGCGGCGGACCCAACTATGCCACCCAGGTAATCGGGCTCGACATCTGGTACAACGCATTCATGTACCTCAAGTTCGGTTTTGCCACCAGCGAAGCGTGGATCATGGGCAGCATGCTGATCGGCTTCACAATGTATCAGCTCAGGATTCTGAAGGACATCAGATTCTCTGCAGCGGCGGGGAAATAGCATATGTCGATTATCCCAAAAGTAGGAAGAAGATCCCTAAAGACGCGCATCGTCATAGCGCTCCTCTACATCATCCTGACCGGCGGCGCGCTTACGATGGTGTATCCGTTCCTGCTGATGCTCGGCCTATCCGTCTCCAGCGGCGCGGACGTCAACAAGTACGAGATCATCCCCAGCTATCTCTACAGGACAGAAGCCCTGTTCCCGAAGTATGCAGAGGACCGCTACGCCGGCGACATCGATCAGATCAACCAGGTCTACGGCACCTCGTTCGCAAAGATCGACGACGTAGCCATTCCCGAGCTTAGGTGCACCGATGGACAGCTCAAAGCGCAGGCACACGACTGGCAGGCATTCGTCAAGTCCCTGCCGATGCGCTACAAGCAAGCGGGTTTTGAGGGCTACGGATCCTCGCCAAGCAAGCTGAAGTTCGCCTACCGGGATTTCTGCCGCAAACGCTTCGGAGGGGATATCAAGAAGCTGAACAAGCTGTACTCGGAAGAGTGCGAGGGCTTCGAAACCGTGAACACCCCGTTCGAGCGATTCAGGATGCGCGAATGGGAGCCGGACGATTCCCCAAAAATGCACGAATACATCAAGTTCAAGGAGAGCCTGCCGCATTATTTCCTGAAGCCGATCATGGTGGACCCGGCGTTCCAGAGTTTCCTGAAGGACGCAGTCTACCACGCGAAGATCGACGACCTCAACAAGAACTGGGGCACGTCCTACAAGGACTTCAGGGAGATACATCTGGCCTCTACCCTGCCTGTTCAGGCCGGACAGGCGAGGGACTGGGAGTCGTTCGTTCGGACGTCCATGCCGTTCCGGTATATGAAGATCGCGCCCGAGGCCGTCACAAGCTACAGAGACTTCCTGCAGCGTCGATACGAGAACAACCTCAGCCTTCTGAACAAGGCGCATGAGGCTTCCTATCCATCCTTTGCGGCAATCACCCTTCCGGCCAAGCTCCCGACCGAGGGACCCAGGCTCACCGACTGGATGGACTACATCGCCAGCGCGGTCCCGATCAAGCTGATAACCGCGGAGAACACCGAAAACCTCTATCGTGCTCACCTGACAAAGAAGTACGGCAGCATCGAGAACGTCTGCTTGGCTTTCGGCGTCGAGTTCAAGTCTATGGACGAGGTAACTCCGCCGGTCTACGCAGCGGACTGGTATCACGTGAAGACCAATGAGCCAGCCATCCGGAAGGACTTTCTGACACGCAACTACTCCCTGGTGATTGGCTACATCGTGCTGCACGGGCGCGCGTTGTTCAACACTGTTGTCTTCGTGCTGGCGGTCATCGTGATACACTTGGTTGTAAACCCGATGTGCGCCTACGCGCTGTCCCGCTACAATCTGCCGTACGCCTACAAGATCCTGCTCTTCCTGCTCGCGACGATGGCGTTCCCGGCTGAAGTGGCGATGATCCCGAGCTTCTTGCTTCTGAAGCAGTTCCACCTGCTGAACACGTTCTGGGCGCTGATTCTGCCTGGTATGGCGAACGGCTACGCCATTTTCCTGCTCAAGGGCTTCTTCGACAGCCTGCCAAAGGAGCTGTACGAAGCAGGGATCATCGATGGCGCCAGCGAGGCGACCATGTTCCGCAAGATCACCATCCCGATGAGCAAGCCAATCTTCGCGGTCATCGCTCTTCAAGCATTCACGGGCGCATACGGTGCGTTCATGTATGCTATGCTGGTGTGCCAGGATCAGAAGATGTGGACGATTATGGTCTGGCTGTATCAGCTTCAGACCACCGCACCGCCTTACGTCACCATGGCGGCGCTCTCAGTCGCAGCGATACCGACCCTGCTCGTCTTCATATTCGCGCAGAACGTGATCATGCGCGGTATCATCATCCCGAGCTTCAAGTGATTAGCTCGGCTGGAATATGCTCGGGTGGGATTTGCAATCCCACCCGAAACAAGACCAGGCGACCTCTGATCGCCTACGAGTCCACCGCCGCCGCCACCGCCCTCAGATCTTCCTGAAACTGCCGATGCTGCAGGGCATCCGCATTGCGCCGCCACCTGTGAATGTAGGCCGGATGAAACGTTGCCATAGTCCGAATGCCCCTAACCACCTCGAACCACCGCCCTCGCTCCTCCATAAGCCTGAACCGCGGATGGATCAACAGATTGGCAGCCACCGATCCCATACACAAGATCACTTTGGGTGACACAACCTCGATCTGCCGCATCAACAGGTCCTGCCACGCCCTGACCTCTTGTGGAGTGGGAGCCCGATTTCTCAGCTTGCCGTCCCTCACTACCGTAGGCCTGCACTTCACCGGACTTGTGATGTAGACGCTCTCCCTGGAAAGCCCCGCCAGCGCCAGTTCCTCATCGAGCAGCCGGCCCGATGCTCCGACAAACGGCCTCCCTACCCTATCCTCCTCCTCGCCGGGCGCCTCGCCGATGAGCATCAAGGGCGCGTCCAGGTCGCCTTCGCCAAACACAACCCTCGCCCCGCGCGCGCACACCCTGGATGCGATCTCCTCCGCCTCGTATCGCAGCCTGTCCATTGCCTGCCGCTTGTCCACCAGAAGCCACCTCTTTTGGGTATTACCCAAGCATAGTCATCTTTGCGGAGGATGAATTGCCTGCGGCCAGCTTCACATCCATAGGTATTGTGTTTGCGATGGAAATCGAGACAAGGGGCCTTAGAAGCGTCTTGTCTAATTCGCGTCGGGTCCACTCAAAGCATCCGGCCACCCAAGCCTGGCAGCTGGGAACCAGACGTGTGACGGCAGTGGTAAGCGGGATCGGCCCTGCAAAAGCGGCAGCCGCGACCGAGGCGGCCATAGACTCCGGCGCGCGTGCAATCATCAACGCGGGCTTTGCGGCCGCATTGGACGGCAAGGCTGCCGTAGGTGATGTGGTCGTGGGAAACCGGGTGATGAGGACCGGTCCCGACGGACCTGTCCTGCAGTGCGACCGCGCCCTGAGCGCCGCCATCCCACCCAGCGGGAGCCTCGGCTACAGCGTGTGGCAGTCCGACGTGATATCCGCGAACAGGATCATCTTCGATCCCGACGAAAAACGCTCGATCTATCAAACCACCGGCGCCGCCGCGCTGGACATGGAATGCTATGCAGCCGCGGAAGTATGCGCGCGGCGCGGCGTCCCTTTCTTCTCGATCAAGGCCGTCAGCGACACCGCCTCCAAGCGTCTCCCTGAGGAATTGGCCGACGTCCTCAAACAGCGCAGCGCTATGGGGACGATATGGTTCGTCTTCACCAGACCACACCTCTGGCATTCCCTCTGGAGCATGCGCTCTGATGCTCTCAAGGCCTCCAGGAACCTCGGGGACGCTATCGGCACGATGCTCCTCCGGATATCCAACACATAGGATCAACGGAGGTCAACTATCGAATGCCGTCGAAACCCATCATTGATGGACATAGACGCATTCCTTTCCTCTCTTGCCACTCAGCCTGCCTATCAGGGCCAGACGGCGCATATCGAAGTACTGCCTGAGCGTCCCGCCGTGTTCGGCGATCTACCTGAGGGCGCGGTAGATCCTCGTGTCACCGCCGCGCTGCGGGAGCTTGGCGTATCCCGGCTATACAGGCATCAGGCCGATGCCGTTAGTGCGGTCCTGGCAGGCGAGAATGCAGTGATTGTCACCGGCACCGCCAGCGGCAAGACGCTGTGTTACACGATCCCTGTCGTGAACTCGATTCTGAAGGATGTGCTCTCGACCGCCCTTTTCGTCTATCCCACAAAGGCCCTTGCGCAGGACCAGCTTCGGTCGCTCAACAAGTTCGGTGAAGTGAGCCGGGACATACGCTTCCTCGCGGGCGCGTACGATGGGGATACGCCTGCAAACGAGCGCAGGAAACTCCGCGACAAGGGCTCGGTAGTTCTGACCAACCCGGACATGCTGCACCAGGGGATACTCCCTCAGCACGCCCGCTGGAATCGTTTTTTCGCCAATCTGCAGTACGTAGTTCTCGACGAAGTGCATTCATACCGGGGCGTTTTCGGCTCGCATCTGGCCAATGTTCTGCGGAGACTCAAGCGGATATGCGACCACTACGGATCGAGCCCTCAGTTCATCTGCTGTTCGGCGACCATAGCGAACCCGCGCGAGCACGCCGAATCGATCACCCAGGTCCCGATGCGCCTCGTAGACAACGATGGCAGTCCGCGCGGCCCAAAGAGGTTCGTGTTCTGGAACCCTCCGGTTCTCGCAGACCACAAGATCGCGGGAGCGACATTCGATACCGGCGGTGAGCGCCGCAGTCCCACGTGGGAAGCAGTCGAACTGATGAGTTCGCTGGTCAAGAGCCAGGTGCAGACGATCGCATTCGTCCGCACGCGCCTGATGGCAGAGTTGATCCTCCGTTCCACCCGCGAATACCTCGGCGCTATCTCGCCCAGGCTCGCCCGAAGCGTCGAAGCCTACCGGGGCGGGTACCTGCCAGAGGAGCGGCGTGAGATCGAGCGCAAACTCGCCGACGGAGAGATTCTCGGCGTCGCCAGCACTAACGCGCTGGAACTCGGAATAGACATTGGCAGTCTAGATGCCGCTATCCTCGTCGGATACCCCGGCACCATCGCAAGCACCTGGCAGCAGGCCGGCCGCGCAGGCAGAAAGGGCAGCGAATCGGTCGTCTTCCTCATCGCCGACAACTCGCCCATCGACCAGTACCTGATGGCCCACAGCGGTTACCTCTTCGCGCAGAGCCCTGAGCAGGCGGTAATCGACCCCGACAACCCTCACGTCGCCATCGGCCACATCAAGAGCGCGGCATTCGAGCTCGCGCTCAGCGATTCCGAGGCGCCCCTGTTCGGCCCATACGCTGTTCCGATGCTCGAACTCCTCGAGGAAGAGGGATGCGTGAAGCACCTTGACGACCGCTGGTACTGGGCATCCAGCGAATACCCCGCGGCAGGAGTCAATCTCCGCAACATCTGCGGCCCCGTCTACACAATCCAGGACGCCTCCCAGGGCAATCGCGTGATCGGCACAATGGACGAGGTAAGCGCCCTAGCACAACTGCACACCCACGCCGTCTACCTCCACGGCGCTGACACCTACTTCGTTGAGACCCTCGACTTCGACAAGAAGGTTGCCTTCGTCTACAAGCGGGACCTGGACTACTACACCCAGTCCATCCAGACCAGCAAGATCAGAATAGACGAGTCCGAGGAGGAGAAAGCGTGGAGGAACTGCTCCATCGGCTTCGGTGATGTTACCGTCACCACCACGATCCCGATGTTCAAGAAGATCAAGTTCCACTCGCGCGACAGCCTCGGCTACGAGCAGCTAGAGATGCCCCCGCAGTCGCTGGAGACCGTCAGCCTCTGGCTCGTGCCGCCGGATGATGCTGTCGAGGCCGTTCGCAACCAGGGCGGCGTGTTTGCGGAGGGCCTGATCGGTATCGCAAACGCGCTCGTGGAGTGCGCCCCGCTCTATGTGATGTGCGATGTTCGGGATATTGGAGTCGTGGTCGATTCCAGCAACCTGCGAAAGGACGCCCTGTTCCTCTACGATCGATATCCCGGCGGTATGGGATATGCCCAGCGGTGCGCCGATGCAATGGAGGAGCTGATGCAGGCGGTTTACGAGGTCATCGCTAAGTGCTCCTGCGAAGGCGGCTGCCCGTCCTGCGTCGGATCGGCCATGCCCGCGTTTGCGATGAGCGATATCGACTCCGGATCACGCGGAAGAATTCCCGACAAAGCCGCCGCACTTGCAATTCTAGAATCAATAATGCGGCCAGCCCGCTATAAATAATGTCGATTGTGACAAGTTTAGAGGGATTGGGCTGGGGGTACCATCACTACGAGAGTAGTAGCAGAATCCCTTCTCTCCTTTCTTTCCGACGCGGCCCCGCTGGCCAGAGCGGGGCCGCACTCTCGTACAGCGACTCCGTCAGCAATCGCTCCAATCTGTTAGAGGGGATTACCTGAACAGCTAGCGGTTGAAGGCCCGTACAGAGTGGCGCCCCGGGCTTTATGCGTGGTGCACCAACCCGGGGCGTTTCCCAGTGTTGTGGCAGATACCCGCCCTTTGGAGTGAGCGGCCCGTCTATGCGGGCTCTTAATCAGGAAGCAATGGAGCGAGTGCTTCCTGGAAAAACTAACAGCCACACACTGCCCGTCCGGCAACTGCGAGCACCCCACAGCAACACTGGGTCAATCGGCCTTACGTCTACTAGCTCTGCAGAAACCGTGCCAAAACCGCGAAAACGCGCAAAATGAATGGGAAAACAGACTGAGATGTGGCAGGCAGCTCAGGCGGCGATCTCAATGCCAGGCGCGAGCAGCTTGGGCAGCCGCTGTGTAAGCGAGATGAGTGCGCCTCTTGCGAGGCCATATTTCGGGTCGATCTCCAACGCCTTCTTATACTCGAACCAGGCTTCCCTGGGCACTCCGGCCGCTTCGTAAGCCTGTCCGAGGTTGTAATGGATCCGTGGCGAGTCCGGGCGGATTTCGGAAGCCCGCTTGAACGCGCCGATTGCCGCGTTGTGACGGCCCTGTTGGGCGCAAGCCGCCCCCAGGTACACGAACGCGTCATAGCTTTCCGGGTATTTCCGGGAAGCTTCCTCCATTATGTCTATCGTGCGGGGATAATCGCCTTCCTTGAACGCGGCAACTCCTCGCTCGATCTCGGTAATCTCGTCGGACATCAGTCTAGCCTTCCGCCCCTGTCAAGAGCGAATACGATAAGCACCAGGCTGTTTATTCCCCAAACTTCTCTTTCACCATAACTGTTAGACGCACCTCCACCCGCTTTTTTTCCGCTTGACCGCAGTTTTGATTTTGAAACCAACAAACGTGAGGTATAATGGAGGTGGCTTCTGCTGTTCGGAGGGTGGCGGTCGATGACCCTTCGGGCCGGACTTAAAGAATCGGCAAAAAGGTAAGAGTAACCCTTGGGTGCAATGCAACCCCCGTTCAAGGTCCATCGATTAACAGAAGTGAAAGTCAAAGTATTCAAGGGGGTTTCCAGCAAATGGCCCAGGACAAGGAACTGACCTGCAAGGACTGTGGACAGAGCTTCACGTTCACCGCTGGTGAGCAAGAGTTCTTCCAGACCCGCGGTTTCAGTGAGCCTATCCGCTGCAAGTCATGCCGCGACATCCGTAAATCGCAGAAGTCGGAGCGCGGATTCGGTGGCGGCGGGTTCGGTGGTGGCGGCTTTGGTGGCGGCGGTGGTCGCTCCCGAAGCTGGTAGTTAGCTACCAACTAGAGCCAACAAAGGGCGAGGCGTTTGCCTCGCCCTTTTCGCACATCTCATGCTGGCCGGCCTCAGTCCCGGCCTACTTGCTCCTGTAAACCGCGATCACGTTGCTCACCGGTGCAAGCGGCTCCGCCAGGAGCTTCCCGTCCGCATAGAGCCCACAGAGCGAACCACCATCCAGGTTGATCGCGTCCACCGCACCAAGCTCCAGCATCGCTTCCGCGAGCTTCCTGAGCGTCACGTAGTCCTCCACCGCCAGCAGCACCAGCTTCCCCTCGCGCGTTGCGCCGATAGCGCACCGCCTCGCCTCAAGCGTTGCCGCACCCTTGCGGAACCCGTCCCTCTGTACGTTGATATCGATCTTCCCTTTTCTGATCAGCCTCGGGCCGCACGCTATTCCAGCGTCACAGCCCCGCCAATCAAGCCTGGCCGATCCCTTCCTCTCGATAAACCGCATCCGCCCACCGCTGGTGAAACCTATACCCTGCCGCTGAGACCCCCGACAGGCGATCCTGCCATCTATCACGATGTCACCCAGCGGCCGCCGGTTCTCGTCATAGTAGGTGCCAGTGATCATCGCGTAGGGCTTCAGGCGCTTAGCAACGTCCGCAAACGTCTCGTGGTTCTCGGTTCGTGCGAGAGCCGGCTTCACGCGGTAGCCTGACCTCAGGTCGATCACCGCATAATGGCAATCGAGCTTGCCGAGCAGCCCTGACGGCCTGGAGCAAGTCTGGTACCCCACCACTACGCCCGCGCACACAGCAATAAGCGCCAGCCACACGACCACCCTGCCAGACGATTTCCCGCGCACCCGATATGCCAAGCCTGCCTCCTCGAAGATGAAGCATATGCTCCATCTGTACCTCCACGAGTCTACCACTTGCGGGCGCGTTGGTCAAAGAGCAGGATAAACAGAATAATCTGAACAACTAGTATGGTGGAATCCTGCACTGGAGGAAATTGCATGACGCGTTTCAAAGCATTCGCTTTGCTCGCACTCATACTCATCATTGGCTTCACAGCCGGCTGCGGCAGCAAGCAGCCTAAGGGAGCAGCCGGAGGCAAATCGAGTATCGGCACGGCCGACCGCCCCATCACGATGGCGATGGTCCCCTCACTGGACACGCAGAAGCTGATCGTCAGCGGCGACAAGCTGGCGGTGCTGCTGGAAAAGGAGACCGGCCTGAAATACAAGGTTGTGGTACCCACCAACTACACCGCGGTCATGACCGCGATGGGGGCCGGAACGGTGGACATCGGATGGCTGTCGCCGCTGCCCTACGTGATGGCGCACGACCGCTATGGCGTTGATGTAGTCCTCAGGACCATCCGCGACAACTCCAATGAGTATTGGAGCTTCATAATAGCCCGCACGGATACGGGCATTAGCAAGCTTGAGGACCTCAAGGGCAAGAAGTTCGCGTATGGCGACCCCGTCTCGACCTCAGGAGCCATCTACGCCAAGCACCTGATCCGCGAGAGCGGCTACGACCCGGACACGTTCTTCACGAGCGCGATTTATGCGGGCGCTCACGACCGGGTCGTGATGGCGGTCTACAACAAGCAGGTAGATGCCGGAGCGATCTACGGAGGCGTGGGAACGGATGCCAGGGAGAAAGCCGTCGCTGCCCTGCCGGATGTGATGTCCAAGACCAAAGTGATCGCAAAGAGCATTTCGATCCCAAACGATACCGTCAGCGTGCGCAAGGGGCTCCCGCGGGAGATCGTTGAGAAGGTGACCAAAGGTCTCATTGCCGTATCCAAGTCCGAGGAAGGCCGCAAGACCATCTTCGACCTCTACGGCATTGACGGCTTCGAGGCTGCCAAGGACAGCGACTACGATTCCGTGCGCGAGGTCGCCGAATCCGAGAACATCCAGGTCGAACAGCTCGACAAGAAGAAGTAATCCTATGCTGCGTCTCCAGGACCTGACCAAAGTCTACCCGAGCGGCACGCGCGCCCTGAACGGGATCTCGCTGAAGATTCCCAGGGGGCAGTTCGTCGCCGTCATCGGGCTCTCAGGGTCGGGCAAGAGCACTCTGCTCCGGTGCATCAACCGGCTTATCGATCCTACGTCAGGCAAGGTGTCTCTTGATGATATCAATATAACCGCCGCGACTGACCTGCGCCCCATCCGCCGCAGGATCGCGATGATATTCCAGCACTTCAACCTCGTCAAACGCTCGACGGTGCTCACGAACGTGTTGAGCGGCAGATTGGGCTATGTTGGGTCCCTGGCAAGTATGTTTCACGCGTTCAGCCAGCAGGACTATGCGGACGCGCGAGCTTGCCTGGCCCGGGTAGGTCTGAGCGAAAAGGAGAACCAGCGCGCGGACACGCTTTCCGGCGGACAGCAGCAGCGCGTAGGCATAGCGCGCGCCCTAATGCAGCGTCCCGAGGTGATCCTCGCCGATGAGCCCGTAGCATCACTCGACCCCGCCACAGCCCACAGCGTCCTCAACCACCTTGAGACAATGAACAAGGAAGACGGCATGACGGTTATCTGCAATCTGCACTTCCTCAGCCTCGCGCGAAGGTATGCGGACAGGGTTATCGGCCTGAAGGCCGGTGAGATCGTTTTCGACGGCACGCCGGATGAAATCGACGACGCGCGCTTCAAGGAGATTTACGGCGAAGACGCGGTGCAGGTGGAGATAGCATGAGCAGCGGAGACCTCAAGCGCAACCCGGTATTGGCTGCTGTCCTGTCTCTGGCCCTGCCTGGCCTCGGCCAGATATATGCCGGCGCGCTCCGGCGCGGGCTCACGCTCATGATCGGCCTGCCGGTTCAGGCCTTGCTCTTCTACGGTGTCGGCCTGGATTGGCTGATGGGTTGGATCGCAGTGGTCTGGTTGTGGAGCGTCTACGATGCCGCCCGCACTGCTCGCGGCCATCAGACCTCAGCGATGCTTCCAATCCTGCTGCTGTTGGCGCTCAACATAATCGCCGCCACAAGCGTCACCGAGATCCAGATACCGAAACTCGGCAGAGAACAGCGCCAGGTCATCGGCCAGATCACCGAGGGCTTCATCAAGCCGGACATTCTGCACCGGCACAAAGTAGAGACGGTCGACCGAAAGACTATTGTGACACCATTTAGCGACGCGGCGCGTGTCTCGGCCCCCAAGATGCTTGAGACGATCTACATGGCGCTGCTCGGCACGATGATCTCGCTTCTCTTCGCCATCCCACTCAGCTTCTTCGGCGCCAGGAACCTGATGTCGTCCTCTCCGATCCTGAAGACCCTCTATGGCATCACCCGCGGGCTGTTCACGATCCTCCGCTCGGTCGAAGTGCTCATCTTCGCCGTAATAGCCGTGGCGGCGGTCGGAATAGGCCCGTTCGCCGGTGTGATCGCTCTGGCCATCCATGGCGTTGGGGCGCTCGGCAAGCTATATTCGGAGGCGATCGAAAGCATCGAGCACGGCCCAATCGAAGCCATCAGAGCAACTGGCGCGAACGAACTTCAGGTGGTGCTATACGGCGTGGTCCCGCAGATAGTGCCCCAGTTCATCGCGTTCACGCTCTACCGCTGGGACATCAACGTGCGAATGGCAACGGTTATCGGCCTCGTCGGCGGCGGCGGGATCGGCTATCTGCTCGTCCAGTATATGAACCTGCTCCAGTGGCCTCAGGCGGCAACCGCCATCTGGATGATCGCAGGCGTCGTCATGGTCATGGACTACGCCAGTGCCGTGATACGCGAGAAGGTCATCTAGTCGGCCTACTGCACCACTATAGTACCCGTTGCATAGACGTGCGAAGGATCGTCCGGGTTGGAATCGAAATAGGGATACGTCCCGGGCGTAGGAAATGCCCTCTGAAACACGCCGCCGTGTATCAGAATGCCGCTCTGGAATCGACCGTCGGGCTGCGGGGTGCCATACAGCGTCACACTCGCCATCAACTGGCTGTCAGGGTCCTGGATTATCCAGACGCCCGGCCCCGGAAACACCACCGTCTTCATCTCACCTATGGCAAAGACCAGCGTGGAAACGACCTGCCCGTTGTCGTTGACGATCTGCATCGTGAAGGTCCGGCCGGAAAGATTGCTGATCTGGATGGTATTGCCGGCCCGCGCTTCGAGGTTCATCGGCGTGATGTTGCCGAAGTTGATGGTGATCTGCCTAACGACACCAGGATCACCGTCCGGCACCACAATGCCGCTCACAATCTGGTGTCGGTCAGGGGCCTGGTTGATCCAGGTGATGCCATTGTCGATGCCCGCCACCACCGAGACAGTCCTCGGGAAGAACCTGACCCGCGTTACATTGGGGTTGCCGAATATGGAGTACTGCTCGATGGCAACGGTTGAGCCGGAACTCCCGTCTCCTCCCCCACACCCGCAAAGGCTCACCACAACGCCGGAAACAAGCGCGAAGACAATCCAGACTCGAAGCATAGACTCACCCCCGGCTTGCCGCACGCTTGGCGCATTATGCTATCTGCTGAACAGTGTGCAGGCAAGGCTACAAGAGAATACCCGGCGTCCGAGTGCGCTAATCGCGCCGCGCCAGGTATCTGGGGTGGGGACTACCTTGTCGATTCCAGTATCTTCTGAAGCTCGCTTCGGGGCAGATCACCAATCACGGTATACAGCACCTGATCGTGCGTCAACGTCATCACGCCCGGAATCCGCTTCCGCCCGGTCCCAGGCCTCTCGTGGGGATCGACCCGCCGTTCAAAGAGCGATAAGGTGTTCACGCCGTTCGAGTACTGCAGGTGCACACAGGGATGGCCGCCGACATTCTCGCAGCACTGCCCGACCATCCTATACCCTTTCGGAAGGTATTTCGGCTTCGTAACGCTGAAATCAGGCCGCTCAGCAGCCACTTGTTTCGCATCCACCGGCGCGGCGAAGTCCGAGGGCCGGATATCCTTCGGATTCACCGCGATCTCCGTGAAGCTCGTCGTGCTCACGATCTCACCCGACGGCTTCTCCACCTGCGTCTTCAGCGCCAGATAGCACTGCTTGTCGATCCACAGCCTGACCACCGATTCCCCGGCCCGCTTGGGCTTCGCCACCACCACATAGGCATCTCGACCGAGAATCTTCTGGGAAGGCGCCAGGCTCAGGCTATAGTTCGACAGCACTGCCTCAGGTGCGCATCTCGCAGGCAGGCGATCCGTGGAGCTAAGCTGCTCCCACGTCTTCCGGGTTGGGGAATACTTCCAGCACTTGCACCCTCGCTCTAACAGCGTCACGCCGGAAACGACCTTAGGCGAGGAATACCGGGTCCGGGTCATATCAGGCTTCAGGTGCATCACCTGCATCTGCGAACACACCTGCCGGCCGTCGATCATCACGCATACCGACTTCGTGCCGCGATAGCTCACGCGGGCGCACGCGGACTGCGCCTTCCGCACGACATCAACGGCGGTCACGCCGTGAGCGGCGCCGCAGGCCATTACTCCGATCAGGAACAGGAGGTATATGCGCCGCGCGGTCATTCCAGCTCCGCCCCCGTGCTCAGGCTTGCCTTCTGCAGTTCCGCCTTCACGAAAACAGCATCGGGATCGACGAACATCTGGCGCCGCTGCAAGTCCGAATGAGCGCTGATGTAGTGGCTGTATTCGGAAGCGAGCGCCCGGTCAAGCTTCGCATCAGTCCGCTCGCCCGCAGGCCATATCACATACAGCGCCAGCAGCGCGATTGCCGCCGCAGCGGGAGCAGCCACAACAGGACGAAGTACCCACCGCCACCACTGCGTGTGAGCCGTATCCATCGCCACTATGCGCGCCTGGACGCCGGACCACGAGTCCACCGGCGACCGCAGTCTACCCAGCCCCGCAAGCGACGCCACCAGGTTCTCTGTGGCCTCCAACTCCGCCGCGCAAGCCTCGCAGCCCTGCACGTGCGACTCGATCTCGCCGGCCTCCGCTTCCGTCAGGTTACCGTCCACATACTCGGACAACACCTTGGATACGTACTTGCAGTTCACCTTACGTCCACCAATTGCTTTTGGAGCAGCTCGCGCAGCTCCGATCTCGCCCTCGAAATCCTGGATTTCACTGTCCCGACGGGGATCTTGAGTGTCTCCGCCACCTCATCCTGCGACAGCCCTTCTACGTCGTGCAACACCAACACCGACCGCAGCTTGTGCGAGAGCCGGTCGATGGCGCTCCGGAGCATCGCACGCTGTTCAGCCGCGGTAGCCGCCTTCTCAGGATCGCTGCGAGCATCCGTCGACACCGGCTCGAACCCGACCTCCGTGAACTTGTCGTCTTCGAGCGAATCCGCAGGCCGGCTTTTGCGCCGCCTCAAGTAGTCTATGGCAGTGTTGACCGCAATGCGGTACAGCCAGGTGTAAAACGCCGAACTCGCGTCGAAGCTCCTGAGCTTGCTGTAAGCTTTGACGAATGCATCCTGGGTTATGTCAACCGCATCATCCGGGTTGGACACGTAGTTGCGTATGGCGCTGTAGATACGGTCCTGGTATTTGCTAACAAGCACGCCAAACGCCTCGAAATCACCCTCGATCACCTGCCGCACAATCGCCTGATCCGTCCCGTCAACCATCGCGCAGGCTCCTGCGCCGGAGCCGGGCAAAGAGACTCAGGCACGCGTGTGCTCCTATTCGCTTTGACGGGCATCTGTCCATTTCGTTCCGTCCAATCCAGCGTTCGGCTATGTTTAGTGTTCATCGTGCCACGGTGTCATATCCTTCCGACTCGCGCGGGGTGGGGATAATAACCATGAGAGGGTCGGTCAAAGAACCCTCGATAAGGAGTGAGATAAGATGAGAGGCCTCACAATCTTCGCCCTTCTGCTGATCGTGATAGGAGCGATCAACTGGGGCTTGATAGGATTCTTCGGGTTCAACTTGGTGGCGGCCATATTCGGCAGCAGCACGGCAGGAATTGTCGTGCAGCGCATCATCTACGCTCTGGTAGGTCTGGCCGGCGTCTACGGCATATGGATGCTCAGCCGGCTGTCCAGCGCCCATGACGATGTTTGCGTGCCGGGCCACACCCCGCTGGCAGTACCGCAATAGGTCTGCCGTGACATTGCACTCAAACCGGAGGGCTCGCCTCGGCGAGCCCTCGCCTATCATGCTCAGCACACCGCATCGACAATGACAGTGTTGCGCCTACTCCCCTCCGTGGTTCCGCGATTCCGTGATTCCGTGCTTCTCCCTTCCCGGCTTTCGCGATCCTCCCTTCCGTGATTTTCCTGCTGAAACTACAGAGGAAGAAACCCCTGGCGGGTGGAAGCTTATCCTGTCCGGTATTCGGCTGTGATGGGAGTTTGCTTTGGAGATAGTCTGCCCGGCCTGGTTTGAAGGCGCTGAATTGCTCGCGGAGGCCATTCCCGAGATGGCTGATCAAGGGGTCACTGCCGTGGAAATCGGCGTGGGAATGCCCGAGCACTACAACCACCGCAGCGGCGGTCAGATCCAGAAGCTTCTGGACACACTGAGCGCGTCTGGTGTTCGCGTGCACTCCATCCACGCCCCCTTCGGCGTCAACTACGATGTATCGAGCCCGGACGATGCGGTGCATGAGCGCGGGGTAGATGCTCTAATAGACTCCATTGAGCTTGCAAGCGTGATGGATGCGGACAAAGTCATCGTCCACGCGAGCGATGCCCTGAACGGCGATCGCCCCAGGCGAGCTGACCGCGCGCGGGGTGTGCTGCGAGAGATGGCATCGGTCGCGGCGGAATCGGGCATCGTGCTGGCGTTGGAGAATCTGCCTCCCAATTACCTCGGACACACGCCGGAGGAGTTGATCTCGCTGTTGGACGGGACGGATCGCGGCACGGTCGGGGTCTGCTTCGATAGCGGGCATGCGAACCTGTCAGGGCACTTCGCGGAGTTTGCGAGCGCGATGCTCCCACTGGCTGTCACCACTCACCTGCACGATAACGACGGCAGTGCCGACCAGCACCTGTTCCCCGGCAGGGGCAACATCGACTGGCGAGGCTTCGGCAACACCTATCGCATCCTCGAATGCAAGGCCACGATCATGCTCGAATGCAAGCCGCCGGATGCCATGCTCTGGTCGGAGGCTTTCCAATCCCTCCGCCACGCCCTGGAGGCCTAACACGCCCCATATCGCGGCGACAAATCTTCAATCTGCAATCTAAAATCCAAAATCCAAAATCACTAGACGCTCACGACCCGGTGCTCGCTCAGTATCTCCTGAATCCGCACCATCCCGTCGATCTCACCCGCCCCTAGCTTGTCTTCGAGACCGAAATACTCCACGCATGTGCGGCAGAGGATCACCTTCACGCCCCTATCCTGGAGGACCTTCACGAACTCCACCGTCTCCGTATCCCGCACGGCCAGCTTCACTGCCGAGTTCCAGAGGATAACGAACTTGGGCAACTCCTCCCGCTGTCCCAGAAGCCGCAGAAAGTTCGACATGAGTATCACGCCGAGCTTATCATCCCCGGATCCCAACCTGTCGCTGCCGATCAGCACAACCTCATTGACCATCTATGGATTTCCTCCGAAGCAAAAGCCCGCCAATCACGTGCAAACATGTAGGCAAAAGCTTGTTAATCCGCGAGTCCGCTATGGAATGACTACTATGGCACAGACACCATCTTTTCCTCCTTCCTCAGGGCTTCGCAAAGCGGATTCGCGAAGCCTTTTCTTTTGTACTGCACGGCAGGCAAGCTTATTGACAGGCAGCCCGCCAGGCATTACACACGCATGAGCACTTCCTGTGCTCCCCCGCTATTCGCGGCTCTCCCGGCACACTTCCTGCTGCTCCTCGCGCCTCCCGCCCTGTCCGTAGTGGCCGCCATCCGTCCCGCCCATCACCGTAGCGACCTGCCATTCCGAGTGCAGTCGGGGAATCTGCTTTCCCCGTCCTGCTGAAATCCATCCAGCATTCCGCGTCAACACCGCCAGCCGTCATTGCCATAGGGCTATGGTTGTCGGCGCCGGACACCAGCCAACTTACCTCTTTCACTTACTGTACCTGACGGCAAGCCCAAATCAGCCGCCGTCATACACGACCCGGGGGTAACAGACAATGTTCATCGGATGGAAGGGCAAAGCGGAACGAAAAACCATAAAGCTTGTATACCGGCGCTTGACTCCGCCAGAGGAACGCGCGCTGGCTTGGGACGCGGCTTTGGGCGATACCTAGCCGTCACCCTGGCAGCCTTGTGTGCTTGCCTCGATGTGCGGCACGGGTCTACCCGGGGGCTGATTTGCCTTGTGCAGTAAGCGCACGGTTGCTCCCTGCCGCTGCCCACATCCGCCGCTGCCTGTCTCCGGCTTTCTACATTCCGGGCTTCCATGCTGAAAAAGCCTGCGGCCACGGCCTATTGACTACTGCCTCGCAGGCCCATATAATGTGGAGTAGTTTCACGACTGGGGGTGAACCAAGCTGAGAATAAGAGCAAAAGAACTCCGACGCACCAGAGCCCGCGCTGCGGAGAGATATAAGGCAAGAATGAAGGCCGAGCAGGGCGCCGCCCCTGCCGCCGCCGCCAAGAAGAAGAAATAACTTCCCACCGGAACCACATCAAACAGGGAGTCTCACACGGAAACACGGAAGGACCGAACCACTGAAAGCCAAAAGTCGTTCCTTCCGTGTTTCCCCGACTCCGTGTTTCCGTGTTAATCCCTTCCGCGTTCTCGCACTCCCGCGCTTTCGCGATCCCCTTCCGTGGTTCCGCGATTCCGTGCTTCCGTGTCTATCCCTTCAGGGCTAAGCAAGAGCCGGGCTCGCTTCACCCAGTGTTGACCGGTCGATCAGCCGGCTTGTTTTCGTCTTCTCATCGAACGCTACCCACAGGCAGTTGTCCACCGCGTCGTGGATCGCCTCCACGTGGGTGATCAGGATGATCTGCTCGAAGCGGTTCTTGAGGTTCTGCAACAGCGATACCACATTGTCCCGCCGCGCGTCATCGAGCGAGCCGAACACCTCGTCCAGCACCAGCAGCGAGAGCGACTGCCCTGCCCTGTCCGCGATCATCTGCGACACCGCCAGCCTCAGCGCCAGGTTGACGATATCGTCCTCACCGCCGGAGATAACCGGCTTCTCCTCGCCGTCGTCCACGATCACGGCCTTGTAGTTGTCGTCGATCCGCAGCGTAGAGTAGCGCCCGTCGGTCATTTCCGACAGCAGTTCGCTCGCAATCGACTCCAACTCCGGGCGTATGCGATCGTTCAGCTCAGCGCGAAGCTGTTCCAGCGCCTTGGCGACCTCGAAGAGGTGCAGCCGAAGCGAGCGCTTCTCCTCCAGGTTCTTGACGCGCGACTTGTAGGTTTCCTCCTCGCGCTCGACCTGCGCCAGTATCGCAGCGGCCGTGTTGTAGTCGCCGCGCTGCTTCTCCGCCGCCAGCAGCGCCGCGTTTAGCTCCGCCGCCGCCGCCTCGTAGTCCCGCGTGAGTTGCTCATAGCTGTCGCTGGAGAACGCCAGCTCGGCAAGCGCCTTTTCCGACTCCGCCACCTGCTGCCGCCTTGCCTGCAGGTGCGATTCGAGTTCCCGCGCCTCCGTCTCGACCCGCAGCTGCCGCTCCAACTCCCCGTTGAGCTTGATGGCCCGTTCCCGATCCGGCTGCAGCGAGTCCCTGAGCTGCTCCAACTCGCGCAGCCGCTTCTCATCGAAACCGCCCGGCAGCTTCTCCAGATCGGCCTGCAGCGAGTTCAACAGCGCCGTCTTCTTCTGAATCTCGCTCTGGACGTTCTGAAGCTCAGCAAGCTTCGCGTCCGCGTCTGCCTTGCCCCTGCGAAGCGCGTCGATCTCGCTCACTACGCTCTCGCGGGATTTCGTGAGCGCTGCAAGCTGCCCATCATCCTGCTGGAGCTTCGCCTTTTCCGCCTGCAGAGCCTCGATCTGTGCCGAAATCTCCCTGCTCTGCGAGTCGAAGTTCGCAAGCACCGTCGGCAGTTCTTCCGCCAGCGGCCTTTCGCAGGTCGGGCATTCGCCGTCCGCTCCGGCCTGCTCGATCTGGGCCTTTTTCGCCTTGATCTGGTCCGCCTGCGCCCCGAACTGACCGATCCTGGCCTCCAGCGAGTGCAGCGCAGCGACCCTATCCTCCCTGCAAGCCTGAATTCTCTTATCCGACTCCGCCAGCAGCGCTTCCGCGGCCTGCAGCGCCGCCTGAGCTCGGGTCTGGGCGTCCGCGGCGCCGTCAAGCGCCTTTTCGCGAGTGCAAAGCGCTTTGACATCAGCCTCCAGGGCCGATTTCTGACCGCCGATCCGCTGCCGATCACCCTCGAACCGCGCAAGTTCGCCCAGCCTGCCTATCTCCTCACCAAGCTCCTTCAGTGAGGCGAAACCGGCCTCCTTGAGCGCCGAAATCGCCCGGGCCTTGAGCGAATCGAGCTCGACTCGCTTTTCCTTTAGCTCACCGATTTCACTCCCAAGCTCCTTGAGGCGCGATTCCGAGCGTGAGATGTCCGCCCGGTCGAGTTCCAGCCGCCTCGTTAGCTCCTCGTGGCGTTTGGCTTTCTGATCGGAGGCTTCCTTCGCCGGTTTGAGCTTATCCAGCGCTTCCTGGCGGGCTTTCGAGGTCGCTTCGGCCTCCTCGAGCAGCTTCCTGGAGGCGGAAAGCGCGGACTGAGCCTGCTTCCTGCGCTCCTTGAGTTCCTCCGGATCGGCCAGGCCCTGCATCAGGCCCTCGATCTCGCGGTCCAGCCCCAGCCTGTCGGAATTCGCCTGTTCGCGGGCTTTTGACAGTCTATCATAGCCCAGCATGCGGCTGATGGCGATGGCCCTGGCTTTGCCCTCCAGGGCGGCCATAAATTCAAGTTGTTTCTGTCCTGTGAAGAAACTGGTGAAGAATGCTTGGTAACCCATACCAAGCAGTTGCGCAATTGCGGCATTGACCTCTTTCGCCCCCGACTTCACCGCACGACCCTCGGTTTCGAGGACTGCTGTTCCGGTGTTAGATGTGTCTAAACTGCGAATTGCAGTGAAAACCACTCCGTTTAGCTCAAAACTGAGAGAAACCGTCGCTTTTGCTCCGCCAGGCGCAGATTTCGAGCGAACCGAGTCGTTATTTCCCCGCAGCGCAGGGCTCCCGTAGAGCGCCCACGCAATTCCTTCAAGAATTGTTGACTTTCCTGCGCCATTTGGGCCGATGACGCCGGTGACACCGTCGGCAAAGTCGATGCTGCTGGACAGATGCTGCCGGAAGTTGGTTAGCTCCAGGCGGATGAGTTTCATGCCCCCGCCTCCTGCTTGCCGAGGTATTCCCGGCCTATCGAGACGAACCGGTCACGGTCTACTCCGCCCGGGATCTCGCATGCCTTTGCGAACTCGTCCCACTCCTCCTCGAGGGGCTTAGCGACACCGGCATCATGTCCCTCAGCAACCCGGCTGGAGCGCGACGGAGGGCGCAGTTGAAGCTCAAAATGCAGCGCTTCCGCGCGAATCTGCCGCACGAGCGCGAAATCGAGGTCGGCCTGCACGCTGCGCGGCAGGTTCTCGACAACAAGCCGCACGACCTTGTCCAGGTGCCCGCCCGGCACGCTCTCGATGCGGCGGCGGATCATGGTGTTCAGCTCAGGCGCGGCAACTCCGTGAGCGTCGATGGGCCGCAAATCGATCACGTCCCTGGTCTGAAGCTTATGGAACTGCACGAGCTTGTGGTCGTCGAGATCGTATTCGATGAAGCCTTTTTCGACCTGCGTTTCGCTCCAGATGCTGGTGGAGGTGAACTCCAGCGAGCCGGCGTAGTACGCGTTCGGCGCAAGCTCAGTGAAGCAGTGGTAGTGCCCGAAGGCGATGTAATCCCAGGCGTCGGAGATGACCTGCGAGCGGCTGAGTTCGAAGATATCGTAGGCGTGTCGGACAACCCCTTCCACCGTGCCGTGCGCGATGAGTATGTTGCGCTTGCTGGCGGGGTCAGGCTCGATCTTGAGGGAGGACAGATGCGGCAGGGCGCGATGACAGAGGCAGAACACAGAGGTGTCTAAGTTATCTAGCCTGACTTGGACATATTCGGTGTGCGCAACGTGTATCCCCGGCAGGTTGGTGAGCAGATCGAGGATGCAGCCCGTATCGGCGGAACGGGGCGAATCGTGGTTCCCGCCGACGATCACAACCGGCGTATCGATCTTTGCACGAAGCCGCGCGAACTCGGCGAACGTGTGCTGAATCGTCAGATTGCTCGGCCTCACGACGTGAAACAGGTCCCCGGCGATCAGCACAAGATCAGGCTGCATCTCCGCGACCTTAGCCAGCGCCGCCTGGAATGCCCTAAACACATCCGCTTCCCGGCGGTTGATCCCCTGGCTCGTTATTCTGTTGTATGCGCGATACCCGAGGTGGGCATCCGCGATATGTGCGATTCTCATGGGTCTTCTTTCAGCATGGAAGCCCGAAAGCTAGAAAGCCCGGAAGGGATAATCGCGAAAACACGAAACGCCAGACTCCGGATTCCCGTTCAGTCACGACCTTCAGCATGGAAGCCCGAAAGCTAGAAAGCCCGAAAGGGCAATCGCGAAAACGCTAGACAGCCGGCATTGATGAGCTTCTCTGTGGCGATCAGCTTGAAACCCATAGGGGTAACATGTGTGCCGACCCTGCATAGAAGGTCGTACATCTCATCCCGCCACGATCTGATCCGCCCGTCACGCTCATCCAGTTTCCTTCGAAGCTTGCCTGGCTTGTACTTCTTCCATCGTGCGTCGTCATCGAGTCTCCACCACGGCATGATCTCCTCTGGCCAATACGAGAAATATTCTAGAAGAAACCCGACCTCGACGCAGTCGCGCATCAGCATGGCTGAAGTCTGGTAGTACCCCTGGAGCGTCAGGCGAATCGCGCCAAGCACGGAGTTCAGCAACCGAGATCCGAGGTATTGTACGGTCTTCTCGTCCTCCCGCTCGTCACTGGGAACATGCTCCATCAATTGCACGGCCAGCAGCTTAATGCTAACGTCCAAGCATCTGTAGTAATCGCAAAGCCGGGAATCGGCTGACATTTCCGCATAGGAGCGTAGGTACAAGCTGTCTTCCCGCTCCTGGTACCCCAGTATGAGGCTATTGTCGAAAATGCTCTCGGACAAGTGGAGATCCCCTCCATTCCTTGCTTCGCGCTCAATCCTGAAACGGATCTTTGGGATCCGGGTCGGAGACGAGTTTGATTGTTGGGCCGTCTTCGAAGCCTGCCATTACGCCGGCTTTCTTGCGAATGGCGCTGCGGAAGAAGGCCATTACGTCGTCAGGATCGCGCTGGAGCGTTATGTTCATCGCACGGACGACTTCCTCCGGGTCGGAGGCGGCGGCTATTATGTCCTTTACCTCGTTACGGGAGATCTGGTTGCGCGTGACGCCGGCCGAGCGCCCTTCGACAAGCTCAGGGTGCTCAAGCCGGCTGAGATTGCGCCAGACGGCTTCTTCGAGCGGCAGGTCCTCGGCGGGCGGGAACATCTTGATTCCGTCCGGGCCCCGCAGCACGTTGGGTCTCGGGAACTTGACGAAAATCGGCTGGTTGAAGTGCGGGTGGCGGACCATGAGCTGGCCCTTGCTGAGCGTGGCGAGCTTCTCCTTGGTGGCGGAGGTCAAAACCTGGTAGCCGGGGGTTGCAAGCTCGTCCATGTCCATCCGGCCATACATGCACGTCGCCGAGTTGCCGACGATGCGCTTGTGGACCTGGCTGCGGAACTGCTGGGCCGAAAAGAGCACCAGCCCGAGATAGCGGCCTCGCTCGGAGATATCGAGCAGAGTCTGTTTGAGATACGAGTCCTGCCCGTCCGATGGCGCGTATTTGTTCAGCTCGTCAACCACAACGATCACGTGCTTCACGCCCAGGTTGCCCTTTTCCAGGTGCTCCCTGAGCTTTGTGACGACGCGGGTGAAGACCAAATCCTGCGCCTGCGCGTCGAGCTTGGCGACATCGATCACGTAGACCGCGCGATCCTCGAAACTGCCCCACGGCACGTCCGAAGTAAACTCGTCCGGGCTGATCAGGCCCTGATACCGCGTGCTGAGATTGGAGAGGCGGTTGTAAACCTTGCGAATGGTGGCGTAGTGGTGAGTCTTCCACTCGCTGCGGTTGCTTTCCTCCATCTCCTTGAGAACCGCGTCGAACCACTTGTTGAGGTCAACGAAGTTGCGTACCGTGAGCTGCTGGCGGCCTACTTCGCTCGGCTGATCGACGACTCGCTGCCGGATATATTGGATCAGCGCGTCCGCCTTAGCGTCAACGTCGTCCCGGTTCATCAGCACTTCGGTGAACTCCAGAATGTCTTTGAGGCCCCAGGACAGGGGCGTGACCGAGCCGATGAGGTCAGGGTGAGTGCGAAGTGTGTTCAAGTTTACACGGTCATACTTAAACGGCGCGAAGTACTTGACGTTGGCGAATGGCTCGCATGGCGTTCGGAGTTTCTCGTACTTCTCGATGTCCTCATCCTGGATAGTCTGTATACCATTGTCCAGGTATAGCTGCTCGTACTTTGACCAATCCTCCCGCGACGCATTCCGCGACCCTTCGACAGGCTCAGGATGCCGAATGCCGCCGGGGAAGTCGAGGAAGAGCATATCGCAGCCCTTGACGTTGAAGCACACAACAGCCACGTCTTCCTTGTAGTGAGCGAAAATGCTCTGCAGAATGAACTCGATGGAACTGGTCTTAGTCGCAAGGCCCGATACGCCGGTGATGTTGAGGTGCGCCGCTTCGGGGCCCAGCAGGAACTCCGAGTCCAGATACACGGGCGAGAGGAGGTCGCCGTTCTGATACAGGCCGATGGGAATGCCGGACTTGTCGCGGTAAGCGTCCATCCGAAGCGCTGCCGCAACCCCGTCGTCATCCGCGAGATAGACTTCGCTCACAGGCACAGGCTGCAGAGGCTCCTCGGGTTCGACCCGCAGCACAGCAGCCTTATAGCAGCGGACTTCAGGCCGCATAGTGGCAGGCACGGCCTGAGGATCGCCGTCTAAGCCAATATACTCGTGCAGGGCGGAGTCGAGATCGGTGAAGCCTTCCCCCTCTACGACCACGCCGTAGGTGGTCCGGTTGCCGCTCACAGCGACAACCAGGGTTCCGATACCGACGACCGCATCGTCCTCACCAGTCCAGAAATGGAACTCGTAGGCGGTACTCGGCTTGTCTTTTGTGGCCACTACCCGGCCGATGGGTGTCTTGTCAGTCATGTGTCATCCTCAAGCCTTCGAATGAATTCGAGGCTATATGGTACGAAGTCCGCCTGCGCGGACCGGGAATTCTGACATGCTGTTACACTTGCCCGAGCGAGCCCAGACGCATCAGGCGGGCGTCAAGGCTCGTGTGCGTGGGCGCGACGCTCTTCATGAACTGCTCGCAGTCGCGGATCGGGTAGATCATCTTGTCCCAGCGCGAGTCCGGCAGGCTCAGTGGCGCACGCTCCGCAAGCAGCCAGCGGGAAATTTCGTCTATCATATCAAGCGCGCGTTTGCTTCTCGGCGCTTCTACTCGAACGAGACCGAAATACGGGTCCCTGCCCTCGCTTGCGTGCATCCGCAGATACCAGCTATAGACGGGCCTCGCTCCGCTCTTTGTCTTGGGCACGAACGCCCCACTGCGCTCTCCGACTTTGAGCGCGAGCACTTCCTGCTGCTCCTCGAATGTCAGGTACTGCGTACCGTGGCTCTTCGTGACCCCGACGATTTTGCCCGCCTCGCCGAAGTCCGAGTTGAGACCGCCATCGACAAGAAGCCAATCGCCTCCGCTGTTCTCGCGGACCCATTTTTCGGCCAGCCTGGATTCGACGCGGTTCCGGCGGTTGCTGATCCTGTCGTAGGCGGCCTGCACGAGCGCGAGCGGGTGCTCGATCAGCGGAGTCTTTTCGTCCTCCGTATCGACGCATGGCACGCCCGAGATGACAAAACTGTGCTCCTCCGCCAGCTTCTTCGGGTAGTATAGCGCCTCATCCACCTCGTGGAAACCCTCGAGAGTGCGCATTCGGCGATCAGCGCCGCGCGTGCGAACAGCCGCAGCCACGTAGCCATACATGATCGGCACGGAGCAGTTGATGTAGACAGGACCTTTGGGGCGCTGCATAACATCCAGGAAACAGGTGAATCGGCCAGTCGAAGGCCCACCCACATCTACCGCGGTTATGCCGCCGTCCTCCACGAGGTCGCGGCTGCCCTGGTTCGCGGCAACGTCCGCCCGCATAGGCGTCTCATCAGTCAGCGCCGACTGCCCGACCACTACCCTGACGTTAGGGCTCGGCAGCGTGCGGATATAGGCTTCAAAGTTGCCCAGCAGTTGGCTCAAGGCGAGGTTCCTTCCATGGGATCAAGTCCAGCTAGAATGTACCACTGACCAAGGCAGGCTGTCAATGCAAGTTGCGCAGGGAAGGGATGCGAACATGGAACCACGGAGTCGGGGAAACACGATGGCAACTGCTAAGGGCGGGTTACAGGTTGCTGACGACGGGGAACAGAAGGAAGGGAGGCGAGTATCATGAGGTTGGGACTCATCGCTGTGCTGATGTGTGCGGCTGCCGCTGGTGTTGGGGCGCAGGAGCAGCCCGTTGCGCAGCCGCCAGAGTGCGCTGTAGGCTGCCCGCCGCCCGGCAGCGGCATGGGACAGGCTTGCTATATGAGAACTCCGCCGGCGCTGCGACCGCAGCGTCCTGAGATCATCATCGGAGGTCCCCCGACAACACCGTCAGGCACGCCGTTCATCGGAGGGCCTACCAGTCCGTCAGCAACTCCCTCGACGCCGATACTATCCGGACCGCCCGCAGTCGGGCCGCCTGCCCGGCCTCCGGATGTCACTCCGGAAATCTCGACTCCAGCCGCGCCAACAACACCATCGGGTATCCAGCGCGGCGTCAGGCCTGGTGGAGTCGCGCCCGTCACCCCCGGCACGCCGGGAGCAGAGCCCGTGGGCGCGCCTGCGCCGGAGCAGCCCGGAGGATCGCTGCCGAACATACCACCCGCGCCTGCCTACATCCCTCCGTCCCCTACTCTGCCGACCACGATCTCACCACCGGTTATGCCAGGAAGCGGAGGGAGCGTGCCGATAGGAATCCCGCCGGCATCCGTGCCGGGCCCGTGATTGCGCTGACGGCCTGGCGACTTACGGCATCGACGCCTTTGGCAGAGCTTTGCGCCGCAGGGGCTGATCGCCAACCTCGGCGATCCACTTGCGCGTCCACTCCACGGCCTCTATATCCAGATCACAGATCACGCTGGAGAGGAAGATCATGCCGTCGATGCGCCCTTCCTTGAGCCACTTCAGGCCCTTTTCGCACTGCAGCTTCATCAGCTCGAGCGGAATGGGCTTGCCGGTGCCGAAGTCCCACATGTAGCAGCCCAGCATCTTGCGGTTCGTGGCCGCCAGCGGCTCCATTCGCTCGAAGTTCTTCTCCAAATCGCGCAGATCAGCCGCGTTCCAGGTCCAGAGGGTCACCACGTCGCAGGTCTCGAGGTGCCTGGCCACAGGCAGGTCGAGGTTGTGGGTGTAGAGGACCACCCAGAGATCGAGCCTATGCGCCGCGTTGTGCAGGCGGTTGCGAAATCCCGCGACATCCTCAACGCTGTAACGCGCCACAGCGCCTTTGTCGTCAACAGGATGGAAGAAGTCATCCATCATGGCTCCGCAGATATTAGGAAACCTGGCACTAAGAGAGGTTACTTCATCGATATCCGTAGCCTTGTCGTTGCGGGTGGAGGAACTGTCTCCCACGATCGACCACACTACGCGCTTCAGCGGCCGAAACGAGACCGCGAGCTTGTCGAACGGCGGCTGCGGCTTGTCCTGATAGACGACCATGATCAGGTTCGGCACCCCGAGGTAGAACGCGGCCTCGGCCGGAGTCATTCTGGAGTCTCCGGGCAGCCCATACTGACCGTTGTTGCTGCCGGCTTCGTGGCACCAGACCCACAGGTGGTCTCTCACAGTGCCCATAGCTTGTCCTCCACTCGTCCCGCAGGCGGCGGGCATCGCGAGCGCACAGATGATCAGAATCAGCAGGCCGATCAATGGTGTAGTTTGCATACGGCCTCTTTCGCTGTTCGGGCAGGTATTCCTTCACGCGTGGAGGCACAGGCTACTGCGAGACCTGGTCCCATATCCTCGGCAGCGCGATTCCGGCGGGTTCGGGGATCCAGATGTGGGCGTAGCGCGTGAGGTTGCCCTCGGTGGGATTCACCTCGACTATGGTGGCGCCGTTAGACAGGGCGTATTCGGCGAATCCGTAGCCGCTGGAGACCTCGCCTGAGGTGCCGACAATCATCATCAGATCGCAGGCTGCCGCGGCGCCCACGGAGGTGGCAAGCGCCTCGTACGGCACGTGCTCGCCGAACCAGACGATGTTGGGGCGGCAGAGCGCGCCGCAGTCATCGCACTTCGGGAGGGTATCGAAGGTGAACTCCGGGGGCAGATCGTAGTCGCGGGTATCGCGGACCACCTCGCACTGCAGGCACCTCATTCCCCAGCAGTCGCCGTGGATTTTGACCATCCTGCGGGAGCCCGCGCGCTCGTGGAGATCATCGACATTCTGCGTGCACAGCAGGAACTCAGGGTAGCGCTGCTCCATCCGCGCGATCACCCCGTGGCCGGGATTCGGCTGCGCCTCCGATATCTGGCGCTGGCGCATGCGATACATATTCCACACCTGCACGGGCTCGCTCAAGAAGCCCTCAAGGGTGGCGAAAGTCATGGGGTCGTGGTGCTTCCACTCGCCATCGATTTCGCGGAATGTGGGGAGGCCGGATTCCTTGCTCGCGCCGGCTCCTGTGAAGACAAACACGCGCCGGGCCGTGAGCAGTGCGTCGATCAGTTGAGCAGAAGGTTCCATCAACGCAATTATACTAGAGGATGGCACTCATCGAATAGATATCGAACGCAAAAAGCTCGTGCCGCAGGTGATTCCATCGAGGTTGAAGATGTCTGCGATGGTGACGGCGATATCGCAGAACGTGGACCGGGTGCCGAGGTCGATTCCGCGGGCGATGTGATTGCCGTAGACCAGAAGCGGTACGTATTCGCGGGAGTGGTCGGTGCTTGTGGTGGTGGGGTCGCATCCGTGATCGGCGGTGATGATCAGCAGGTCGGTGTCCTTAAGTGCCGATATGATGCGCGGGAGGCTGGCATCGAAGGCCCGAAGGGCCTGGGCATAGCCGACCGGGTCGTTGCGGTGGCCGTAGAGCATGTCGAAATCGACGAGATTGGCAAAGATGAAGCTGCCCTGCCCGCTTGCGATGGCGGAGATGATGGCTTCCGTGGAGTCGGCGTTGTTTGTTGTGTGATTGGACGTGGTGATGCCGCGGTGGGAGAATATGTCCTCGATCTTGCCGATGGCGATGACCTCGCGGCCGGAGCGGTCGAGAATGTCCAGAAGCGTGTCCGCCGGAGGTTCGAGGGAGAAGTCCTTTCGGCGGCCAGTGCGAGTGAAGGAACCGGGTTCGCCAATGAATGGGCGCGCGATCACCCGCTGGACGTTGTGAGGGTATGTTAAGAGATTCCGGGCAATCTTGCACATCTCGTAGAGACGATCGACCGGGATCACGTCCTCGTGTGCAGCGATCTGAAATACGCTGTCGGCGGAGGTGTAGACGATGGGGCGTCCGGTGCGCAGGTGTTCCTCGCCCAGTTCGGCTATGATCACGGTGCCGGATGCTGCCTTGTTGCCCAACACCCTGGTGCCGATTCTCCCCTCGAATTCGGAGATCAGATCGGATGGGAAGCCGTCGGGATACGTCGGGAACGGGTGCTCGGTGATGATACCCATCATCTCCCAGTGGCCTGTGTCGGTGTCCTTGCCTTTCGAAAGCTCAGCCATCCTGCCGTAGCAGCCGATCGGCTCCGGCAACCTCCCCCCGGCCCCCTCCTTCGCAAGGAGGGGGAGACTAAGTTCCGGCGACTTCGCCCCAATTCCCTCCTTCGCAAGGGGGGGGGGACTGAGCTCCGGCGACGTCGCCCCAATTCCCTCCTTCGCAAGGTGGGGGAGACTAAGTTCCGGCGACTTCGCCCCAATTCCCTCCTCTGCAACGAGGGGGAGGCCAAGTTCCGGGGACCTCCCCCCAGCCGCTTCATTTGCAGGGATGGGGAGGCTGAGGCCGGCGATGCGAGTGAGGCCCAGGGCAGCGAGGTTGGGAAGATCGAGACCACCGACGGCTTCGGCTATATGGGCGAGGGTGTTAGAAGCGGCATCGCCGTAGTCTGCTGCGTCGGGCAGTGCGCCGATGCCTACCGAGTCGAGGACGATAACGATGACGCGCGATATGGGTGCTGAATCGAGTTCAGCATGAGCGGCAGGCTTGGATGCTGAAACAAATTCAGCATGACCGGTTGAGTTACGGGTGTTCATGCTCTGGGGTGGGCCTCCTTGTAGACTTCACGGAGGTGATCCCGAGTAACGTGAGTGTATATCTCCGTGGTTGCGATGCTGGCGTGACCGAGCATCTCCTGCAGGCTGCGCAAGTCCGCGCCACGCTCGAGAAGGTGCGTGGCGAAGGAGTGCCGCAGCGTGTGCGGGGTGATCGGTTTCGTGATGCCGGCGGCGGCGGCGTGCTTTCTGAGGATTTTCCAGAACATCACCCGGGACATCGGCTTGCCGAGCTTCGTCAGAAAGAGATATTCCGACCGGCGGCCGCCCGCGAGTTGGCCGCGGGCGCGATCAACGTAGGCCTCTATCAGCCGGGCGGCGATCTCACCGATGGGGACGATGCGCTCCTTGTCGCCCTTGCCGATGCAGCGCACGAAGCCCATCTTGAGGTTTACGTCGTCGGTCTTGAGGGAGACCAGTTCGGAGACACGAAGGCCGGTTGCATAGAGCGTCTCCAGCATCGCGCGGTCGCGGAGCCCGAACTCATCGGAGATCTGCGGGGCATTCAGAAGGCGCGCGACTTCGTCTACGTCAAGCGCTTTCGGAAGCCGCCTGGCAGGGCGTGTCGGAGGTATGGCCTCCAGGGGACTCCTGGTGATCTCGCGCTCGAAGATGAGGTGCTTGATCAGGCAGCGGACGGCCGTCATCTTGCGAGCGATACTGGAAGAGGCTAGTCTCTGCCTGGCAAGCGTTTCGAGGAAGCCGGTGAGACAGGATTGGTCGAGTTGTTTGGGTTCGGTAATGCCTTGATCGGCAAGATAAGCAGCGAACTGGGAGAGATCGCGGCCATAGGCTTCGAGAGTCTTGCTCGAAAGGCCTCGTTCGGTGGCGATATGGTCCAGAAAGCGTTGGATATGGTAGTCGATCATTGCTTGCGTTCGTAGATCCAAATCGTTGGCGCAGGGTAGCGCATATCGTGCGGCAGGGATTGGGTGCTGCCGAATGAGATGCCAAGGGCCGATAGCCGACTGTGTATAGTATCGCGAAGCACGTAGCGATCCCTCATGGTATCGAGCGTGTCAGTTATCCAATCGACGCGGTCGCGGTCCGCCTGCGCGATGATCTCGCTGTCACGCAATCGCTCCGCGTCCGCGACCTCATAGTCAGCAAACACCACCCAGCGGGGCCACGTGCCCTGCACGTCCTGAAGCAGCTTCAGTTGGTACCGTGACGCGGCCATCGCCTGCTCGCGCAACTGCAGCGAACCGAAACCAGCGGCCTCGGAGTATGGCGGAGAGTAGAACCAGGGCACTTCCAAAATCCCGATGCTATCGCGGCCCGGAGGGATACTCTTGCGAATCATTCCTGATGCGCGGTCCTGCGGCGGCCGTTGGACGAATAGACCGTCGAGCGCGACTGTGTAGAGAAGAGTGCCGGCGAGTATGATGGCGAGCAGCCCCTGGAGAACCCTCGAATAGACGCGGGAATGCAACCGCGCCATCACATCGATAACCATCCAGGCGATGAGCAGCGCCACGGCGGGATAGAGCGGGAGGGTATAGCGGGCAAAGCGCACCTGAGAAAGCGAGATGAGCGCGTAGTACGGCACGGCGAATGCGAGGATGACCAAAGCGCGCCGGTCCAGCCTAACAAGGCCGTAGATGGCTGCCGCCACGAAGAGGATTGCCAAGGCCGGGCCGAGGCCATACCACAGCGATGATGTAAAGGTAAAGACAAAGCCGTTTCCGGTGCCGGCGAACACGAGGCCGTGGCCTTCCGAGGCGTGCCTCATCTCGTACTGGATGCCGTTCCACACATCGCCCGCTTTGAAGATGGCTGCCGGCGTCGATACCGCGAAGGCAACTATGAACGCGCCGAGACCGGCGAGAAGGGGCAGCAGCTGACGGACACCTCCTCCGGCGGGCTCAGGGCGTTCGCTGGACGCTCTCAGGAAATGGGCGGCAGCGAGAGAGAGCACCACCAGTCCGGCATTGTACTTCGTTCCCGCCGCCAGTCCGGCCATCGCGCCACACGCAAGGTAATCGCGCCAGGAACCGCGATAGTAGACGAGCAGCGCGAAGCCGAGCGTGAGCGCTACGAATAATGTGCTGGGCACATCCACGGTGGCGAAGTGCGAATGCTGCACGTGCAGGGGCGCGATGCTGAGGATCAGGGCGGCGATCAGAGCGGCGGCAGTTGTGCCCATCCCCTTTCTCGCGGCCCAGTACACGGCAGCGACCGCCGCGGTGCCCATCAGCGCCGTGACTACTCGGGCGGATAGATAGAGCGCGGCTGTGTCCTCGGCAAGACCATAGACGGATGCGAACAGAATGGAGCCCGCGATCAGGTAGAGATACAGCGATGGGTAGTTGTAAAAACGCGGAAAGAAGCCGGCGAGAATCATTCCGGCCGCGCCCACAGTGAGGAACTCATCCGGATGATAGGAATACCCGTGCTGCGCATTCGGCAGCCCCCAACGCACGCCCCAGAAGCGAAGCAGTGCCGCAAGCAGCAGCATCGCAGTGATGGGCAGAGCCGAGCGCAATCGGTTCCACATGGGCTACTGCTCTTCCAGCGCCGTCTTCTGCTCGGAAGGGAGTGGAGTGCGCATTATGGCAATGATGGCTATCATGGCGCCTAGAGAGCTAATCAGGTCGCCGATGCTGCATACTCCGCGGAAGAAGACGAAGGGCCTGCGGGCAGGAATGACATCACATAGCCAGGCTAACCGGGTTCCTTCATCGATCAACATCTCCCTGGTTGACGGGAAAGTCACCATGGCCTGCTCAACTTGCTGTTTCCCCCAGACTTCCACAAGTCTGTCATACGCTACCGGCATCTGGCCGCCGTTGATGGTTACGACGAAGGCGTTGATGATGAGGCCTGCCAGAAACAGCTTGGCCCCTGGTATGCGGATGTTGGCTCCGGCGAACACACAGATGAGAAGGAGTTCGGTAACACGAGCAATGGCGTGAACCGGAGACGCAAACGGGATGATGTCAGTATAGTGAAGAACGCGCGTGATAACCATCAGCCCGAGCGAAACCCCGACCAACCAGAGCAGCTTGAGCTTGACATCAAGCAACCGCTGATATCGGCCCTTGAGAATCCATCCGGTCAGCATTCCCAGGATCAATATCTCAAAAATCATCTACCCTGCTACTCCTTAGCAGCACCCACGGCCACTTCGCCCGGTGCATGCCTCGCCCCGAGAATCTCCACCATTACCGATACCACCGTGGGATCGTACTTGGTGCCGCTTCCTTCCTGGATGGCTCTGATGGCCTCGTCCTGCGTCATCGGCTCCCTGTGATGGTACGGCCGATCTGAGATCATGGCATCATAGTCCGATGTTACGGCGAGAATCCTGCTAGCAAGCGGTATATCCTCGCCCTTCAGTCCATCGGGATATCCAGTGCCGTCCCAGTACTCGTGGTGGTGCTGCACCGTGTCGGCACAATCCGCGAGAAACGGCACGGACCTTACCATATCAGCGCCAAGCACCGAATGACTCTTGACAACAGTCCATTCCTGCACTGTGAGCGGATCTCGTTTGTTCAAGAGCGCATGCGGGACAACCGCCTTGCCAATGTCTCTCAGGAGGGCCGCATACTCTATACGCTCCAGCTCGCTGCCAGTCATTCCCATGGCTTTGGCGACGGCGACGGTTGTCTCCGCCACGCGCTGGGCATGTCCGATGGTACCTGAGTCCTTTGTCTCAACAGCAGCGGCAAGCACCGTTATCGATTTCAGGTACGCGCTCTTCATCTTTGCCGGCAGGTAGACCCGGGAGACGTACAGACTGAGCAGAGAAATGGAGATTGCAGCTCCACCGATGATCACGACTCCGGGATCGGTAAGACTAGCCCACATGCAAATGCACCCCGTCCCTCTCCAGCATTGTCAGGAAGGCTTTCACCACCCGTGGATGGAATTGCGAACCTGAACCCCTGCGGAGTTCATCTATAGCCTCGTCGAGCGTTCGCGGCTTTCTGTAGATGCGCCGCTTGGCCGCTCCGCAACTGGGACAGTTCTCCGGACGGCTGCCGTCCTCGGGCTTGAACCCGCATGAGTCGCAGACCCAGTCCGCCGCCATTTCCCTGTCATCAGTCATCGCGTCGAACGAGTCCGCAACCGCGATAATGGAGGCCTCGATCGGCACGACGTCGCCATCCTTTGTGTCGGGATAGCCGCGGCCATCGTGCCACTTGTGGTGGTACTTGATCCAATCGACGATGCCCTCAAGGAAGTCAAGGTGGCTGATGATCTCAGCGCCCGCGGAAGGATGGGTCTTGATGGTCTCCCATTCCGCAAGCTCAAGCTTGCCGGTTTTGTCGAGTATCTCCTCGCTCACTGCGATCTTGCCGATGTCGTGAAGCAGCCCTGCGTGGCCGATTCGCATTATGC
>JBPOHN010000107.1:0-1794 GCA_052035525.1 Armatimonadota bacterium
TCTACGCCCCGACCACCGAGGAGAATTCCCGTGGCTTGATGGCGGAGATCTGTTCAGCCCTCGGACTGGCCGAGCCCTCTGCGGCGGGGACCGATATTTCCGGAAAGGTCATTGCGGACAAGATCGAACGCTATCTCTCACAGCATCCCTATGTGCGGGAGCTATCGCTGAACATCTTCAACCCCGGGGCCGGTTCGGTGATAGCAGAGGCCCTGATATCGCTCCAGCAGAAGCGTGAGCATGCCGATTTACGCTATGACATCCGGCTCTTTACATCCGATCCCGACTCCCCTGTTTTGGGTGAGGCGCTTGAATCAATGGTCCGGCCCGGATCCACGGTGAACGAAGCCACCGATGCGTTTGCGACGTCAACCGGCAGCCATCTGTTCTCCAAACTGAACTTGGCCAAGCACGCGCTGAGTGAGTTCCATGCAAACTCCAAGAAGTTCCCAGCGCACATCAGTGTTCTTCTGGATGTGTTTCCTGCCGAGGAGCTTTCTATTGCCGAAAGACCGATGGGAGTGACTCCGCTACACGGATTGATACAGGACTTCGACACCGAATTCGTTGATGATGATTCGGGCACATTCTGGAACAAGCGACCGATTGTCGGGCGTCCCATCGGCATGGACAACCAAGCTACGTGCTTCGATTTGTTGTCATCCCTGAGCCGGCAACTTTGTTTCGCGACCTCAGCAGTTGCTGCTTCTGGTGCCAGCTTGAAAGCCGTACCCGTCGTGACCCTTGGTCTCGATGTTGCCCAACGAGAACTGATCTACGAGGTTCACCAGATCAGCGATTGGGTGTTCACCATCGACCGAAATATGGGAATTGAATTTTTTGACCACGGTGGCCGGAAAAACAGACCGGATTATCTGATTGACTATGTGCCGGGAGCCAGCTCCCTGGCGACACACAACCTAATCATCTCCTCGCGTTCAAACGATGAGCTCGAGGCTATGCTGAAGCCGGTGCTGCGCGAGCATGGTCTGTCCGCCGACGGCGAACAGTCGGTTCAGATTCTGGCAAACCTACGGTCGCTTTCCGGCCAACTCGCCCTGAAGCTGATTTCCGCACGCACCCAGCAGGCGGAAGCTCTTGGCCTGGCTTTGGCGCGGCTTTATCTCGAATATAAGGGCGCATTGAGTAATCAGGTTGTTGTGCCGTTAGACGCGCATACGGACCTCTATCGCTCAAGCGGTGAGTCAGACGACGTTAACGATGCCATCAGCCTGCAACGCACTGACTTGGCTTTGTTCGACTTGGATTTGAGCACCAGGACGATCACCTGCAACCTGGTCGAGGTGAAATGCTATAAGCATGCAATGAGTTTTGGGGACTTTAATGAGCTCAAGCAAGATATTTCTGCCCAAATCAATCAGAGCGAGCGCATCATCCAACGCCACTTCGACCCAGCCCTGAAAAAGCCGGACCGGCCGGATAGGTTGCTCAAGAGCCGGGAGTTGGCCCAGATCCTTCGTTTCTACTTGGAACGCTCACTGCGTTACGGCATCTTTGATGCGACTGCCGCGCAGGAAGCGCGAGGCCTACTTGAATCCATCGAACAGGGCTACTCGCTTCAGTTCAGACGTTGTGCCCTGGTTTTTGACTTTGTCAAGACTGGAACTGAAGCCCCGGACAACGAGGTGGGTATCGAATTCCACCGCGTCGGTAAGGATCTCATCCACGCCTTGCTGGAGAACTGCCGCAAGCCTGTTTCCGTCGAGACTGAGGAAGAACCGACTGCGCACCTCCTAAGCGAGCAGTTTATGCCGAACGTGCCGAAGCTCGAGA
>JBPOHN010000052.1:0-2700 GCA_052035525.1 Armatimonadota bacterium
CCGCGCTTGATGTCCCGTGCCGCGGATTCCGCGTTGGACATTATGTCCTGCGCTTGTGCTTTCGCCAGGCGGTTGATCTCGCTCGTATCGATCAGTTTCGCAGCCATCTGCCGGGCCTCTTCGACCACCCGATTCGCTTCCTCGATGGCGCGTTCTGTGATGACCGCGGCCTCTTCCTTGGCCGCGGAAACGATCTTGTCGCTGTCGCTTGCTACGCGACTGGCCCTTCTTACTTCATCCGGCAGGGACGCTCTGATCTTGTTTGTGAGCATGTGGAACTCTTCCAGATCGACTCCCCACGCTCTACCAAAGAACGAGTACGCATTTTCGGCCAGTTCCTCAAGTCCATCGAGCAGTTTGAGGATATCTTCCTGACTACCTCTGCCGCTCATAAACGATGGTCTTTGTACTACGATTCTTTCGTCACTCATGTCGCTCTCCCTGCTTTCGTCTAGGGTCTAGAGTTGAGCGTTGAGGGAGGTGGCTTGCCCTCAACCCTTAACCCTAGACCCTCAACTCTTCTTCGCTTTTTCTATGAGCCGCTGCTCTACCACCGGCGGTACAAGGCTGGTCACCGATGCGCCGAGTTCGGCCAGCGATTTGACCATCCTCGAACTGAGGAAAAGATGCTCGGCGCTGGTCATCATAAACATTGTCTCGATCTCACCGTCCAGCCGCTTGTTCATCAGGGCCTGCTGCAGTTCGAATTCGAAATCCGAAACCGCCCTGAGTCCCTTGATGATGACAGTAGCTCCATGAGCTTTCGCGTAGCTGACAGTCAAGCCGTTAAAATAGTCTACAGTAACATTGGCTAAGTGTCTACATGCTAGACGCAAAAGTTCAACCCGTTCTTCTGTAGAAAACATCGGCTCCTTCTCGAGGTTGACTGCGACGGCGACGATCACCTCGTCGAAAGCCTTCGCAGCCCTCTCGATAATGTCCATATGGCCGTTGGTAACGGGGTCAAATGATCCGGGATAGATTGCTTTCATAGTTATCAGTTCTCAGTTGTCAGTTTTCAGTTCCGGAACGTGGGCCGAGACCTAGTCTTTCCGCCTTCGACGGCCAAAGAATGTCGGAAACAGCTCGGCCAAACTTCGTCCGTTGGGACGCAACTCCCTTCGCGCCCTTACCAAGACATACAAGGTCACTGGGATCAGGGTTGCGAACAGAATCCACGTATGTCCCCGCACACCCGTCACGCACAAGACGGCCCAGATAATCGTGGACGCGCCCCCAACCACACCGGCGGCAGCCGACCACCGCAAGCCCCGTCGCAACGATGATGGCACTGTACAGATATAGAAGATGCCGAATGCGGCCATCAGCGCTCCCATAGCATACATTGTGTACATCTCTACGCCCGTGTGGCGCATCGTATCTTCTCCCGAACTGACGACTGATAACTGATAACTGTATACTTCCTTCAGCTCACCGTTACCAGCTCAAACGACTCGTACTTTTTGACCAGATCGCGCTTGAGTTTGGCGAATGTCGGGTCCGATAGGTTCGGGTCTTTGGCTATGACCTTGAACGCCTCTTCTCGCGCGAGTTCCAGTATCGGGATGTCGCGGAAGATATCCGTTATTGTGAGCTCCGGCATTCCGCTCTGCTTGGTTCCGTAGAACTCACCGGGGCCGCGGAGCTTCAGGTCTTCTTCGGCGATGACGAAACCGTCGTTCGTGGACGCCATCGTCGTCATTCGCTTGATCGAGTCCTGGCTGTTTCCCTCACAAATCATAACACAATATGACTGTTCGTCACCACGCCCCACACGTCCTCTAAGCTGGTGTAATTGCGCGAGTCCAAATCTGTCCGCGTCCTCGATCACCATCACAGTCGCATTTGCCACGTCCACGCCGACTTCGATTACCGTCGTGGAGACCATAATGTGTATCTCTCCCGCGCGGAAGGAGGTCATTACAGCGTCTTTCTCGTCTGACTTCATCCCGCCGTGCAGCAGGCCGATCTTTAGGTCAGGGAACACATCCGTCTGCAGGAATTCGGCTAAGTCGGTCGCGGCCTGTACCTGCAGCTTCTCGCTTTCCTCGATCAGTGGGCAGACTACATACGCCTGCCGGCCCTGGTCGATTAAGGTCCGTAGCGCCGCGTAGACCTTCCTGCGCTCGCCTATCTGCTTCCAGTGCGTCTTGATCGGCTTTCGGCCCGGCGGCAGTTCGTCGATGATCGAGACGTCGAGATCGCCATAGAGCGTCAGCGTCAGAGTGCGTGGAATCGGTGTAGCCGTCATCACCAGCATGTCCGGCGTCAGCCCCTTCTCCATCAACGCCGCCCGCTGCATGACGCCGAAGCGGTGCTGCTCGTCCACGATGACGAGCCCCAGCTTCCTGAACTCGACGCCCTCTTGTATGAGCGCGTGTGTGCCGATAGCGATCTGCGTCTGGCCTGATGCGATACGCTCGTTCACTTCCCGACGGTGCCTGCTCTTGAGGCTGCCGGTGAGGAGATCGATGTGGATGCCCATCAAGTCCGCCAAGCCCACCATGTTGGTTATGTTCTTGTAGTGCTGCTCCGCGAGGATTTCGGTCGGGGCCATCAGCGCAGCCTGGTAACCGTTTCGTACCGCGATAAGCATCGCCGCGAGCGCAACGGCGGTTTTGCCGGAGCCCACGTCGCCCTGAATCAGGCGGTTCATGCAGATGGGTTTCGCCATATTCGCGGCGATCTCTTTGATTACGC
>JBPOHN010000080.1:0-4288 GCA_052035525.1 Armatimonadota bacterium
AGATCAGCCGTACTGATGGCACCGAGATCAGGCCCTGCACTAAGGAATGGCTGGCCGTCAATGTTCCCGATCTCTACCTTTTGGCTTGGGCTCCATTCGCCAGGCCTCTTGCTCTGCAGCCACAACTGAATGGCTCTTACGCTTCCACCCTTAGCTGCCTTTTCCAGGGCTGATATGCCAATGTCTACTGCTCGGCTATCTGCATTCTTGCAAGCCTCTGAAAACTCTGGCTTCTTTGCCTGCTGATTTCACTCAATCCGAACGGCAATTTCGGAGTTATCCGAACGGTCGTTTCGGTGAAAGCGAACGCTTAATCGGAGCGAAGCGACGCCGGATGGTAGTATAATAGATTAGTTGCCCTCGCTCGTCAAACTCGAAAGCTTTTTCCTCATCGATTCGCCTTTCATCTCAATGCGATGGGCATTGTGAACGAGCCTGTCCAGGATCGCATCGGCGATAGTGGGTGCGGCTATGATGTTGAACCAGTCCTCGATTGGCACCTGGCTGACGATTATGGTGGAGCCCCGGTGGCCTCTGGCCTCGAGGATCTCAAAGATGTCGCGGGCGGCGTCGGCATCCATCGGATACATGCCCCAGTCATCAATGACCAGGAGGTTAGTCTTTTCGAGTCTTGTGAGCAGTGCTGGGTAGGTGCCGTCGGCCCTGGCAAGGGCGGTTGTTGTAAGGAGACTACCGCATCCGAAGTAGCGTGCGGAGTGTCGCATCCTGCAGGCACGGTTTGCGATAGCACAGGCGATATAGGTTTTGCCTACTCCCGTAGGGCCGGTGATGATGATGTTCGAGTGGCTTGCGATGAAACTGCACTCGGCGAGAGAAAGCATGGCGGCTTTGTCGATGTTGCGATGGGTGTGAAAGTCAATGTCCTCGACTGCGGCCTGCTGCCTGAGTTTAGCCACCTGAAGCCTGCGGGTCAGACCCCTCGATTCCTTTAGGTCCCACTGCCTGTCAACGGCAATCGCCAGTCTCTCATCGAACGAGAGGGAGAGTGCGTTCGGGCTTGAAAGCTGCTCCTTTATGGAGTCGGCGAGGCCGTCGAGTTTCATCGAATAGAGTTTGTCGAGCGTCTGTTGGATCATTGTGTTCTCCTTGAGTAGTAGTCCTTGCCTCGGATGTTGGAATGTTTGACCGGAACATATTCCGGAGTTTGCTTGAGGGGCAATCTGTCGAGCCCCTTTTCGAGAATCGATTTGACGGATGTATATGAGATGGCGTTGGCACGAAGTGCCCTTGTGGCGGCGGCCTCGACCCGCTCAGAGCTGAACTTGTCCGCGAGCCTGATTATTCCAAGGCATGCGCGATAGCCCATCTCCGGATGCGGTTTTGTCTCGAGTATTTTGGTGACCAGAGCGGCAATACCAGGCCCTTTACTTGCCGCCCAGGAGATGATCCGTGACGGCGTCCACTCCAGATACTTCTGGTGAGATTTCGGGCGATGAGCCGGATCGGTGGTGAAAGCACCCTGAATGTAGCTCCTGATATGGGTCGCCACGCGGCGGTTCTGGTGCAGGACTTCTATGGTGGTCGCAGAGAGCCTGATGTCGAGTTGCTTTCCGACGAGCTGATATGGAACTGAGTAGAAGTGCTTATCGACCGAGATGTGGTAGTCGATGTTGACCTTTGCTGTTCTCCACTCGGCGAACTGGTATCGGCTTGTCGGCAGAGGCCTCAGGGCGGGCGCATCCAGCTTTTCGAATAGCTCGCATCGAGTGGAGTCAATGGCCTTGAACTTACGCGTATTGAGCTTGTCCAAAAGCTCCGCTATCGCCTCGTTAAGCTCGGTCAGCGAGAAGAACGTTCGATTGCGAAGCGCGGCAAGTATCCAGCGCTCAGCTACCAAAACTGCATTTTCCACCTTAGCTTTGTCTCTGGGGCGGCGCACGCGGGCGGGGATTACCCCACAGCCATAATGTGCCGCCATTTCGGCAAACTCAGGGTTGAGGTCCGGTTCATATCGGTCCGGCTTGATGACAGCGCAGCGGGTGTTGTCGGGAACGATGATCTCGGGGACCCCTCCGAAGAACTCGAACGCCCGAACGTGTGAGTCGATCCAACTCGGCAGATTCATCGAAAGTGTGCCCTCGGCATACGTGTAGTTCGATGCGCCAAGACATGCAACAAACAGATAGACCGGTCTCTTCGTGCCGGTTGTAGGGGCGACGATTGAGAGGGTATCACCTGCGTAGTCGGTGAAGACTTTCTCCCCGGCTCTGTGATGCTGGCGAAGCGTCAGGTCGAGCCGCGTCACTGCCTCGTTGTAGAAGTGGCAGAACTGGGTGTAGCCGTAGCCATCGGGAAACACATCCCGATACTCCAGCCACAGAAGATGCAGCGTGACATGAGGCTTTCTCATCTCGGTGATGAGATAAGCCGTGTCGGGAAACACCCGGCTGTGTTTGTAACTCGATGGCCGCGCCCGAAGCAGTCGCGTCAGAGCCGCATCATCCATCTCCTCCGGCAATGGCCAGGCAAGCCCCGCCTCACGAAACTTCTTCTCATATTCATTTACGGTGCTGACGGATATCTTGCAGCTCTTAGCGACTTGACGGGTCGAAAGCCCAAGGCCGATCCGCAGCCTCAGAATCTCTTTTATCTTGCGCATAGACAGCCCTTCCCGCGACATTCCCACCTCCAGTAAACTACTCTAGAGGTAGGACGTCGCCAGACCATCCAGCGCCGCAAGTCATGCGTTCGGAATCACCAAAATTGGTGTTCGGATTAAATTGAAATGAGCGTTCGGATTAAACTGAAATCGGTGTTCGGATTGGACCGAAATTCGCAACCAGTAAGATCAAGGGTTGTGGCGCAAAAGGAATGCGTTCACTCCATCTCGCCTTGATATTCCGTGCCAGCTCCAGCGTTTCAGTTATCTGCCAGTCCGACTGCGAGATGTATGTGCTTCTTATTATCCCTAGCTAGTTCGAACCTCATTATATATGATTGCATCTGCGAGTTATCCAAGAACTGTTAACTCAGGAACGACAAGGGATCAGCTACGACACCGCCGTCTTTGTGCCTCCCCCATGCTGTGTCACGCGCGGTCTGCACTTGATCTTCACTGCACCTCTAGTGAATGAGTCATCACTTGCCTTGCTGGACCAGACAAATGCTTCACCAGTGCCAAGATGACTCATCTTATCCGACGTGAGTTCCCCCAGTGCGGCATTCGCCTTCTGGATGTGTTTTAGCCAGGCTGGCGAATTGAATTTATGCATGATGATCTGCGATGACAGCTCAATCAGAGAGACAGGGACCGATGGCGGATCCTGAGAAGCCACCATGATGCTGGTACCTTTGTGTCGCATCTCACGGACAACCTCAACCAGGCCGGAAACCAAGTCATCGTTCTCGATGTACTTGTGGGCTTCATCGAAAACCACCAGCTTATTGAAGGCACGTCCTTGGTAGGTTGCTTCCGAGAAGATCTGCAGCATCACCACAAACAGACCGAGGGCCTCGTCCTTTTCGATATACTCATCGCGCAGATCCACAATGATCAAACGGCCTGGACGAATCAGATCTTGAAGCTGCTGGCTATCATCGATGTATTCGCTGGCGAACAGAAGGCGTGTCTGAGCCAACTCCTTTAGGTGATCGGACAGGCCGGAATGATCAATGCCAGCTCTCAGTGCGGCCAAGGTCAGGTTATCTCGCAGTCCTCTCATTATGAGATTGATTTGCCGCAGATACATGCTCTGACTGCCGATAGCGCCCATCAGGAATTTCCAGTGCGCAGCCTTGAGCTCGGAGGCTGCAAATGCAATCGGCCTAACTTCGATATCCGGATATTCACCCCGTCGATCATCCACCTTGTTTGCCGGAGTAAGAATCAGCACATCCTTCAGCGCCTCTGGGTCTCCTTCATAACGCTCACGAAGAATCCGGATTTCTTCATCCACCGAGTTGGCATTGATCATCGAGGTGAACTCCGGCGCATAGTCTTGCGTCGGGCTGTAATGAAAAATGACCGTAGCGAGCGGGCTTGGCAACACATTGATGTTCTGCAGTGGCATGGAGGCCATCTCAATGACCGTTCCAAGGGTATAGCTCTTGCCCCCGCCCTGAACCCCAAATAGGCTGATCGTGTGGGTGTGGTTAAGGTCCAGTGCGACCTTCCTACCGGAAACCTCTCCGAGTAATCCAAATTGGGGCGAGTCACCACTAACACCCAGCATGATGTCATAGCTGACTTCGGCTTGAGGCGCGGGCTCGGGTGTCGGGTGCTCCTGCGCTTCAAGCTCGGGTTGAACAGGTGCTTCCGGTTCAACAG
>JBPOHN010000024.1:0-86402 GCA_052035525.1 Armatimonadota bacterium
TCCACCATACGCCCTTTGTAGCTTGACCAAACCTGTTATGTGCAAAGGCACAAAGACTAAATGCCCCGCACGGTCCTTAAAAACTACGCATGCGCACTCTCTACAATATTCAACTGACAATGAACGATCCGCGTGCCCTCAGGCACGCCGCGCCGGAAACTCTGTCCAGGCGCAAGGAAATCATTATATAGCGCCAAGTCTCTCATAGTCAATAGAACCTGGCGGCTTTCGTCAATGTTTTGTATGGTGGAGGCTAGGGGATTCGAACCCCTGACCCCATCCGTGCAAGGGATGTGCTCTCCCAGCTGAGCTAAGCCCCCGGTTTAGAAGCCAGAGGTTAGATGTTAGGAGCTAGACTGTCGGAATCGGCTGGGGCCGATGGACTCTAGCCTCCTACCTCTTACTTCTAACCTCCAAACTGGTGGGCCTAGTTGGATTCGGACCAACGACCTCACCCTTATCAGGGGTGCGCTCTAACCAACTGAGCTATAGGCCCACGCACAGCCAAACGCAACAAAAAGGGAAGACGACTCGTCTTCCCTCTGTCAAGGAACGATTCGCCTTAAGAGCCGTTATATCAGATAATCTTTTGGATAATCGGCATTAGGCTCCATCGCAAAGCCGCATCAGGCGGCCGCGTAGGTAATATTATAGGCACGCGATTTGCCGAAGTCAACCCCCCGCGAGGCAAAAGTTTGCTGTTCATCTCTAGCCGTGGCAGATTCCGAGAGGACGACACCCGGCCTCTGCAATTCTGCCCGACTTGTGCTAACATGAGCCTGGAGGTAGTCGATGCGTATCATTGGTCTGCTCGTCATACTAACCACCATCACGGTCGTACCCGCCGCGGCTGATTTCGAGGCCTTCCCCATCAAGAATGTGGGCCTTGCGCGGATCGTTTCCGGCGTTGAGAACATACTGAAGACCAACGACCTCGTGGTAGGCGGCGTCAAGCTTCTGGACCAGCCGACCATGGAGTTCATGATCGAACTCGACCACAAGGGCGAGAGAATCGTGCTGGTCCCTACCGACTTCAACATCGAGGCCGTAGACCAATTCTCCCGGAACAAGGTGGATACGATCGGCGTGGAACTGCGCTGTCGCTATGAGGGGCTGCCACTGATCGTCGACGTCGACTACATCCGCGACCCGGCAGCGCTCTACCAGCAGAAATCGATCACGATCACGCCCTGCCGTGCGGCGAAGGGCGCAGTACTGAGGCGCGTAACGCTGGAGGAATTCAGGTTCAAGAAGAATGTACGGCCGCTGTCCGTCGGCGAAAGCGGTTTCGGCGATGATCGGACATCCGCCTTTGCGTTCGTGGAAGAGAAGTCCGGCAAGGGCGTGGCCTTCGATTTCCCGTCCGGCAAGCTGTCCATCGGGATCAACCGCAGCCTCACCGCGGTGCAGGAAATGGAAGTACCTATCGAGAATGGCTGGAAATCAGGTAAGTTCGGCATATCCGCCGTCTCGAGCCCTCCGGACGCGGCATTCAAGTCCTACCGGCGATTCGTGCTGGAGACGCGGCACCCGGAACTAGTTAAGGATGCCAAGTTCGGCGAGTTGGAAAAGAAGTATGCGGCGTGCTTTGCCGCTTGTCAGTATCTTCCGCCCTGCACATCCGATGGGCGCGTCACGGCGGTTGGGCATGTGGCAGACAACAAGGGCTTCATCATCATTCTGAACTCCGGAGCCGAGCCTGCCAAAGTCGCAGTACCTCTGGCATCGGCCAGCCTCAAGCTGCAGGGCGAGCTGAAGCTGCTGGATGTGACTTCTCCAGGCAAACCAAGCGATCTGGGCACGAAGACAATCTCCGACAACGTAGAGATTGAGGTTGCCGCGGGTGGTTACCGCATAGTAGGAGTGAACGTCGAGTGAATCCCTGGCTCGTGCTCGTTTTTGTGATTCTGGCGATAGCGTACGTGATCGTCGCCTGGGTCGGGCTGTTCTACCTCATCAGACGCGGGCTCGGGCCGTACTTCCACAGCAAGCGCCAGCCGCGCACTAAGGTGCAGGCGCGGGTCAAGCACAAGATCGGCCACGAGGACTTCCACTCGCTGAACTGGGAATACGACACCGTGAGGAAGATACTCGTTTTCGAATGCGAGGATGGCACTGATCGTGACTACGACGTGCCGGACTCGGTGTGGGACTTTTCGAAGGAGGGGGACGACGGAGTGCTCGAATATCAGGGAGAGCTGTTCGTCGACTTCCACGCGCGGCGGCCGCGAGACATGGATAGGGAATTCCGGCGCCTGACAAGGATGTAGGGATGGCTGATGCTTTGCTGAAGCTTCACGTAACCCCGCGAGGATCGCGCAGCGAGATAACCGGCTGGCGTCAAGATACGCTGTGCGTGAAGATCACTGCTCCGCCGGTCGAAGGCGCGGCAAACGCAGCCATAGTGAAGTTCATTGCTGACAGCCTCGGCGTTCGAAAAAGCCAGGTTGAACTGGTTTCCGGCGAACGCAGCCGAGAGAAGACGGTCCGGATCACTGGCCTAACGGATGCCGATGTACGTGCACGCTTGAAGGCATAGCGGGAGACGGATTACCTACCCTGCCGCAACCTCGACCCTGTGCTCCGCTCCGTCGCCGAAGTAGGGAAGCATGTCGCCCAGAACCGGCTCCCCATCGACCACTATCGCAGGCGATTTGCCCAGGGCGCCGTTCCTGCGGCTGATCCTGATCTTGTAGGTATCATCCCTGAAGCGCCGCGTGATCTCGCACTCCAGCCAGGAGTCGGGCAGCTTGGGCTTGAGCGACAGGCCCTCGAAGGTAGCGCTGAGACCAAGGGTGCGCTCAACCAGCGAAGCGTAGAGAGAGCAGGCTGCATCCACCTCGCTCCCGCCGTTCGCCTCGACACTAAGGTAGCCGCACAGATCATCCAGGACATTCTTGTCGTTCAGCGTCGGACTGAGCGACTGCAGATACCGCACCTTCCTGGGCAGCGCGCGGCGCTCGGAGTACTTCTCGCGGTCCGGCGTCTTCTGGTTCAGCATTTCCAGAGCCTGGCCGACGTCTTTCAGGTCAGGCGAGATGAGCGACCAAAGCTTTATGGTCTGCTCGAGCAGCCTTACGTCGTTGGAGTCGGAACTGACGGCGGCATTGATGCAAAGCCGGACTATCCGCTCGCAGTGTTCCGCCAACGGCAGCACGGGACCATCGCGGAGGGCGATGCTCTCCTGCAGGACGCTTCGGTCGCCGCTTTCGGCTATGTATCGTGCCGTGGCTATCACAAGCCAAAGCATCTCCGAGGCCGGCAGGCTCACAAGCGACTGGCTGTCCGGCGAGTATGATCCAAGCAGCGTCAGGCCGGCCGCGAATCGCAGCAGAGACCTGCGAACGTTGTCGAGGGCAGTGCCCGTGACCGGGTAGAGGCATCGCAGAACATCGGCCACTCGCGCCGGATCCAGGGCGCCGATGCTCTTGTGCTCGCGTATCCATCCGGCATAGGACTCGTAAGGCAGCCAGGTGTTCACCAGCGCATTCAGCGCGCGATCCGACGTCTCTATCCTGACGTCAGAGCACAGCTCAGTCCACTGCGCCCGCGAGTCCTCGATCGCCCCGCGGACGGCTTCGTGCCTGCTGAAAGCATGTATGGTAGATACTGCTGATTCGGGTGTGGGAGCGACTCCGAAACAGAAACCGAACTCGGCCCCGCCCTCGATTGGCAAGTCGAGCTCGACTGTGAGAGCAGCGATCGGGTTTGGCACGCACCCGCTTTCGCCGGTGCTGCGCGTATCCTCGATGTAGACGGGATTGCTGAGTGTTCTGCCGTCGCCGGTGAAGTCGGTCCGCTCGATTGCGAACCGGCCCGGGGCAAGCGTGCTCGAGTGGAAAATGACGCACGTGGCAATCGGGCTGTCCGCCGGGCCTATGTCGCCAGCGCCCAGGGGACGACGCATCAGCAGCGCCTTCTCCTGAGGCCGATATAGAGCCTCCAGCGGGGACGAGCCGGCTAGCTCGACGTAGGTAGTGAACTCAAGTGTCCTGTGCCTGGCGGAACGGTTTTCCAGTTCTACGCTCCACAACTCGTAGGAGTGAGATGGAACGCTGGCAATGGTGAGGGAGGACGCGATCTTGTTCTTCAGGCAGAACGCAGTCGCCTGGCCCGGCTGGTAGATGATCTCATACTCATCGCTCTTCGCGCCTATAGGGCTGAAGAACGCAGACCAGGTCTCACCTGATTCCTTGTCCCGGATATACCACGCTTTGCCCAGGCGCGCCGGCGAGGTAACCGGCTGGCCCATATACCAACTGCAGCCGGAGCCATCGGGCAGCACCTCGATTGCGTAGTCCGATCCGAAACTGCAAAGCAGGCCACCGAATGGACTGGCTGCACCGATTTGGTTGACGACAAAGGCATCGCCCTTGCCGAATCGCCCGGTTGCGTATGGTATCTGCTGGTCCGCGGTTCCGTGTGGCCGAATGATCATCTCATGCATCCTGCACCTTCCATCATCTGCCAGGGTACATCATATAGTATCGGCAGGAGGTGAGGGCGAGGTTAGCCGTCCAGCAACGGAAACTCAGTGATCCTCAGCTTCGCGCAGCCGTAGGGGATGAGCGTAAGCTCCTCGATCGGTTCCGAAGACGTGACAGGGCTATGCGGCAGAGGGCCGGCCGAATTCTGCTGGATGCCCCACTCCGGCACCCTGCGGCCCTTGACCCGCAGCTCGATGGGCGCGAACTCCGGCCCGTAGACAATGTCGCCTACACTCTTCTTGATGACCTCGACCTGAGGGTTGTCGGGGTCGATCAGGAGGCCGTAGTTCCAGGGAGTGGTCGGGTAGACTTCGTAGTCCGCGTGAGGTTCTTCGCCCTTGATCTTCTCCCAGCGCTCCCCGATCCTGAGCGAGTACACCAGCGGCCCGCGCTTGAGCGTGACGGACTCGTGGAACCGGCGCTCGACTTCAACCTTCATCGGCAGGACGATCTCAACGATATCGCCATCCTGCCAGGTGCGGTGGATTGTGGCGAAGGCGCCGGGTTCGATGGATGCTGAATCGAGTTCAGTATGACGCAGCGGCTCGCTGTTGACCGCAATAGAAGCCCCGGTGGCCCAGGCAGGAATGCGCAGCTTCAGCTGGAATGCCGCCGGAGCCGCAGTCTGGATGGTCATGCGGATGGTCTCGTCGAAGGGGTAGTCCGTCTCTACGTCTATGCTCACGTTGATGCCACCGCGGACCCTGGCAGTCACGCGGCAAGGGCCGTAGGCGACAGCGGCGAGGCCGTCGTCGTGGGTTGCCATCCACATGTTGGCGGCGAACTTCGGCCAGCCCTGATGCATATTGGCGGTGCAGCAGCCGTAGTTGGGCTCGACTCCGAAGGTGTTGGCATCGTCGTTGTTGGTCCAGGGACGCTTTGCGACGGTGCAGAGGACCTGATTCGGCTGCTGATCGTACTGGTGCGCCCACATGTCGGCAGTGAACGTGCCGGGCAGGGCGTTGTAGGCGATCTTCTCCAGCCTGTCCGCGAACGCAGGATCGCCGAGCACCTGCAGCAAGTTCTCCAGAGAGAACATATACTCGACTACGGCGCAGAGCTCCGTGCCGCGGCTGGGGTCCTTGCCGGCCCAGTGCTCGTCGCCGCCGAAGACGCCTGTGGCAGCCCCATGATATGCGTCCAGCACGTTCAGCGCCTGCCAGGCAGCCTGTTTGTGCTCATCCCAGCCAGTGAGTTCATACGCGACTGCAGGCGTCTTGATCCCCATCGCGTTGTTCACGACGTGCGTGGCAAGAGTAAACGCGTCATTTTGCGCGCGAGTGTAGCCGAAGTAGGTGAAATGATGGGTCCAATTGTAGCCCTGATGCATCAGCTCGGATGCGAGTTCAAGCAGGGTAGAGTCGCCGTTGCGGTTGTGGAGCCAGATCGCGCTCAGCGCGGTATCGGCCCAGCGGAAGATCGCCCAGTCCCTCAGGCGTCGATTACGAAGCTCGCGCTTCATGTAGGCGAGGAACCGCTCCATCAGCGGGATCACGCGCTCATCGCCAGTCGCTTCCTGATACTGCGTGAGGGCTTTCAGAGCGGGGCCGAACGGCCACCAATCTTCGAGGGACTTGGGGCCGAAGTGGCCGGAATCATTCTGGCTTTCGAGCAGCCAGCCGAGCCATTTGTCCACTTCCGCGAGGAGGCTGGGATCATCCAGCACGTATGCAAGCGGCACCAGGCCGTCCAGGTAGTAGGGGCCGCGCTCCCAGCTCTCGCCGTCGCCGCCAAGCCAGCTGCTGCTAGGGCCCAGGTCCGGCCAGAATTTGGGCAGATTGCCCGTTAGGCTGTTGGCCTGTATCTGAAGCTGCTTCCTCAGCCAGCCCTTTGGCTTGACGCTGCCGAGCGGAAGGAAGGTGAATGCTGTTTGCGGCAGTGGTGCCCTATTTGACGGATAGTACGTGCTCATAGTCGCCCCCGGCTGCATTGATCAACTATATGCTTGCACCTTGGGTACCTTGTTACCTGCAACCCTTGCGGATTATTGCAGTATGTCTTGAGGGGAAACCGGAGTTATGCCGTCATAGCGGTCGAAATCGGAGGGGTTGAGGGTGAGGATGTGAGTGACGCCGTGGGCGAGCATCAGTGCAGCTATCCGCGCATCGTGAGCTTGCCGGCCCACGACATTGTGCCCGGATGATGAGATCCTGCCACGGGTCGGCGATTTCGGGCGGTTCCAGGAGACACGGAAACGAACCGTGCAGCACTGACAGGCGGCTGGCGGCGTCCACAATGTTGAGGTCAAAACCGTTGACTTCGCGAGGCCTAGTGCGTGTAACCCAATACTCGATCAGGACCTGGGCGCAGGTGCAGACAGTGTCGTTACGGTCAATAATGCTCGCTACAGCACCTGTACAAGCAGAGTGGTGGACACTGTCACGATCGCTCCACCTGAGAAGCACGTTCGTATCGGCCAGCCAGATCACAGGCCGCGATCCTCGTACATGTTCTCGCGGCGGAGCGCCTCGTCAGAGATCTGCAGGCCTGAAATGGCGTGCTCCTCGAACCATCTGAGAGCGTCTTTGGCCTTCTCCGGGTCCCAAGGCAGCGTCTTGGGAGCCTGCCGGAGATCGAACTCAAGCGGCTGATTCACTGGCAGGTCAACCGGCTCGTCCGGCACGATCACCTTACCATCAAAATGTGCCCGAATGACAATGGACATACGTCCACCTCCGTCGATACTATACCCATAGGCGGCAGGCAGCGGTTCTGCTCCATTGCTCAATTTGAACCCCGCCTCTCTTGCCTGATATACTATTACCGTGAAACTGATAAGCGTCTGCAAGAGCAAGATACATAGAGCGACCGTCACCTGCTGTGATGTCAACTATGTGGGCAGTGTGGCTATCGATACCGACCTCATGGAAGCGGCGGGCATCGTCGATGGGGAGATGGTGCACGTCTGGAACGTGACCAACGGCGAGCGCCTCGAAACCTACGCCATACCTGCCGAGGCGGGGAGCGGCACCATCTGCCTCAACGGTGCGGCTGCACACCGCTGCAAGGCCGGCGACAAGGTCATTCTGGCCGCGTTCTGCTTGACGGATGAGCCGGTTGAGCGTAAAGTTGTGCTCGTAGACGAAAACAACCGCATTACCGGCACCATCTGAAAGACCGTTGGAAGGTTGGAAGGTTAGCAACGCCCTCTAGCCTTGTAACATACCGACTCATATCCTCAACACGGGGGGCACGATGCCGAAGCCGAGAGAACTGCCGCAGGTATTCCAGGACCGCGTTGTCGTAATGGACGGGGCTATGGGATCCTTGCTGCACGAACGAGGCGCCAGCGCATCGCGTCCATTCGAGGAACTCAACCTCACCGCTCCTCACCTCGTCTGCCAGGTCCACGCGGAGTATATCCAGGCCGGGGCGGACGGCATAGAGACCAACACATTCGCCGCCAACCGGTTCAGAATGGCGCAGTACGGGCTGGACGAGAAGGTCTACGAACTGAACAGCGCCGGCGCCAGGCTCGCCCGAAACGTTGCGGGTACCAACGCCGTGGTCGCGGGATCGCTCGGCCCGCTTGGTGTGAGGCTGGCCCCGATCGGCACTGTGTCGCCCGAGGACGTGAAAACCGCCGTGGCAGAGCAGACTCGCGGACTTGTCGACGGCGGGGTCGATCTCATCCTCTTGGAGACGCAAAATGACCTCGACGTCGTCTGCCTGATGCTGGACGTCGCGTTCGAAAACTGCAATTTGCCCGTCATTTGCCAGTTCACGGTGGGCAACGACCTGGTGACCTCTGCCGGCGACACGTTCGATGACATCGTCCTGAGGCTCTCCGACTACCCTATCAGCGCGCTGGGTGTGAACTGCACAATCGGCCCCGAGGGCACCCTGCGGGCCGTGCAGGCGCTGCGCGAGATCAGCGATCTGCCGATATCGGCCCAGCCGAATTCAGGCTTTCCTACCAATGTGGACGGCAGGACGCTCTACATCTCCGGAGCAGCTTACTTCGCGGGGCGCGGTCCCGAGATCGTTCAGGCCGGTGCGAGCATCATCGGCGGCTGCTGTGGAACCACGCCAGCGCACATTAAGGCGCTCGCGGCAGCAGTCAAGGACCTGCCGAGGCCGTCTCCGGCCCGGGTAAGAACGCCTCTGCGACGGGAACCTGCCTCTCAAGCCGTGTGCGCGCAGAGTCCGCTGCTCGGCAAGATGAGCGGTCAATTTGTGACCGTCGAGGTAACGCCTCCGAAGGATACCAGCTACCGCACGCTCATCGAGAAGCTCCGGCCTCTGGTTGCCGCTGGGATAACTGCAATAGACGTCACCGATAACCCGATGGCTTCCATGCATATGAGCGCAATCGCCTTCGCGCACCTGGTCAAGGAAGAACTCGGCATAGCGACCATCCTTCACCTGACCTGCCGAGATCTCAACCTGCTGGGGATGCATTCGGCGCTGCTTGGGGCGGCCGCGCTTGGTATCGACGGAATCCTCGCGCTGACCGGCGACCCCGCAAGCGCGGGCGACTACCCCGGCGCAACCTCAGTTTTCGACGTCACATCCGATGGGCTGGCGAAGATCATAAGCTCGCTCAACTGCGGAGTCGATTACGTGGGCAAGGAGATCGGCCAACCGACGAACTTCGCAATAGGAGCCGCGTTCAACCCGCTCGCAAGCGACATGGAGAAGGAACTGGGCAGGCTCGCCAAGAAACGCGAGGCGGGGGCTGATTTCCTGATGACGCAGCCCGTGTTCGATATCGAAGCACTCAAATCGGCCGCAACGCTGCTCCCTTACGACTGGCGACCGCCGATTCTTGTCGGCATACTGCCGCTTCGCAGCGCGCGCCACGCGGAGTTTCTGCACAACGAAGTCCCAGGCATAACCGTGCCCGATCATATCCGGCAAGAGCTTGCCTCAGCCGATCAGGAGACCGCGAAGAAGATCGGAACCCGCTACGCACGCGGGATCTACCTGGCCGCACGGGAGTCATTCGGCGGGGTTTACTTCATGCCGCCATTCAATAACTACGAAGTGGTCCGCGAAGTCATGGTCGAGGAATAGCTCCTCACGTATGGAGGTCCAATGATGCGCTGTCTGCCGCTCGTGTGCCTGTTACTGACGGGCTTGCTCGTCGCTGCCTCGTTTGCCGAACCTGCGATTGCCCCTGACTGGCAAGTGCACTGCTCAAAGGATGCCAAGTTGAGCATCGACGGTGGCGAGATCACGATTCAAGCGCCGCTGAATGCCTTCGCCCATGCTTCGGCGCCTCTCGAACAGGACTTGGTGACGATCTCGGCGAGGATTACACCCTCTAACCCGCCGGCTGTAACCTGGTGCACGTCGATCTTCGTGCTATGGGACGGCGGCAACTGGTGCCAGATCGGGATTAACGAGCAGCCCGGCGGCGGAGGCAAGCGGTACTATGCTGTCGAGACGGAACAGGGGACGACAAGGGAGAACTACCTCGCCCATTGCAATCAGGACAAGCCTCATTTCGTGCGGATTCAGCTCGGAAAGGACTGCATCCGTTACTTTTCGAGCGATGACGGCCGGAAATGGACCTGTGTGAGAATGCTTGAGCGGCCTGCTGCGTTCGCGGGAGCGCCCAAGAGAGTGATCGCGGGCAAGGGTTACGGACGCGGAGTTGAGCCCTACCCTAACCCGGATCTGGACAATGACTACGCCGATCTGGGCCCTATGGTGAGCTCGAAGGTCTCGGATGTGACCATCGCCCGCACTCCTGTTGCCCAGCAGGTCCTCACGACGGCGGAACGAAAAGCCATTGGGGAAGAGAACCTCGACCGCGTCGGCAACCTCGTGCTGAAGGGAACGGCGGACCCCACTTACGAGCAAGTGTCCAAGTACTACCCGGCGATGAAGTATCCGAAGGAGGCCGCCGGCGTCCCGGAGCACCCGCTGGATATATGCGTCGATCACCTCGGCAGACTCCAGATCATGTACAACGCTCCTATCGTAGCCTGGCTTGCGTTCGGAGAGCCGGCGGCGGCGTTCGGTGAGGAGAAGACGACAATCAAACGAAGGCTGCTGGACGGCTACAAACCGATCGTGACGCTGGGCATGGCCCGTGATGGCGTGGACTACGAGCAGACGGTGTTCGGTTGGTCCGAAGGCTTCAGCCCGGACAAGCAGCTCTACGCTTACGTTCGGCTGAAGGCCCGTCCGACTGCGCAGACGCGGGGCAGCGGAAAGGTACCGGATATTGTGTCACTGATGACCCCTGACGAGAAGCTCAGGATGGACTTCACGACTGTCCGCGACGCATCCAGCGCTCAGGTCTGGCTCAAGTTCCCGTGGCCGAAGCCTTCTGAAGCAGTCGCGGTAACGCCCGCCGAGTTCGAGAAGACGCTGAAGTCCACTTCGGAGTTCTGGCAAAAGCAGATAGCGCAGGCGGCGCGATTCGAGGTGCCGGACAAACGCGTGAGTGAAGCTTATCGGGCGTGGATTGCCTACTCCAAGCTCATCGTCGATAAGATCAACGGTATCTACGAACCGCACGACGGAGCAGGGTTCTACGAGGAGAACTACGGCTACTCGGCGCTGCTGCACTGCATCGCGCTGGACCAGTATGGCCTGCACGCCAAGGCGGAGCAGTACCTGGACTCGATACTGCACTTCCAGCAGCCCAGCGGCCTATACACGCAGAACTTCGGCCTGCCGGACCAGGGAACGCTCCTGATCGCGCTCGCGGAGCACTACCGGCTCACAGGTGATACAAAATGGCTGCGGCGGGTAGCGCCGAACATGATCCGCGCCGGCAACTGGCTGATCGAGCAGCGCAGGAACGCTCCGAAGGAAGGCATCACCAAGGGCCTGATCAAGTTCCGGCCCTACTGCGACTATGCAGAGCCCGAGTACAACTACTACAGCGAGGCGTATTGCTGCGTCGGGCTCGAAGACGCGGCCTTTGCTCTTAAGGCCATTGGTATGACCGAGGACGCCGCGCGGTTCGCCGCCGAAGCGAAGCAATACCGCGCGGACATACTCGCCTCGATGGATGCGGCAGTGATCAAGCGGCCGGATATTACAATGCTGCCGCTGGTCCCCGACACGCACCGGCTACTCAAGATGAGCAGCTACACGGGCGGCGAGTACTATGGCCTCGTCGCAAGCTGCCTGCTGGACTCCGGCTTCCTGCCCGCGAACGACAAGCGCGTAAGCCTGATTATCGACTTGATGGAGAAGCGGAAAGGCTTGATAGCCGGGCTGTGCAAGTTCGGGCCGGGTGGGATCGATCACGCCTACACTTACGGCTATCTGATGACCCACATGCAGCGTGGCGACGCGAGGAAGGTGCTGCTCGGGTTCTGGAGCATGCTGGCCTATGGAATGACCCGTGACACCTACTCCGGCGTGGAGTGCACCTCGATTGTGAACGGCGCGAACTACTGGACGCTGCCGCATCTCTACTCGTGCACTCAGCAGCTCAGGCTGCTCAGGAACATGCTCTTGCGCGAAGACGGCGACACGCTGCGTATCGGGAACGCGATCCCGAGGGCGTGGCTGACCGACGGCAAGAAGATCAAAGTGGACAAGGCCCCGACCCGCTTCGGTGCTACGTCGTTCACCATCACCTCAGCAACCGCGAAAGACAGAATCCAGATCAACCTGACGCCGCCGGCTCGCAAGGCTCCGAAGCTGATTCACATCACGCTCCGGCACCCCAGCCAGGCGCCGATCCGCTCCGTTCTCGTTAACGGCAGGAAGTGGACGAAGTTCACGAAGGACAGCATTGAGCTGACGGGCATTGCCAAGCCTGTGAAGGTGGAGGTCAGGTACAGGTAGTACGTCACTGGGTATATCCGCCGTATGCATATGCTGCGGCGGATACTCAATCCTGATGCCCCTGCGGCCGTGATTCTTATCCGGCTGCTTGTCGGCGGCGTGTTTGTGTCGGAGGGAATACAGAAGTTCCTCTTTCCGCAGGCGCTCGGCGTCGGTAGGTTCGAGAAGATCGGAATCCCTTACCCCAGCTTCAGCGCGACGTTTGTCGGCATAGTCGAGATCGTTTTTGGGGCGATGGTGATCCTCGGCCTGCTGACGCGCCTTACGGCGATACCGCTCATCATCAACATGCTGGTTGCGATCTCGACGACGAAGATACCTATACTGCTCCGGGAAGGGTTTTGGGCGATGGCGCACGAGGCGAGGACGGACTTCTCGATGCTCCTCTGCAGCCTGTTCCTGCTTATCGTGGGGGCCGGCCCCTACTCGCTCGACCGGCTGATCAGCCCGCAGATGCCACCTGCCGATAGTGCTCACTGATCTCGAATATGCCGCCGCTTTGCGCATAGAAATCATCGCCGAGGCGGAAGATGCCGTTGACGGGGTCGATCCACGGTGCGCCCGCGCAGGGGTGATACGACTTCATCGCCCCCCAGTTGCGGTAGTTCTGAGCGCCGTTGGATTCCATCACGCCGATCTTCACGCCCGGCAGAGGCGCGAGCCGGGCGGCGACGTTCTTGTTCCAATCGACCAGAATAGGGTTCACGGTCAGATCGGCGCAGAAGCAGGGCACATCGTGCTCGGCCGCGAGCTTCGCGATCCGCAGGCTCATGCTCATCGTCTTTGCGATCGGCTTCAGAGCAATTGCGCTGTAGCCCATCTGAATCCGCCTGAGGGCATCGGCGTCCGAGTGCGCGCTCTCATCGGCGGCGATCCTGACCGGGATATCGGAGACATCGATCCCGCACTCCTCCGGGAAAGGCTCCTCAAGGAGTACGATTCTGTCCAGCGCGCCCATTTTTTCAATGGCGCCAATCAGCCTCGTCAGCCGGTCATTCGTGTCATACCGTCCGTTCGCATCGAGGTAGTAGAGCACGCGCCGGCTGTCGGTGTATAGGGTCTCGTAGTCCCGCAGCGCCTTGTGGATCGAAGCGAGCCGCTCGATATCCCACCGCAGCATCTTCTCCAGGTCGCCGTCCCTGTCCGGGTCGGATCCGATCTTGATCTTCAACAGAAAATGCCCCTGCCGCACAGCATCCACGATTCCCTCGACAGGCACGCCGTAAGTCATCAGGGGAATGCAGCCAATCTCCTCGTGGCGGCAGTTCAGGGACGAGCGCACGTCCGGAGGAATCATCCCATCGAAGTCTGAAATGCCGTTCTGGGCGCAGTAGAGCTGCCATGCAGCATTGTCCACTGCAACCAACGCGTTGAGCGTGAAAGTGAGCCGGAGGTCAGGGTTGGACGTGATCCGCTTGCCTTCCTCGTGCACTTCCGGAAGAATCGCGTCCAGGAACTCCATCGGGTTCTCGAAGCTCGCGCCCTCCGCCAGCTTCAGCGCGTGCGCGGTCAGTCGATACATCAGCGAGTTGGACTCCTCCTCACCTCGCCCCGCGAACACCGTCCCGTCCGACCACAGCGGACTCTGCGTGCCTAGCCCGAGGGCGGCCGCGCCGCTATCCGACTCCATCAGCGCAACGGTCTGCCAAAGCTCCGTAAGCTGCCGTCCTTTGAAGCCGAACGGCGCGAGAAGGGGCTCGCGCTCACAGCCGCAGGCTGTCTTGCAGACTCGAGTTGCAGTCATTTCGTTATCTTCAGCTTATCCGCCGCTCCCGCCGCCAGATAGGCTTTCCTGATCCAGTCACTCGGGAAACCCGCGCCCGCGTTGCGAATCCACAACCGGGAGGGCGCTATCATTGCCGCTGCCGTGCGAACATCGCCTGCGCGCCTTATCGCCGGCACGAAGAGCTTGTCCTCGAAAGTCTTGTCGTCAGTCGCATCGAAACCAGCGACGTTGACTATGGTCGCTCCCGATCCTCCGGCGAACGCCCGCCCGAAGAGGCACTCGATGCCCGATGCTCCCAGTCCGATAAGGGTTGGATCGTCGCTGCCGAGCGATCTGAGATAGGTGAGCGCAGTAACAATGTCCTGCACTCGCTCCGCCGCATCTGTTCGGTAGAAGGAAGTGAAGAACTGCTCCTTAAGGCGCTCATCGTTCTTGTCGGCGTCTCCCGTCAGGAAGCAGTCTATCGCCAGCACCGCGTGCCCGTCCCGCAGCATGGATCTCACATCCTCGCCAGGCGCCCCTCCGCTCAGAAGCGCTGCCTTGCCTTTCGGGTGCACCATCAAGGCCCGCTTACCATAGCCTTCGAACTTGGGGGTCACATACAGCCCGGGAATGGCGTCACCGACGCCCTTGCGGCCAATCACCACTTCCGTAACAAGGCAATCACCACAATCGGAGGGCGTGCCGAATGTGGCAGTGATGTCGGCTGCCTCCGGCACCTCTACGGCGAAGCACCGCCTCAGCGCGGGCGCGAACGCCTGCCGATAGCGCTCCAGGCTGGATCTAGACGCAAGCCCGAACCCGTCCAACTGCACCTTGTGCATCCGGATCAGCTCCTCCGTCAACTGATCCAAGTTCAGCGCGTCCTTGGGCATTTCACCCCACGCCATCAGTTGGCTCGTGTCATCGATGCCGTGCGGCTGCTCGGGGGTGACTCCATCTACCTGCTGTCGAAGGAAATACCTCTGGAACCAGGAGTAGACGTGCTCGCGGGAGTTCTTGTTGTAGTTGTGCCCGGCGTCCTGGAAATACATCCCGACCTTGTCCTCGGCGCCGTAGAGTCTGTATATCGCCTGCGTCGCTGGATACTCGCTCTCCCGTGTCTGGTTCGTCCAATCGCCGGTTGCGCCGACCATAAACATCGGCCTCGGCGCCATTAGACAGCCGATCTCCACGCTGTTTGAGTCGATCCGCGCAAGAGGAGAGTTTTCGCACACGCACCCGCCTTGCATAGTAGCGGATATCATACAGACTGGCGCGTTCACGGCGATGCGATCGTCAACAGCGCTGAGCATGAACGTCTGCGTCCCGCCGCCGGACTGGCCGGTACAGCCGATGCGTTTTGGGTCTACATCGGGCAGCGACTGCAGAAATTCGACCGCTCGAATGCTGTTCCAGAGCTGCAATCCGCCAGGGCTGATGCCCCACAACTCCTGCCGCTTACTTGGAACAAACCGGTGATCGATCTGCTTGTTCTCATTGTAGCCTATCATCGAGTAGGCAAAGGCGATCATCCCCAGCTTTGCGAAGTTCGCGCATCTCGCGGGAATGGACATCTGCTCATCGTCGTGGATTCTGCCGTGCTCGCCGTGGCCGTGCGGGTTGAGCACGGCCGGAAACGGCCCCTGCTTGCCTTTCGGCCTGTAGAGATTGCCCACGACATAGAGCCCCGGATAGCTCTGGAAGTGAACGTTTTCAATGGTGTAGTCGCCCTTGTCGATCTTGCCGAACACCCTGGCTTTCAGCGGAGTCTTCCTGGGCATGGGGTTCAAGCCACAGCCGGTCAGTATCTGCTCGCGGACCTGCTTTGCGTGCGCCTGCCAGTCTTCCAGGGAGGCATACCTTGCGAGTTCGAACCGCGTGTTGGTGCCGCGTTTGGCATGCAGGCGAGCGTCTGTGATCGAGTTGGCCTCGCCGGCGGTAACCGCGGCAACCGCGAGAATGGCGACTGACGTTGCCACGAGCAACATAGCACACTGATGCATGGGATGCCTCCACAGCTATCGTTAGTTCGCTGTTCTAGGCAGGCGCGGCCGCATCCTTCTTCTGGTGGAATCGGCACGGAGGGTTGGGGGCATTGGAGATGACTCTGGGGCCAACCCTACGAAGGCAACACACACGTCGGAATGGCGCTGGTGAGACGCTGAAGGCTACTTGCGGCGCTGCATCTCTTGCAGGGCTTTGACAAGATAGGGATTGGGTGCGCCGCCGAGCCTCTCGACTTGTTGGAGTTCTCGCCACGAGCCGCGGAAATCCCCAGCATCGTATAGCATCCGTGCCAGGGTGTCGTGATACTGTGGACTAGCAGGAACGAGGTCTACCGCTTCCTGGCAGGCCTTTATGGCCGGGCTGAGCTTGCCCTGCGCGTGGTATATCAGGCCCAGGTAGTAATGCGCTGCTGCGTCGCGGGGATCGAGCGTTACGGCCCTGGAGAATTCCGCTAACGCCTTGTCGAGCGCCTTCAGCCTTGCATAGGCGAAGCCGAGGCCAAGGTGCAGCCTTGCTACACGCGGCCTCTCTTTGATCGCTTTCTTGTAGTACAGGACTGCATCTTCGAAGCGGTTCTGCCCCACCATGGACTGCGCGAGGCCCTGGTACGCCTCGGCCACGTGGTAACGAGCCGTTATCAGGTCTCGGTAGTGCTTCTCCGCCTCCTTGTAGCGGGACTGACGCATAAGCATCAGCGCGAGGTTCAGCCTGGCGTCGTGCTGGCGCGGAACAATCCGGAGCACCTGGCGATACTGCTTCTCTGCTTCAGCCCACCTGCGCTGCTTCTGCAGTTCCACTCCAAGGTTGTAGTGGGCGAGAGTATTGCGTTTCGTAACAGCAATCGCGCGTTTGAAGAGGGTCTCGCTGTCGCGCCAGTAACCTACCTCGACATATGTGCGGAAGAGCATCCCCAGTATCACGCACGACGCCGCCGTTATCAAGATGGGCCGCAGCCGCGGCGAAGGCAGCAGGTCAGGCACAAGCCAGGCGAGGATCACGAACGGCCCGATCAGGGGCAGATAGGTGTATCTATTCGCCATGCCCTGCAGACCCACCTGAACCAGGCCGATCACCGGCAGCAGAGTGACAGCGTACCACAGCAGCCCCATAGTTACATACGGTCTTCGGCGGGCACATCTGATCGCCGCAAGCAGCCCCAGAGCCAACAGCAGTGCCGATCCGGCAACCTGCCAGGCGGGCAGTGTAGTGCCCGGGTGCGGGTAGAAGAACGCTAAGCCTGAAGGCCAGAGCATGTTGATCAGGTAAGCTACGCTTGCAACCGCGGCAACAGCGGCTCTGACGCCCAAATCGAATGTCTCCAGATCGGCAACCGAGCCGCCCGCGCGCTGCGCGTATAGGGTCACAACGCAGGAGGCTGCTGCCATGAGCAGGAGTGGCGCCTTCTCTAGGATCAACCGGCGTGCCGGAAGGGCTTTTGCGGCATCGGCAGAGGCAGAACTGCGCCGAAGCGGCCAGTAGTCCAGGAGCAGGAGCGCAATCGGCAGGCTGACGAGCATTGGTTTGGACAGCAGGCCCAAGCCGTAGAGCAGGACCATCAGCAGGTACCGCGTGGCGGATGGGCGATGAAGGTAACGGAGATACGCCGCTATGGTCAAGAAGCCAAAGAACGTGCTGAGGACATCTTTGCGCTCCGCAACCCAGGCAACCGACTCCACGTGCAGCGGATGAACCGCAAACAGGGCGGCCACAATAAGACTCCTCGTCGGCCTGCCCGTCATCCGGCAGAGAAGCAGGAACAGCAGCACCGTGTTGGCGACGTGCAGCAGGAGATTGGTGAGGTGATGCCCTCCAGGGTTGGAGCCATAGACCTGCCAGTCCAGCATGTGCGAGAGCCATGTGAGAGGGTGCCAGTTCGACGCGTGTGTCGCGGTGAATGCCCAGAAGACGTTTTCGACCGTCAAGCCCCCGCGAACGTGCGCGTTGCGAGTGACGTATTGCCCATCGTCGAACGACCTGATGAAATCGTTGTCCGTCACCCGGCAGTAGGCGAGGCCGGTAAGCATGACGAGGAGCAGCACGTATATCTGCCGAGCGCGCGTGTTCACCTGTGCAGTATGGCACAGTGATAGGCATACGTCAAGCTAAGGGCACCGTGAATGACCGGGGACTGGGCGGATGAGATGGAGTACTGTCTACTTCCTAAGCCTCTGCTTGACGACGTCGAGTGCCCGGTAAGCGTCGTTCCGATGGGCGAGCTTGACGACCGTCACAAGAAGAATTCGATCCTTGATCCCGTAGATGATGCGGTAGACGCCAACGCGAACAGGGTGTGCGGAACTCTACACCCATCTCACATTCGCCTGCGCTTTGGGTGCTGATCTAGCGTACTTGAGCTTGGGATAGCCAACGATGAGGCAGGTCTGCACCTTGTGATCCGGCGGCAGACCGACCAGCTTCTTGAGGTTTCTGTCGGCGTTAACGGGTCCGGTAATGAAGCCGATGCAGCACGTTCCGAGGCCGAGGGTTTCGGCGGCGTATTGGATATTGGCGGCGGCGAAGACTGAGTCCTCCGCGCCGCACACGTCATCCCTGCTCGTGTGGACAACAATACAGCAAGGCGCATTGTAGGCGACGAGGTCCAGGTCTGAATATCGACCGTCGCTGACCTGCTCCATCAGCGGCAGGAAGAACTCCAATTCGCGGTAGGTGCTCGGCCTGAGCAGCCGAAAAACGGCCCTGCCAATAGGATTGCTTACGAGCCTACATAGCTGTGCTATCTGATGGGTAATGCGCTCGGTCAACTGCTTCATCAACTGCCTATCGGTGATGACAGTGTAGCAGACATTCTGGCGATTGAGCCCATCTGGGGCCTGCACGGCGGCAGCAAGAAGCTTGTCGATCACCTCGCGCGGCACTTCCTGACCGAGGAACTCCCTGCGAGAGCGTCGCATCTTGAGGAAGCCCATGAACTGCTCGTAGCTCGGGCGGTTGGCCTCATCCAGGGGCTCGCAATCAGCGGCATTGACATTGGGATGCCTGATCGCATCGGCGGGGCAGACGGCTACACAGTGCCCGCAAGCTGCGCACAGGAGCGGCTTCTCAAGTACCTTCATTTTGCCGTCAGCGGGTTGGTAGTTCAGGAAGCAGACTTGCGCGCACAGGCCGCAGTTGGTGCACTTGGCCTCGTCGATAACGATGTTTTCGCTCATTCGCTCACCCCCCGGTTATCTACGCCGCCGTATCAGCATCATCCTGCAAGTCCGAGGGAGGTCGACTGGCCGGGACTACCCCATGCGCAAAGTCCGCCACGACAGCGGCGGACTTTGCGTACAGACTCAGGTAGATTAGCCCACCCCGGATCTAGCGCAGCACTTTTCTCCTCATCGCAAGCAGAGGCAACGCCCCGAGCGAAGCCAGGAATAGGGTAGAAGCGTCGGGAATGACCGGCAAGCCCGTGTCGGGAACCAGCACGTGGAAGTTGATTGACCCATCGCTCGGCGGATCAGTGGGGTCCGGATCCAGGAATCCGGCATTCCACGCGGTGTTGAAGACATCAGGATCATTGTGAGCAGTGCCGTTCTTGGCATAGAAGTCGCCCCAGACGGGTTCGCGGAATGTCTTGAACGAGAATATCCCTGTGGTTGTGTCCACCATGTCGAACTTGATACCGTGAATTGGTCCAGGGATGTTCGGGTTGGACCCTCCGGGACCGGCAGCGCTGAAGTCGTTGATCTCGATGTCAGTGAATGTCCCGCTGAGACCGACGATCTCCTCTACGCGCAGGTCGTTGGAGCACTCCAGGATGAAGTGACTGATATCGCCATCCGGCACGGTCAGCCTGTAGCTGTAGTTCCACAGCCCGGGCACACCCATGTCGGGGTTGACGCTCCACTCCAGGTGGACTGGGCCGGTGGTAACCCAGAATCCGGTTCCCACTATTCCGGGTGGCAAGAGATCGCTGCGCAGTTCTCCGGAAAAGGCCAGAGACGGCGCAGCCAGCAGGCTCACTGCCAAAGCGACAACTAGCACTGCAATGGGTAACCTGAGACCATACTTCATAGACTCGCCCTCCTATTGATCCAAACGAATCCCCCGCAGGAGTTCAGAGACGTGGGCTCGGGTGCGAAGGGGATTTTGGGTGATATTCCCGTCTCGGATGGGGGCTAATCACCTGCTTGCACACGTTTGTCATCGCCGTGACACGGCAGTGCGCCCCAGCATTACCAATTGTGCGACAGAGAGCCCCTGGAGTCAGCTAGCGACGAAGCAGAACGCAGCCGGATTCGGGGGCGAGGTCCAACGCAAGAGAGCGGTTGGAGGAGGTTACTGTTCGGTTATACCCGATATTCGAGAAGGTTCCGTCTCGGTCTACGGGGACACTGACTGAGGCCGGAATGCGAGTCGGATTCAGGACAACGATCCCGTTCGCAAAGAACCGGTAGAGGACGTCTCCCGTCTTCAGGATGCCGCTCTCGGGCTTGCCCAGCCGCAGCCTCTCAACAGAATCCCCGGTAATATCGGTGCCGACGGTCGCTGTGGGCAAGCAAAACAGGAGGCCGTGGAGCGCAGCGTAGGCGTGCGAATAAAGAATGGCGCGGGTCGTCGACCTGTGCATCATACGAGGCACAATCATCGCCACCTTGCCCGCCCGAATAGCGGCCTCACGCTCGGCGGCAAAACACTGCAGCTCTGCCCATTCGCCGATCGGACCGTCGTCGCTTACGGGATGGAAAGGCAGGCCTTCACATACCTGCGCGTCACAGTACGCCCAATGGGATGGCAATATCCCGCTGCTGTGGATCACAATCTTGTCCTCGCCGAAGCTCTTCACCAGCTTATATATCTGGCTATAGAGAGCTTCTGACGCGGCGGTATTGGTATCGTAAGGGCCTTCGTGCTTGTGCTTGTCGAACCTGGGCCCGTAGCACTCGAGCGGTGGACCTGCGCGGTCAATCCAGATGCCATCGGCGCCGAGGTTCATTATGTTGAGCACCTGTGTGAGGGCGTTGTTCCGTAGCTCTGCCTGGTGGAAGCATGTGGAAGACACGCCGACCGCATGAGCACACTGCCGCTCGGTTCCGTCCGATGCTATGCACGTCCATTCGGGATGCTCGGCGAGGTCCAGGAGACCGGCCGGCGTCGCTTCGTCGGTCCGGCTAGGCTGGCGGCCAAGCTCCTTCTGGACTTCTGAATTGCAAAGCTCCGAGTAGTTCACGTGAACAATCGCGCGAACGCCTGCTTCGTGGGCTTTAGCAATGACCTCCTTGTCAGCAGGCACTCGAACGGCAATTGGAGAGTGCTGAGTATGCCATCCGACCGTGTCTTCTGTCAGTTTTCCGTACCAACCGCCGCTCACTCCCGCACTGCGCAGCCATTCCGGGGCCGGCGTACCGTAGTCAATGCTGGCATTCGTTGCCGGAACGGCGGGCTTGAGGATGTCGATGGAGCTGTCCCTGGCCGCCTTAGATACGGCTGCGGCATCGGCTGCATTCGCAACTCCGGCAAGACCGAAACACACGTCCAGGGTTTCGTTCGGCCGCAGGAACCTCCATCTCGGCAGCGCTTGAATGAACGGTTTGCCCTCACGGCAGCCCACAATTCCATTGGTCAGAACGACAAGTCCTCCGCTCTCTTGGGGAAGAAGGAACCAATCGCTGCGGTCAAAACAACGGTCGCCTGCAGGCGCAGCTTTCTCCTCGGCTCCGTTGCTGCCGGGCACGCAGTAGGATTGCACCGGCCCGTCCCAACTCCAGAAGTAGTAATCGCTGTAGCCCCCATAAAGACCGCTCACACCGCTCTTGACGAACACTCCCGGAACACCGGGATAAGCGCTGATCCTGAGCACCATCCGCCGGTCGTCCGGTACGGCGAGTGTAACCACCGCGGTTACGAGATCCTTAGAGCGATAGGTCTTTGGTGCCTCGATCACTCCAGTCGGCCGCACCCAATCACTGGGAGACCAGATGCTGACTTCCAGCCCCCTCTTGCCATAGGGAGTTTCGAGCGAGACCAGCGCGTCGGACAGCCGCACGGTGATCTTCTGCTGGCCGTTGCGTATCGCCATCACGTCTTTCGAGACGAAAAGGGTGGGGATGTCCGCAGGAAGCTCCTGCCGCGCGCGTTTGGCCGCTGACGCCACATCGGGCATAAGCAGAACAATAGCCGCTGTCAATATTGCCAGGCGAATGAGCATGATATCTCCCCTAGCAGTCGAGTTTACAGCAATGCGGCCTCGGGGTCAAATCGTGCGCTGCGAAGGCGAGCCAGTGGAATCATAGCGGACGGAGGCTAGACGAACTCGCGAGCCACGTCGTTGAGGAGCAGAAGGCCTGAGCGCGTTACGAAGAGCCGCCCATCGGCCATTTCGAGGAGTCCCCGGCTCTTGAGGTCCTCGATCTGTGATTCGTAATGCGTCAGCGGGTCCAGGCCGGTCTCACGCCGAAGCCTTTCGATCTCCACACCTTCGATCATCCGTAGGCCCTGCACGATGGTCTCGCCCAGCCTGGCTTCTTCGTCAAGCTTTTCCGAGCTATCGATCGCATCCGCCCCTGACTCGATGGCAGCGATGTACTGTCTGGGATCGGGGTACCTCCGAGCGCGGATGCCGCCGACATAGCTCGTCGCGCCTGCTCCGAAGCCATGGTAGGCGTGGTTCAGCCAATAGACCTGATTGTGCCTGGACCTGAAGCCTGGGCGGGCAAAATTGGAGACCTCGTAGTGCTCATAGCCCTCGGCGGTGAGCTTGTCAATCGCCAGCTCATACATCGCAAGCTGGATGTCCTCATCCGCGGGTGGCAGCTTGCCTTCAGCAGTCATTTCGGAGAACCGGGTCCCCTCCTCGATTGAGAGTTCGTAGAGCGATATGTGCTTCGGCCAAAGCTGCAGCGCCGTTTCAAGCGTATGCTCCCAATGGTCGAGGGTCTGCCCCGGTAGCGCGAACATCAGGTCTATGCTCACATTCTCGAACCCTGCCTGGCGGGCTGCTTCGTATGCATCCAGCGCCTGCAGCCTGGAGTGTGCGCGGCCGATCAACCGGAGATAGTCGTCGTCAAGCGATTGGACGCCGAGACTCAGCCTATTGAACCCTGCCTGGCGTAGCCTCGACAGCTTGGGCAGATGCACAGTGCCAGGGTTGGCCTCCACGGTAACCTCCGCGTCCGGAGCCAGACCCAGGAAGTGCCTGATCACGCCGAGAACGGCGACGAGATCCGAAGCAGGAAGCAGCGTAGGAGTACCGCCGCCGAAGTAGACCGTCCCCAGCGCCGGCTCCGACGGCAATCGGCCGTTTTTCGAGTCCGCCGTACGCTTTATCTCAGTGATCAGCGCGCGCACGTAGTCCGGGAAGATCGCCTCAAGCCCAGGATAGGAACTGAAGTCGCAGTAGGAACACTTGGACACACAGAAGGGGATGTGGATATATGCGGCTTCTGGCTTCATGTGCTTACCGCTCGAGCGCAGGCATAGGGCCCCAGTCATCCGCCGTGCCCATCGGCAGCCTGACAATGTAGGAGTAGGCTCCCAGCGCCGCTTTCGCCCCGTCGCCGGCCGCGATTATGATCTGCTTCTCCGGAACGTCTGTGACATCACCCGCGGCATACAGACCCGGCACACCCGTACGCGCCGCGCAGTCCACCGGGATCTCCCCAATAGGATTCAGCCTCACCAGGTCCTGTACACAGGCCGAATTCGGGGCGAGCCCGATCTCGATGAAAACGCCGTCAACGTCCAACGTCCTCTTTTCGCCGGTATCCACGTTCTCAATCTCGATACCGGTCACGAAATCCTCGCCCAGTATCCTGTTCACGCAAGTGTTAGGCAAGATATCCACGTTCGGCGCTTCTCTCGCCTGGCGAACTACGACTTCGTCAGCACGAGGTTTGGACTCGATGTCGATTAGGTAGACCCTCGGGCATATCTTCATCATCTGGACAACTGCATCGAGACCTGAGTTGCCTCCGCCTACGACGGCTACGGTCTTGCCCGCAAATAGAGGCCCGTCGCACGTTGCGCAGTAGACAACCCCCCGGCCTCTGAACTCCTTCTCCCCGGGCACGTCCAGGAGCTTCGGCGACTTTCCAGTGGCGACGATCAGGGCCCGGGAATGGAAGACCCGATCGTCCTCGGTTTCTACCCGGAACAGACCGCCGTGCCGCGAAACGTGCCTGGCGCGCGTGAACTCCTGCGGCACACTGAAAATGCGGACGTGCTCATCGAACTTCAGCACAAGATCCGCGCCACTGATCATTATAAACCCGAGGTAGTTCTCGATTGCAGAACTCCACATCGCCTGCCCGCCGATATCATCGGAGATGACCAGAACATCGAGTTGCTTTCGTGCAGAGTACACTACGGCTGTCATGCCTGCAGGACCGGCGCCGAGGATAATGAGATCGTAGTTGGTTTTCTCTGGCATAGGCAGGAACCTCCCCCAGCCCTATTCTACAGGCAAGGGGCAGTGGGATCACCCAAGCAGCTCATCGATCTTGGCCCGGTTAAAGCCGATTACGATCTGTCCGCCGATATCGATGACGGGCACGCCAAGTTGCCCTGATTTCTGAACCATTGCATTGCGCGCCTCAAGGTCCGATGCCACATTGTGGTCCGTGAATTCGACGCCCTTTTGCGTGAGGTAGTCCTTGACCTGTCGGCAATATGGGCAAGTGGGAGTGGAGTAGACGGTCACGTGCTTCGTAGTCGTTTCAGCCATTGTAGAGCCTCCTAAGGGCGTTCTTCTTGCCTTAGCTATACCCCATCTGCCTGTTACCTATTGCATTTCCCTCACGGAACTGGTATACTGGCAAGGTTATCGATTCTGCAATCCCTAGGCAGTGACAGGGGGTGAAACCTAGTTGCCAAATATCAAGTCGGTTGTCAAAGACGTTAAGAAGTCTCGTGCGAATAGAGCGCGGAATGCGGACACCAAGTCCCGGATCAAGACCTTCGTAAAGAAGAGCAAGGCCGCTATGGACGAGAACGCCGCAGAGGCCGTTTCGCTCGTGAACGAGACTGTGAGCATAATCGATAAGGCCGCGAAGCGCGGGATCATCCATCCCAACGCCGCCGCCCGTCGAAAATCCAGGCTTATGAAGCGCGCGAACAGCAAGGCTGCCGAGCAGGCATAGGTTTCGGATAGTATAGCAGATTTCAGAGGAGAGAGGTATGCATTTGCTGCCTCTCTTTCTGCGTGTACGGGAGGTATTCTCCCGCGGCTGTGCTAAGTTTACCGGTGTCCCTTAGCCCAAGGGAATCCTGATGGCGGCAGCACGGGAAACGGAATCCAGCTGCGCGCGTTCGCAGCCGGTCAGAGAGCGATGGTTACCAGAAAGCAAATGGTGGACGGCCTGCGTGAGCTTGGGCTCCGCGCCGGCGATACGGTGGTAGTGCACAGCGCCCTGAGCAGCTTCGGAGAGGTGGAGGGCGGTGCTGACACGGTTGTGGATGCGCTCTTGGAGGTGCTCGGCAAGCAGGGCACGCTGATTGCGCCCACGTTCAACTTCGAGCCCGGGATATGGGACCGTGACAACACGAAGTCCGTAGTCGGGGCAGTCACCGAGGCCGTGCGCGCCCGCCCTGACGCGATCCGCAGCAACCACCCAACACATTCCGTGGCGGCTATCGGTGCACTTGCGGACGTGATTACCGAAGACCACGAGAAAGTCGATCCGTTCGCCCGCGGCTCTGCTCTCTACAAAGCGCTTCAGGCGAGAGCGAAGATACTCCAACTGGGAGTCACCCACACGAGCAACTCCACGATCCACGTAGCGGAAGAGATTGCCGAGGTCCCCTACCTCGACCGGCAGCGCAACGTCGGCATTCTTCGTCCTGACGGCAAGGTTGTGTACAAGTGGGTTCGCCGGCCCGGCTGCAGCCAGGGCTTTGACGTTATTGATGAGATACTCTGCGACAAGGACCAGATCAGCGAGGTCAAGATCGGCAAGTGCAAAGCCAGGCTGATGAGCGCTAGAGACGTCGTCGATGCATCAATCGAACTCCTGAGATCGGACCCGGCTGCGCTTCTCTGCAATAGGCCCGACTGCGGCGTCTGCGCGGAGTCACGGGCGATGATATCCGCCGTGGAATCGGAGAGACAGGATAAGGAGGTAATCGAGGCTGCCGAGGAAGAGGAACGGCTGCGTCGTAGGATAGCGAGACGGCTCGAAGGCGATGTAAGCTATTGGGAGCCGGAAGAGAACAACCACCTGCAAAACTAACGCGGATGGGGTTCAACTGGAGAGGAATGTATGGCTAATCAGATCAGAATAACCGCTGGAAATGTGAGCATGACGGCAACGCTGAACGACAGCGCTTGTGCGAAGAAGATATGGGATGCGCTTCCGCTAGAGGCACGCGGAAGCACGTGGGGCGATGAGATCTACTTTGGTATCCCCGTGAGCTGCGGTCCTGAGAACCCTCAGGAGACTGTGGAACTTGGCGATCTCGGTTATTGGCTGGAAGGAAGCTGCTTCTGCATTTTCTATGGCCCTACGCCGATGAGCCGGGGAAATGAGATCCGTCCGGCAAGCGCCGTCGAGGTGTTTGGCAAGATCGACGGAGACGCGAAGGAGTTCCGCAAGGTCTCCAGTGGCGCGAAGGTTGTTGTTGAGAAGGTAGAATAGCTTCCTGAGCCGTCATTTCCGAGCAGGAACCGTGGGGCTGCTGTCTCGGGTGTTGCCAAAGCAGTGCCTCCGCCGTGCTCAGGATGACGATGGAGACAGAGAGGTGGAGCAATGAAAGCAGGAATAGCAAGGCAGAAGATCACGCCTCAGATCGGCGTTGATCTGACGGGATATGTGGCGCGCGCAGGAAGCTCAACCAGCGTGCACGACGATCTCTATGCGACAGCATTGGTGCTGGATGATGGTGCCACTCGTGTCGGAATCATATCTATGGACCTGATCGGATGGGATATGGAGCAGGACGCGGCGATGCGCAAGGAGATATCCGCGGCGACAGGCATAGACCCGCACAACCTGCTGATCGGATGCTCACACACGCACAGCGGCCCTGCCGTCGGCGTGCTTCGAGAGTGCGGCGATCCCAATGAGGCCGCAGTGCGAAGGATTTGGTCGCAGATAGTGGCGGTGGCAAGAGAAGCCGCGAGCGAACTCGTGGACGCGCGGCTCTCTTACGCTCACGCGGACTCCGATCTCGCCTACAACCGCAGAAGCTGGGTGATAGAGGGGAAGGTCCAGCAGAGTCCAACCTCCGGCGTGACCACTGACCGTACTGCCGAGGCACTGATTATCGATATGGCGGGACGCCAGCCCGTGATGGTCTTCAACTACGCCTGCCACGGGGTGGTGCTCGGCGCAGACAACCTGGCCATCAGCGCGGATTGGATAGGGGCCGCACGAAACGCGTTGGAGTCAAGCGGCAAAGTCGGAATTGCAATGTTCCTTCAGGGCTGCTGTGGCAATATCAACCCTCCGCGGCACGGCGACTTCGACGAGGTCAAGCGCGCTGGTGAGTCCGTAGCAATGCCGCTGCTTTCCGCGCTCCCGGGCAAAGCCATAGAGAACGCAAGAATCAGAGTGGCGTGGGAGGAAGTCGAGCTGCCGCTCCTGCCGATACCCCCGGAGGAGGAACTGGAACAGGAAATCAGCTTCCGTCGGAGCGAGATCGAGAAGGGCCGCGCCGAGGGAGCCTCCCAGGTAAACATACAGATCAGCAAGGCTATGCTCGATTGGGCCGAGAACGCGCTCAAGATGGCCAATAGCGGCGGCGGGCCGGAGTCCGTGCGCGTCCCCCTCCAGGCGATCTCCTTCGGCGGCCTCACGCTCGCAACGCTTCCGGGTGAGGCGTTCTGCGAGTATGGTCTTGCATTCCGGAAGATGACTGACGCCGAGGTCATGCCGGTCGGCTATGCTAACGGCAACATAGGCTACATCCCAACGGCGGAAGCCTACAAGGAAGGCGGTTACGAGGTCGATGGGGCGATCAGATACTACGCCGTGAAGATGATCGGGCCCGGGACTGAGCAGGTCATTATGGAAACGATGGGCCGCCTGCTGTCCCAGGTTGCATAGCTTGAGGAGATGAGGCAAGATGGTGTTTCGTGCTGAAGTGTTTGTGGCGCTTGCAATGCTGCTGATTGCCTGCCCGATAGGTATCAGCGCAGCGAAGGCTCCGCTGGTTGTTGGGCCGGAGGACAAGCGGGATGATAACATCAAGTTGTGGCTCCAGAGTTCGCTCAAGCGGGTGTTTCTCGACTCGGAGCCCGGGTCGGCCGACTCGCCGGAACTGCTTGCGCCCAGAAACGGGCAGGTGTCATTCCAGGTAGGCGTACGCAACGACCGGCAGGTGGCTCTGAACGTCAGGTGCGATATCAGCGGCGGCGGCCAAGGGCTCCATGTCAACATCCGAAGGGTCGGATTCGTGCCGATGATTCACGGGACGACCGGCACCCCCGCCTCCGACCTGGACTGCGGCCCGGGACTTGTCCCCGATCCTCTGTTCAACGATCAGGTGGTTGACGTTGGCCCGTTTGAGAATGCCGCATTCTGGATAACCGTCAAGGTTCCGGCAGACGCGAAACCGGGCAAGCATGACATAGGCATCCGCCTGACCTTCCACAGCACCGATTGGTGGCGCGACGACACCCCCAAGACAGCAGACCTCAAGGCCACGGTCGAAGTATCTAAGTTCGTTGTGAAGCCGAGGCGGGACTTCCCCGTCATCCACTGGTGGAGAGGCGAGTGCCTGTGGGACTACTACAAGACCGGCACGTTCGAAGACGACAAGCTGTGGGCGATCATGCGAAACTACCTGGAGGACATGATCAACCACGGCACCAACAGCGTCTACGTTCCTATCTTTCACTTCAGACGCGAGACATTCCAAAGACCTTGCCAACTGCTCAAGGTAGAGGAACCCGAGCCCGGCAAGTACACCTTCGACTGGACCGATGTCCACCGGTTCATCAAACTCGGCAAAGAACTCGGCTTCGAGCATTACGAGTTCTCCGCGTTCTGGATCTACTGGGCGACGAAGAACCCCGTCCGGGTCTACCACAAGGTAGACGGCAAGATGGTGATGTTCTGGCCGCCGGATTCGGACGGCCACGGGCCCGAGTTCCACAACTTTCTGAAGCAGTTCCTGCCGGAGTTCCACAAGTTCCTTATATCCGAGGGCATATTGGAGAAGTCATTCTTCCACATATCCGACGAGCCGGGTGAAGGAGAGAGCCTCGAGAACTACAAGAAGGCCCGGCAGTTCCTCCACGAGAACGCACCGTGGATGCAAGGGAAGATCATCGATGCGCTGAGCAGTATCGAATTCGGCAAGCAGAAGCTGACGGACAACCCGATCCCGATCGTGAGCGCCGCGCAGGCCTACATCGACGCGGGGATCCCGCACTGGGTCTACTTCTGCTGCGAGCCGCGCGGGACGTATCTGCAGCGGCTTCTCGACACTCCGCTGCCCAAGATCAGGATGTCCGGATGGCTGTTCTACAAGCTCAATGCAAGAGGGTTTCTGCACTGGGGCTACAACTACTGGCATGCGATGGAGCAGGAGAGACTGATCGACCCGTTCCAGACATCGACGAATGAGTGGTGGCCGGGGATCCCTCCGGGAGACCCATTTATGGTGTATCCCGGCGCAGACGGGAAGCCTATTGACTCGATTCGCTGGGAGGTATTCGCGGAGTCGCTTCAGGATTACGCAATCCTTCAGACAGCCGGCATCAAGCCTGGCGATGAGATGCTCTCGGAGATCAAGGACTACGCAACGTTCCCAAGAAGCGAGGAGTGGATCGCAAAGCGGCTCAGAGAACTGCTGAAGTAGCGGTCCGTTCACCTCTCACCAGGGGCGTCTTGCGCTCGGAAACAAAGAAAAGCCGGAGGAATATCCTCCGGCTCTTTCTTCTCCTCGTTTCCTCTGAACCCTGTTACTTGCGGCGTCTGATTGCGAAGCCTGCAAGCCCGACAAGTCCGCCGAGCATACCAGCCAGAGCCGACGGCTCCGGAACGGCGGTCGGCGTAAACAGAATGCCGAACGAACCGTTCTGATACGCAGTGTTGTCGGTGTAGATTCTGAATGATACTTTGCCATCCACGGCAACCGGGGCCGCGAACTGGAAGTAGACCTGCTCATAGAGCTGTCCCGATCCGCCACCAGGGTAGCTGACCGGACCGCCGTCACCAGAGTAGGTGATCACATCGGCAGCTCGGTTGCAGATCACGCTGTCACTGGTGAAACCCCATTCGTCCACCAGATCGGTGCCCTGAACGATGTAGACACCGTTGCCTTGCGCCTGGATCAGCATACCGGTCCACTCTACGCCAGACTTGTTGGTGAGTGTAGCCAGATACCAACCCTTGTAGATCTGATCCGGGTTGTTCTGGGTCTCATCGTGGACAGCGGTCACACCGGCGAGCGTTTCGATGTCGAACGGGTTCTCGATAAGCTCGTAGTTGCCCGGGGTGCCGTTGACCGGACCGGTCATAGCGTAGCCAGGCGTTACGAGCAAGGCTAAGAGCGCTAAGACTGCGAAAACTCTCATTCACTTCCCTCCATACCTCGAAATACTTAAGCAGCCGTATAACTCGGCCTTCGGCTGAAGGTGCGTCCTGCCTTGAGGACCCATCAGCAACGGACGTAAGGCCCACGTCCCACAGTCATCCCTGCTCGCAGGTTACCACAGCTCAGTTAGCTTGTCAACGGCTGAGGTGAGATTTCTGTAACGAATTTTTGTACAGCATCCGAGCAGTCCGGAATGAGAGCTCGGCAATGTGCTGAAAGCGGGCCGGCTCTTGCGAACCGGCCCGCTGCTGTCTGGCCCTGGCTGCTGCCGCCGCTCTATTCCTTGAACGTCCCCGCCACTTCGCGGAGTTGTTCAATAATCTTGATCTTCTGCGGGCACTTCGGCTCGCACTCCCCGCACTCGATGCAGTCCTCCGCTCGCTTGCCGCGATTCGGCCTTTCGGGGTTGCTGAGTCGCTTATAGAGCTGCCTGGCGTGATCGGTCAGGCCGTACACTCTGTGCAGGTTCATTAGCCTGAAGTTCTCGGCGATGTTGACCTCGTTCGGACACGGCATGCAGTACTTGCATCCCGTGCAGTAGAGCTCCATCAGGCGCTTGTTCTCGATCAGCGAGGCTTCTACCGCCTGCTTTTCGTTCGGCAAGAGGGGTTCTTCGCGGCTCGCCGTGGCGACATTCTCCTCCACCATCTCAACCGTGCTCATACCTGAGATGGCGGTGCTAACGTTCGGGTTGCTGAGCACAAAACGCAGGGCTACTTCTGCCGAGCTACTGGCGTCGGACTTGATCATCCCCTTGATCTGCTCCGAGGGCGCAGCTAGCCTCCCGCCCCCCACGGGTCCCATCACGACCACACCCATACCCTTCTCATGGGCATACGCTATCGGTTCCTCGTTGGCCCTGTCGAGCAGATTGTACTGAATTGTGAAGCCGTCGAACTCCCCGGTGTCGATCAGCTTGATCATGTTCGCAGGCGTGTCGTGGCAAGAGAAGCAGATGTATTTGATCAGCCCCTGGTCCTTGGCCTTCCGGACCGCTTCCATACCGCCGCCTTTTACCAGGAAATCATTGTAGACATCCCAGCCAAGCCCGTGCACAACCTGATAGAAGTCTATGTAATCAGTGTCCAACTGCTCCAGCGATGTGTTGAGCCGGCTCCACCAGCCCTCGACAGTCATATCGCCGCCGAGGTTGTTCTTGGTGGAAAGCAGGATCCTGTCGCGCCAGCCCTTCAGCGCGATCCCGCACTTTCGTTCGCTCTCCCCATAGGCGCGCGCGGTATCGAGGTAATTGACGCCCAGTTCGAATGCGCGCCGCATCACGCGAACGGCTTCTTCATCGTCCTGCGGCAGCCTCATCGCTCCAAAACCGAGGGCGGAGACCATTACGCCAGTTCTACCAAACTGTCGGTATTGCACAGATTCTGCTCCCTTGCTCCACTACTGACTAGATCATACCCGCCCCCGTTTGCACGGTCAAGGCTTCGCCGGCACACCTCCCGCAGAGGCGCCGCGAGGTTCACAACTCGCACAGAGAGAAGTTTTCGAAAAAAACCGGAACCTCTCGTATGAAAACGTCGTAGTAGGAAGTGAAGATCGAACTTATTCATCTTCTTCTCCTTTCACCTCCTTTCCTCTGAACCCTGGCTTAGAGACCGGCCAGGGTTATTTCTTGTACGACCCTACTATCACCTCGTGTATCAGCGGCGGGGGTGCAGCCTCGCTGCCAAAGCTGTACGATTTCCTCACAAGCGCCTCTGCGTGCGATGCGAGCGCCGCGTCGTTAGCGTGGATACGCGCGATCACGTCGCCCTTCTCGACGCGGTCTCCCAGCTTCTTTTCGATGATAAGCCCAACCCCAGGATCGATCTCGTCCTCTTTGCGCTGCCGTCCCGCGCCCAAGACTGAGGCGGCAACCCCGATGGATTTCGTGTCCATAGCCACGACGAGGCCTGATTCCTCGCTCACGACTTCGCGCACTAGTGAAGCCGTCGGCAACAGAGAGGTATCCTCGGCTATACGCTCGTCGCCTCCTTGGGCGCGCACGATCTCCGCGAATTTCGCACGTGCGGCTCCGGAGGCCAGCGCGTCCTCGACACGGCTGCGAGCAGACGCAGGTGACGCACCAGATTCGGCCATCTGAAGCAGAATCGAGCTCAGCTCGGTGCAGAGCTCGCGGAAGTCCGCAGGGCCGCGGTTGTGGAGAACCTCGATTGCCTCTTTCACCTCCAGGGCATTTCCGACCGCCTTACCCAACGGCTGGCTCATATCCGTAATCGCCGCTCCGACGATCCTGCCCATGCCTTCGCCTATTGCGATCATAGTACGAGCCAGAGACCTTCCTTCGTCGATGTCGCTGGCGAACGCGCCACTGCCCACCTTCACATCCAGCAGTATCGCGTCGCTGCCGCAGGCGATCTTCTTGCTCATGACACTGGCCGCAATCAATGGAACGCTCTCCACCGTAGCGGTCACATCCCGAAGTGCATATATCTTTTTGTCCGCCGGAACGATGTCAGCCGTCTGACCCGCCATCGCGGCGCCTATCTCTGCGACCTGGCGCACGAACCGGTCAAGAGGAAGCGATGTGCAGAAGCCCGGAATCGATTCGAGCTTGTCCAGTGTGCCTCCCGTGAAGCCAAGCCCTCGACCCGACATCTTCGGCACTCTAAGGCCGCACGCCGCCAGTATGGGAACCACGACGACGGTGGTCTTGTCCCCTACTCCGCCAGTGCTGTGCTTGTCCACTTTGGGGCCGGGTATGGATGACAGATCCAGGCTGGTCCCGCTGTCGATCATCGCCCGCGTCAGCGCCAGCGTTTCATCGTAACTGAACCCGCGCAGATACACCGCCATCAGAAACGCCGACATCTGATAGTCCGGGACCTCGCCGCACGCGTAGCCGAGCACGATGCGCCGGATATCGCCCTCGGAAAGCTCCCTGCCATCTCTCTTGGCCGCAATGATATCGTGGATTCTCATAAGGCGTAGTATAGCAGGCAATCGCAGATGGTGGAAGCAGGAATATGGGAAGACGTTCCACGGCGGCCTGGTGATCTGGTATACTTGGCACGTGGAGTAGAGATCATGCTTCAGATAGACAACGTGAACTGGGAAGTGTCCCGCCGCCGCCACGAGGCATGGTGGCACGGCGAGGTCATTGATCGCGTCCTCCTTCAGGTAACCGCGCCCAAGAAGGACGCCCCTGCCGGCGCGCCGCCGCCGGCTGCACGCGATTATGAGCAGCAGTGGATGGACGCCGATCTGCGCCTGCAGTGGTTCGAATGGAATATGAGCCGAACCTACTATGCCGGCGACGCATTCCCGCTTTTCGATCCTGAACTCGGCCCCGGCACGCTCTCGACATTCATCGGAGCCAGGCCCGAGTTCGCAAGCAACACTGTCTGGTATCACCCCTGCGTGGACGACATCCCGAACGCGAAACCGCCGACCTTTGACGATGACAACGTATACTGGAAGTTCGTCAAGGAGCTATCGACCAAATCAGTGGAGCGCCTGCAGAGACGTGCGCTTGTCGCGTTTCCGGACCTAATCGAGAACCTGGACACGATCGCTTCGCTTTTCGGTACGAATGAACTCCTGATGGCGATGATCGACTACCCCGAGAAAGTGCACGAGTTCCAGCGTGCCATACTGCCTCTCTACCTTCAGCATCACGGCAGGCTTTACGATATCATCAAGGACGAGATCGGAGGATCCTCTTTCTGCCAGTTCTACATCTACGGGATAGGCCGGATCGCCAAACTGCAGTGCGACTTTTCGGCGATGATATCACCCGAGATGTTCGAGGAGTTCCTGGTCCCGTATATGGTACCGCAGTGCCGGGCGCTCGATCATACCGTCTACCACTGGGATGGCCGATGCGCGCTGCAGCACGAAGGCCCTCTTCTGGCAATGGAAGAGCTGCAGGCTATCCAATGGACGCCCGGGGCCGGTGAGCCGCCGCCCGGCGATCCTTTCTGGTATCCGCTGTATCACCGTGTGCGCGCCAAGGGCAAGTCGCTGCTGCTGATCGGCGTATCGCCGGAGCACGTGCAGGGGTTGGTTGAGGAACTCGGTCCCGAGGGCTTGCATATCGTCACCTCGACAGGGTCGCAGGAAGAAGCCGATGATCTTATCAGGCAATCATACACATGGCGGAAGAGGTAAGATGATGAGACTAGCCTCTATAGCTGCAGTCCTGACGTTCCTTCTGTGCGGGTCCCTGTGTGCCCAGCAGCAGGTTCCGCCTGAATCCATGGACAAGCTGGTGGAGGTGTTCAGCATCTTCCGCGATGAGCTCTGGGAGCGTAACGACGACTACTGGCACCGCGGCTGGTTCGACCGATGCATCGGCAACATGCGCATCATAACCCAACTCGATCCCCACGATACCGAGGCATACACTAACACGGCGTGGTTGATGAGCAGCGATTTGCGAGAAGAGGAAGCCGAAGCATTCCTGCGCGAAGGACTGGCCAACAACACTGACTCAAGCGATATGTACTTCGAGCTGGGGATGTTCCTCTATCTGCGCATGCGCTTTGACGAGTCCCTGATCTACCTCTCCGGCGCGGTCGTGACGGGCGCGCCGCCCTTCGTCTGGCACCAGCTCGCTCACGCCTACGAGCGAGCAGGCCGGATCGGCGACTGCCTGGACACGTGGTTCATTCTGGAGGCGATGGAGCCCGACAGCGGAGTCCCGGCCATGCAGATCGACCGCATTCTCCACGGTGGTGAGCCTTCGCGCGCGCCGGAGGGCATCGTGGAGTCCATTGCCCATCGAAAACAGGAGCGGGCGGCCGGACGGGATCATTAGATGCCTTCGACCTGGCCGAATGCCTGACGCGGCGCGACTCCTGTAGGCAGACGTGCCTCCTCATTGTTCGCAGCGGTTTCACACTTTGGCGATAGGGTATACATTTAGTGTGTAGTCACCCTGAGGAGGTAGGCGCGGCAAAGATCAGCCAATTCGGATTTGGGAGAAGAGAGATATGCGGAGCCGGTGCAACCCGATACCTACCCCCGAAAAGGGCTCGCCCTGCCTGACCTAGATGCCCTGGAGCGGAACCTCCCGTTCCAGGGCATTACTGCACTTCGACTAGCCGTAGACCAGCGACGCTGCCTCTTCGTCCCATCGCCAGACAGACTCGCTGCCCCGCAGGTGAACGCCGCCGAGCCAACGGTCTATGCCTCTGATCCTCACCCGGTCCGCTCTGCATTCGCGTACAGCGTGACCGGCATCGGTCAAGTCAAAGCCGATTTCCTTCAGGGGCCACTGATACCGCCTCAGGCCTTGGGTGCGCTCCAGGCCATTCACCACCAGCAGAGGAGCATCCCCCGAGGCTAGCCCCATTAGCTCATCCAGCAGCATCGTGTCGCCGAAGTACGGCGTCTCCTCCATATCGGACACCCTGAGAAACAGGCTGACGAAGTCTGCCGGGCCCTGCGCAAGCACATCAAGCGACGCCTGCTCCGTTCTGCCCAACCCGTTCCGAACCGAAGGGAACCTCTGCAGGTGCCGCCGCATCGCCGGCGCGAGATAGGGCAGCGATGAAGTATCGCCGGCGATCAGACTCTCGATTGCCCTCGCATCAGGCGAGCGATAGGCATCCCACGCCCGCGTCGCCAGTTCCATCTCTTCACTTGTCACCTCGTGACGCCTGTCAAGCAGCGTCGCCATCTGCTCCGGACGGAGTTCGCCAAGTCCCCTGAACCTGGCGAACCCTGGGAACTCTCCCACGCAGATAAGGCTGAGCTTTGTGTCGCCCATGTCCTGCCGGGAGAACCAGTCCAGGTGCCGGATCAGTATCGTCTGGTCGAACAGGCAGGCGTCAAACCACAGCACTACTTCTCGATAGCCTGGATAATCCTCAAGGCGCTTGTACATCTCCCTGAAGAAGGCGATGCCACTCTCGAGGTTCTGAAATCGATCAGCGACCACGCTGGCGCGCAACCTGAACCACTCACTCTCCGGCACATTCGGAGGCACCGGTCCGTCCACGAGCGGATCGTACCATGTCAGGACGGTACCCGGGACACCACTGCGCCTGAGGCTCTCAGCGGATATGTCTCCGCAATGCAGGTGCATGAATCTCGACTCCTGCTCTTTGCCCTCGACCACTTGTTTGAGCGCAGCCCAACTGGGGAAGCCGTAGTCCATTGCCAGGGCGTATTGTGCCTCCGCAAGTGACAGCGGCGAGTCCAGGATTTGCTCATCTGTTAGCTTGGAAAAGCGGTGCAGGTGGCGCAGCAGCGGGAATACCGACGCCTCGCGCCGGGAATGGGACTTGACGAGTGTTTTGGCCTGCTTCTTGACGTTCTCAAAGCTTGGCCGCGCGGGCAGTGATCTGGTCATGATGACCTCCTTTCGTTGCCACGCCCGTTGTCTGCAAATAGCGGGCAGAAAGAAGGTTCGGCTGAACGGTTCTTCATCGGGTGGGCTTAGCCCTTTCCGCAGACCTGAGGCGCCCGCCTAGCACCTGGTGCCAGAATACCCGTTGCGTCACACATTGTCAATGGCAGCAAACGCTGCAACGCCTTGATTGCAAGACAGCAGGACGCCGCGGCATGGAGCCACGGCGTCCTAAGGAAGTGGATCAAGTCACATCCGCCTGCTAGCTAGGATTCTGTGCAACCCACCTGTCCAGACGGAACACCCAGTCAGCCGATTTGCGGGACAGGAACTGAGCCTGCTGCCTCATCGCAGGAGTAAGAGCCATCCTGCCACCCACCAGATCGGCAGAGTTGGACTGGCGAAGCAGTTCGGCAAGTGTACGTGCATACACCGCGTCGAAGCAGTTGGCAGGAGTGCTCGCCAACTGATCTATCACAGCCTGCGCCTTCAGGCAGTCAGGCGAAGCCACGTCGCAAGCGATCGCGCCGTACCAGCTCTGCAGCTTTGAATTGGCGCTAACCATGTAACCACGGATCTCGCTCGATATGTCGCGCAGGTTGGCGTCAGACGCCCTTGTCATGCCGTACTCCGTCACAGCGATGATCACGCTGTTATGAGCATACATATTGCGTGCGAAGACCGGATCGAATTCACAAGCATCACACGGCAGAAGGGCCGCCGGGCCTGCACCGACTGCAGCCGGGACAGCCTCAGGGCACGGACACGGCTGCGGGCACACCTGCGGGCACGGGTCCGGACACGGAGCCACGCACACGGTCGGGCATGCCACCTTCACGGGCTGAGGCCCCGGACAGACAACGCACTCGGCGTACACCGCCGAGGCCGCGAGAACCAGGATTGCCATCACTAGCGTCCACTTGACGTATCTCATCTCTCAACCTCCTCGAGGCTCACTAAGGCATGAACGCTATCTCATGGATGATATACCGCCCCCACGCCTGCACCAATCGTGTATTATCTATGACCGGCCTCGGCAGCACGCTTCAGCGCACGTCCAGCGCTGCGGGCGCTCGCTCTGCATGGGTACAAGGCTGTAGCAGCCCTTGAAGGTGAGTATATGATCGACCCGTCCGACATGCTCCAGACGTGCATAAACCATCTGTCCGCGCTGATTGCCAAGTTGACGCCGGTGTGAAGAAGGGCTGCGTCTGGGTGGCGGTGCTGGACCACGGCCCGGGCATTGCGGCGCTGACCATTCCGCGCGCTACCCTCCGAAGGGCTTCTCGACCACTGCATCGCTGGGAATGGGCTACTCGATTATGTTAGACTCGTCCGACGGATTGCTCCTCGCCACAGGTCCCGAGGGAACAGGCATCGTCCTGCTCAAGGACATCGTGCAGGAGGAGCCTGAGATCTCGCTGGACGCCCTGCGAGATACCTGGGACGAGCTTCCCGTCGCCTGATCGCACCTATCCCCGTAAATTGGCCGGATTTCCGGCTCCACGCATCGTTTCCAGCTATATTGCCAGCCCGTTAGGGGCTCATTCCATGGCAGTACCTAGTATACGTGAACCGCGCGACACCGCAAGCTGATTTGGCGTCCGAGGGCTGTTCCGGGAATGGAGAGTATCACGATGTCAATTCTGAGGTTGTGTGTACTTGCTGCGCTCCTTTCGATGGTCACCGGGTCCGTAGCTGATTCGGGACCTCTATTCGACCTTCCGACCACGTATCCCCTCTATCAGGAAGCCAGGACGGTTGCCGTAGGCGATCTAAACGGTGACGGACGCGACGACGTCGCGGTCACGGCATGGCCGTCCGCGCTCTACGTGTTCTATCAGCAGCCGGATGGACTGCTCGCACCGCCGATCACGCTCTACTCGCCCAACCTTCCAAAAGCTATTGCCGTCGGCGACCTGAACGGCGATGGCCGGAGAGACCTGGCAGTCGGAGGCTCCAACGGGACTATCCTCCTCTACTACCAACTCGGTGATGGCACTTTCGGTCTGCCGGCTGTGTGCTACGGTTATGGTCAGGTCAGCTCCCTGGTGATAGAGGACCTGAACGGCGATGGGCTCACGGACATCGCGGACACGTCTGCCACCTATCCGCTGCTGTATGTGTCGCTGCAGATGCCCGACGGCACTTTTGATCTTCCTTACTCCTGGGTGCTAGACGGGAGGAATGCGCGAAGCCTGTGCGCCCTGGACTACAACTCAGACGGCATCAAGGACCTCGCATGTCTGCTGGATGATCAGATAGCGTATCTCCAGGGCTTGCCGCAGAGTCCTTTCGGGCAGCCGTCCTATCTCCCGTCGCCCTGGGCCTGCGCACTCGCGGCGGCCGATGTTACCGGGGACGGCCGCGACGATCTGGTCTACACAGTGCCTGACAGTCCGGGATACGGAATGGTCGGCGTTCTGGCACAGCAAGAGGACGGTGCCCCCGGGTCTCCTCAGTTCTACCCCGCCTATGCCTACGCTCAGGCGCTTGCGCTCGCGGACTTGAACATGGACGGCAGAAAGGACGCGGCTGCCGTGCAGTCGGGCTACGAGTCCGTCGTTGTTCTATGCCAGACGCCCGAAGGCGTCTTTGGGGATTGGGTCCCCTACCCGATTCCTTACAGCAACAGCTACGAATGCCGCGCGATTGCCGTGGGCGACCTCAATTCAGACGGCGCCCCGGACCTGGCTATCGCAGATCGCTGGAATGGGCTTGTCGTAGTTCCTCACACGCCGGTCGCGGTCGAGCCAATATTGGATACGACTGCTCCGACATGTGCGGCCGACCTGTCGGGCACTCCAGGCCAGAATGGCTGGTACGTATCGGCTGTCACGCTCACGATTACCGCACAGGATGAAGAGGATGGGTCCGGGCTGAGTGGCATCTTCGTTACCACTGACGGCGTCCTCTGGTCCGCCTATTCGCAGCCTCTCCTACTATCAGAGCAGGGGGAAGTCTCCGTTGGTTACTACGCCGAAGACATGGCTGGCAACCGATCGGAGACGCAATGGGTTACAGTCAAGCTGGACACGGCAGCGCCGGAGCTGACCGTTGAGCCGCTTGTGACTACAATTTGGCCGCCCCGAGGCGATGTCGTGGACATACCCGTAAGAGTCACTGCTACCGACTCGGCCTCAGGTGTTGATCGTCTGTATCTTGCTGTGAAGGATGAATACGGTCTGGTTGAGCCGGAGCTGTTCATTCCTGCTAGCTCAACGGTCACGGTGCCGTTGGTCGCAGCAAGAAACGGCGGGGACAAGGATGGCCGAATCTACACCCTAACCCTGACGGGCAGTGATATCGCAGGCAACATTGCCGCGGTTACTTCCACTGTCACCGTTCCCGGGGCGGCTAACCAGGAGCCGAAGGAACCAAAAGAACCGAAAGAACCGAAAGAGCCTAAGGAACCCAAGGAACCGAAAGAACCGAAGAAGCCAAAGGAGGGCTAGGAGGCCGAGGCTGGTTGAAATGCCATTGGGCGGCGGTCGCTCGGCCGCCGCCCAATGCTGTGAATCTGGGTAAGCAAGAACCCTCTAGAACCCCAGCAAGCTGCCACCCTGCTTCTCGCGCGGAACGTCGAAGGGCTTCTCCATGTCGTAGTTCGAGACAAGCGCCGTCAACTTCGCGTCGGCATCGTCGGCAGCCTTATCAATGTTTGCCTGCAGGTTCGGGTCCTTCTGCATTCGGAGCATTGCGGTCAGCCCCTCAGCAATCGACTCGCTCTTACGAACATCCACCTTGCTCGTGATCTGCACCTCGCGCTTGATGGTCTCGGTCTCCGTCGCCAGCACGGCGCGATAGGCACCGGCAAACTCGCGGCATTGCTCAGGGGCAGGTTTCTGATCGAAGTACTTGAGCGTCGCCAGCCAGTTGCCATACTGCCTGTTGAGTTCCTGGCGCATGTCTGCCATCGGGTCCTTCACGTCTGCGCTGTCGCCGCCCTCTATGGCATCAAGGATGGCCTCGTACGACTTGGCCTGGCCACCAACAGCAAGCAGCAGAGCTGCCGAGGTGTCCTTCAGAAGCATCTGCCGGTGTTCCTCGACCTTCTTCACGTGGTCCAGGTAATCCACAACCTCCGGCGGAGGCTTGGGCTTTGTCACGCCCTCAGGAGTCTTTGTCGGCGGCGCAGGATTGCCGGGAGGAGCGGTTACAAGACCGCCGGAGTTGGGCTGGCCGGGCGGAGCGGTTGCGATGTTGGCATCCTGTCGCTCGACGCCTGCCGGTGCTGAGGCAACGTTCTTGTTGCTCATCGCGTAGATCCCCAGCGCGAGCAGGCCGATGATCGCCAGACCGATGATCACAAATACTATGGGATTCTTCTTCTTGGCCGGTGCAGCAGGCTGTTCAAATTCATTGATCGACCCGCACTTGGGACATTGCCGCGTGTTGGCCGGGAGATCCAATCCGCATTTCGCGCATTTCATGGCGACCCTCCTGGAGAAGTTCCTCACTTGAAGGCAGTATAGCACCAAAACCGGACGAGGAAAAGTGATGCAGTGAAACGGTAGCTTCCTACTCGTCGATCGGCCTGTAAACGGTCAGTGGTGTTTTGAACTCGGTCGGCGGATCGGTATCCAGAGTCAGCTTGAGCAGCCAGATCACCGAAATGGACGTGCCATCGATACTCGGAGGTGCGCTTCGGGGCAGTTGCAAGGTGAATGACGCCTCAACGGATGACGCTGTCGGGTCCTGGGGCTTGATCACAGCCTCATCGGCCACCTGCCGCTCTATCTCCCTATCGACAGCGAGACGTACCCACTCGCAGACCTCTAGAGATACGGTGACGCGCGGGATCGCCAGTCCGCCAGGGTTTGCGATGGCAAACTTGCCTTCGACCTTGCCGCCCATCCGAACCGACTTCTCCGGCAGTTCGATCTTCATACTGGCCACGGCCGGATGAGAAGTCCCACTTGACGCGGGCGAGGTCAGCGCCACCGGCCTTCCGCGATGAATCCTGGGCACGAAAACGACAGGGACAGTGCACCACACCTTAACTGCGCGGCCCAACACCGGCTGGAGTGTCGCGCATACCTTGTAGTCGATCTTCCCTGCCTTACCCTCGTAGCTCGCAGGCAGTGACGCGGGAAGGGTGATCGAGAACGGGTAGGTGTGTTCGCCGGGGCTGAGAGTTCGGCCGGTCTTGCGCTGCAGTATAGCGTTCCAGAGGAGAGAGGCCCGATCCGAGATCAGCCGCGGCTTCAGCGCTCCCGATAGCAGTTGCTCCCGTCCAAAGAACGCCCCGCTTCGCCTGAATGCATTGATGATAGGCGCGCCCGCCGGCCTCTCCATTCCGGTGACTGAAACGCTGAGGGAGCGTATCCTAATCGGTTTCAGCAGCCTCAGCAGAACCACTCCGCTCAGACGGCGTCCCGTGGCGAACACGTCTCGTCCGAGGTGCAGTTCGAGCAGAGGATTGCCGTTCTTCACGACCCCGTCCACCGGCACATGAGGATCTCGACTCTCCATCAGTAGCAATGGTAGCGCGGTTGTGCCCGAAATGCAAGGCTAGAGGGCAACACGCGACTCTCCACCTTCGGGCAGAACCAGCCGTAGAATGTCGCCTTTGCTTGACTTCTCGACCCTAATCTCACGCGCCAGGCGCGCCGTCTCCGTGGGCGAAACGTCTGTGAACACCACCGCGATCCGCCTCGCCACTTGCTTACCTGCTTTGACGCTGCGGGACGAATCGGAGAACGACCCGAACAACGTGTCCTGCAGAGCGCCGTCCCGATTGTAGTTTCTGACATCCTCATAAGCGAGACCCGAACCTGACACTGCCACTATCCCCAGCCTGCCGTCCAGGTTTGCCCAGTTGCCCGGTATGCGGATGAGGTCCTGGGTCCCGAGCCCGACGATCGTTTCCGACCCCGACTGGTAGTAGAGCTTCCGCACGTTGCCCGTATACTCGTCGTTTTCGATACCGATGGGCACACCCTGCTCACGGGTTACCGTCACGTCCTTCAGGGCAGTGATCCGGTCCGCGTAGACCACGGTCTTTTCCCCGACTGAAACGAAGCGCAGTTCTTGCTTGAGCACGCCGTCGTTCAGGATGATTGTTCCAGTGGTCTCGAAACCGGTCGCCGTCTTCTGCCAGTCCGGCTTCTCGATCCTGGATTTGCCCGCCAAATCCTTGCAGGTGATCGTGCCAACGAATCCGTCGGCGCGCGGAGTAGTAAAGTAAGGATTCGCCTCGTGGCCCGGTCCGATCGGCATCACGACACCCAGCACCTTGTTTTTCCACGAGAACGAGGCGAACTTGCTTCCAGTCCGATGCGACATCATATCCGCATACTGGTAATACCGCACTCCGAGCAGCGCCTTCTCGTCGCGGATCGTGCGCTCCTTCTCCGCGAAGCCGAACATCTTGTGCATCAGATACGCGTAACACAGCCGCTCCGCGCATATCGCTTCGCGGGCGAAGCCCAGCCTTGACGATGGCCCGGCGAACTTGCCGCCGTGCAGCATCTGGTGACCGCGAATGTACTGCGCCACTATCTTCTCCATCCCCAGCCCGAGCGGGTCCTTGCCGTAGCTGGCCAGGAAGGCGAGGTAGTGGATGTGCCCATCGCTGTTGACCGCCCAATCCATCCCCTGCGTATATGCCCAGTAACCGTGGGGCATCATGATCGTCTGAAGGCACTTCCACGTGTCGAGCAAGTGGTGCCCGGAAGCCTGTGGAACAGGATGACCGCCGTACGCGAAGAACAGGGCTCCAGTACCAACCTCAGCCGGACTGACCATCGTATACGAGGGATGGAAGAAGCCGTGGTTATCGAGCGAGAAGTCCGGGTGGTAGTTGACGGTGCATACCCAGTCTCTGACAGGGCGGCCATCAACTATGGTGGAATCCTCCTCATCCGCGGCCACGGATACCGTGTTCATCATATACTCGATGCACTTCGTCCGCCACTTCGCGGCGTTCGGGTGATCCGGAAACATGCTCGCCGCCGCGGCGATGCACGTCAGATCCCAGCCGTTCTCCTCGGCCCTGGTGTTTCCCCATTCAGCGCCGGGAGGCGTGAGGGGCAGGAACCGGTCGGCTTCATATTCCGCCACGCGCTTAACCAGCTCTTTCGTATCTGCATCGAGCTCGTCCCATACGATCCAAGCGGCCATGCATACGGTGCCCGTCCACATTGCCGATTGCCAGCTTCTGCTCCATTGCTTGCCATCGGTACACACCTGCTTGCTGGTGGAGTGAGTCAGAGTTACGAAGCGTACCCCCGCAGTGGCACGTTTGACGTAGAGAGACCGCAGCCGATCGTTCTGCAGATCGATCTTCTTTGCGGCCACCGCGTAGGCGAGAGCAGTGTTGGCTACGGCCCTGATCCCCTCGTTGCCGCCGCTTATCCCGTTACCCCAGTAGCCCGCGCCCTCGCCGAACGCCGCCGGCTGGTACTTGCCCTCGGCAAACAGGCAATACTGCGCAATCATAGTCTTATACAGGCCCATCAACTCGTCATTCGAGATCGATGGCTTGACCGTGTACACGCCCGCCCGCGCGCTGACGGAGAGAATGAGGAGAATGATCGTAGCGAGGAATCTCATTGCTTGCCCTTTCGATGCGGTGACCACGAATATCGAGGCCAGCTCAGCAGTGCCGCTTAAGTCATTATGTGCGCGGCCACTTGCCCGCGCAAGCCAGCCAGCCCGCTAGCCCCGCTGTCGATTCCGAGTACTGCGACATCATCCTGTCATTCAGGAACGGCTTCGGCTACCCATATCCTTGCGCAGTGGTGAGGGATTGGGGGGAGGCTATATACGGTGCGTATTCCTGATGGCCTCGACCTCACGGCATGATTAGCTAAGGGCGTATGCTGGGGGCGGATAGGCCGCCCCAGCATACGCCCGTTGGTATCGCAGGCAGCACCCACTGCATCCAGGATGCTGATTGGGCCCGTCTATGTTTCTTGCGAGTCACATAAAGGTCAGTCGGGTACGTGCGCGGCACCGGTCATGTCATCCGCATAGCTCCGCGGAACCAGCAGCCGAACTGGACCGCCGAATGGATTCGATATGACACGAACGATGCCGGTCACGGCCCAGTAACCCGTAACAGGAGTCGCGGGAGCATCGGGCGGCAGCACAATCGCAATCCCCTTACTCTGTTCTCCAAGATCCGTGACGTAACCGTCGGAGAGTGCGCTGCCGTCATCGATCCAGACAACACGCCTGTCGCTTCCGTTGATGCAGACGCTGCCGTGACCCGTGACTGATCCACTGGTGCGCACCAGCATACCGGCATTGCTGAGTCCCGTTGCACTCGCGGGAGTCGATATCCAGCCGCTTGTCACCGCCGGTTGGAAGCCGAACTCGCCACCGCCGACTGCCTTGTTGGTTAGCATTAGAGGATCTATCTCTGGGTCTTTGGAGACAACAATGGACTCTATTGGTTGAATCACCAACTCGGCGTTGTCGTTCAGATAGGTGGTACCAAGAACAGACAGGCTATCCCCTATTCTTGCGTCACGAATGGACGAACCGAGCACGCCGATTCCTGATGTTCTGTTCCCGTCCTCAACGTAGACCCAGTTCCAACCATCCGGCCATCCGGACGCGGAACGAAAGTCGGCAGTTATCTCCTGATCCACAAGCATTACGGTGGAACCCACCTCCGCAGCCTTGACCGAGTGTATCGCCACAGGGGCGACGCCGACTATCGTCTTGGCGCTCATCAGCGGATCAGGCGTGAGGTATATGCCCACGGGGCTTTCATCTGGACCGATGACCGCAACGGCGCTTGCAACCTGGCACTGATACGTGCTTCCGGGCGTGGCGGTGGAGGCCATCGTATAGCTGATCACGGCGTGGATATCCTGGCCCGGAGCTATGGTCTGAGGCGCCGACAGATTGATCGTGCACTCCCCATCATCTGAAGCATAGGCGCCGGTTCCGATCAGAGAATCGCCGCCATCCACAATTCCATTAACATTGCCGTCGATCCAGAGGTTGACGGCTTCTATGTCGGAAGCGTCATCCCCGCTGCCGCTTGCCCTCAGATCGATCGACTTCCACGAAATCTCGCTGGTCGATGCCGACGCGAGCTTCACGCGCAGCATTTCGTTATTCTGGTCGGCGGCCGGCCACCAGAAATGGTCCGGAATGTGCAGCTCTTCTGATATCTGCAGCGAATCAGTTCCGCCGTAGAGCTCGAAGCCCATATCGATCTGATTGCCGTATAGTCCGCTGCCTACAGGGTGTCCCAGATAGCTCCAGACAACCACTGTGTCATTCTTCCAGGCGGAAGCCGCGCCGAAGCTGTCGGCGGACGTCATCCATCCAAATAGCGCCCCGTTCCCGGGAGACTCGACGTTTACCGATAGCCAGTAGACCCCGGGATTGCCCTCAGCGCCACCCAGCACAAATCGGTCCGCTTCATCGATGTGGAACTTGTAGCGCAGGCAGTCCTGTTCTTCAGAGATCGCGTAATCCCCGAGCGGGGTCATCCAGCCCGTGCTGCTGGTGCAGTAGTCGCTGACCTCGAACTCCCCGGGACCATATCTGTGAGACCAGATGAGTTCGCCCGGCATGCTTCTGCCTGTGCAGCTTTCACTGGCAGGTATGCTGCGATAGATGCTAAGATTGAAGGCTACGTCCCCGCAGCCACCTTCTGGCAGGATGTTCTGATACCACGAACCCCAAATACCTATGTCGGTTATCCGGCCGCACTGAGTGATCTGGAACTCGTCGCTCGCGGCGTAATTGCCGGTTACGTTAACGCCGACGCCGGTCCACGACGTATCCACCGCTTGATGCCATATAATCCCTATCGGCAGCGAGTAGTCCTCTACCTCGCCGTCATTGGCGGGACCATCGAATGGCAAACCGCCGGTTGAACTGAACCTGAACCTGGCTATAGCATTAGTTCCTGGTGTGGCAAGGAGTGGGACACGGACCGGAAGAGAATTGGCTCCCGGAGACAAAGGCATGGCGTTGAACACGTGCTCGCCGGGGTCCAGCCAGTCGCCGTCGGCGTTGAAGTCGATCCATGCGTCCAGGAAACCGTGGGTAGAAGCAGTGACCGTCAGTGATGGAAGAGTCCCTGGAAGCAGAGGCCCATTGACCTGGACTCCGTCTTCGTCTGCGAACGCATTGTTGTCATCATCCATCGCATTGGGGCTCGGCTGACCATCGGGTTCGGAGTCGATCAACCATCCCAGGTACATCCCCGACACAACTCGATGGCGTGCGCCATTGCTCGTGGCAAGTGTAGGATAGTTGCTCGGGGCATCACCCCAGTCGTATGTATCGACTTGACCGCCGGTGATGAATACCTGATAGTCTTCGACTTCACCATTGTCTGCGGCGCCCTCGAATGACAGACCTCCCTTGGAATTGAACCTGAACCTCGCGAACGTGAACCCTCCGGATGAGCCGGATGGAACGTGGAAGTTGAGCGTGCTCGGCGTGCTATGCAGATACTGGTCCATAAATATCTGTTCATCTGCGCCGAAGCTGTTGACTGCATCGAAAGTCCCGCTTCCATCGAAGTCAATCCAGGCGTTCAGGAAGCCCGTCGTTGAATTGGCGACCGTGATGCTTGCATTCGCGCCCGCGACCAGAGGGCCATTGAACACCACTCCGTCTTCGTCTGGTGATCCGTCGAGGTCGTCTCCGGAAGCATCTGCCGTCGGAAAGCCATCTAGCTCGCAATCCGCTGTCTGTCCAAGGTAGTAAACCAGACCGTTGCACGCAACGTGGTGGGGGCCGTTGTTCGCTAACGACGTGTGGTATGTGTCGGGAGCATCGCCGAAATCGCAATCACCCCGGTTGCCGTGTCCGTTGCCTCCACCGCCTCCTGGCGCGCGTATGACCACCAGATAATCTTCGACTTCACCATCACTGGCCTCGCCGTAGTAGGAGAGATTGCCCGTTGAACTAAGCCGAATTCGCGCGTAGGTCTGGGCCGGACTCAGATTCGACGGTACGGTGAATGAAAGCACGTTCGTACCCGCGACAACCGGCGCGCTTGAAGGGAATATCTGCTCGCCGGCATCGGCCCAGTCTCCATCGGCATTGTAGTCGATCCATGCGTCTATGTATCCGGCCCCGGAGGCGGTTACGGTCATAGTTGCGCCCGATCCGGAAACCATCGTGCTGAAAACAACGCCGTCCTCATCATTGCTCAGGTCGAAGGGAGGGTCGCCCGTAAGACAGTAGTCGTCGCCCAGCGCGCCGCCGGGGGGATAAGGGATACCATCCATCTCGAAATCCACGAATGCGCCCAGGTATATGTTGTTCGGCACTAATATGTGTCGCGCCCCATCGTCTGCTTCCAGGGTTGGATAGCTGAAACGCGGGTACTGGGGACCCGAGGGCGCGTCACCCCAATCGTACTGCCTTATCGTTACTTTGTAGTCTTCCACCTCGCCATCGTCCGCATAGCCACTGTGGGACAAGCCTCCGGTTGAGCTGTAGCGGAACCGCACGAACGTATCGACTGTCTTCACATACATAGGAACGGTATCAAGAAGAAGCCTGTTGGCGCCTGGGTTCAAGGGATACTTGACAAGAGGATGCTCGTCGAAGTCATCCCAGTCACCGTCACCGTTATAGTCGATCCAGGCGTCCAGATAGCCGGGGGCTGACGCGGTTACAGTCACATACTGAGGATCACCGGATTTCATCACACTATTGTCGAACACCACGCCGTCGTCATCGTCGAGGCCGTTAGTATCATCGCCATCGGCGTCTGCACTGGGCTGGCCATTCGATTCGCTGTCGATGCCCAATCCGAGATACATGCCTGCAATGATCTGATGATGTGCTCCGTTGTTGCCTTGCAGAGTCGGGTAGAGGGGAGACGTATCGGAGTCAGGCGCATCGCCCCAGTCATAGAGAGTGATTTTGTAGTCCTCGACCTCTCCATCCTCTGCAACCCCGAAGTAAGACAGACCTGGCGTCCTGCTGATGCGGAACCGGGCATAGGTGGCGCCGACCACATAGCTCTGCGGGACGGTAAAGGAGAGCATGTTGGGTCCATCGCTTACAGCAGCATCTTGAAAAATCTGTTCACCGCTATCCGCCCAGTCACCATCGGCATTGAAATCGATCCATGCGTTCAAGAGACATGTGCTGCCGAAAGTCGACGCGATCACGGTCACGGTCGCGTTCATACCTGGAATCAGATCGCTCGTGAAGTCTACACCGTCTTCATCATCCCCGTCCTGATCTTTGTCATCGCCGAGCGCCGCGGCATCGGGCTGACCGTCGGACTCAAAATCGATCGCAGCGCCTAGATGCGGCCCGCCGTCTACAAACATGTGCCGAGCGCCGTTCTGGCCTATCATGGTCGGGTAAGGCTCGGGAGCATCGCCAAAATCGCTCTCCTTGATTGCGACGGTGTAATCCTCGACTTCTCCGTCCGACGCTCCGCCAAAGTAGTCCAGATTGGGAGTCGAGCTGTATCTGAACCGTGCGTATGTCCTGTTCGTTCCAACAGCGTGCTGTGGAACGACGATGTTTATCTGGTGTGTACCGGCCGGATATTGCTGGCTGACGATAACATGTTCCTCGGGCTCATCCCAGTCGCCGTCGCAGTTGAAATCTATCCAGGCGCTCAGGTAACCATTGCTTTGAGAGACAGTGACAGTGACGTTTGCTGTCTGTCCGGGAACCAGATCGCCATGGAATTGCACGCCGTCCTCATCATCGCCGCGGATTTGCTTATTATCATCACCGTCAGCATCTAGGCTTGGAGCCCCGTCGTTCTCCCTGTCAACTCCCTTGCCGAGATAGTACAAGTCATCTATTGCCACGTGGTGCGCCCCATTACTGACGCGCAAGGTACAATAGGAATCCGGCGCATCGCCCCAGTCAATATCGGGATTGCCTGGATCGGTTGCGCCCCAATCACCGTTCTTCAGATCGCAGTTGCCCACAGCGGCTAACAGCCCAACCAGGACAATGATGCAAATCCAAACAAACCATGTTCCAGTTCCCTTGCCCACCATAGCACCTCTCCCCCGATTCTTGGTTGATCTTTGCTGCCACCACCGACAACTTGGCGCTTCGATGTTCACGTCCGAACCGCGATACTGTCACCGCTCCAGGAAGAAGGAAATCCTGAAGTGCGATTGCCGCCGGCTCGACTTCCATTGTCTTTCACCTGACTAAGTAGCAGCTGGTACACTCGTGGTATTTCTAAATGCAGTTGCGATGCCCAAGACATAGTGGCAGCCAGCCGGATTCTATCCGGCAAATCTCGAGTTGTCAACCCCTGCAACCTGACTCCTGCAACCTGACTCTAACTGCTCACGAACCAAGTTCGGGATGACGACAGCGCCCTCATCTGTTCTGAGCAGTCACCCGTCATTTGCCTTTTTTCGTCGCAAAATGAGATAATACAGTATGCTTCATAAGTTGAAAGCGCTTGCACCGGTTGCGTTCGGACTTGGTTTCGCCAGCCGCGCCGGTGATAGCTCTAACCCTCAGGATATCGCGCCGGCTGCGCGCGGTCGGGACAAGTGGATATGGATCGCCAATCCCGAGCCCACCCACAACTCCTACATCCAGGTCCGTAAGCTTTTCCAGCTATCCGCCGCGCCCACGAAGGCAGAGATCAAGATCAGCGCCGACTCTCGCTACAAGCTCTACGTCAACGGCCGCTACGTCGGCAAGGGTCCTGTCCGCAGCGGCGAAGGTTACGCGTATTTCGACACGCACGATGTTGCGGAAATCCTCGGCAAGGGCAAGAACGTGATCGCCATTCTCGCCCACCACATCGGCGAGAGCACCCGAAGCTACACTCCGCGCAGGCCCGGTGTTATCTGCAAGGTGGAAATGACCGTCGGAGGCCAGCCGCTCGAATTCGGCACCGACGAGACCTGGAAGGTCCGCCGCGCCGCCGAATGGACCAACGCGGGCGCACGCCTGAACCCCTACCTGGGATTCCAGGAGGTCTATGATGCCGCTCAGGCAGCCGACGGCTGGACGGAGATCAGATTCAGCGAGAAAGGCTGGGAGCAAGCGGCGGCGCTGGGTGAAGCGCCGGACATGCCGTGGGGCGAGCTGTTCTCCAGGCAAATACCGCAACTTCGCGAGCAGACGATCATACCGCGCGCTGTGGCGGGCGTATACAATGCCCCTGAAGTAGCCCGCGACACTCCTCCGGCAAGCATTCCGGACATGATGGCCTCATCGGAGCTGTCGCCTCTCAAGGCTGGCGCCGTGAAGCATCCGGAGGCTCTCACCTCCGACAGCGGCACTGCGGAAGTGCGCACTCCGCGCGGCGATAGAGGCGTTGCGATCATACTCGACTTCGGCCGCGAGGTCTTCGGCAACGTGGAAGTCGGGATCGCCGGCTCGGGCACGGGGTATATCGACCTCGGCTACGCTGAAGCGCTGTCCGATGGCCACGTGAAACCGAACGTTGGCGATACCCGCTATACGGACCGCATCCTGCTCAAGAAGGGCAAGCTCGCATGGCAAAGCTTTGAACCACGCGCGTTCAGATACCTGCAGGTCGAGTTCCGCCGCTGCTCAAAGCCTGTTGCTATCGACTACATCCGCGTGAACCAGACGACATATCCGGTGGAACACGTCGGCATGTTTGAGTGCAACGACCGGCTCCTCAACGACATCTGGACTGCCGGCGCGCTGACAACCGAGCTTTGCATGGAAGATGCCCTGATAGACACACCGTGGCGTGAGCGAGCGCAGTGGTGGGGCGACGCCCGCGTGCTCTCGAGAGCAGCATACTACGCATTTGACGATACGAAACTGCTAGCGCAGGGCCTGCGGCAGATCGCCTCATCTCAGGACAAACACGGGGCAATACCGGGCCTTTATCCTTCCGGTGAGAAGATGGCATCGCCGGACTTCGCGCTGCTGTGGGTCTTCTCTATACTCGACTACTTCGGTTTCGCGGACGACACGGAGCTTGTGCGCGATCTTTACCCCGCTGTCGAGGCTCTGCTGAAGTGGTTCGCCCGCTACGAGAACGAGGACGGAATGCTCGAAAACGTCCCGGGCGCGCTGCTCATCGACCGCGCTGACCTGGAACGCGAGGGCGAGGTTACATCGCTCAACTGCCTCTATTACCAGGCGCTCCGAGTGGCCTCCGCGCTCGCCTCAATAAGCGAAAAACCAGAGGCCGCGCAGGAATACATCACCAAGGCTGAGCGCCTCAGAATAGTCATCAACAAATTCATGTATGTGCCCAGGCGAGGGCTCTATGCTGAGTGCCGGGTTGGCGGCAAGCTGGTTGAGAAGTTTAGCCGCCAGACCAACATATTCGCTGCGCTCTTCGACATAGGCGACCAGTATCAGAAGTCCGGCATACTCCGGGTGCTTTCCAACGGCTCACTGCCCGACGTTGCCACACCCTATTTCGCATCCTACTATCTGGAAGCACTTTACTCCATTGACGCGCATGACCGCGCTCTCGACTACATCCGCCGCAAATGGGGAGATATGGTCAAAGCCGGCTCGACGACGCTCTGGGAGAAGTTCACTGCTGATGGGGCCCTCTGCCACGGCTCGGCGACCTGCCCGACCCGGGACCTGATCGCCGAATACGTCGGCATAAAACCGGTACTCGGCACCCACAGGTTCTCGGTCACGCCTCACACAGCCGATCTGAAATGGGCCAGGGGCTCGGTGAATACCGATCACGGGCTGCTGACGGTGGCGTGGCGTGCGACGAGAAACCGTCTGGACATCGACCTCACCATACCCGATGGCCTAAAGGTGGATGTCTACCCGCCGGGACCGATCGATTCAACGATATCAGTCGATGGCAAGCATTGGCCCACGCGGGTTGTCACTCTCTCTGGCGGGCGCCGCCACATACGCGTGATTGCTCCAAAGGCCTCCCGGGCTCCGGTTTACGACGAAGCGGTGCCCACTCTTGCGCCGCATGTTGAGGTGTTGGAGCACGGTATCCGTATCGGCAGACACGGCACGGCTATCGAGCCGCGAAAGCGGACGCGGCTCCGCCGCAAGGAAAAGGACGAACAGGTTACCGCAGCTGAGGAGCCGATCGTGGTCTCCTTCGCCCCTGAGGAGCCCGCCGAAGCAGAGGAGAGGCCGAAGACCAGGGGAAGGTCGCGTAGAGGCGGCCGCGCTAAGGTTGCGTTGGCCGAGTCAGAGACTGCGGAGCAGGCAGTAGAACCCGCGCCCGAGGCCACTGAGACGGAGTCAGTCCAGAAGCCGGCTAGCGAGCCTGCGGCCGCCGCTGAAGTCGAAGCGGAAGCGCCGGCGGCAAAGCGCAGAAGAAGGCCGAGAGGCAGAGGTGGACGCGGCAGGGGAACTGGCACTCCCGCTCCCGAATCAGTGCAAGAAGAGACTGCAGGGGAGACTCCAGAAGAGGTCTCACACGAAGCCGGTGCCGAACCCGAACCGGAAGCAGCCCCCGAAGCCGCCTGGGAAGCCACTGCTCCCAGGAAACGCAGAAGGTCCCGCGGCAGAGGAGGAAGGGGCAGGTCACGCGCGCCCGAAGCAGCGAATGGTGAAGCCCCATCCGCTGAGCCAGAGCCCGTGGAGTCTCCGCCGGAGCCTGCCGAGCCCGAACAGGCAGCGACTCCTGAAGGTGAGGAAGCGGCGGCGGCGAAACGCAGGAGAAGATCGCGTGGTAGGGGCGGCAGAGGAAGATCGCGCGCTCCGGAAGCGGACGGCGCCGAGGCGGCCAGCGAGAAACCGGACCGGGAATCAGCTCCCACTGCTGAAGTCGCTCCGGTTGCGGAGGCCTCTGATGCACTTCCTGCCGTGGAAGAAACCGATCAGCCAAGACCCAGACGGCGGACGTATCGTCGCAGGACGGCCAGGACTGAATCACGCAGCGAGAACTCGGGAGAGAACCCAACCGCGGAGTGATTCACTGCAGCGGTATTGTTGCGCTGCGCGTGGTGGCAGAAAGGGTGATCTCCCGCCTGGAAGGCAAGATCACCCTGAGAGCCCGGGCTTTCTTCGGCGCGTCGATCGTCAGTCTCAGGGAATCTCCATCCACTCGAGCGGTGTAACTGAGCGTACCGAACTGCACCGGCAGGTCTCGCACGGCTATCGTTGCCCCCCGCCTCAGCCAGTGCCGTGGGACCCCCGACATTAGCACCAAATCCTGGCCCGATTCCCTCACCAGCATGTTTCTGACAAGGGAGATGTACGAAGCGCACATCCATCCGTGCGGCATATCGCCCTCGGCGAGCGTCAGATTGTCCGTGAACATGCCCTCCGGCCAGGAGTAGAAACCCTTTGTAGGATCGTGCTTGAGTGTCCAATCCAGCATCGTCCAAGCTCGCTCGCGCTGCCCGAGCATGATGTAGCCCTGCGCAAGATCAAGTCCGGCATACGGCCAATAGTGCCCTTTGTGGATGAACCCGCCCTTGGATGGCGCAATCCACTTGTCCCAGTATGTGTCGAACGAGGATGTCGTCAGCGGGTCATTGGGGTCGAGCACATCGCAAGGCCATAGCCCGCAGGAAGTCCCCCGTGCCATGGCCGAACTGGTCAAGTCCTGCGGCCCGTTCGGTATGTAGGACGTTTTCAGGCTGCGTACGCTCGCTAACGTAGCCTTCAGCAGCGAATCCGCCTCTGCTTGCATCCACTCCGCGTCCTTAGCCTTACCAAGCTCCCTGGCGGCGAATGCTGCGTCTCGCAGACCTCTGACGCACCAAAAATCGTCCCAGTAGTGCTGATGCTTGCCGCTGCCGAGATCCTCCGCCGAGACCGAAGGAGGCAGAATACCGTCAGCAGAAACCCGCTTGTCCCTAACGAACTTCGACGCCGAAAGTATCATCGGCCAGGCGTCCTGAAGCAGCTTCCTGTCACCAGTTCTCTTGTAGTGCTGCACGAACGTGTAGATCGCCTCGCCCGGCGCATCGAGCTCGTCCGCGTTACCCCGTGTTTTTGCGAGGAACCCTCCATCCGGCAGCTGCATCGAGCGTATCTCCGCAAGCGCGGGCGGTATCAGATCGCCCTGGCCGGCGTAGAACAGCGCGTCCGCAATGTAGGCCGCGTCTCGCAGCCAGAACGAGTTGTACTTAGCTGGGCCGGGAACGGGTTTTCCGTCGCCGCACAGCATGATGAGGTAAGCAAGGCTCCCGTTGAAGCAGTCGATCACCCGCTGGTCGGGAAGTTGCAGCGATACGCGGCCGAGCCTCGCGCTCCAGGCCCGCGTTGCGTCCGCGAAAGTGCTCTTCGTCGTCTCGCGGACCGGGCGAAGCTGCTCCGGGCGGACGTCGGCAAGCGGCATCACAAGGTTGAGTCCAGCCCTGTCGTCCGCGCCGATTTGCAGGTCGAACCGCATAGCGCCGGAGGCCTGCGCGGACTTGCCACGAGCCTGGTTTGCGCGCGGCAGAATTGCTCTGCGGATGTAGCACGTGATATCCGTTCCATCGTCGCCCGTCAATGCTCCCGTGTCGTTTGGCTCCCTGTCGGTCTGGAACAGCACGCTTCCGTCGATGCTTAGGCATCTCCGCGCCTCGTCGAATTCCGCCTCATAGCCCGACGCCATCAGCCCCACCACCTGGTAAGGCACGGCGGCAACGAACAACGAGAGCCTCGATGCCCTGCCGCCAAGGTTCTGGACCGATAGATCGACGATGCAGGTGTCCTTGTTGGCATAGACTCTTTCGCGGACCTGCATCTGCGGGCCCAGATCCCACGACCGGTGCTGACCTTCGATAGTCCAGAATCCGTTCCGTGCTCGCGTGTTCTGGAGCAAAGGCGAGTAGAGAATGCGGCTGTCCCTATCGTAGACGAACCAGTGTACACTGTGGGAGTTCCGGTTGGGTTGAACAGCGCCGTCAGGGTTCACAAACGCGACGTTGGGAGAGCCGGGGTAGCCGACTATCGCCCACGTCTTGTACAGAGACCGGGGCTCGAAATCCGCGAAGAGGGAATCCCCGGGCGACGGGCGTGACGTGGTATAGCAGCGCCACGCAACTAGCGCGCCCACTGCCAACACAACGACCCCGAGCAGAAGCAACTTGCGTTTCACTGCGGCACCGAATGATCTTTGTCCTTGCCCCTGGTCTTCTCAGCGGCCTGAGCCGCTCCCAACAAGGCGTAGATGTGAATGGTGCCCGCGAGGCAGGCGAACGCCACCGACGCAGTGGTAACGCGCTGGAGGGAGCTTGCACCGGGATCGAGGGTGAAGAGGAAAAGCACGCAGGACAGCATCCAGGAGATGAAGATCCCGATCCCCCTGACATACTCACCGCAGTAGAGGTGACCGAGCCCCGGCGCGATTGTAAGCAGAACGGCAAGCGCGGCACTCTTCGGCTGCACAGGACGGAATTGGCCAGGGTTCTCTACCATCAGCCTCATAAGTTCCTTCTGCCGGTCGGCTTCGGATATCTCCAGAATCGCCTTCCCGTACTTCTCCTCTACTGATGCACGGCCCGGTTCCGCTTCGAGGATGGACTTGTAATGCTCGGCAGCCGTCTTCACGTCGCCGTGCGCATAGATCATATCCGCGGCGAACTCTCGCGCGGCGATATCTTCGGGAAACAGGTCCAGCGCCTTCTTGATCGAGATCGTGGCCTGGCCGTAGTCGCCCCTCCGCCGGAATACGGTCGCGGCAGTCATCAGCCGATCAAACTCAGCCTTCTTAGTAGCATCGCCCAATTCATGCATAGGATGTTGGATTGCACATTGCAGATTCTTGGATTGCAGATCGTCCGCGATATCCGACGCAATCCAAAATCGCCAAATCTGGAAAGATGGTTACGCGTTTTCCAGCTTTGCCGCGGTTGCCTTCCAGAGGGATTCTATGTCGTAGTATTCGCGCTCCTCGCGGGCGAATATGTGTACAACCACATCGCCATAGTCCATCAGCACCCATTTGGCCTGCGCATATCCCTCGACGTGCTCTTTCCTGAGGCCCTCTTTCCTGCCGTCTTCGAGCAGGCCATCGGCGATGGCTTTGATGTGCGTATTCGAATTGCCGGAGCAGATGACGAAGTAGTCGGCGATCAGGGTCCTGTCGCGCAGGTCGATCACCTCCACATCCTCCGCCTTCTTCTCGTCAAGCAGCCTCTTTACAAGTTCAAGTTTCTGTTCTGTGTTAATGCTATACGCTCCAAATATCACTGAGACAATCGTAGTTGCCGGCCTCTGTCCCGGCTAGGTCCGGGATTGAGATCGGACGCTGAATGCGTCGATTACGTATTCCCTTCGCGGTAATCACGCCCGATAATCACCGTCACATCCGGCATGCCCTCGGTCTGCTTCTCCTCGCGCACGTCGGTGCAGTTCAGCAGCTTGACGATCGCCAGCACGGCGGCGGTATTGCCTTTGCGCGTGATCACCTGACACCTGTCATATTCGAAGCCCGACGCATTCCCCTGCTTGGTGACCGTGAATCCTGCCCGCTGCAACTGCTCCGCTACGCGACCTGCAACGCCGGGCACACCACAGCCATTCAACACCTCGACGCTCGCCGTCATGTCCTCTTCGATTACGCTCTCGAACCGCATCTGCTGCGCAACAACTTGGGGAATCTGCTCGTAATCAGGCATCCAATAGCTGGCCTGATGCCTGCTTCCCGGAGCGCCCGGCAAAACGGCCATCTGCATCTCCTCGGGCTTGACATCCTTCATGAAATCCGCCAGGGCGTCCCAATCCTTGATCCTCAGATTGCTGACAATGAAACCCTTTTCGTACGCGTTGCTAAGCACCCTGGCCCTATCGCGCTTGTGCGGCATGCTCAGAATCCGGTTCGCAAGCGCTCTCATAAAGTACTGCTGTCTGGCAACGCGGCCTGCCGCGACTTTCTTGCCATCAACTATCCGCCAGCCGCTGTCGCCCCACCTGTCGTGACGGAACCGCACATACCCTTCAGCCTGCTTGCCGTTCAGCAACTGCTTCTCGGGGCTTGCGCGGAGATTGATATACAGACCCTGCGATCTGTCGCGGTAGCGCATGTTCTGGTCCACGACAATGTAGACTCCGCCCACACTGTCCACCAGGCCCCGAAGACCCCAGGGGCTCGTGGAAATGTAGTAGTCGATGTCCACTCCCAGCAGACCGGCAATCACCTGCGTGGTCAGCTCGGGCCCGCCGAAACGATTGGCCGCATTGATCTTACAGGTGCCGTGGCCGGGCACCCGAACCATGGTGTCCCGCGGTATCGATATCGCCCGGACCTGCTTGGGCTTCGCGTTGTTGTTGATCGCCAGGACAACGAGGGTATCGGCCAGGCCGTGGGTCTTTCTGCTTCCGGTGTTGTCTTCGCCCAATACGAGAATGCGAACGATGGGCTTGCTTTCCAACTCACAAGGCGCAAACATATCCCGCAACGTGACAATGCCCGACATGCTGGCCAAGTATCTTCCGCCGATTACCCCCAAAACCGATGCCACAACCACAACAACAAGGACTGCCCCAAGTGGCATCCTACTCCTTGGTCTGCGCCGCGTCGTCCTCAACTTCTGTAAAGCCCTTCCTGCCTGATATAATCCTCTACCTGCCCCGGAACCAGATATCTGATCGACCTGCCCTGCCGCACCCGCTCCCGAAGGTCCGTGGACGATATGTCCACCCCCGGCATTGCGAGCGGCACTATGCCTTTGGCAATATCCTCCGGCAGCGCATCGAACACCTCGGAATCAGCCACACCCGGCCGGTTAGCAACCACTATTCGCGCGAGCTTCCGTATTTCATACGGCTCCCGCCACTTCATCAGGTCCCGCCCCTCATCAGTTCCGAGCAGCAGAAACACCTCGGTCCCCGGCCCGTAGACCTCCAGGAGCTGCCTGATCGTATCAATCGTATAGGACGGTCCCGGGCGGTCGATCTCCATCGTCGAGCACTCAAAGTACTCATTACCCTCAACCGCCAGCCGCGTCATCTCAAGCCGATGGCGCGCGTCCGTCACCTGTTCCCCAAGCTTGTGTGGGGGCTGGGCAGCCGTCACGAACAGCACTTTCTCCAGCTCAAACTGCTCCCTCGCTTGCTCGGCGAGTATCAGATGCCCCCAGTGGATGGGATCGAACGTCCCACCCATCAGCCCCAGCCGCAACTTCATACCTCGCTCAGGTCTCTTTCAGCATGGAAATGAGAAAGTCAGAAGAGAAGAAGATGGGCTTCTCTTCCTGGTTTTCTGTCTTTCGGGCTTCCATGCTTAGAAAGATCACTATCCGCGCAACTGCCCATCGCCGGTCACAACGTACTTGTAAGTCGTGATCTCGTGTCACTCAGGTCTTCATCAGCATGGAAATGAGAAAGTCAGAAGAGACGAAAATGAGCTTCTCTTCCTGGTTTTCTGTCTTTCGGGCTTCCATGCTTGAAAAGATCACTATCCGCGCAACTGCCCATCGCCGGTCACAACGTACTTGTAAGTCGTGATCTCGTTGATCCCCATCGGGCCGCGAGCGTGCAGCTTCTGCGTCGAAATCCCCATCTCCGCGCCGAGGCCGAACTCATAGCCATCCGAGAACCGCGTCGATACATTCACGAACACACACGCGGAATCCACCTCGTCCGTGAACCTCTTCGCCGCGGAATAGTCCCCGGTCACGATCGTATCCGTGTGATGGCTGCCGTATTTGTTGATGTGCGCGATCGCCTCGTCCAACCCTGAGACAACCTTGATCGCAAGGATCAGGTCCACATACTCCGTTTCCCAATCGTCCTCGGTCGCCACTTTCATCGGCACGATGGCCCGCACCTTCTCGTCGCCGCGAAGCTCCACGCCGGCATCAGCCAGGCGTCTACACATGGTAGGAAGAAAGTCGGACGCAATATGTTCGCTCACCAGCAAAGTTTCCATGGCGTTGCAGACGCTTGGATTCTGCACCTTCGCGTTGAAGGTGACCTCTTCAGCCATCTTGAGGTCCGCCGCGCCGTCCACATAGACGTGGCAGTTGCCGTCCAGGTGCCAGATGACCGGTATCTGCGAGTTCTCGACCACCGTTCGCACGAGGCCCTTGCCGCCCCGAGGAATCAGGCAGTCCACATACTGCTTCATCGTCATCAGCTCGCGCGCGGCTTCCCGGTCGGTCGTCTCGATTATCTCAACCGCCCCTTCGGGCACGCCGGAGGCCGTGATCGATTCCTGGATGATCTTCGCTATCGCCAGGTTCGAGTTGATCGCCTCCGAGCCGCCGCGCAGCACGACCGCGTTTCCGGCCTTGAGGCACAGCGCCGCCGCATCCGCGGTGACGTTCGGGCGCGACTCATAAATGATCCCGATCACGCCGATCGGCACTCGCACCTTGCGCACTTCCATGCCATTCGGCCGCAGATAACCCTCGATCGTTTCACCAATAGGGTCCCGCAGCGCGGCGATCTGCCGCACGCCGTCCGCCATCTGGGCGACCTTCTTGTCATCCAGCGCCAACCGCTTCAGCATCGCCCCGGTGACGCCGTTCGCTTCCGCGGCCTTGAGGTCGATGCAGTTGGCTTCGAAGATAGCGGTCTTGTTCGCCTCGAACGCGTCCGCCATCGCTAGCAGCGCCCGCTTCTTCACTGCCATTCCCAGCGTAGCGAGCTTACCCGCCGCCGCCTTAGCCCGTATGCACTTCTGTTCTACTTCGCCCATTCGTTCGTTGGAAGGTTAGAAGGTTTGAAGGTTAGAAGGTTGGGGATGGCTCCCTGACCTTCGAGACTTCCAGCCTTGTAACCTTACACTCCTAGCACGAGATTGTCCCTGTGTATGACCTCATCAAAATCCTTATAGCCGAGAATCTCTTCTATCTCATCACTGCGCTTACCTCTAATCAGAGCAAGCTCAGCCGACGCGTAGTTCGTGAACCCTCGCCCGACCTGCCGGTGTTCCTCATCACACACGGCCACAAGATCGCCCACCGCGAAGGACCCTTCGCACGCCACTATTCCCGCCGCCAGCAGGCTCTTCCCGCGCTCGGCAAGCATCCTCCGGGCGCCTTCGTTGATGATGATACTACCCTTCACCCTGCTGCCGAAAGCGATCCACCGTTTGCGATGGTTCAGCTCAACTCTTCTCGACAGGAACCTCGTCCCGACGCTCTCGCCCGCGACCACATCGGATATCACATTCGGCCGCTGGGCATTGGCGATCACCATTCGCACTCCGCAGTTGGTCGCTATCTTCGCCGCCTCCAGCTTCGTGCGCATACCACCGCTGCCGGAAAGCCCGTGCGTGCCGCCGGCAAGCGCCTCGATCTCCGGCGTGATCTTCATCACCTCGGGAATCACCTTGCAGTTCGCATCCAGCCTCGGATCGCCGTCACAGAGCCCGTCCACGTCCGACAGATTGATCAGCAAGTCCGCATCCACGCAGGCCGCAACCAGCGCCGAAAGCGTATCGTTCTCGCCGAACTTGATCTCCTCCGTTGCAACCGTATCGTTCTCATTCACGATTGCCAGGCAGCCGAATCGTATCAGGGTGTACAACGTATTGCGCGCATTGAGGTAACGCAGCCGATTGTGGAAGTCGTCGCGGGTGACCAGGACCTGCGCACACACGACACCGTATTGCGAGAGCAACTCCGCGTACTTCTGCATCAGCGCGCCCTGCCCGACCGCCGCGGTGGCCTGCTGATCCGGGATCGTCCTAGGCCGCTCGCCCATCCCCAGCCGCTCCATGCCGGCCCGGATTGCGCCCGACGTTACCAGCAGCACGTCCTTGCCCTGCTGCTTCACCTCCGCGAGCTGCCGCACGAGCCCGCCGATCTTCTCGCTGTCCAGCGAGCCCACTTTGTTCACAAGGCTGCTCGTGCCGACCTTGACCACGATCCGGTTTATTGACCTATCCGTATATTTCATCAGTGAACTCGAACTCTATCCCGTGGATACACACCGAGTCGCCTTCCTCCACGCCCAGTGCTTTCAGACGTTTGATCACGCCCATCTTGTCGAGCTGTTTGTGCATCCGCCGCAGCGCGTATTCGTTGCCCAAATCCGTCCGCCGCACGAGCATCTCAACTGCACGTCCTTCGACCTCATACATGCGGTCGCCGATCTTGCGCGCGTCCCAGGTCTCTTCGGACGGCTCGACCGTGAACCGGACCACTTCCTCGACTGGCGCCTCTTCCTCTCGCGGAAGCTCCTCCAGCTTCGCAGCAATCCGATACAACAGCGGCTGCAGGCCCGTCCCCGTCAGCGCCGAGATCTCGAACACCTCAAGCCCGCGCTCTTCCAGACACGGCCTAAGCTTCGCGATTATCGCCTGCGCGTCCGGCATATCCGCCTTGTTGAGCGCCACTATCTGGGGCAGCGCGGCAAGCTTCTCCGAATGCAGCCGGAGCTCGTCGTTGATCGCATCGAAATCGTGCATCGGGTCACGCCCGGTCAAACCGGACACATCGATCATATGCACAAGGAACCGGGTGCGTTCGATATGCCGCAGGAACTGGTGGCCCAGCCCCGCGCCTTCGTGCGCGCCCTCGATCAGCCCCGGCATGTCCGCCACGACGAACGAGCTCATATCCACCTTCACCACGCCAAGGTTCGGGACCAGCGTCGTGAAGGGGTAATCGGCGATTTTTGGCTTTGCTGCTGAAATTTTCGATATCAGCGTGGATTTTCCTACACTCGGGTAGCCGACAAGCCCAACATCGGCCAACAATTTCAGTTCGAGCCTCACTTCGGTCTCATCCGTCGGCTCGCCCTTCTCCGCGAACTTGGGGGTTTGGTGAGTCGAAGTGGCGAAACTGGCGTTTCCGCGCCCGCCCGCGCCGCCTTTTGCGACGATGCACTCCTGCCCATCGTGCGTCAAATCGGCGATGACCTGCCACTCCGATTCCTCGGGAAGTTGTTTGACCCGAAGAACCGACACCAACGTACCGACCGGTACCCTCAGCACGAGGTCCTCTCCGTTCTTGCCGTGCCTGTCATTGGGCCCGCCATCGCCGCCGCGCTCGGCCTTGTAATGCTTCTTATAGCGAAGATCGACGAGCGTGTTCAGGCTGGAATCCGCCTTGATGATAACGTTACCGCCCCTGCCGCCATTCCCGCCTGATGGCCCGCCGCGCGGCACATACTTCTCCCGCCGGAACGCAACAATCCCATTCCCGCCATCCCCGGCCTTAACGCATATATCAACCTGGTCTACAAACTGCATGTCTCATCCGATCATCCGGGGAATTCTTGATCGTCCGGAGGATTCCTACTCCGGACGCACGTCTCCGGACATTCCCGATCGTCCGGGGGATTCCTGCCCCGGACGCGTGTCCCCGGACATTCCCGATCGTCCGGGGGATTCCTACTCCGGACGCATGTCCCCGGGCATTCCTGCCCGCAAGCCATCCGGGCTCTCCGCTTTCCACTCTTAGCTCTTCGGCTCGGTAATCGCCCCCAGGAACAACAACTCGCCGCTCATGTTATCCCGAATCGCGAAGAAGAACGGCCGGTCCACTATCATGCTCGTCACTTGCACAACCGACTTCACTGCCACCTCAACTGAAGTTGCGGCGGCTGCCTCCGTCCCTTCCTCATCCACGTCAACGTAGGTCTTGTGGATCACACGGCGGATGTAGAGTGACTTGCCCATCGGCGACATTGCCGAGAAATCCGACCTTAGGTCACAAGCCGGCGACATGCCCATGTCGCAGAGGGGACCTATGGCAATCGGCTTCACAAGATCGAACCTCATCTCAGCCCTGAACTTCGGCAGCCCGAGCCGCACTTCCACTCTGCGGTCGCGGATGGCATTCATCCATTTCTCCCAGGTCTCAGAGGTGAGGCGCTTTGAGAACTGGCCCACGCTCACACCCTTCGACGGCAGCAAGACGTACATGCTGGTACGACCACGTCCGTACCCCAGATTGATGAGCTGAAAACCATCTCCCTGCAGATACTCGTACTTGGCCTGGCGGTGCATCATCTGCACCTGCATAGAGCGCCCGTCTCCGCGTGTAAAAGCCTGGCTCACGGTTTCGGACTTCTCAAACTGATCTGACCACTGGCCCTTGAAGTAGATGGCGTTGAGCAGGAACATCACCGACATGGGACTGATCTCGTCCACGATCTCGGGGATCCTCCCCCGTGTCTCTTTGCTGACCCAACCATTGATCGTATCCTTTGCCGTCGGATCGCTGAAGTCTAGAGCAGTGATCTTGGCGCCGTAGAAGTCTCTGTTGCGCCGCAGGAAATCAGCCTTGAACTCTACGTCCTTGCGGGCCCACAGCGAGTTGGCAATCGATACCTCTATTCCTTCACCAGGCGCTTCTGCGTTCGCCAGTAGCGCCCTGTTCCCCGCATTGACCTGCTCCAAGCTCAGACCATGGTAGCCGAGCGTCTCCGCCATCGCCTTCTTAGTATGGCCGCTCGCGCCGTTGTAGGTCATGGACAGCGCCAAAGACACGCTGGCCGGCGATATCACGATGTTACCGCCCGAACTGCCATCCGCCAGTAACTGCTTGAGCAATCGCAGACCAAAATCCGTGTTTGCGGCAACAACAGCCGGATCAACCTTCTCCGCTGCCTCGGCAGACTTTTCGAGCGGCTTCTTTCCACCGGACATAACCCAAACCGCTCCGACCAGGACAACAACCAGCACCAACAACCACAGCGTTCGTTTGCGCATCAATCTACCCCTTCGCCTAGCAGTTGCGCCAACCCCGATGGTCCGGGGGATTCCTGCCCCGGACGGATGTCGCCGGGCATTCCTGCCCGCAAGCCATTCGGCTCCTCGCTCTCCGCTCTCAGCTCTTCGGCTCCGTAATCGCCCCCAGGAACAACACCGTGCCCGTAACATCATCGCGTATTGCGAACATGAACGGCCGATCGACCACCATCTTCACCACCTGCGGGCCGGGCATGGCAGTCGCCCTCATTCCTACAGACGTTGCCGCCGCGGCAACAGTGCCCTGCTCATCCACCTCTACAACAGCCTTGTGCACAACCTCACCGATGAACACATTCGGCGTGGGCGGAATCGGCGCCATCGCCGTGAAATCAGCCCTCAGGGGATCGAACGCGACGCTCATGCCGAGCGTAGACAGGGCGCCTTTCGCCTCAGTCCGGTACTCCGCCTTGAACTTGGGCATCCGCAACTCGACCTCAGTAGTACGGCCCTTCGCCTGCCGAATCCATTCGTTCCAGTTCGCCGGAGTCAACTGCTTGTAAAGCTCGCCCGGGCTGGACTCCTTCGCCGGCAGCAGCACGTACATCCCCAGCCGCGCGTTATCTCCGTAGTTGAGCTTAATCAGCTGAAACGTTTGGCCCTTGTAGTACTCGAAGTCACCCTCGCGGAACATCATGGGGACCTTCGTCACCTTGCCGCTGCCGAGGGTGAAATCGTGCGGCTTCGTCAGCTTCGGGTCGAACGGAACGGTCCACTTGCCGTTGAAGTAGACTGCGTTCACGAGATAGAGCACCGACTGCGGGTCGATCCGGTCGATTATCCTCGTGATCTTCCCGCGTGTCTTGTCGCTCACCCAGGAGTTGATCCTGTCCACCGCGTCCGGGGAGTTGAACTGCAGGGCGGCGATCTCCGCCTGATAGAACTCCCTGTTGCGGTTCAGAAACTCCGGCTTGAACTGGACACCGGCGCGGCCCCACAGCGAGTTGGCGATCGATATCTCGACTCCCGGCCCCGGCTGAGCGAGGCTCTGCATAAGCGCTCGATTGCCCGCGTTGACCTCGTCCAGAGAGATACTCGTATAGCCGAGCGTCCTGGCCATTGCGGTCTTGGTCGTCCCGCCGGCCCCGTTGTAGGTCATGGATAGCGCGACTGCGACGCTGCTCGGCGACATAACCACGTTCTTGCCGCCGCTCGTTCGCACAAACTGCTTGAACAGGTTGAACCCGAACTGAGTATGCGCCGCAACCACTCTCGGATCCACCGGCTTAGCGCCCTGTCCCTGGGCAAAGGCAACCGACGAGACTAGCGCCAGAATCACTGATAGACATCCTACTCGCCACATGACTCGACACCTCCGTTAGACCTTTGACTGTCATCCGTCGACTCCCAAACAAAAAGGGGAAGACGGAATCCTCCATCCTCCCCTGCGGAAACGCAACAGGAACTCGGGCCTAAGAAGCCGGGTAAACGCTGACTTTCCTCTTGCCACCCAGGACCTCGAACTTGACGAGCCCATCGATCTTCGAGTAAAGCGTGTCATCTTTGCCGATGCCGACGTTGACTCCCGGGTGAAGCGGGGTTCCGCGCTGCCGGACAAGGATGCTGCCTGCCGTCACGACCTCGCCGCCGAACTCCTTAACGCCGAGTCTCTTCGGGTTGCTATCCCGACCGTTTCTAGTACTACCTAAACCTTTTTTATGCGCCATATCTTATAGTACCCCTCTAGGCCTTTATCTTCTCTATTGAGACAGACGTGAGCTTCTGTCTGTGCCCGTAACGTCTGTGGATGTTCTTCTTGGGCTTGTAAGTGAATCCGTTGATCTTGCGGCCCAGGTAGTGCCGGGTGACCTTACCCACCACTGAGGCCCCCTGCACGAGCGGAGAACCGATCTTCACTCCCTTATCGCTGCTGACCATCAGCACCTCGTTGAGAACGACTTCCTCGCCCTCCGATGCCGCCAGCCTGTTGACCTCGATGATGTCATTCTCGGCAACCTTGAACTGCTTGCCGCCAGCCTTAACTATGGCGTACACTTAGAACCCCCAAAACGACAGTTATGTAAGGGGCACCGGATCAAATCCAGTGCCCCCATGAGACACTAACCCCATATCTTATCACGCACAAGCGGCCTTGTCAATACTTGTGTGACTCGCCACGTGGCTGTGGTATAATTGCGGATACCTGCCAGTCTATTATACCACAGACGTGGAGCGCCTCGGTGGGTGCGTGAATGGACAACTTCTGGATTGCGTTAGGTCTTACGGCATTCGCCGGGCTCTCGACAGGTGTTGGCAGCGCCATTGCGTTCTTCTCCGAGCGCACCAACTACCGCTTCCTTTCGGTCGCCACCGGCTTCTCCGCCGGTGTCATGCTCTACGTCTCGTTCACGGAGATCCTCAGCAAGGCCGGCGCCTGGCTTCGCGACGACTACAGCGCCAGACTGAGCAACTGGCTCGTAGCGGCGTTCTTCTTCGCCGGAATCCTGTTCATCTTCCTCATAGACCACTTCGTCCCGTCCGCAGAGAACCCGCACGAGATCCGACGACGTGATGAAGTCGAGGAGCTTCACGAACATGAAGGCCCCGGCGCCCATCAGAAGAACAGGCTGATGCGAATGGGCACGTTTACAGCGCTCGCCATCGCCATCCACAACTTCCCGGAGGGGCTCGCAACGTTTCTAGCGGCCCTTGAGGATCCGGCTGTCGGCAGCGCCATCGCCGTTGCCATCGCGCTGCACAACATCCCCGAAGGGATAAGCGTAGCAGTGCCCATCTACTACGCTTCCGGCAGCAGACGGTCCGCGTTTTCCTGGTCGCTTCTATCGGGGCTTGCCGAACCCGCAGGAGCCGTCCTCGGCTATCTGATACTCCTGCCAATACTCTCAAATGGCGTCACCGGAGCAATGTTTGCCGCCGTCGCCGGGATCATGGTCTACATCTCGCTCGACGAACTGCTGCCGGCATCCCGAGCCTACGGGAAAGGCCATGACTCCATCTACGGCCTGCTCTCCGGCATGATCGTCATCGCCCTCAGCCTGCTTCTGATGCAGTAGCCGTGGCGCTGCGGTTGAAACCACGGCAGCGAAGGCACGAAGTCGGCCTGCGCCGACTAGGTGATCGAAGCAGAGCTAGACACGGAACCGCGGATTTGCGGAACCACCGGAGGGACGGAGACAGCCCCGCTGCTGCATTACTGACAACCACTGGATTGCGCGGGCGTTCGGCTCCGTGGTTCCTTTCCCTGGGTGCTTACGCATTCTCTCTTGCTGGTCTGCACTGGCCGCCTAAGCTTGCGCCCTTGAGGCGGGTTGATGCATAATATGCCTAGCACAGCAAGATAGGAGTCACGTAATGAAGCGAACTGCCGTAATGCTTGCGCTGATCCTCGTCCTCGCGCTCAACTGTCCCGCTTTGCTACTTGCACAGACCGGAGCTACCGCAACACCGGACCACGTACACCTCACGTGGACCGGGGATCCGGCTACGACTATGACCATCAACTGGCGAACCGACGCCACGACCAGGTCAGGCGTAGTCCAGTATGCAAAGGGCACTACGATATCCCCCACCTCGCCGCGAGTGGCCGCCACGTCCAGACCGTTCTCGACCGATCTCGGTACGGTTACCATTCATGTGGCGAAGCTGACGAAGCTCTCGCCCAACACTCAGTACAGCTATCGCGTTGGCAACGGCAGTGGAGACTGGAGCCCTACTTGCACGTTCACCACGGCCGAAACGAATCCGAGCAAGGTGAAATTCCTCGTCTTCGGCGACAGCCAGAGCCCGCCCGGTGGAGATGCGCCCTACGGCGTCTGGAAGACCACGCTTCACAACGCCTTCAAAGCCAATCCGGACGCCAGGTTCTTCATGAACTGCGGCGATCTTGTAGACGTGGGAAACAACTACGCCCACTGGAATGGCTGGTTTTCGGCAGCGGCAGGCGTCGCTGACAGGATCCCGATAATGCCCGTCGTCGGCAACCACGAAACAACCCCTGCCGCGCCTACGAGACGGCCGCATTATTGGGTCGCCCAGTTCGCGCTGCCACAGAACGGTCCGGATGGTCTGAAGACGCAGGTCTACTCCTACGACTACGGCCCTGTGCACATCACCGTGCTCGATAGCCAGCACGCTGAGCAGAAGTCGGCCGGGGAGGTCTTCGGCCCGCAGCAGCCCTGGCTTAGGGCCGACCTGGCGGCGGCATCGAAGGCCACCTGGAAGCTTGCTTTCTTCCACAAGCCGCCCTATGAGGTCCACCCGACCAGGTCCGGCAAGCAGGTGCGAGACGCGTTCTGTCCTATCCTCGAGGCAGGGAAAGTGGATCTCGTCTTCAATGGACACGATCATGGCATTGCGCGCACGTATCCGATCAGGAACGAGAACATGAAGCGGAAGCCGTCGGAGGGTATCATTTACTGCATGGTTGGGCGCAGCGGCACGAAGGCCTACTCGAACATCGTCAAGATGCCCTGGAACACGTTCTTCAAGAGCCCGCTGGACCAGCCCAACTACCAGGTGGTCGAGATCGAAGGCAAGAAGCTGACGGTGAAGGTCTTCAAGCAGGACGGCACGCCAATCACCAGCTTCTACATCGACAAGGGAAAGGACGTCTACTCCGACTGCGTCTCTGATTAGGACGATTCGCGACGCGTGTGCCCGGTACGAACTAACGGGGCTGCGATTCACCCGCAGCCCCGTTCTCATTTTTCATCCTACGTCTATCTGATTAGCGTCTCCGCGCTTCTGATCGTCCGGGGGGTCTCTACCCCGGACGCACGTCCCCGGGCATTCCTGCCCGCTCTTACTCTCGCGCTTTCGCCCTTCCGCGCCTGCACGATTCGCTATTCCACACTCCGCATCCAAGCGCTCCCATGTGCCCGCCTGCGCATGATGTCCTTCTGCACTTCGCGGTCCAGGTAGACGAAGTAGGCCGAGAACCCGCTGACCCGAACGACGAGGTTACCATACCGCTGGGGCTCCTTCTGCGCAGCCTCCAGGGTTGCATTGTCCGTGAAGTTGAACTGCAGTTCGGGGATACGGTTCTTTACGAAGGCTTTCGTCAGCGCACCGAACCACCGCGCGCCGTCCTCGCTCCTGAACTGCGCAGGATCGAACCTCATATTAATGACGCTGCCGGTAAGTACCCTGTGATAGTCGGGCTTGGCGACCGAGTTCAGAAACGCGGTGGGGCCATGCACGTCGCGGCCGAAATACGGGCTCGCCGCGTCCGACAACGGAGTAAACGCCCGCCGGCCATCCGGTGTCGCGCCGACCTCTCTACCCGCGGGAATGTTGGATATGTTCGCCGCCATCGCAGAGACGAACCGGCCGCCGCCAAGTATCTCGTGTTTCAGGCACTCGCGGCTTGCCCAATCCACAAGCTCCACCGCGATCGAGTCCACGGACTCATCATCATTGCCATACTTCGGCGCCTTGCGCTCCAGCATCAGCCGCAGAGGCTCATCGTCCCGGAAATCAGCGTCCAGCGCCGACATCAGCCGCGGCAGCGTCACCTTCCGCTCCTCGAACACCAGCTTCTTCAACGCCGCCAGGGAGTCCGCCGTCGTTGCCAGCCCCATCAGGCATATCCCGTGGAACCGCTTGAACTCCGCCCCGCCATCGTTGATATCGCGGGCTCGGCCGATGCAGTCCCGCGTCAGCGCCGAAAGAAACGGGTCAGGAAACCGATCGGCAGGAAACGCCGCTATGTGATGATTGATGTCCTTCGCGTGCTGAGCGATTGCTTTGCTCATCTGCGCTAGAAACGCCTCGAAAACCTGCTCGTAGGTCACATCCGCCTGCGTCCGCAGGTCGTTCAGTGCCGTCATCAACTGCAGCGGCATGTTGAACCTGCTATCGGACCACGCCTGCTGCCGCCCGGCGAGCATCGTCTCGATGCAGCCCACCATACAGTAATCCCTCGCCACCTGCGGCGCAATTCCGATCTCCTCGAGTCCTTCCAGCAGCACGTGATCGTTGAATATGGCCGGAAATCCGACCCCGGTGCGAATCACCCCGAAACACGCCCGGTGGAAATCGGCTGGGCTGCCATCGTGGAAACGGGCTGAGAGGTTCGTTGACGGCGACTGCACCAACCGTGTCGCATCCAGGCACAGATAGGACAGCTCGTTCGTCGCATCGGCCCCGTCGGGAGTAAGCCCGCCGATGCAGATGTTCGTTACCTCGCCGATCTCCTCGATATGCGACCACAAGTGACAGAGCAGTTCCCGCGCCTGCTCCCGCGCAATCCGGTTCGCCGCCAAGTCCCGCTTGAAGAAAGGCCACAGATACTGGTCCAGCCGGCCCAGCGCCATCGCATATCTCCCCTCGCTGGAGAACGCGATATTTGTCAGCCATACGAGCTGCATAGCCTCGTGAAGCGTCTCCGGCGGGTCGAGCGCTATCCGCTCCAGCACCTCGGCCAGATCCTTGCGACCACACCCTCTGGCCGCGGCCGCGTGCCGTTTGATGAAATCAGAAAAAGCCTCGATTACGATCGACATCGACTTGAGGCATGTCTGCTCGCTCTCACCCTTGTGCCGGGACTGCGAGTCCCGAATACGCGCAAGCAGGCCCTTTATGCCAACCGACAGCAGCGTCGGGTAGTCCGCCAGCGAATGGTCCCAACCAGCCAGGAAATCACGCTGCCCGCGCCGGTTGTGCTCCTGCACCAGCGCATCGTAGTCAACCTGCACAACACCCTCCGGAAGCTCATTTGCGAACCAGCCGCGCCTGCTGCCGCAGATAAGCTCGCCACGGTAGAGATGAACCGGCGTCGAGAGCAGTACTTTGCGAAACGCCTGCGCCCGCACGATAGGCTCGGGCTCGTCCGCGTGCTCCCGGTACGCCAGCGCGCGCCAGTAGGGCCGCATGTCCAGCCGAAATGGCTGTGACTTTGCCTGCCGCACCTGCTCCAACACCCGCCTGTAGGAGCCGTCTCCTGAGGGCAATCCGCTATGTTGTGAAGACACCCTTGATCACCTCGCCATTGGTGGCGGCCGCCAGGGCTTCGTTCGCCTGATCGACCCTATACCTGTGCGAAACACACTGCGCGATTGCAGCCTGAGTGTCGGGATATCTCTGCAGAAACTCAAGGTACGCGCCAACATCCGAAAGCTGATATTGCCCGCTGCCCGTGATCCGAATCGCCTTGAATGTGATCAACTCAGGCTGAATCGAAACCTCGCCGCTCGCTGAATACTGCCCCGGCACGAGATACCGCGCGCGGGTGCGCACCAGCTTCAACGCCTCCGGCACCGCTTGCGGAGAACCGCTCGCCTCGATCACGACATCGGCGCCGTCCCCGCGTTCCATATCGCCTGCCAGCGCTTTCACCGCATCCACGCGCTCATCGACGGAAGTAGTCCTGTAATCCCACACTTCCTCCGCGCCCAACAGCCATGCCAACTCAGTCCGGCGCGGGTCTTTGCCCGATCCGATTGCGGCTACCCGGCAGCCCGCGCGCGCGGCATACGCGATGGCAAACAGCCCCAGCGGCCCTGTCCCCTGCACGACGACCAATTCCCCGGCAGATAACCCACCGCCGTATTCGCAGGCTCTTATGATCGTCGGGCCCGCGCACGGAAACGCCGCCGCCGCATCCAGCGACAGCCCATCCGGCACCCTCACCAGGTTCTCAACCGGCGAGAACAGATACTCTCCATATCCGCCCAGGAAGTGCGGCGGTTTGTCCGGATCGGCTACGTACGTAACGCCGAAACTGAGGCAGCTTGCGGTCTCGCCCGCCGAGCAGTTGAAGCACTTTCCGCACGGGATTGCCACGCATGCGATAACCGCGTCCCCGACAGCTATCGGATTGCCGAGCCCATCGCGCGCACATTCCTCACCCAGAGCCTCTATGCGCCCCACGAACTCGTGCCCGAGCACAAGTGGAGGCGGCACCGCCAGCCGTCCTTGCGCGATATGCACGTCGGTCCCGCAGATGCCGCTGCGCTCGAGCCTCAGCCGCACCTGCCCGGCCGCCGGCTCGACCACTGGATACTTGCTTATCTCCATAGGCCGCCCCGGCCCCACAAACACCGCCGCCATTCCAGTCTTAGCTTGATTCATGCCCGCATGTTACCTCCATACCGCCCGCTTGTCTACTGCCCCAGATTCGTCCGAGAGATGCATCTCAAATCTTGCATTATCCGGCTTTCGCGCTTTCGCGTTTCCCTTTCTCTTCCGCCCTTGACGCGCCCGCCTGCTGGGGTGTATAACCTACTCATCGGGGGATGCGACTATGGCTACACGCAGGGAGTTCCTGAGGCTGATGGCAGCGGGCTCCGCTGGGCTGGCATTGGCGGGAAGCAGCGCTCTCGCGGAGGACGCGGTGAACGAGAAGACCAAACCCAACATTCTCCTTCTGATGACGGACCAGCACCGCGCGGACTGCCTAGGCTGCGACGGCAACAAGGTTATCAGGACACCCAACTACGACCGCATCGCAAGCGAAGGCATCCGATTCACGCAAGCCTACTCATCAACCCCATCCTGCACACCCGCCCGCGCAGGGCTCCTCACCGGCCTCTCTCCCTGGCATCACGGACAGATAGGCTACGGTCAGATCGCCGAACGCTATCCCTTTGAAATGCCGCGTGCGCTTCACGACGCCGGGTACTCCACGTTCGCCATAGGCAAGCTGCACTACTCTCCCCAGCGCAACTATCACGGCTTTGATGGCGCGCTTCTCGATGAATCGGGCCGCGTACAGAGCGAGGGCTTCATAAGCGACTACCGCAAGTGGTTCAAAGAGCAGGCTCCCGACAAAGATCCGGACGCGACCGGTATCGGCTGGAACGACTACCGCTCCGCAGTCTACGCCCTTCCCGAGGAGCTTCATCCGACGCGCTGGACAGGCCTTATGGCCACAACATTCATCAAGGACTACAAGCGCAAGGAACCGTTTTTCCTCAAGGTCTCCTTCGCCCGGCCACACAGCCCCTACGACGCGCCGAAGCGGTTCCGGGATATGTATAAGACCTCGGACATGCCGGCGCCGCGCGTGGGCAAATGGGCCGCGAAATACGCGAAGGGCAACAAAGAGAACTTCAACTCCTGGCACGGCGACTTCGGAGTCGATCAGGCACGGGATTCGCGGCACGGCTACTACGGCAACGTCACCTTCATCGACGAGCAGATCGGCCACATCCTAAGAGCGCTCAAGGATCGCGGCATGCTCGATAACACGCTCATCCTCTGCACAGCCGACCACGGAGACATGCTGGGCGACCACCACCTATGGCGCAAGACTTACGCCTACGACGGCTCCGCGCGGATTCCCATGCTCGTGCGGTGGCCAAAGAGCATGGGCATGGAAGCAAGAAGAGGAACGACCTCTGATCTGCCGGTCGAATTGCGAGACGTGCTGCCAACGTTCCTCGATGCGGCGAGCGTGAAGGCGCCGGTCAAACTCGACGGTACAAGCTTGCTCGACATCGTTCGCGGCAGGACTGACGGCTGGCGCGAGTTCATCGACCTGGAACACGATGTCTGCTACTCGCAGGAAAACCACTGGAATGCCCTCACGGACGGCCACTGGAAGTATATCTACCACGCCTTCGACGGCCACCAGCAGTTGTTCAATCTCGATAAGGACCCCGGCGAACTCGACGATCTCGCCGCAGACCACAGGCACGCTGATGAGCTAATGAAGTGGCGTCAGCGCATGGTGAGACACCTTGAGGAGCGGGGAGAACCGTTTGTTCGCAACGGCGACCTGGCCCCACGCCCGAGGAAAATGCTCTACTCGCCCAACTACCCTGGACGGCCACCCGAGGTTGCCGACAGGTAACGTTAGGAAAACAAGGGAGGAAACAGAATGAGAAGGTTTGTGCTGATCGCTTCGTTGCTCTGCCTGGTATCCTTTGCGCCGGCGATAGCCGCGCCCCAAAAGGTTACACTGCCAAGTCCGGTGACGGCCATCAGGCAGCCGCTGAGGTCACCCGCGGTTCTCCAGAGCATCAACAAGACGTTGACTATGGAGGGGTTCTACTATGATGGATCGATTCCCATGATCATCAACGATATGAACCTCTTGCGCGAGGATAGGCTGCTGCCTGCCGACTCGTACGTGCCGATAACCGGACTCCGGCCCGCCGGGATCAAGTGGGGCGAGCGCGTCAGCGTGACGGGAACTATCGAAAAGCCCACATCCCTATCGACCGAACCCGTCGCTATCCGCATCAACACACTGTCGAACATCCGCGTAGTGGCTCCCGCAGCCAGCAGGTTCCAGTCCAGCCTTCGCCTCTCGCCCGCCGTCAGAGGCGCGGTTGTCCAGGCGATTAAGGCCCCCTATGCAGTGCTGATCGCAGGCGGCGCGAGCCCCGCGAACAATCACATCCGCTATTGGAATGACCTGGTAGCTATGTACACGATTTTGACATCGAAAGGCTATCCGGCCAGCAATATCACTGTCATCTACGCCGATGGCGTGCCCAAGAGCAATGCGATGCCGGTCCACTATTCGGCCTCCAAGGCTAACATCGCCACCGCGTTCACAAACCTCGCTTCAAAGGTCGGCAGCGAGAATGACGTGTATATCATGCTCAACGACCACGGCTCGCAGCTAAGCGGCGGACATGCCGGGCTGTGCCTGTGGTACGATACGATGAGCGATACCGAGTTCGCGGCCCAGGTCAACAAGATCACCAAATTCCGCCGTATGGTGATCCAGATGAAGCAGTGCTACAGCGGCGGGTTTGTCGATGACCTCACTGCGCCCAACAGAGTCGTAATGGCCTCCTGCGCTGCCAATCAGGTTTCCTGGGCTAAGGCCACGCTTGACTTCGGCGAGTTCACCTACTGGTACATGTCCGCGCTGAAGGGCAGCTTTGTTGATGGAGCCGGACCAGTGAACGCCGACACCACGGGTGATGGGAAGGTCTCGATGGTTGAGGCATGGAACTACGCCAGATCTCACGATACGGCAAATGAGACTCCGCAATACGAGGATACCGGCGCAAGCCCATGCGCAAGTGGGGCTGCCCTGCCGGTCGGATCCGAAGGCCTCCTGGGCGCGGCCTGCTGGCTAAAGTGATCTGATTGGATTGAGGATTTGATGTGCTTGCTCGGAGCGCAAGGCCTCCGGGCGAGCACTTCTACTCCCATCCGTGCTCGGATCGCGCGATCACTTCCTCCTCCAGAACCCGGGCAAACTCCGCAATCGACAGCCTGCCCTGCTCGTACACAAGCGTCTTCACCGCCATCATACTGTCCACCAGGTTCGCCAATCCCACAAACGAGTTCTCGACCCAGTTGTACCTCGCCCCGCCCCGATCGAAATCCAATCCCCGCTCCAGGCAGTCGCTTACCATGCAACTCGCCAGCGGAAACGCGCCTCGCTCAGCCCTCTCGCGCCAGATGCGCTTCATGGGCGGCATTGACAACACGCGCGCACTGCTCAAGACCTACGATCTCGCGGGAAGCGACGGCGCCATCATCTGGATACACGGCCCTCAACCGTTTTCCCCCGATGCCCGCACCAAACGCCTGCAGAGCCTATATCGCCGCCATCCAGACCTGACGCCACTCTACGCGGTTGCGGCAGCGGATGGCCGCAACAGCATACTTGCCGACCTGGAGCAGACCGGGGTCACCAGGATCGCAAGCCTCGAGGAACTGGAGCGGGTGTTCTCTCGGATGGACAGCGGCAAGAAGCAATTGGTCGCAATCAGGCAGCGCGTGCCGCTCCACCAGGCGGCGGGACCTCGTGTGTCGGAGCAGCTTGCCAGGCTCTGGGCCCTGGAGGAGGTCATCAGGCTCTGCCGCAGCGGGCGCCCTACTCCATCCCGTCGTGATTCGCTTCGCCGGGCACACGTCCGCGCCGCCGCCGCGGGTATCCTGTAAATGGATTTGCTCCCGCCCCGGCGGGAGCGGAGCGAAACGAGCGTGGGGGCAAGCCTTTTCCATCTTCGTGATCGGCCCTCACGGAGGAGAGCATCATGAGTCCCGTGGCAGATAACAGGCCGTCGGAATCGTCCGCCCTGGCCACCCTGGCCATAGCTCTGGCCATCCTGGCTATCGCGCTGCTGATAGGCTACTTCCTTTGGTGGGCGCCCGGCCAGCGGACCACAGTGGTTGCCCCGCAGCAGCCTCCGCAAGTTGTCACTCCCGGCCCGCCAGGTCCTCCCGGCCCTCCCGGAGAGCCAGGTGAACCCGGAACGTCTCCCGCGCCGCCGTCAGGTGGCGCTGGACCTGATACCGACCGCAGGGCTGCGCCGCAGGACCAGCAGGAACGGCCCAGGAATCAACGAGACGCAACGCCGGATTGATGGCGTCCAACCAGGTCGGTAACTGCCCTATAAGGGGTATGTTTTGCATATCGCATTATGACAAGGGGAGGATTCGGATGAAGGAACTGAACACACTGAGCATCCTCTTTGAGGAGGAGCTAAAGGACATCTACAGCGCCGAGCAGATGGTGATGGAATCGCTGCCGAAGATGATCGAGGGCGCTAACTCCAAAGAACTCAAAGACAAGTTCGAGCTGCACTTGAAGCAGACTGAGGAGCAGATCGAGCGGCTCGAAGACGTGTTCGAGATGATGGATTTGGAACCCGAGGCCGAGAAATGCGAGGGGATGGAGGGCATCATCAAGGACGCGGAAAAGATTCTCAAGGCCAAAGGTGAACCACACGTCAAAGACGCCGCCTTGATAGCCGCAGCGCAGAAGGTCGAGCACTACGAGATCGCCACATACGGGACCCTATGCGAGTGGGCCCGGGAAATGGGACACGAGGACGTCGCTAAGACGCTCGATATGACGCTCAAGGAAGAACACAAGACGGATGAAATCCTCACGGCTGTCGCCGAAGGCAGCGTGAACGTGGAATCGCCGAAGGTATAGGCGACCGTATCAATTGTGGCCCGCAGTAGTCCACCGACCGCCGCGGGCCCTGCATCACTTACGCGCTCTGCTGCTCAGAATATGAAAAACGTATACGTCTGCACGCCCATCACGCCGCGGACGAAGCTCCACAGTCCGCCGACAGCGAATTCACCCAGCACCAGCCCCACGAAGAACGGCATTGCGGCCCTATAGCCGCGCATCCCCCAGTAGCGCAGGATCACGACCTTTAGCAGCCAACTGATCAGTATGGGCATCCAGATGTAGTCCACCCCAAACGACATCCCGATCGCAAACCCCGCCGGATGGAACGGAAAACCGAAGGACATCACGCTCAGCCGCGCCAGAATCAGCGCGATCGTTGCCCCGATCCCCGCCGCCGCCACGCCCGCATAGTTCGCGTGAACCGGATTCGTGATCCATGATGCAAGCTGGTTGAACGCGGCTTGAGAGAACCCCGAACCCGGCGCCCCCGGGTGATGTGATGCATACATCCGGCCATACCCCAAGTGCATCAGCGCCCAGAATGCAGCGACTACGCCCACCACGGCCGCCACGGCTAGCGCAATTACCATCGTGCGCATCTTCAATCCACTTTCGTGCGCCGCCTTGAGGCATTCGGCTTGCTGCGGCATCAAAATCCCCCGATGCATCCGGTTCTGGAAATACAGCAGCGAGAACACCGTCAGGTTCTGCGGGCCAACGAACGTGGTTCCGAGCGCCAGGATCAGCATCTGCGACGTTCCCACCGATCCCAGCTCGTGCGAAGGCGGGCCCAACTCTGCCCGGATTCTCGTGATCGCGCCAAGGAACAGCATGTAGAGCAGCACATAAATGATCGCCAGCCAGCCGGACATCCCCGCCGCCGCCAGGAAAACCATCATACCCGCAAGCCCGATTCCCAGCACGATCATCGTCTTGCGGTAGCTCAGCCCGCCGTCTTCCGTCATCCCGGTGCCCTGGACAACTCCCTCCCACATCTGCTTCAGATAGCCGCGACTATACCATAGGGCGGCCGCGAACAGCGCGATGAGCGCCCCGTAGGACTGCGCCTTCAGGTAGGGGAACCACGCGTCCCCCTCGAAGCCCAGGTTGAACGCCACCACCTGCTCCAGTTTGCGGAACAGATAGAAGAACCAGCTCGAAAACGCCATGTTGGACGGCATGAAGAACGCGAGCCCGATCACGAACGGATAGAACGATATCGGAAACCACCCCATCGCGCGCCAGGTCGGCGATGCCGCGAACATCGGGCTCAGGTCGGTCAGCTTCGTGTTCAGCCTTGGTATCGCCGGGAAGAACTGCGAGAACCCGTTCCAGAGGTCTATGCTTGCGGCGATCCCGAACCCTATCCACAAGAGCTTGTCTCTGAACATCCTGTTCGCGCCGCCACCCTCAGTGATCAGGAGCGGGATTTGCACTATGGGGTATTCCAGCCGCTCGTGCTCCACCCAATGCCGCCGAAGGAGGATATTGATGCACAGCATCGAGGATATCATGCACAACAGGAACCCGCTCCACGCCGCCGCCGGCACAAGCCACACCCGGATGTGGTCCCAATTGTAGAGGGACGATCGGCCCTGCTCGTAGTGCTTGATCGCATCACCGGTCTGAATCGTAAGCCAGCCCGGCAGGCGCGGGACTATCAGATCGTTCCAGCGGTTCTCGGGAGTGGCGAAGTGGCTCGCGTGGGGGATAGTCGGCACGACCATCTGCATCGTATCGTGCCCGACGAGGCTCGACCCCGTGGCAATCATCGCATACAGCACGATCAACTCGCGCCGGCACAGCGCAACCGAGGGCAGAAACCGAAGCAGCAGCGCGTTAAGAGCAAGCAGCACCAACAGGCAGAAGATAACGTTGTAGAACAGCGACGCGCAGGTAGGAAAGCCCGAATAATCCAGCGCCTCGGCCCGAGCGATCCACAGGCTGTTCACCGGAATCAGAGCAACCCCGAGGAGGATAACCCACCACCGAAACCGCTCCTTCGGCGCCGATTTGATCATCGAGGACGCGTCGTCCGGGACGCCCTTGATCGACCTGCGATTACGCTGCCGGTCGCGCGTCTGGCGCGAATCCGCTGCGTCCTCCCGGCCGTCCGCCTCGCTATTCGGCTCGACTCTCGCCCGCTCAGTCTCAGAACCCACGCCTCGCCCTGCCATTACCTAGTGCTGAGCTAGATTATACCACGGCTAAGGGCGTGAGCTCACCAGGGTTACGTCATGCTGAACTCGTTTCAGCATCCAGGCTGCGCGGTGTCTGGTCCTGAATCAAGTTCAGGATGGCAGTGCGCTCATCAGCTCGGAACTGTCACATGTGAGGCAAGGTGAACGCCTCCGCGCCTGCTTGTGGTACAATGCTTTGCAGGCTCTTGCGATTGATGGCAGAGGGTTATCCACTAGCATGGCCAAGCCGATTACAGCCGATGAAGCAACGGCGATTATGGTCGAGCGAATAGTTCAGCGTTTCAGTCCCGAGAAGATCATCCTCTTTGGATCGAGGGCTCGGGCGATGCGCGCGCCGACAGTGACATCGACCTCCTGGTGGTACTGGCCTCTTGTGACGATCGAAAGGCAGCCACGATCTCCATGCTAAGAGCGGTCGCCACCTCCCTGTGAGCAAGGACATAGTGGTGACCTGCAATCAGGAACCTGGAGACAAGAGGCAAGCTGGCAAGCACAGTCTTGTACCCGGCGCTGAGGGAGGGCAAGGTTGTCTACGCCCGATAGGATGATCCTGCAGGAAACGAAGCGCTGGCTTCAGTACGCCGACTCGGATCTAGCGGAGTTGAGCTTCTGGGCTGTCGAGTCTCGCTATCCCAGCGATCTCCCCGATGCCTCGCAGGACGACGCCGACACCGCCCTCGCAACTGCGAGGAAGGACCTCACCTCAGTCAAAGATGACCTCAGGAACAAGGGTCTGCCTGAGTAGAGCCGATAGGCTAGTCGGCTGAAATCCCTGCACCTACACTCCGACAGTCGGGACTACCCCTACTTGTGTATCGCCCTGCCCAGCGCGTCGTAAGCGGCTTCCTGAGTGACTTCGGATAGCGTCGGGTGCGGGTGGATGGTGGCTACTACCTCGTCCACGGTCAGCTCGTTCTTGATCGCAAGCACCGCTTCGGCGATCATATCCGTCACGTGAGGGCCGACCATGTGCACGCCGAGGATCTCGCCGTACTTCCCCTCCGTGATGAACTTGATGAAGCCCTCGATCTCGCCGATGCCCATCGCCTTGCCGTTGTGCCTGAATGTGAACTTGCCGACCTTGACGTCTTTGTAGCGCTCGCGGGCCTGCTCTTCGGTGAGGCCGACCGAGGCGCATTCGGGGGTCGTATAGACGCAGGCGGGGAACGCCTTGTAGTCCATCTTGGAGCCGAGCCCCATCATGTGCTCCACCGCGACGATTGATTCCGTCCAGCCTACGTGAGCCAGCATGGGTTCGCCGATGCAGTCGCCCGCTGCGTAGACTCCCGGCACGTTCGTGCGCATGTGCTGATCAACCACGATCCGGCCCCTCTCGGTCTTGACGCCGACCTCTTCCAGGCCGATTCCCTGGATCGCTGCCTTGCGACCTACCGCGACGAGGACGATCTCCGCTTCAATAGCCTCTTCCTTGTCGCCGGTCTTCACGAACACGCGCTTGCCGCTCTTCGTATCCTCGGCCTTTGTCACGGTGGATTCGAGAATGAACTTCATCCCCTGCTTCTTCAGGGACTTCATAAGCTCGTTCGCTGTCTCGGTGTCGGCAGCAGGGAGGATCTGGGGACACATCTCGACCAGCGTAACATCCGTGCCGAGCTTGGCGAACGTGTAGCCTGCTTCCAGACCTATCGCGCCGCAGCCGACGATCAGAATGCTTCTGGGAACGTGCGTGAAGCTCAGAGCCTCAGTGGAGGTCCACACCTTGGGGCCAAGCTCGAAGCCCGGCAGCGGCAGCAGCGCCGTAACCGAGCCGGTGGCGATCAGCATGTTGGCGGTCTTGATCGTCTCGACGCCTTCGGCGGTTGTGACGGAGACAGTATTGCGATCGGTGATACGCCCCTCGCCGCGCACAAGCCTGATCTTCTTCGACTTGAACAAGCTCTCGACGCCGCCGACAAGCCTCTTGACCACGGACTCCTTGCGCGACATCATCTTCGCAAGGTCGAGGTCATATCCGCTCACCTTGACGCCGAACTCCTCGCCGTTCTTGACGGACTCCAGCACTGCAGCGCAAGCGAGCAGCACCTTCGTGGGAATGCAGCCGACGTTAAGGCAGGTCCCGCCGACGCTCGCCTTCTCCACAATCACGACCTTCGCGCCAAGCTGGGCCGCACGGATTGCCGCCACGTAACCTGCAGGACCGGAGCCGATCACTACTATGTCCGCGTCGCGCTCGGCGGAGCCTTCGAGCTGCTCCTTGATCGAGGGATGAAGCTCCTCGGACCGTGTTGCGTCCAGCACGGGGAACGAGCTTAGGAGAGCCTCCCCAACACCGGGAATACTCGCCGCCGCGACTGCTTGATCTTCTATCGGAGATGACTTCTGGTGCGCCATGGGTGTGTCCTTTCAACTGAGCCGGAATCAGCGTTTATCTTAGCACAAATGAAGGAAGGAAGGAAGATGAGTACCGGTGCTACACTGCAGGGGTGAAGCATTTGCAGATGGCCGTTCATCCACAAGACAGTCTGAGCGCAAATGCCTCGCACGACCTCGTGTACAGCCGCCTGCTTCCTTGACCGGGCACGCTTCGGAGGAGTATAATAACCGGGTCAAAACGTTTCGAGAGGACCCTCCATTTTGAGCAACATAGCCCGGGAAGTCATCCCCATCAACATCGAGGACGAGCTGCGTAAGTCCTATATGGACTACGCGATGAGCGTCATCATATCGCGCGCTCTGCCCGATGTCAAAGACGGCCTGAAGCCAGTTCAAAGGCGTGCCCTGGTGGCCATGAACGACCTCCACCTGGGGCCGTCTTCACAGCACAGAAAGTCCGCTAAGATCGCCGGAGAGGTAATGGGTAACTACCACCCGCACGGCGACGCCGCCATCTACATGACTATGGTCAACATGGCACAGGACTTCAAGGCCCGATACCCGCTGATCGACGCTCAGGGCAATATGGGATCGATCGACGGCGACCCTCCGGCGGCTATGCGATATACCGAAATGCGAATGTCCCCGTTCGCAATGGAACTCCTCGAAGACCTTGACAAGGATACCGTCGATTGGATCGATAACTACGACCAGACCCGCATGGAGCCGATGGTCCTGCCGGGCAAGTTCCCTAACCTGCTGTGTAACGGCAGCAAGGGAATAGCGGTCGGTATGGCGACCGAAATGCCGCCGCACAACCTCGGCGAGGTCTGCGACGGAATCAGCCATCTGATCGATCATCCGGATGCAACGGTCGAGGACCTGATGCAGTTCGTCAAGGGCCCTGATTTTCCGACCGCTGGGCTGATCCTCGGCACCAAGGGCATCAAGTCAGCCTATACGACCGGCCGCGGGCAGATCATCATGCAGGCCCAGACGACGATCGAGCCTATGGAGGGCGGAAAGAACGCGATCGTCGTTACGGAACTGCCGTATCAGGTTAACAAGGCCACGCTGACCACGAAGATCGCCGACCTCGCGAGGGACAAGAAGATCGATGGCATCACCGGGCTGCCGGACTACTCGGACAGGCACGGAATCAGGCTGCAGATAGAGCTTCGCAGGGACGCGCACCCGCGCAAGGTGCTGAACTACCTCCTGAAGCACACGGACCTCCGCAAGACGTTCGGCGTCATCAACCTGGCGCTGGTGAACGGCCAACCCAGGATTCTGACCCTGAAGGAGTTGATGCAGAACTACATCGACCACAGGGCGGAGATAGTCGAGCGGCGGACGAAATACGAATTGCAGGCAGCGCTGCGAAGGGCGCACATACTCGAAGGACTGCGCATCGCCGTTGAATTCCTGGATGAGGTGATCAAGATCATCCGGGGGTCGCACACGGCGGAGATCGCACGTAACCAGTTGATGTCCAAGTTCGGGCTCTCGCAGCTTCAGGCGAACGCGATACTCGATATGCAGCTCCGATCGCTCACGGCTTTGGAGCGCGAGAAGATCGAGGAGGACTACAAGACCCTCCTGAAGCGGATCGGCTGGCTGGAGGACCTGCTCTCCGACCCGATCAAGATTCTGAACGTGATCAAGGGCGAGCTAACTTACCTTAAGGACAAGTTTGGCGATCAGCGCAAGACCCGGATCATCCCGATGGAGGCCGATGAGATCGGTGAGGAGGATATGATCCCCGATGAGGAGACCATCATCACCATCACCCGCGACGGCTACATCAAGAGGGTCCCGATCGACACCTACCGCGCGCAGAAGCGAGGAGGGCGAGGCAAGATCGGCGCTACGGCGAAGGAGGAGGACAAGGTCGCGCACCTGTTCGTTGCGACCACGCATCACTACATCCTCTTCTTCACCGACCGCGGGCGCGTGTATCGCTTGAAGGCGTATGAGATTCCGCAGACCACGCGAACGGCGATGGGAACGGCGATCATCAACCTGATATCCATCGAGCCAGGGGACAAGATCACGGCTACGGTCGCCGTGCGTGACCTCGACAAGGACGGATTCATGGTTATGGCGACGGAGATGGGCGAGGTCAAGAAGACCGACCTGGAGATGTTCCATAACCTGCGCTCCAACGGCCTGCGGGCGTTCGATATCGAGGAAGGCGACGCGCTCAAGTGGGTGGAGATATCCAACGGCAACGATGAAGTAATCATGGTCACCCACAACGGCATGTCGATTCGCTTCCACGAGAAGGATCTGCGCAGCGCGGGCCGGGCAGCCGGCGGCGTTCGGGGAATCAGGTTGTCTCCGAACGACCGGGTTGTGGGAATGACGCTCGCCAAGCCCGATAAGGAGCTTCTGGTAGCGAGCGAGAAGGGCTACGGCAAGCGCACCACGCTCGAGGACTACCGAAAGCAGACGCGCGGCGGCAAGGGCATCAAGACGATGAACATCACGGAGAAGACCGGGAAGATCGTCCAGACCGCCGTCGTTGATGACTCGGACAAGATAGTGATCGTCACGAACCAGGGCATTATGCTGAAGATTCGCGTCAAGGAGATACGCTCCTGCGGCAGAAGCACCCAGGGCGTGAGGCTCATTAACCTCGGCGCCGGCGACGGAGTCGCAAGCCTTGCCACGATCCCGAAAGCCGACGCGCCCGAGGAGCCCGCGAAGCCAAAGAAGCGCGTAACCGACCCCGCCCTCGGCGGCATTCCCGTTGACGAGCGAGTTGATGATGTCGATGAGCTCGATGAGGAAGAACTCGATGATGAGGTCGAGGACGAAGAGACCGAGGAGTAGCGGTTAGAGAGTAGAGATCAGAGAGGCCGGAGTGCAATGCTCCGGCCTGATCTTTAGTACGGCAACCATGGACAAAGATCAGAGCTCAACAAATAAGCTGCCCGGAAGACCTCAGGTCTCTTTTCTGGGACGTGGATTTCGACTCGCTTCACCTCGGCGAGTACGACAACTTCATCATCCGCCGGGTGCTTGATTACGGCGGATGGGAATCGATGAAGTGGCTGCGCCGGACGCTGGGCGACGATGCGATCAGGCAGTGGTTTCTCGCCAAGAAGGGCGGCGGCCTGGAGCCTGCTAAGCTGAGGTACTGGGAACTGATACTCGACCTGCCCAAAGACCAGGTCGATGAATGGGTGCGCGAGGCGCGCAAGTCGATTTGGCACGGGAGGGCGGCGTGAGCGAACTGCACCCGGAGATTCTTGACGATAGGCAGTTGGAATGTCTGCCTGCCCTGGCCAAGTGGGCATCTGCTGAAGGTTTCTACCTCGGGGGCGGCACTGTTGTAGCGTTGTACTTCGGCCACCGCCGCTCGGTTGACTTCGGTTGGTTTACACCGCACAAGATCGACGATCCCCTGCTGCTGGCTGAACGCGCCAGGGAGAATGGACTGGACCTGCGGGACGTGCAGGTTGCAAGAGGGACTCTGCACGCCCGGGCAAACGACGTCCGAGTCAGCTTTCTGGAGTACCCCTATCCGCAACTGACCGGCCCGACGATGTGGCCGGAGCACGGAATCGAGCTGGCATCACTGGATGACCTCGCCTGTATGAAGCTCGCCGGCATCCGCCAGAGAGGTTCGCGAAAGGACTTCATCGACCTCTATACGATTGCGCTGCGCCACAGACCTCTGAGGGATAGCATGGACCTCTATCGGCGCAAGTACTCAACCGATGAAACGTCTCACCTGCTTATCGGGCTAACCTACTTTGACGACGCGGATGAAGAGCCGATGCCTAAGATGCTGACCGACCTTTCGTGGGACGAGGTCAAGCGGCAGTTCAGGGTATGGGCAAGAGAGTTCTCGGGCTGAACCGCCGCCGACATCAGTAACCCTGGGGGTAGCGACAGATGGCGGAAGATGGCGGTTCTGTCATTCCGAGCGCAGTCGAGGAATCTGCTTTGCAGGCGGTATATCGGGAACTTCATCCCCGATACCGCGCAGCTCGCATGGTTTCGGGAACGAGATTCCCGAAAGACCGAAAATGGTGTGTTCAACACAAGTCTGGGAGTCGAACTGTGTACAGCTTCCGCTCGCTGTGCGTGGGTCTCCTGACCCCGCACGCGATGCGACCGGAGGTCTCCAATCACTTCTTGCGGAATGATCTGATATGGAGCGCTACAGGATCACCGGAGACAACTCAGTCTACTACGTCACGTTCACGGTCATAGACTGGCTCCCCTTGTTTGTTCGAGAAGAGACCTGCAGGATCGTAGCTGACAGCCTGAATTTCTGCGTCAGGAACAAGGGATTCGATGCTTCGGCACGAATAGAGTCCGGCGGGACAGCACAAAGTAAGCGGGTGCTTCGGGAGGCTTTTCGCCCCGAAGCAGGAGCGGCTAAGAGCACACGCATGCCGAAGCATCGAGAACGATCATACACACATCAACCGCCGCCGTCACTATGAAATGGGGGGTGTGCGACACTGCATCTTTCTGTCGCTCCGCTGTGTCAAGGTTTCCTGACCTGACACGTCAGGTGCGGGGTCCGGAGACCCATGCACAGCGGGGGGTGCGGGGTCCGGAGACCCACGCACAGCGGACGCCGCCGCCATCGCGGTAACCTTGTCTTGCGGCAGGTGAGGGGATGGTGGTCTCTGTCATTCCGAGCGTATTCAGACCCTCGTCATTCCGAGCGCAGTCGAGGAATCTGCTTTTGACGTGCTTGTTGATAAGCGGATTTCTCGACTCCGCTATGCTCCGCTCGAAATGACGTTGTTGTGCTGCTGTTCTCCACGCCACACCGACAGACGACATTAACCTATA
>JBPOHN010000059.1:0-50263 GCA_052035525.1 Armatimonadota bacterium
GTGATCATACCGGTGGGGGTCCACCCGTTCCCATTCCGAACACGGTAGTTAAGCCCACCAGGGCCGACGATACTTGGGCGCTAGGCCCCGGGAAAATAGGTCGTCGCCAGGATTATTCTTACACAAAAGCCCCTCTATTCAGAGGGGCTTTTGCTTGTACGGCACCCAGGCGACCTACGCACCAAAGGTGACCGTCTCCAGGCCAAGGTCGCTCCAAAATACTGGTAATTGCCTCAGCACAACAACCCCGCACGTAACGGCATAACTTCCATGTAACAGGCAATACTGGAAAAGTGAATACAGTCTTGTATCCAGCGCTTGCATTTCGAAGCGCGCGACAAGGGCAAACCTCGGGAAACCGGGGGACGCAAAGCTGCAGGGCCTAAACGGCCACAGGAAGACGGCTTGTGCGGCTGCCGCGGTGCAGTGGCGTAGCAGTCTTCTTCCGAGCGCTCAATATTGAGTCCTCCAACTGCGTTAGTGAAGACTGAATCTTGGGCATTTGTGGGGTCGCATGGCTGCCTGGCCGCCGAAGCGCTACCACCTGAAGACACCGACAAAGGCAAATCCCGGGCGACCGGGTGACGCAAAGCCGTCGGGGCTCCGCGGGCCGGAGATAGTAACCCGCATCGCCGTGTGGCGATTTCGGGGTCCGGAGATCGGGAGCTGGCCGGGCTGCCGAAGGTCTGTTGGCACGCAAATAGCCTGCCGGTGTCTGGAGAGGAGGTGCCTGGCGGGAAAGCATAGCCGGGTGTGCTCCGCGCAGCCCTCGCTGATGGTCAATGACAGTTTTGGGTGCGAGTTTCCTGTCTTTGGCGATCTGTGGGGGTGCGGGGCCGCCCGGCGAAACCTTGTACAGGCCTCTCAAGCCGAAGAGTCCACCTCCGCGTGTTCCATCTTCTCGCAGGACTAGCGTCACTTCCACTCGAACCATTAGCTGGAGCACGTCTGCTCATCGGCAGGAACGCGCATCCGCGCGTGGTCGTATTCATGTGACGTGACACCTGGGGGATGGACTTAGCATGTTTGTAGCCGGGATTGACATAGGTTCTCTTTCCACCGACGCGGTGATCTTCGACGGACATCGCATTCTGTCCCACGCCATCGTCCCAACCCTTTCCAGCAGCGAATCCGCAGCACGGTCGGCCTATGATGCCGCCCTCAAGGCCGCAGCCTTGTCCGCATCCGATATCGACACCGTCGTCGCAACCGGCTACGGCCGCACCAGCATCGATTTCGCCGACAGAGCCGTAACAGAGATCACCTGTCACGCCCTCGGCGCGCGGTATCTCTTTGGCGAAGCGCAGACCGTGATCGACATCGGCGGCCAGGACAGCAAAGTCATCAGGCTCTCCGAGGACGGGCGCGTCGAAGACTTCTCTATGAACGACAAGTGCGCCGCCGGCACCGGCCGTTTTCTGGAAGTGATGGCGCGCTCGCTGGATACGGATCTGCAGAGCCTCGGAGCTCTTTCCGCCCTGTCCACTGCTGACGTCAGGATATCCAGCACCTGCACGGTCTTCGCCGAATCCGAGGTAGTTGCGCTCGTGGCGAAGGGGGTTCCCAAGGAGGACATCATCCGGGGACTGCACAGGTCTGTAGCGGAGCGCATCTATTCGATGGTCAGCCGCCTCCGAGCCGCGCCGCCATTCGTGATGACGGGCGGAGTAGCCAAAAACTCAGGCGTAGTGGCAGCGATTGAGGAGAGACTGGGTACAGGTCTGCTCTTGCCCGAAGAACCTCAGATAGTAGGAGCGCTGGGAGCGGCGATCATTGCCGAACGGGGTTGACAGGCTCCAGCAGTGATATATAATAAATATACATCCAATACACAGGATATCTATGACCCTGCGGATTGACGGCTTTGAGTGGGTGGATGTGCTGGTCGAAAAGATCAGGGCCAAGCACGGCATTGAGCCGGACGATGTTGAGGATGCATTACTGAACGATGATCCAGAGCCGTAGGCGTCAGAGTTGATGGCGGCAAGTACAGGGCGTGGGCGCAGAACGCAAGCGGCCAGTATTTGTTCATCGTCTTCTCGATGCCTCGCCCTCATATCGCATGGGTGATCAGCGCACGGGCGATGACTACTGCTGAGAAGTCTAGATACCGAAGAGAATTGGGAATGTAGCAGCTATGAAAGTGCCGGACTTCAAGTCAGAAGAGGAAGAACTCGAGTTTTGGAGCACACATGACGCCGCTGAACTGATGGATGAGGGCGAACGTGTGCACATAGACGCCTCCCGCGCACGAGAAGCCCGCGAAAAGCGACAGGCGCAGCAGATTTCGCTGCGCGTATCGGTGCCGGTTCTGAACGGCATAAAGCGCCGGGCCAGAAAGCTTGGCGTGCCTTACCAGACGCTCATGCAGCTATGGCTTGCCGAACGCCTTGAGATCGAAGAGATGAAGATGCAGCCGGCGCCTGCGGCAGAGCCCAAGCCCAAGCGAACGCGGCGCGCGGCCTGATCTCTCCGCTACTGCTCCACTACGTTACCCGATATGTTCTTCCGCGCGGCCTTGTCCGTGTTGTCCTTGATGCCCTGCTCGGCCGATAGCACGTTGTTCGTGATGACGATTAGATCAGCGCCCTTCTCGATCTGGATCGCGGGCTTGCCAGGCACGCTCTGGAAGTGATTGTCGTGGATGTTCACGCGTGTCGCACCAGATCCGAGCAGCACTGCCGGCGCGCCATCGACCACCTGACAATCGGCGATACTGAGCCTGTTCCGTGAATGCGGCACCAGGTTCGTATACTCGAAACCGATCAGCGGCTTGCCGAATCCCCGCACCTGAGTGCTGTTAATGACCGCGTTATAGAACAGGCTGCTGGTTTTCACGCGGACACCGACCCCATTCTCGCGCACGAGGATGTTGGTGGCGTCAATGACGAACCCGGTCGCGCCCTCGAAGACGAACCCCTCGTCCACATCCTCGATCCAGCACTGATCGATATGGAACCCCAGCGAATGCGCCGGCGCGCCCTTCCCATCGGGCGTGTCCTTCAGAGGCATCTGCCTGAAAAACGCCTTGCCGCCGATGATAAAGCACCTGTCCATCAGTGTGCCATCCACATCTCCGAACTCGAACCCGACGCGGTGCTTGCGGAAATACGCTTCACCCGCGCCGCTCTTGCCGCCAACAAACCAGTGGACGTTTTCGATCCGGTTGACGTCTCTGCAGCCGGACAGGTGTATTCCAACGTGATGTACAAAGCCGGTTATGTTCCTGAACAGGCCCTGGCCGGTGTTGCCGCCGCCGGGAGGAGTGGAAATACCTATCCACGCGCAGTCGAAAACGATGTTCTCGACGCTCGGATTGATGCCGTCGAGCAGGATCGCTGGCGGATACGCCTCGGGCTTAGCGTTGTCCTGGTTATTGGGGTAGGAGATCGCAAATCCCTTGACGCTGCAGCCGTGCCCGAGTCTGACGGCGGAGAACCCCTTCTTCGGCACGATGAGACGCGTAGCTGAGTTCTCCCACCGTACGCCCTCGCCCAGCAGCGTGGTCCCGTGCGGCATCTTCAGTTCGCCCGACAGCAAATACGCCCCCGCGCTCAGGTGACATACTCCGCCGCTCGTGAGGCTGTCCAGCGCCTTCTGAATGGCGGCGGTATCATCCGTAACACCGTCACCCATCGCGCCAAAATCCACAGCCCTGACACTTCCGGGCACTTTGGCGGCTCCCGGCAGTGCCGCGGTCATTACAAGAACCAGACCAAGAACGATCACCCTGCCAATCATCTGCATCCCTCCGACAATACTCAATAATCCAATGCGCACATTTTGTTAGTAGACCTGCCCCACGCTCGTATCGAGCGCCTGCCCGAAGTTGCCCATGCCGAAGTTGTCCACGAGCGGGAACGCCTTGATGCGCAGGTTAAAGAACAAGCCCTGATTGTTGAAGAACCCGCCCTGATCTACATAAGTAAGTGACGCCTCCCAGCAGTGCAGATCGCGTGTCAGCCGCAAGCTCCGATAGTCGAAGCTGTTGGTAAATCCGTTCCACCCGGCCACTGCCTGGAGACGATACTTCGTCCCCAGCGGCGTGTCCAGTAATCCGGCCAAGGTCGCAAGCTTGCCTCTGGTTGGGTCGTAACGGCTGCCCAGATCCAGCCTGAAGTCATTGCCACAGCGAACCCTCAATTGGTTGATCACCTGCCGCCACTGCGACCGGTTGAAGTCGTAGCCGGTGGCCGTATAGAGCAGCAGATTCCTTGTCGGCTGGATCGTGAACCTCACGACCGAGTCCTGCCACGGGAACCTCGGCTGCGCGAAATTGTACCCGGTGATAATGCTGAGCCTGAACCGGTCGGTATTCTCAAGGTTGAGGCTTGCATTCAATATGTTGTATTTCCCAATGAAGTCAAACCGGAACGGAGTGAACCCTTCCGGCTCCTGATATCGATAGGTGAGCGCGAATGTGGAAGTGTCGCCCAGTCTTTTGGTCAACTGCGCGCTCGCATCCACTGAGAACTGCGCGGTGTTGTCGCCATAGATGAACTGCTTGAATCCTGCTCCCACCAGCGCTGTCCAGGTGTTGGATAGCTCATAGGAAGTGCTTGGCGAGGAAATGTCCAGGAATACCCTGTCCAGTTCCGGCCCTGGCAGTTCCGTGAATCTGCCATAGCTCAGGCGCATCCGGCCTGGCAGGTTGAACGGCAGAATCCGCCCCAGTCGTGCGGTGTCCGATGATATCGACACCTCCGGCAGTCGCTCGATGCCCCCGAACTGGCCGATTCCTACGAAAGCCTCATCGCTCAGGTCAGTCAGCTTCTGCGCCGACACGTCCCAGTCGAATTTGGGCGTCCTTCTTGAATACAGCACCTGCGAAGTCAGCCGGGCCCGCGTTTGGTCCTGAGCCGTATAGCCGGTGTAGTCGAATGATGCGTTTATGTACGCGCCGGAGCCAAGATCCTGCCTGTGCTGAAGGTTGGCGGCCGTCTGCGTGGTGCGCTGAATCACGTCGTTTGTCGTTTGCCCCAGCGTCAGCGAAGACTGCGCCCTCGGCACGCTACGAGAAAACATCAGCCGGTTTTCAATGGAGGTACTCTCCGGCGCGTAGAGATAGCTGTTCTTGCGAAAGTTGCTCGTGGCATTCAGCTGGATGCTGCCGATCAACTGCGAGTGGTTGAAGCGGCCCGTCAGAGTGTCCTGATTGATGTTGTTGTCGTGCAGACCGTAGAGATACAGGCTGCCCTGGCCTCGTGGAACGCGGTAGAAGTCCTGAATTCCGATGCCGACTCCTTTGCGCTGCATCAGGTCTACCAGAGCGTAGCCCATCTGCGATCGGTTAGCAATAATCGGGTAGGCATACTTGATGAAGTAACCTTCCTCTGCGGAATTGCCGACCCGTGGCAGCACGTTCGGGTTTCGCGTGATCTGCCGGATTGGAATGGCGAACCGCCGGAGCGTGAAGAGGCGTTTGCCGAGCGCGATCAGGCTGGCATTCCTGAACACGACCTTGTCGTCCGGGTACACAACCACGCTCTCAGCGGTTATGTCGTAGTGCTCGTTGGGAAGATCGCACGTGGTCACTTCCGTGCCGAACCCGGACACCTGCCTGTCCCGGATACCGCTGATCTTCCGCGCGTTGGCGAAGATCGGCGCCCGAATGTACCCTCTCGTGAACTCGGGTTTGATCGTAGTAGTGGCCGGGGTGAATGACCACTCAAACGTCCGGATGTTGATCTCTATTCTGTCGCCCCGTGCTTCCTGGATTCCAATCCGAAAGCACACATTGCCTTCGAACACGGCGAGGTTGGTCTGATAGTTGACCTGCCCCCTCTCCGCCGTGACCACGAAGTCTCTGTATCGCGCGGTTACGTTGCCCGTTACGGTTGTCATGGCGGCGCGCCCGCTCTCATCGGTGGTCGTTCTGAGGTAGTCGGCGGAGAAATGGATTCCCGTCGTGGCCAGGTCGGGCACACGCTGTGCCGGAGCAAATGGTCCGGTCGGCTCCGAGGGCTGCACGGGCGACGGGACCTCCGTCATCGGCCCCGGGACCTGCGGCAGATGGCGTACGTCCTCGGAGGGGGGAGGGGCCGTTACCGTCGGTGGCTCACCGCTCAGCGGTGGCTGTGCCGGGAGCGTCGCCTCAGCCGCCAAAACCGGTGACGTGCACACGAGGACGAGTAGCGTGCCTGCTACCAGCACGCGCAGCGGTTTCTTTTGGCTCAGAGTCCAAGGTGGCAAATCGAAGCTCAAGGAGGTGTCCCCTGACTTGGATTTTAGACCCTGAACTTGTGACTTCCTTCTACTCCACCCTCCAGAGCAGGTAAACGCCGAGGATGCTGAATACGATTGCCTGGCTCCAGCCCGCAATCGACGGCGAGAGCAGGTTGTTCTGCCCGAAGAGCTTGCTGAACACCATTACGTTGTAGTAGAAGAACAGCACGACTATGCCGAGCAGCACGCCCATGAATCCGCCCCGCCGCCCGTATCTGAAACTCAACGGGCCGACGCAGAGGATGAGCACCAGCGAACTCAGCGGCAGCGCGAGTTTGCTGCCCAGTTCCAGCCGATAGTTGTCCGCCTTAAGCCCGCTTTTCGCCAGCACCTGCATCTGCTGCCGGAGTTCCCCGATAGACATTGCCTCGGGAAGCTTCTGGCCCTGGTTGACATACTGCGACATCGCGTGGCGCAAGTCCAGCTTCATCGACTCGAAGCGGCCTATCAACTCGGGATCGCCTTCATCGTTTGTCCTATAGATAGTGCCTTTGTAGAGCGTGCAGACCCTGTTGCGCTCGGTCGCCCTGTCGGCCGTGGTGAGGGTAGGGAAGCCGTTGGGGGACCGAGGAGGCTCATAGATCATCACCTTGCTCAGCACTAGATCGCGGCCCTGGCGCTGCACGTTGCCGACGTAGAAGCAGTAGTTGTCCGCCCAGAAGACCATCCGCGCCTGAATCGGCAGTGGCCCCGGCGCGTTGGCCAACTGGCGATATACCTCATTGCTTCTCTGCTCGGCCCACACCGTCACCTTCTCTTGAAACACATATGCGGCCCCGCAGAGCAGCACACCAACCAGGAGCAGCGGCAGCAGAATTCTCTTGGCGCTGACCCCTGCCATCTGCATCATTGTGGTCTCGCTGTCCGTCGCCAGACGGCTTATGGCGAGCGAACAACCGAAGAGAGCCCCTGATGGCAGGGCAAGCATCGTGTACCGCGGCGTCTGTAGAAGAATGTAGTAGAGCACAAGCGGCCACTGCTGCAGCCGGGCGCCTATCAGCGGCGTGTTGTTGTAGATTATCGTGCCGACGAAGAGAATGAGCACCACGGAGAAGCCCGCGATGAATGGAACCACCATCTCGCCGATCACGTATTTATCAAGTGTCTTCATTCCTGAGCCCGATTCCATTGTAACACAGTGGAACGGACAACAGGCATCAGACTCCGGAATAGGTGACGCGGGCGAATCGATTCGGACTGACGCCTGTTGCCTATTCATTGCTCCCTCGTTATAATTGCTGCGTGGAAGTACAAGCTATGATTTCGCTCGACGGTGTGTCCGTTGAATATGAAAACGGTGTTCGCGCGCTCACCGACGTGAGCCTGTCGATCACAAAGGGCGACTTTGCTTTTGTAGTTGGGTCAACCGGCAGCGGTAAGTCGACGATGCTTCGTCTGCTATACCGCGAACTGATGCCTGTGAAGGGCAGAGTCATAGTCGATAATCAGGATGTGACCAAGCTGGCCCCCTCCGATGTGCCGTATCTGCGGCGCAAGCTGGGGATCGTCTTTCAGGACTTCAAGCTCTTGCCCCAGAAGAACCTGTGGGAGAACCTCGCGTTCGCGCTGAGGGTGATCGGCGCTCAACCGCGCGACATCCGGCGGCGGATCGGCGACGCGCTGGCTATGGTGGGCCTCACGCACCGATGCGACGCATTCCCGCACCAGATGTCCGGCGGCGAGCAGCAGCGCGCGGCGATAGCGCGGGCGCTCGTGAACCATCCCACGGTCTTGATTGCCGACGAGCCTACCGGCAACCTCGATCCTGACACTTCCTGGGAGATCATGCAGCTCCTGGATCAGATCAACGTGCGTGGCGCTACCGTCCTCGTAGCTACGCACGACAGCCAGATAGTAGACCGGATGAAGAAGCGGGTTATCCAATTGGACGCCGGCAGAATCATCCGAGATGAACACAAAGGCACATATCAACAAGGTTGAACTTCAGTAGCATCGAGTTTCTCATACAGGAAGCCTTCACGGGCATTCGACGCAACGGCCTGATGGCGTTCGCGTCGATATCAACCATCGCACTGTCCCTCGGCGTGCTGGGCGCATTCGTCGTCGTTGCGTTGGGAGCCAACAACTTCGCCGCTTCCCAGATAGGCAAGTTCGAGGTCGCCGTCTATATGCGAACGAGCGTCGATCGCGCCACCACCGACGCCTTCGCCGAGCAAGTCCGCAAGCTGACCGGTGTGGCGAGCGTAAAGGTGCTTTCCCGGGACGAGGAGTGGGCCACATTCAAACGAAGCAACCCCAATATCGAGTCCGCCGGGCTGCAGCATAACCCGCTGCCGTATGCGCTCAACGTCCGCGTCTCCGATCCAAGCGAGACCACCCGGATAGCGAATAAGATCCGGGTGATGCCCAACGTCCACACGGTTCGCGATGGGCGTGAGGAGCTCGACAGAGTCATGTCGATAGCGCACGTGGTCAGAGGCATCAGCATAGCCGGCGTGGTAGTGCTGCTTATTACCGATGTATTCATCATCTCGAACGCGATCAAGCTGACCCACTATGCGCGCAGGCGAGAGATTCGTATAATGAAGCTGGTAGGCGCGACCAACTGGTTCATCCGCGTGCCATTGATCATAGAGGGAATCGTATTCGGCGCGACCGGCGCGTTTGTGGCCTGGATGCTTCTCCGGTTAGGCGACATCTATGTGGCCCGGTCCGTCTCGCAAATGCCTTTCATGGCGCAGTTTTCCAGTGGCATCAGCTCGGGCACGCTGGCGATCGCGCTGATTATCCTCGGGGTGATCATAGGCGCCGCGGGCAGCTTCGTGTCCATAAGGCGCTTCCTGCACGACTAGTCTCCCAACGCTGAAGGAAGGTGGCAAATTGGCTTACAGTAGAAGACGTGCAATTGCTGTGCTGGTCCTCGCGGTGATGCTCGTGCTGCAACTGCCCGCGCTGAGCCAGAAAAAGCCATCACTCACAAACAAACTCGGCACCGTCCGCCAGCGCATCAAACAGGTCAAGTACAAGATCCGGGTCAAAGAACATGAGAAGCGCACCCTCACCGGCCAGTTAGCGATAGTCGAGGCCAGGCTGGACGCGGCGCAGGACCGGCTGACGGCCAACAAGATGCAGCTTCAGGACGCTCAGGCAGTGCTTGCAGACACGACACGGCGTCTGGCTGTAACCAAGAAGCGACTGGCGCGGCACCAGGCGCTCCTGGAAACCCGCATCGTGGATATCTACGAGGGCGAGGAACTCAACTACCTGGACGTTGTGCTCGGCGCGACTAATATGTGGACGTTCCTGAGCCGCGCCTACTACCTGCAGCGGATCCTCAGCGCCGACACCGCCCTCATCAAACAGGTCCGCAGTCTGAAGGCGTCCATAGAACGAGACAAAGCCCTGCAGACTCGTAAGGTGGCGCAGATAGGCTCGCTCCAGGTGCAGCTCATAGCCAACCGAAACGCCGTGCAGGCGAATGCGGAGGCAAAAGAGAGGCAAATACGCGCCATAGAGCGTGACGCACGGCTGATGGCACGCCTTCTCGACGAGATGGAAGCCGAAGAGCGGGCCATCGAGGAGGCGATCCGCCAGGCGGAGAGCACTCCTCAGGGCCAGAGGATGCTAAGAACCGCGTTCACAGGCGGCTTCATCAGTCCCGTCTCTGGACGCATTACCAGTCCCTTCGGCTACCGGCATCATCCCATCACCGGCACCTATAAGCTTCACACCGGCATAGACATCGCCTGCAAGACCGGCACGCCTATCAGAGCGGCCGCGAGCGGTATCGTCAGCCAGGCCTGTTACAACAGGGCCTACGGTTACATGATCGTTATCCAGCACAACGGGGGCTATTCCACTCTATACGGGCACAACTCCAGGCTGCTCGTGCGCGTCGGCCAGCAGGTGAAGCAGGGGCAGATCATAGCAAGAGCCGGCAGCACCGGATGGTCCACGGGTCCGCATCTCCACTACCAGCTTATGAAGAACGGAACGCCGATCAACCCCGGCAGACCGTAACGGCGACGAGGATATCCGCACCAAAGACGGGGGAAGTAAATGCTCTTTCTGAAGTATGCTCTAGCACTCATCGCCGTCATTCCGATCGTCTGCGTGTCGGCCGACGCCGAAACCCTCATCACGGGCTACATCGGCAGCCACAAGCGCAGCTTCCGCGTGGATGAAGGCAATTACATTGGGGTGCCCATTCACAAGACTCCCGCGGATTATCTCGCCATCACAGAGCTCTACCCCGATGTTCCCGGCAGCGCGGAGTACCGCTATAGTGTCTCGATCAACGACACTCACAAGTATGAACTCCGTCATCGAGGGATAGGCTTTGGCCCCGAGACTCACTTCGTTCGTGTGCATGACGGTCACCTGGCGTCGTGCTCGCTGTTTGGTCTGTCCGCCACGCCTATCCGCACGTCTGCGGTCTGGCAGGTGACGAAAGCCGAGCTAGACAAGCTCATCGCCAACGACAACTTCCGCATTCTTGGGATCGCCAATGCGACTTCAGACACCGGCGAAAAGCTGGTCGAGCAGATCGCCAAAGGCATTGCCCCTCTGCCCAAGTACAACATCACCACCGGTTTCAGCGCCGAGGTCCGCTACGCCAATCAGAGTCCGGAAAACGTGCGGAAGGAGATCGAGAGGTGCGCGAACTGGTCCAGGAAGTACTCGCTTCCGGCGATGATCGGCCTGGTGTCCTGGTGGAGCGGCACCCCTCTGCACGCGCCGGATGGAGAGGGCGGCCGCTTTGGCGACATCAAGTACCAGCAGATCTGCTACACGCCCGACACCGAGCAGCCCGAGGACGAGAATCTGAAGGCTCTCCTGGGTGATCGTTACAACCGCCACTACTGCCTCAGCATCCCGAACCAGTGGTCGAGCACTCCGTGGCTCACGATGAACAGCGAGGCCCTGAACAACTACCGCTACAAGCGATTGGCCGAGGCGATTGCCACGCTCAAAGACGTTTGTCAGGGCGATACGAAGTGGATCGATAACCTCTACCTGGAAAACGAGCCCCGATACTGGGACCGCGATTGCGAAGCCGGCAACAACAAGCGCAAGCCCACTGAGATGTGGGCGGACTTCAACCCCCTTGCGGTTGCTGCGGCAAAGAAAGACGGAGTCGAGCTTGATCCGCAGGATGGCCTGTCGAACGCGGAACTCCTCTGGCTCTTCCGTAATGTCGGCCGCTACAATCAGGAGACGGTTGACGCAGCCAGCAAAGCGCTCAAGGCGAATGGCCTTGATCTGCCGCTCTACACCCATTCGCTGCAGCACAAGGGCATGTTCCCGGGCGGCCCTCTCAATCACCCTGCCTCCGAGTGGGCTTACGCCGTCGGGGCCCGCACCGGCCTCGAAGGTATGTGGACCCAGCCCTCGGATTTCGCGCGAGTCCGCGAGTGGGGCCGATGGGCGAACGTCAACCGTGAGGAAAACGACGGGCGCCACATAGATGAGCACCTCTGGGATCTGCGCGTGACCTACATGATGGGCGCCGATCTCTACAACAGCTACAACTGGGACTCGATTGGCGAGGGGCGGTTCTTCGCCTACGTCAAGGAGTTCCTCGATAACCTCCCGGTGGTGATTCTGCCTGCAGCGGGCGTGAAGCAGATCGACGATTCATCGATCAGCCTGCAGTCCCGCACCAAGATGCAGGCCTTTACCAGTATCAACCTGCCCGCCGTGGCGCAGAAGGCCATCAAAGGAACCGCCCGGCTTACCGTTACGGACAGCTCGGGCAACTTGATCGGCATGTCCTGCCAGCAGATCAACGCATCGCCGCATACAGCCCTACTTCCGTTCGAGTTCGCCGAGGCCGTGCAGCTTCCGCGCCAGGATACGGCTGCAGCCAAACTGGAAATACTCGACGAGAACGGCAAAGCAGTGCCTGGCGCCGTCAAGATCAGATTGGATGCCGACGCGCCGGTGGAGATATCCCTCGATCTGGTGACGCAGCGCGCCCTCAGCCTCGCCGTGATCGCAAGAGCGAGCGCTACTCGCCCTGCATCTCCCTAGCTGGCGACGAGTAGGCCACTATCATCCGCGCGTCGCGGTCGCTAATGCACCTCGCGTTGTGACGGACTCCGCGCGGGACCACTATCGCGCTTCCCGGCTTGAGCCTGTAGTCGGGCTCATCGCCGCAGGTGTGTTCGAGTTCGCCCTCTAACAGGTAAAGCGCTTCCTCGCAGTTCGCGTGGATGTGCATCGGATTGGAGCATCCGGCCCTTATCACGACTTCCCCCACCGTCAACTCCTCGCTGCCCGAGAACGCGCCGCTGTGCAGCCAGGTTATCGACCCCCAGTCGAAGCTGTGCTTCTCACCCTCGGATGCATGGACTACTCTCTTCATCTCTGCCATCAACCTCTAACTCCCAACCTTCAACCTTTCCAGCATACCAGTTTACCTGCGGTTCTGGGAATACTGGTACTGATATGGCGCAAGGCATGCCAGAATCAGCCCGAGAGCTGGGACTGTAGGAGTCCGACATGCCGACTGTCCCGTTTTCGGAGAACGGAGGGCGAGCCAGATGAGTTCAAGGTTTGCTGTGGCCCTTTTGGTGGCCGTGTTCTTTTCCGGTGCGGTATCGGCCTACGCGGCGACGCCGGGCAAGACCTCGGGGCTGGTTGACATAGACATCAAGAACGTGCCTGTCAGGCAGGCAGTTGAGACTATATTCGAAGGCAGAGGGATGAGCTACATCATCGAGCCCGGAGTAACAGGCAAGGTGGTGGAACTCAGACTCGCGGGCGTCACCGTTGCGGAGGCGCTCAAGTCGCTGGGTGACGCGGCAGGGTTCACCGTCACGGTCGAGGACAACGTCTACATCATCGGTCCAAAGACTACGGCAGCAGCGGTGCAGCCCGTGCCTGCTCAGGCTGGTCCCGCCGTTGCGCGGGCTAAGAGACAGGTTCCCGCGCGGGCGGCTCCCGAGGCCGAAGGAACGCTCCCTCCTGTTCCGGCGGAAGTAGCTCCTGTCACTATCAACAACTACATCCCCGGCAACTATGGCAGCAACATGTACGCGTATATCCCTCCTGTCTATGCGGGAGATGGCGGTTACGGGAGGTCGTACCTCTGGAACGGGTACTACAGCTACACCGTGAGCCCTCCGCCCTACGTGTTCGGGCAGTGGGCGAACCCTCCTCCGCCGCCCGGGTGGTTCTCGCCAGACGTGGAGAGGTTTCTGCGGTTTGAGTGGGCTGTACCCAGGAGGCCGAGTTTCATCACGCCGTATTAACAGCCCGCCAGCGGAGCATCCCCTTTTCCGGAGCAAACAACGGAGCACCCTGAGCCTGTCGAAGGACCGCTCCGTCACCAACCGAAACAACGTGGACCAACGGAGCATCCTGAGCTTGTCGAAGGGTTGCTCCGTTCTGCCAGACTATATGCTTGCTTTGTATCTTATTGTAGAGCTTGTTGGCTAGATAGTAACCAAGCGCGACAAACCGGTGCCAACCCCTTTACATTGGTGTGATCCAGTGCTACAATGAGGAAGACATCGAGCGTCCGCAGCCGGTGCACCGGGCTTCGCAACCCTTCCACAAGCGGCCCTGCGGATACTGCGCAATACTGCCTTGGGGGAGCGGAAGTTGAGAGTAGTGGAAATCCTCTTCTATAACAGTAACCGTGTCAAGCTTGTGGTCGAAATGCCCGACCCTGATTGTTACTCCACCAAGCATGCTCCGCACATTCCCAAACTGCTGTTCAAGCTCTTTCCCCACCTCTCATGCCATCATTGCGATAACGACAACGGCTTCAGCTTTCGCCGGGAATGCCGCTCCACGGAAATACCGCACCTCTTCGAGCACCTGATCATCGAGCTGCAGGGCCAGGTGCTGCAGGCAGGCACCCTCAAGGGCGAAACGCAGTGGAACTGGCGCGTGGACCCGAAGGGGAGATTTCACGTCTACGTTGAGTACTCCAACGAACTCCTCGTCCTCGGCGCGATCCGGGTGGCCGAGAGAATCATCCAGGCGTTGGACTCGCGGGATATCGACCGGATCAATGTAGAGGAGGAAATCGAAAACCTGCGCAGATTGGCCGCAGTAGGAACGCAGGTGCAGCAGCGCGAGCGCGCCAAGGTGGACAGCCCATTGTTCCAGGCCGCAGGAGGCTAATTCACTCGATTCACGTCATTCCGAGCAGCGCGGGGAATGCCGTGCCGCGCGCTACACGGAGATACCCGCCTCCATCTGCTCGCGGGCGTAGCAGCCCCTGCGCCCGTTGATGCTGACCTCATAGCTGCGGGCCCTCAGCCCGGAAAAGACTACTCTTGCCCCAACCGGTTCGGGTTCCGTCTCCAGCGCGACCCTCGTGCCGCTGATCTCCAACCGATCTACCTTGCAGCCGTTAAGTTCCACGCTCCATTTGCCGGCGAGCGAGACGTAGAGCGAGCCGAATTCCTTTTCCATCACCGCAGCGATGGCGTGGACACGCGCCTCCTCTGATCCGCGGCCGGCACAGACTTGTGCCGCTCTGAGTGCCGCCGCCGCGCGCTCGCAATACTCAGCCGAGCCCGTTGCCGCGCCATAACGCATCGCGCAGTAGGCAAAATCGGCGGTCAGCACCGGGGCCACGCGCGTATCGGTGTTCCCGCGTGCAAGGACTCCGTGGACAGCCTGCATCCAGCTCTTTTCGCCCACCGACTGCATCAGGCACAGCCGGTCCAGCACGTCCACTCCTGTGCGGAGATAAGCCTTGTCACCGAACAGCGCGTATGCCTCGAAGCACATATCGGCGCACCAGAGCATCGCCTGCGAGCTCTCCGCGTGCATGCCCGTATGAGGATCAGCGCACCTCAGCGACACAAACCCGTCCGCGCTTATGCACGTGCTGTCGAGATACATCCTCTCGGCAATCGCCTCGGTCGTCACGAACCTTGCCATCGCCGCTGCCGCCGCGAGGTGCTTCTTCAGGCCGGTGATCCGCGCGAGGCGCATAGTGCACAGAGCCGAAACCGCTGTGGACGCGGCGGACCTGAGGGCCGCCTCCGGCCTCATCCACGCATCGTACCAGGTCGGTACCGCTCCCGACCGCATTCTGTGGTCTGTCAGGAAATCCACATATCTCTGCGCCCGCCGCAGCGTCTCGGGATGAGGTTCCAAATCCTGGTGCATCCTAAGAAGCCAGCTCATCTGGTCCGAGCATTCCTCGGAGGAGTAATAGTCGCTGCCGCCCGGGCACCCGGACCTTCGCCAGGAGCCGATGCTGCGGTCGAACCGCGTGGCGAACATGCCCTGCCGCTCGGGCGCCTTCAGCACCGCGTCACGCATCGCTCGCGCCTCATCTCTTTGCCCGGCCGTCCACAGACCGTAGGCGGTCCGGGCATCCGGCGTGAGGCCGGGAGTAGCGCCAAAGCTCATCCGCTTCTGCCCTGGGGCTTCGTTTGTGAGGTAACCTCCCCCGACCCCTCCTTCGTAAGGAGGGGAGGCTGGAGCATTGCTTGTGAGGTAACCTCCCCCGACCCCTCCTTCGTAAGGAGGGGAGGCTGGAGCATTGCTTGTGAGATAACCTCCCCCGACCCCTCCTTCGTAAGGAGGGGAGGCTGGAGCATTGCTTGTGAGATAACCTCCCCCAGCCCCTCCTTCGTAAGGAGGGGAGGCTGGAGCATTGCTTGTGAGATAACCTCCCCCAGCCCCTCCTTCGTAAGGAGGGGAGCACACCTGGCTTCCCTTTGGTGGAGGGGGGCAAGTCTTGCTTCCCCCCTTACGAAGGGGGGACTGAGGGGGGTTCCCCGCGGCATACGACGCTCCCAGCTTCCGCTCGGAACCGCCTGAGCCATACCTGGACCACAGCAACCGCGCGGCCTGTTTGGCCATAGACCCGCGTTTGCAGTCGGCGTCGACGATCAAGTCGAACCCATAGGTCAACCGGTTCGTATCCAGCCGCCGCGAGAGCGTTATGTCGTGCCGGAAGTATCTTCCGCCGGCGGCAGGCTCATAGTCGCAGAACCCGTAGGATAGCAGCGGCGCGAACAGCAGACCGTTCATCAGGTCGAGGTCCAGCGAAGCCGGCATCGTCCGATTCCTGGCAAGCAAATCCAGATCGGGTATCAACGCCGCCCCGTAGCGCCCGTGCTGCACGATCGCGGCGGGTGAATGAAAAGCCAGATCGCCGATGACCGCGTCACTCGTCGGCCTCAGATTCGGCGCCCAGGTGAACTCCGGCTCCTCTCGGGAGGCAAACGCGCGCCCGCCGGGAAGAAACGCGTACGAGCTCATCAAATACTCTATCACCGGTCTCGGGTCCGCAAAGGCGTTCTCCACCTCACAGTGAACGCATCTGCTGTTCTCGGAGATCCTCAGCCGCATCAGCACCGCGTTACCCTGCACCGACCCCGATAGCCTCACAACCACGCTCTGGCTATCGGTCCTGTTCAACTGCACATTGGAGAACACCATTCTCAGGGATTCCCTGCATACGGCGAAAAGGTGCGGGCGCGCGCCGGAGATCATCGGGGAATCGCTGACTCTGTGCTCGCTCGATGGAATGATGTCCTTGTGGATCGACGAAAGCACCAGGCGGTGCTCGCCCTTTGCGTTGATCGCGTGGAATTCCTGAGCGTAGCCGCCGTCGCGGTAGACGAATCGTACAAGCAGCGGCCCGTTTGAGACCTCGAAATTCCTACCCCCAGACCGAACAGTGAGACCATGCCGTCTCGCTTCCACCGCCAAATCTCCTCCAACAACCTTTGCGGGCGCGAGCTTCTTCTTTGCGTCTAAATTACCACGTGAGATCGTGAACTGTCTATACTACTTCTGCATTATTATCGGCACACCCGTCCCAGAGTTGTAACAAGCAAGCATATAGAGCCCGATGCACATTCGGGCGCGTGGAAGCCTGCTCAAGAAACCGGCACTCATCTTATACAGGCCATCTTTCCTCCCGGACAGCGGCTTTTTGGCGGGGAAATATTCCCCATAAAAATGTTCGCCTCGCTTGTTGACAGGGTATATATAGCATGCTAAGATTCCCTCTGCTACTATATGTAGTGCCTGGGAGCCGGTCAGATGAAATGCCCCTTTTGCGGCTGTTTGGACGATAAAGTGCTCCACTCTCGCGCTGTAAGAGACGGCGAGGCCATTCGCCGCAGGCGCGAATGCCTGGCCTGCAAGGGACGCTTCACCACATTCGAACATATCGAGGAAGTCCGAATTATGGTCGTCAAACGTGACGGCCGCCGCGAACCATTCGACCGGAACAAAGTCCTGAGAGGCATGATCACCGCTTGCGAGAAGCGGCCGGTGCCCATGGATACACTGGAATCGATCGCCGATCGCGTCGAGCGCGCCGTGCTCGATCTGGGTGGGGGAGAGATCGAGTCGGCTAAGATCGGCGAACACGTTGCCGAAGAACTGCGGAAAGTAGACCAGGTTGCGTTTGTAAGGTTTGCTTCGGTCTACCGGCAGTTCGAGGACGTCGGGCAGTTCAAAGAGATCGTGGACGGCCTGGGCAAGCGCAAGAAGAGTTCGAAGGTTAGAAAGTCAGAAGGTTAGAAGGTTCGGCAGCGGCGAGCAACCTTGCAACCCTCCAACGTTCAAACCTTCCAACGGGATTCGCAACGGAGGGCGGGCAATGCTATCAAGAAACGCGCTTACTGTACTGGAAAAGAGATACCTGCGCAAGGATGAGACAGGCAACCTTGTCGAAGATCCCGAGGGGATGTTCAAAAGGGTTGCTGACGCGATAGCCGAGGCGGACCTGAACTACGGCAAGTCCTCCAGGCACGTGAAGGGGCTCGCCGCCGAGTTCTACGAGCTCATGGGCAGCCTCGACTTCCTCCCCAACAGCCCCACTCTGATGAACGCCGGCAGGGATCTCGGCCAGTTGAGCGCCTGTTTCGTGCTGCCGATTGAAGATTCGATGGACTCCATCTTCGAGACCATCAAGCACACCGCACTCATACATAAGAGCGGCGGCGGAACCGGGTTTGCCTTCTCCCGCCTGAGGCCGGCCAACGACTGCGTCCGCTCCACAAACGGCGTTTCCAGCGGCCCGATCTCCTTCATGGAAGTCTTCAACGGCGCTACCGAAGCGATCAAGCAGGGCGGTACCCGCAGGGGCGCGAACATGGGCTGCCTGCGGGTCGATCACCCCGATATCATCGACTTCATCACCTGCAAGCAGGACACCAGCAAGCTGACGAATTTCAACATCAGCGTCCTTGTGACGGAGGCCTTCATGGAGGCCGCCGCCAAGGGTGAAGACTACGACGTGTTCAACCCCCGCACGGGCGAGGTATGCAAGCGCCTGAACGCCGGCAAGGTGTTCGACCTGATCGTCAACATGGCGTGGCGCAACGGCGAGCCGGGCATAATCTTCATCGACCGTATCAACCGCGACAATCCGACCCCGCACGTCGGCGCCATCGAGAGCACCAACCCGTGCGGAGAGCAGCCGCTGCTGCCGTATGAGTCCTGCAACCTCGGTTCGGTCAACCTCGGGCACATGATCAAGACCACCGATGGCAGGTGCGAGATCGACTACGATCGCCTGCAGCGCGCGGTACGGCTGGCCGTCCGATTCCTGGATAACGTCATCGATGTGAACCGCTACCCGCTGGACCGGATCGCCGAAATGACTCGCGCCAACCGCAAGATCGGCCTCGGTGTGATGGGTTTCGCGGACATGCTGCTGCATCTGGGTGTGCCGTATGACTCCGAGGAAGGCATCGCCGTTGCCGAGCAGGTCATGAGCTTCATCTCAAAGGAGGCCCAGAAGGCAAGTTGCGAACTCGCGGCCGAGCGCGGCGTCTTCCCGAACTTCAAGGGCAGCATCTACGACAGGCCCGACGGGATGGAAATCCGCAACGCGACCGTGACCACCATCGCGCCGACCGGCACGCTTAGCATCATTGCGTCCTGTTCCAGCGGAATCGAGCCGCTGTTTGCCATCAGCTACATCAAGCGCGTCATGGACGGCACGGAACTGCTCGAAGTGAACCCGCTGTTCGAGAAGATCGCCCGCGAGCGGGAGTTCTACAGCGAGGAGCTGATGCGCAAGATCGCGGAGCAGGGCTCCGTGCGCGATATGCCGGAAGTGCCCGAGGACGTCCGCCGTGTGTTCTGTACCGCTCTGGACATCGCTCCCGTGTGGCACGTTCGCATGCAGGCCGCGTTCCAGCGCTTCACCGACAACGCTGTGTCCAAGACCGTAAACTTCCCCGAGGAAGCGACTGCCGAGGACGTAAGGCTGGTCTATGAGCTTGCCTACAAAGAGGGCTGCAAGGGCTGCACCATCTACCGCTACGGCAGCCGCGACGCTCAGGTCCTGAACGTCTCCGGCAAAGACAAGAAGCCGGAGGAGGCGAAGGAAGTCGTCCGCGGGCCAAGGCCGAGGCCGGCCAGGACTCACGGAGTCACCGAGCGCATCAACACCGGCTGCGGCAATATGTATGTCACGATCAACGAGGACGAAAACGGCCTCTGCGAAGTCTTCGCCGCTATGGGCAAGGCGGGAGGCTGCGCTCCCAGCCAGTTGGAGGCTATTGGCCGTCTGATATCCCTCTCGCTTCGCGCGGGCGTTGATCCGGGCTCGATTCAGAAGCACCTGAGAGGCATCCGGTGCCATTCGCCCGCGTGGGGCAATGGAGGCACGGTGCTGAGCTGCGCGGACGCGATCGGCATTGTAATCGAGCATTATCTGAAGGAGCGCAGCACCGGCGTTGTCTCCGATGAGATAACCAAGAATGGCGATAAGCTGGACGTGCTGCTCGGAGCCTGCCCGGACTGCGGCTGCGCGGTCGAGCACGAATCAGGCTGTGTCGTCTGCCGCTTCTGCGGCTTCAGCAAGTGCGGGTAGGCTGAATAGACTGTCATTCCGAGTGCTGCCAGGCTATCATTCCGAACGCAGTCGAGGAATCTGCTTGTAACGGAGCGCTCGACCGAGGCCATCCCGAAAATTGCAAATCGCCAAACGTAAGTGACCGGCTTCCTTGCATCCCGGCAGGGAGACAAGGGCGACTCACTCCGTGGACCAGGGGGAGAGAAATGCAGTACTCCCCCGGCAGCGGGGCCAATCGCGCAGCAGGCAAGTAGCAAGTCTAAGATCGCAGGTATCCGGTTTTTGCAGGACGCAACGCCAGACCAACATGGATGTTGCACGAGCCGGGGCACGGACGCCCCGGCAATCTCCTCCAGAGAGGGGGCATGGGGCGGGATCCGGAACACTAGCTCCCCGCGATTCAGTATTACAATTGATGCTTCGCAGGATGCGGTGAGTTCGACACGGATGTTACGAGCGCTCGGAGGGCCAACTCCGGGCGCTCTTTTCGTAAAGGTCAGGAGCCCGATCTCTGTAGGAGCGAAGCACTTGCGGAATGGCTCTGCATCATTGACGACTCCAGCGACAAATGCTTTGCCTCTGCATATGAACGCTTTTTCGCCAGGCTGGGTATTACCAGCAAGAGCGCGGCAACTTAGTGAAAAACGGCACCAAGCCTATTGACAGGCCAGATTGTCAGGTGCATAATGAAGGTGCGGCCGCAAGCCGCACAGAAACAACCCTAATAGCTGACCGGAAAACCGGAGGCCAGTGGGCGCGCTTTTGAACGTGCTACTTGGTCTCCTTTTGCATATTGGGGACCGCTAGATTAGGAGGAACCGAACGTGAGTGACAAGCAGGGAATCGACACCATCGCCCTTCACGGGGGGCAGGCGCCCGATCCGGCCACCGGGTCGCGCGCGGTACCAATCTACCAGACGACATCCTACGTGTTCAACTCCGCCGAGCACGCGGCCAATCTGTTCGGCCTGAAGGAGTTCGGCAATATCTACACGCGGCTGATGAACCCCACTACCGACGTGCTGGAAAAGCGCCTCGCTGAGCTGCACGGCGGCACGGGAGCGCTGGCAGTTGCGTCCGGGATGGCGGCGATCACCCTCGCGGTGCTGAACATCACTCAGGCGGGCCAGAACATCGTTTCCACCAGCTTCCTCTATGGCGGTACCTACACGCTCTTCCACTACACCCTTCGCAAGCTCGGTATAGAAGTGCGGTTCGTGGATTCGTCCGACCCGGCGAACATAGAGGCGGCAATAGATGAGAACACCCGCCTCGTCTACACCGAGTCGATCGGCAACCCGAAGAACAACGTGGATGACTACCCCGCCATCGCCGAGGTTGCGCACAAGCACGGTATCCCGTTCATAATCGATAGCACCGTAGCTCCTCCTCCGCTCCTGAACCCGTTCGAGTTTGGCGCGGATGTGGTCGTTTACTCGCTCACCAAGATCATCGGCGGACACGGCACCAGCATCGGCGGCGCGATTATCGAGTCCGGCAACTTCGACTGGTCGAACGGCAAGTTCCCGGAGATCACCGAGCCGGACCCGTCTTACCACGGCCTCAGGTTCTGGGACGCGTTCGGCAAGCACGACAAGGCGCTGGTTCCCGGAACTGCCTACATCTTCAAAGTCCGGCTGCAGCTCCTGCGCGATATGGGCCCTGCGCTCTCGCCGTTCAACTCGTTCCAATTCCTGCAGGGCCTGGAGACGCTGCCTCTGCGAGCCAGGCAGCATTCGAAGAACGCGCTGGAGGTCGCGCGGTGGCTGGAGAGACATCCGGCCGTTTCCTGGGTCAACTACCCCGGTCTTGAGAGCCATCCGAACAACGACCGCGCGAAGCGATTTCTGCCGGAGGGGCAGGGCGCGATACTTGGCTTCGGCGTCAAGGGCGGAATCGATGCCGGGGTGAAGCTGATCAATTCCGTCAAGCTTGTCTCGCACCTGGCTAACATACTCGATGCCAAGACGCTGATCATCCATCCGGCGTCTACGACGCACCAGCAGCTCACGCCCGAGGAGCGGCTTAGTTCGGGTGTCACGGACGACTTCGTCCGCCTCTCGGTCGGATTGGAGGACCCGAAGGACATAATCGCCGACCTCGACCAGGCGCTGAAGAAGAGCCAGGAGTAGGGAACGGCTGTCCCCTCTTCCCGGAGAGGGCCGAAGACCGTAGGAGCCGGGCTTCTGTCCCGGCCCGCAATGAAGCACTATGGCCAAGAATCGCTCACAACCGAATATCCGGCTTGCCGAGCCGACCACGAAGCCGTGGACTCCGGGCGATGACCCTGCACGCGACATTGCCGTACTGATGAGCGGAGGCGTGGACAGCAGCGTTACGGCTATGCTCCTGAGGGACGCGGGCTGGAACGTGCTCGGGATCACGATGAAGATCCCGGTTGCGAAGGGCTGCGACGCTAAGCGCTCCTGCTGCGGACTCGAAGCAGGCTACGTCGCCCGCGATCTCGACATCGCGCACTACTACATCGACGTGCGCGAGGCGTTCCATCGGTTGGTGATCGATCCATTCCGGCGCGACTACGCCCGCGGCCGGACGCCCAGCCCGTGTGTTGATTGCAACACGCTCTTCAAGTTCGGCCTCGTGTGGGACTTCCTCGAAGCGCACTTCGGTATCAGGAACCTGGCGACCGGGCACTACGCCCGCATCGAAAGAGGCGACAGACACATTTCTGGAAAAGGGGACAGAGCCCTTTTTCAAGGTGCAAAAAAGGGCTCCGTCCCCTTTTTGAAGCGCGGCGAGGACCACGTGCGCGACCAGAGCTACTTCCTCTATGGAATCCCGCGGGACCGGCTGCCCTGTTTCTATCTCCCCCTGGGAGAGATGAGCAAGGACGAGGTCCGCAGGCTTGCGAAGGAGGCCAAACTGCCCGTCGCAAGGCGGCAGGACAGCATGGAACTCTGTTTCGCGGCCGAAGGCGACTACCGCACGGCCCTCGATGCGGAGCCTGAGAAGGGTCCGATTCTGGACATCGACGGCAACGTCATCGGCGAGCACGAGGGCATCGCCAACTACACCGTCGGCCAGCGCAAGGGCGTCGGAGTCGCGGCAGGCAAGCCTATGTATGTTGTCAAGGTGTCTGCCGGGGACAACAGCGTCACCATCGGCCCCCGCGAGTGCGTCGAGACGCGCGTAGTAAGAGCCGAAGACGTCAACGTGCTGATTCCGGACCTCGCTCAGGCAGGGCAGGTGCTCTACGGCAAGATCAGGTCCCAGGGGGAGCCGGGCAAGTGTTTACTGACTCAAGCAGACGGGCACAACATTGAAGTGCAATTCGATGATGTGCAATTCGCCCCGGCCGCCGGCCAGAGGCTTGTTCTCTACGATGATCAGGATCGCGTAGTAGTCGGCGGCGTCATAGTAGATCGGAGGAACAAGGAATGCTGAAGAGAAAAGAGACACCAGCGATCGCTGATTCCATAACACAGCTAATCGGCAACACCCCGATGTTGCGGCTCAACAAGGTAATTGACGGGGCCGCAGCGGATGTTGTCGCAAAAATCGAGAAGAACAACCCCTGGGGCAGCGTTAAGTGCAGGATCGGCCTCTATATGATCGAGGACGGCGAGCGCCGCGGCCTCATCAACAAGGATACCGTGATCATCGAGCCCACCAGCGGGAATACCGGCATCGCTCTCGCCGGGGTCGCCGCTGCCAAAGGCTACAGGATCATCCTGACTATGCCGGAGACAATGAGCGTCGAGCGCAGAAAGCTTCTGTCCGCGCTGGGCGCTGAGATTGTTCTTACTCCCGGGGCGCTCGGCATGAAGGGCGCCATCGCCAAAGCCGAGGAGATCGCCGCCCAGACTCCCAACTCCTACATGCCGCAGCAGTTCAACAACCCGGCTAACCCTCAGGCCCATATCGAGACCACCGCGGTCGAGATATGGGAGGATACCGGAGGCAAGATCGACATCCTCGTTGGCGGCGTCGGCACGGGTGGGACCATCACCGGTGTTGGGCAGACGCTCAAGCCGTTGAAGCCGAATTTGAAAGTCGTTGCCGTCGAACCGGCCGATTCAGCCGTGCTCTCCGGCTGCGATCCGGGGAAGCATATGATCCAGGGCATCGGCGCCGGATTCGTGCCGGGCGTGCTGGATACGGACCTGATCGACGAGATCATCCAGGTCACTAACGAGCAATCTTTTGCGATGGCTCGCAGGCTGGCGAAGGAAGAGGGCCTGCTGGCAGGCATTTCCAGCGGGGCCGCCGCGCATGCCGCGGTCGAAGTCGCGAAGAGGCCCGAGAACAAGGGCAAGATGATCGTCGTCGTGCTGCCGGATAGCGGCGAGCGCTACCTCAGCACAGCCCTGTTCCCTTATGAAGAGCCCGCGTCCTAGGAGCAAGCCATGCCCGCCAAGAGCAGCAGTTCGGTTACTGACGAGCGGCGCGCCATCGCACTCGCGGAGATAGCAAGAGCCCTGGAGGGGCTGAGTTACGGCTCCGTTACGGCGATAGTCCAGGACGGCGTGGTCGTTCAGATAGACCGCCTGTCCAAGAGCCGCATCGACTACTCCCCCAAGCTATCGGGCGGAGAAGGGATATGACCTACCCGTAGGGGCGAAGCATTCGCACGCAGGCCGTTGCAGGGAATGAGCCTTGCCGCGAATGCTTCGCCCCTACAATTGCGTACTGCCCGCCCGTGTGCTAGAATCCCCCTATGAAATCGGTGGTGATAATCCCCGCGCGCATGGGCGCGACAAGGTTTCCCGGCAAGCCGCTTATCGACCTGTGCGGCAAGCCTATGATCCAGTGGGTCTACGAGCGCGCCAGCCAGGCGAGGGGCATCTCGCGTGTGATGGTCGCAACTTGCGACCAGGAGATAATCGACGCCGTGGCCGCGTTCGGCGGCGAGGCTGTGATGACCTCCGAGGCGCACCGCTCCGGCACCGACAGGCTCGCGGAGGCTGCGGCTGACCTGGATGCCGACGTAATCGTGAACGTTCAGGGCGACGAGCCCCTGATCGACCCCGCCTCCATCGAGAGCGCATTGGAGCCGTTCTCGACTGACCCCAGCGTTACAATGACCAGCCTGATGGCGCCAATCCCGGCAGACCTCGCCAAAGACCCGAATATGGTCAAAGTGGTAGTCTCGCGCGACAACTGGGCTCTCTATTTCTCCCGCAGCCCGATTCCCTATGAAAGAAAGGCGCTCGAGGGACGCCCGGTCTACGGGCATGTCGGCCTGTATGCGTATACAAGGGACTTCCTGCTGACGTTCTCCTCGCTCGAACCCACGCCGCTCGAAAAGGCCGAGTCCTTGGAGCAGCTTCGGGTGCTGGAACACGGCTACAGGATAAAGATGGTCGAAGTGGCGGACAGGCCGCTCGGAGTGGATACCTGGGCCGACCTGGAGCGAGTCAAAGAAGCAATTTCGAATTAGGAATCGCGAATTGAGAAAGGACGATTATGATCAAGGCCGTTGTCGGCAGCATTGAGATAGGTGATGGGCAGGGGCTCGCGCTGATCGCGGGGCCGTGCGTTATCGAGTCTGAAGACCTCTGCGTGGAGGTCGGGAAGCGCGTGAAAGAGATCGCCGGCAGTCTGAAGATGCCGTATGTCTTCAAGGCGTCTTTCGATAAGGCGAACCGCACTTCCGTCAGGTCTTTCCGCGGGCCGGGCATCGAAAGAGGGCTTGAGATCCTGGCTTCGGTCAAGTCGAAGCTCGGGGTGCCCGTGCTTACCGACATCCACGAGCCCTGGCAGGCCAAACCAACCGCCGAGGTTGTGGACGTTCTGCAAATTCCGGCGTTTCTCTGCAGGCAGACAGACCTGATTGTCGCGGCCGCCGAGACGGGTAAGTGCGTGAACATCAAGAAGGCGCAGTTCCTCGCTCCCTGGGATATGCGCAACAGTGTCGAAAAGGCCCGCAGTACCGGCAACAATAGCATCCTGCTAACGGAGCGCGGGTCCTCGTTTGGCTACAACATGCTCGTGGTCGACATGTGCTCGCTTCCCACCATGCGCGGCCTCGGCTGCCCCGTGGTGATGGACGCGACCCATGCGGTTCAGCGGCCGGGCGGCCTCGGCGACGCGACCGGCGGCGCCCGGGAGTTCGTCCCGCACCTGATGCGGGCGGCTGTGGCGGTGGGAGTTGACGCGCTCTTCCTGGAGGTCCACCCCGACCCCGAGAAGGCGCTTTGCGACGCCTCCAGCATGCTCAGCCTGGCCAGCCTGCCAAAGGCGCTCGCGGATGCAGTTGCGATCAGGAAAGCATTGACGGCCTAGGCCGCCACTCTAGCAAGGAGAAAGAGATGAGCGACAAGGTTCGAATCGGACTCGTGGGGATAGGCGGCATTTGCTACCACCACATCAAGAACCTGATGAACTGCCCGGACGCGGAGATCGCGGCGCTGGTGGACATCGTGCCAGAGCAGTTGGAAAAGGCGTTCGAGCGCGTGCCGGAGCTTGCGGGTACTACCACCTATCCGGACTACAAGGACATGCTGGGCGCGGGCGGGTTGGATGCGGTGCTGATTGCGACGCCGCATACATGCCATTTCGACCAGATAATGGACAGCCTGGATGCCGGGTTGCACGTACTCACGGAGAAGCCTATGGTCTGCAGCACCGCGCATGCCCACGCGGTTATCGAAAAGGCCAGGCAGAAGGACAGGGTGCTAATGGTGCACTACCAGCGGCACTTCCAGCCGGCCTATCGGTATATCCGGAAGATGGTGCAGGACGGCGCGCTGGGTGAGGTTCACTTCATCAGCGCGTTGCAGTGCCAGAGCTGGAAGAGCGGCACCGTAGGGAAATGGCGGCAGGACCCGGCCCTTTCGGGCGGTGGGCAGTTGAACGACTCCGGCAGCCATCTTGTGGATGTCATCCTCTGGACCAGCGGCCTCACGGCAGAAAGCGTCTACGCCTACGTAGACAACCGCGGCACGCAGGTGGACATCAACTCGGCCGTCTCGATCAAGTTCACCAACGGCGCTCAGGGCACGATTTCGATCGTCGCCGACACCACCTGCGGGTTCTACGAAGACTTCACGATCTGGGGCACCCAGGGTACCATATTTTACCGCCACGGCAAGGTCATGTATTGCGATGCCGCCGGGCAAATGACCGAACCAACCGATATGCCGGAAGCAGGCAGCGCGCAGCAGAGCTTCCTCGATGCCATCCTCCGCGGCGGCCCCAACTGGGTCCCGGCCGAGTGCGGCCTGCGTGTGATAGAGCTCACCGAGGCTGCGTGGAGATCCGGCGAGACAGGCCAGATCTGCCCGGTGGCGGGGCTGAGATAGGTTGAGGGTTTTGGGGTTCATGGTTTAGGGACCTCCTCTGCTTGGTTCAGGGTCTAGGGTTTATGGTTTAGCGAAGGGAGGGTGCTGCTATTACTGACGATACGTTGTTCGGTCTCGAGAAGCTCGAGGTTTGGCAGAAAGCCATCGACTTCGCAGACAGCGTGTACAATGCTACCAAGCGGTTTCCCCGCGAGGAGTTGTCTGGCATAACCATGCAGATGCGAAGGGCCAGTGCCTCGATCTCGCTGAACATAGCCGAAGGGACTTCTCGTCCATCCCCAAAGGACCAGGCGCACTTGGAGATAGCCTACGGATCTGTGAACGAAGTGGTCTCGGCCGCGCATCTGGCTTGCCGGCAAGATCACCTGGACGAGCAGCAGGTGAAAGCCGTCCGATCAGATGCTATGCGGTTGTGTCGGATGCTGTCCGGACTCAGGAAGTCAGCCCTGGCTCGCGCGAAATGACCCTCAACCATGAACCCTCAACCCCAAACCATAGACGCCTTCGCGCCGTGCTTCAGGGCCGGGTGCAGGGCGTTGGTATGCGCCATTTCGTGCAGGAGCGAGCGCACGACCTGCGGCTGACTGGCTTCGTGCGGAACCTGCGCAACGGAGACGTTGAGGTTGTCGCCGAAGGAGAGCAGGGCGCGCTGGAGGCGCTGCTGGTCGGCCTGCGGCAGGGGCCCAGATCGGCGCACGTGGAAAACGTGGTCACAGTCTGGTCGCCTGCTACCGGGAAGTTCACCGGCTTCAGAATAGCCGGGACACAGTGAGGTGATATGAGCAGAGGCCAGCCCTCAGGGCCGGCCCCTAGCTTCTTACCTCTAACTTCTAACCTCTAGACTGGTGGGCCCACTCGGATTCGAACCAAGAACCCAGCGGTTATGAGCCGCTTGCTCTGCCGTTGAGCTATGGGCCCCCGTTAGCGTATAGTATATTACCATTTCTGCACCCGATTCGGCAAGCGAGCCGCTGCGGTCCGAATGCAAACAGGCAACCACGGAATCGGAAAAGACGCAAACACGGAACCGCGGTACCGAAAGGATACGAAATGCTGCGTCAGATTGTTCAGATAGGCCTGCTCGCTGCTGTCTGCTGCACGGCGGTGGGCGCGGAGGTGAGGCCAATGGTTGGTGTCTACTACTTCCCCGGTTGGTATCGCACCGGTGGCGAGAAGCCCGCGCCACCTTACGACAAGAGCACGGATTGGAGCGAATGGCGCGGCGCTGTTATGAAAGGCGCGCACCCGAGGCCGCTCTGCGGATTCGCCGATGATTCGAACCCCGCGCTGTGGAGCTACTTCAACAGGTGGATGACCAGCTCGGGCATAGACTTTGTCGCATTCGATTGGTACTACAACGACGGACAGGAATACTTGTCGGATTCGCTTGATAAGGGCTTTCTCGGCAGCGAACAGGCCTACGGCGCTCCGGGCGCTGAGCGCTACGGTCCGAGTCCCAAGTTCTGCCTGCACTGGTGCAACCACGGCGGTTATTGGTGGAAGTCCAAGCTCGATCAGAGCCCTCCGAAGCTGGAGAAGATGATCGATCTCGTAAGTGAGAAGCACTTCCAGCGCCCGAACTACCTGAAGATCGACGGGAAGCCGGTGTTCATGATCTACGAGCACGACACTCTGGCCGGCTTCGGCGACGGCAAGACCGCGCTGGCGACTTTGCGAAAACAGGCGAAGAAGCACGGCTACCCTGATCTGTATCTCGTTGGCGTCTACTCGGGCGCGAGCCGCGGCGAGATCGAGAAGCGCAAGGAGCAGGGCTACGACGCGTTCTGCGCGTATACCTACTGCTGGATGCGCGGGCCCAGGATTTCGTGGCAGTCGAAGACCTTCGACTACAAGGACATAACCGACAACATCGTGGAGCGCGTTCATCCGTACCTCGCCCGCGTGGCAAAGGAGAGCGGCATTGTCTACTGGCCGAGCACGTTTTCGGGCTGGGATGACCGTCCTCGCGCCGGGCTTGAGAAGGCGCTGGTGCTAACCGGAAACACCCCGGCGGAGTTCGGCAGGATGTTTGCGAGCGCGCTGAAGCACATCAACCCCGCTTCGCCCGTCGTCATGGTCGAGGCCTGGAACGAGTGGGGCGAAGGCGCAGCGATAGAGCCCTCCAAGGAACACGGATTCGGCTACCTGAGCGAGATCGCCAGGGCTTTGGACATCGTCAACCCCGACCAGACCCTCCCGACCGAACGCGAGATCAGCCGCTGGAGCATTCTGACGCCCGAGGAACTCAAGGTCGCCAAAGAGAACGAGAGCAAGCCGTGGCCCGTGAAGCCGATTATCTACAACAAGCTCGGGAAGAGCCGCGAAGTCGCCCCCGCGAAGCTGCCTATTGTGCTGGATTTCGCCAAGGGCGGGGTCGAGTTCGGCTGCAATGACCTCACCATCGACAGGCGCGACGCTGACGGGCTGTTCATTACGACCACGGGCGCGGACTCGCAGATAGCGATGACGGTCAAAGACATTCCGATAAGCCAGATAAAGCGGATCACGCTCGAGGCGAAAGTCCTTGGCCAGTCGCCGACGAAGCCGAGTGCGCCGGAATTGTATGTGTCCACGGCGCTATTGCCCGAATTCACGCCCTTTGCGGCGTATCTGATGCCTGAGATCAAGGGCGGGAAGTCCTCGTTTCCGACCAGCGACGTGATGTTCTGGGATAGCTGCGGAACGCCCCTGATCAGGATCAGGGTCGACCCCTGCGGGCAGGCAGGAGTCAAGTTTCGACTGCGCAGGTTGGTGCTTTCGGACGAGTGATGTTACCGGAATACGTTGTCCGGCAAAACAGACTCAAACGCGCCTGCTGCAGGCGACGTAGACATTTGTCCCCCATAATTATAAGACGGCGAGAAGGCCATTTCTGTACATCAAAAGATTGAAAGTTCAACTAAATGTTGTTCACACGTGGCGATTCAAGCGTGTCGCCATCGGAAACGGCGGCTACATGCTGGGTTGAGCCTCGGTCTTGGAGCCCTCCAACACCTGGAAGAGCCTGTGCATGTCGGTGCCCTCGGACCGGCAGAAGACGCCGACATCGCCCCAGACTACCACGGTCCAGTCGCCTCCTGAGTAGGTCCAGCCCTCCTGAGGCGTCCACTTCATGCCGCTCTCCTTGGTGAACGCGTCCGCGAGCGTGTTGAACATCATCGTGACGGTGGCGATGTACTGCGCCGTCTTATCCGCCATCTCCTTGGACATATCCATGTTGGCCTTGTAGTCCACGCATTTGCCGTCGGCTGTGAATCGGCCCGCCGCGGCGACGCCCTCTATGCTGGTCAGTTGCTCCAGTGATGCCATGTTCCGTCCTCCGCTGTAGGTTTTGGATTGGTTTGCCCGTTGGGGAGGGGCGTGAAACACGCGCGCTTTGGGGCGAGAAGCGGGCCGGAAGTATGAAGCGGATCCCTCGCGCGGAACGAAGCGATCCTTCGACAAGCTCAGGATGCTTGGTTCCGGCTCGGAATGGCACTGTTCAAGTGAGTCTGTGACCCGGGTGGCCGTGTGGGAGTTGGCTAGGTGCTTGTGATCCAGATCGGCGCGGAGTAGGCTGTGGGGCCGTCCTTCTTGTCCGCGCAGTAGATCTTCAGGAAGTAGTAGCTGTGCTTGGGTTGGAGAGTGAGGCTCCACGCGGCCGTGTGCGAGGAGAACTCCCTGGACTTCACGAGCACGTCCTTATCGCCGACGATTTCGACCTTGGTTATCCGATCGCCAGCGCTACCCGTATCCGGATCGTAGACATCTATGCGCACGTCGAGGCTTGCCGGCTTTGCGAGAACCGAGCCCATCGGCGAGCCGTTTACGCTGAAGAAGACGCGGAGGTTCTTGTCCCACGTGCAGTAGACGCGCCGCGCGCGCATCGCCTGCATGAGGTTCTCCCGGGTGAGCGACGTGGCGAGGACACCGGTGCGATAGTCGTGCCTGGCGATCCGCCAGGTGCCGTGGCCGTCCTGTCCGGCGATAGGAGCAACCCGCCAGCCCTTTTCGAGGGCGGCAAGGTATCCGGGGTAGCGCAGTTTGCCGCTGTTGATCAGCTCGAACATCGTTATCTCGTCCCGGCGCGCGTCGTTGAGGTAGGCATAGCTTTCGTAGCTTGCCGGGCCGGGGTGGTTGAAGCTCGTGGCGACGGTGTTGGTCTGCCTGGTCAGCCAGTCGTAGAAGACGGGGAGGTTCACGGTTGGGCCGGTGGCGTCGAGGTAGCTTGTCGTGTTCAGGGCTGTCAGGTGGCCCTTGCCTCCGGGGCCGTCGTTCTCGGAGAACTCGAAGCCGCAGATCCCCACGAACTTGCTGTCGGTGAACAAGTCAGCCTGCCGCTTTGTTTCCTCGTAGCTCTGAGGAGTGAAGTTGGGGTACTTCTTGAGCGCGTGGTCCGTTACGGCGTAGAAGTCGAATCCGGCAGCCTTAGCCTGGCTGAAGTGCTCCTGCGGAGTCGATTTCGCGCCGTCCGAGAAGCTCGTATGCGAGTGCGTGTTGCCGAAGTAGCAGTGGTATACATCGCCGGCCTGGGCTGGAACGCAGGTAAACGCGAGGGCCAGAAGCAGGCCGACAATCAGCCGGGTTGTCTGCGTGCGATAGAGCATGGGCTGTGTCTCCGTTTGAACGTGGTCTATGTAACTAGTTCGCCTGCTGCGGGCGGTTTCCTGCCTGGGCGATGAGGCGGCGACTCTGAGATGGCAGCAATGTTTGACTGCCAGGCTCGTAGAGTCTATAATGCCTTCAGGTCAAGGCTATGGGTAACGATCCGGCGCGGCGTGAGAAAGAGGCTTATGTAGAGGGCCTCTTTTCCTCTATTGCGGACAAGTACGACCTGATGAACAGCGTGCTAAGTCTCTCGCGGCACAAGGCCTGGAGGCGGTTCGCGGTCCAGAAGTCGGGTCTGCAGCCGGGTGACAACGCGCTGGATGTGTGCTGCGGGACCGGGGACTTCGCGTTCGAGCTTGCTCACATGGTGGGCGGGCAGGGCAGGGTTGTTGGAGTAGACTTCTCCTCGCCGATGATCGAGTTGGCCAGAGCCAAGGCAGCTCGATTGGGAGTTGCATCAGTCGAGTTCTCGGTCGCCAATGCCTGCGATCTGCCTTTCGCCGAAGGTTCCTTCGACTGCGTTACCATCGGGTTTGGGGTAAGGAACTTAGCGGACATTGACGCGGGCATTGCGGAGATGGCTCGCGTGCTCAGGCCGGGCGGCAAGCTGATCTGTCTGGAGACGAGCCAGGTCCGGTGCAGGCCCATCAGATGGCTGTGGCAGGCCTGCTTTGCGGTTTTCTCTCCGTGTGCGGCCGCGTTGATGGGAGCCAAGCGATCGGCGTATGAGTATCTGCCGAGGACGGCGAAGGAGTTCCTGTCGCGCGAGGACCTCACGGGGAAGTTTCAAAGCAGTGGTCTGGTTGATATAGAGACATACGACCTCATGTTTGGCGCGGTGTGCGTGCACGTGGGGTCGAAGGCTTCGCAATGAGTGTATCTATCGCTAACAGGTATATCGAGGAGGCTCGTCCGGACTGGGCGGCGCCAATCGCCCAGGAACTGGACCTGGTCGAGCGAACGCTCGAGGCCGCGATAACCTCCGACGTGCCCACCGCCTATGATCTGTCGCTCGGGCTGTTGAGCGCGGGCGGGAAGCGAATCCGGCCGGCGCTGGTTGTGCTTTCCGCGATGATCGGCGGGCAGGCCGATATGCAAGCCGTGCTGGGCGTTGCGGCGGCGGCGGAGCTTGTGCACATGGCCTCGCTGGTGCACGACGATGTGGTGGACGAGACGCGCGAGCGCCGCGGCGCCAGGACCGCAAACGAGAAGTGGGGCAACAAGATCAGCGTTCTCGGCGGCGATTTCCTCCTGTCCAAAGCGTTCCAACTGCTGATCGGAAACGGTGGACCGGACGTGCTGAGGGTGCTGTCCGGCACGGCGGTCCGGATGACCGAAAGCGAAATCCTCCAGGCCTCAGCGGAGGGCGACCTTGCTCTCTGGGAGGCCAACTACTGGCGGATAATAGGTGACAAGACGGCGCACTTCATGGGCGCGTGTTGCGAGTGCGGCGGCTTCATAGGCGGCGCCGACATGCGGACCCGGGAAGCGCTGCGCGAGTACGGCTTCCAGATGGGGCTTGCGTTCCAGATAACGGACGATGTGCTGGATATCGCGGGTGATCCTTCCGTTACCGGCAAAGCGACCGGGGCTGACCTGACACACGGGAAGTATACTCTGCCGGTGCTCCTCGCGCTGCGAAGTTCGCCCGATGCCGCTCTGCTCAGGTCGATGATGCTGGGCCGAAGGCTGACCGCGGATGAGGCCGAATCGATCGCTGCCAGGGTTATTGCGTGTGGGGCGGTGGATGAGGCCCATCGGGCCGGCATCGAGTGCGTGAAGAAGGCGCGCGAGCAGCTTGCCCGGCTGGAACCGTCGGATTACACGCGTGCGCTGGACGCGCTTGCCGGTTTCGTGATCAGTAGGGAAGCGTGAAGGGGTGTTGGAAGGTTAGAAGGTTCGAAGGTTTGAAGGTTCCTCCTGCTTCACCTCACGACGCTAGACGTGGTTGAGTCTTGCTTTGAGCTTCGCCAGGGCCTGCTTGGCGAGCGTGTAGTCCCGGTTGATCTCTATCGCTCGCTCATACTCATATTCCGCCTCGCCCAGGACTCCGCCTGCCTCGTACGCCTGCGCGATATTGTAGTGGATGCTCGCAACGCCGGGCGCGATCTGCTCGGCGATTTTGAACGCTCCGATGGCGGCGTTATAGCGCTGCTTGGCCGCATACGCCGCGCCCAGGTAGCAGAAGGCTTTGTAGTTGTCGCGGCTCGCCTGGGTTGCGGCCTCCAGTTCCTCTATTGCCTTATCGAAATCATTGGCTTTGAAAGCCTCGACGCCTCTAGCGAAACTGCCGTTACTCTCTTCCATGATCTCATCACCTGCCTGCCTCAGTATATCCGCGGTTGTTGGGCGTGTCAATTGGGAAATGGATGAGATTCCAGACGCAAGGGTGCAGGAAACGAGGACGCAGCCGATAATAGTTGATGGACCTATCCGTAGGTCACCTACGGCAGAGGAAACGGAGCGTTGAATGATAGGCGTGGCGGAACTGAACAAGAGATATGCTAAGGGGTTGGAGTTCTACGATCAGGGACTGCTGATGGACGCATTGGCTGAGTTCGAGGCCGTGCTGAAGACAGCAGATGCGAGCAGCCCGGAACGAAAGCTGGCGGCTTACTACATGGGTGAGGCGCATGCGCGGCTTGCCGAGGAGAGCATCATACGCGGGTCCCATGAACGCGCGGAGAAGCACCTGCGTGAGGCGATCTCCAGCAACCCCAAGTTCCCCGATCTGCACTATCAGCTTGCTCAGATTCTGGCCGATCGCGGCGAGACCGTCGAAGCGATGAGCGAGCTGCAGGAAGCCCTGGACCTGAACCCGCGCTATGCCAAGGCGATGCTCGCGTTGGGCATACTTGCCTACAAGACCGGCGAGCACAAGGCCGGCATCAAGCACATCCGTCACGCACGTGAGCTTGAACCCCGTTATGCGACGCAGCTTTACGACGATGCCCTAGCGGCGCACGCCAGGAAGGACTACGAGGCCGCTCTGGCGCGGTTCTCCGAGCTTGCGCTCACGAACGTGGACGATATCTCGTTCCACTTCGGCATCGGGAAGAAGCTGTATCGAGAGGGCGACTACACCGGAGCCGCCGAAGCCTTCGAGCAGGCCCTCAGCCTGAACTCCACCTATCCCGATATCCGCAACTGGTACGGGCTCGCGCTGATGGGCTGCGGCCAGAGTGAGAGGGCCCTCGAGGAGTTCGAGCAGGCGTTGGAGCTCAACCCGAACTACGTGGGCGCCATGATCAACGCAGGTGTCGCCTACGATATGATGGGCAAGAAGAGCGAGGCCAAGGCGCACTATCGGAAGGCGCTTGAGCTGGACCCGGACAATCCGGAAGCGCAGCAGCGGCTGTCGCAGGGAAGCAAGCTGAACTAGGAGAGAATGAAGAGCGAAGAGAGTAGGGGCGCGGTCTGGTGATCGCGCCCGTTTTGCATGATGTGGGCTACACCCTCGCCTTCTTGCTCTGCTGGTCCATGTCGGGCGGAGGCTGATAGAGCGTTCCGGTCGGCTTTCGTGTCTTCTGGACAGCGGCCGCTTCGGGAAGGAACGCGTTCAGCGCGAACCTGATAGCGAACGCAAGGTAGCCGGCGCAGGCCGCATACGCTTTGCCTGATGCCGCGCGGCCCGTTTCGCCCTCTATCCACTCGCACGCGATTCCGTCATCCAGCTCCGCGCGCCTCAACAGATCCAAAGCGTTCTCACGTTCGCCGGACAGCAGATCGCTGGCGAGTTCGGGTATGGAAATGCGGGTCCTGGCGCTGTCCGGGTTGTGCTTGGAGTTGATCCAGGCGATAGTGTTCTTGTAGATGCCGTCATCCGGAGAGCAAAAGCCGAGGTAGGTCAGGAGCCTGAGGCTGGCGCAGGGATCATCGCCGAGTTCGTAGTTGCCCCGCAGGTCGATGCTGTGCGCGAACATATCCCCGAGCGGCCCCTGCACAACGAAGTTCTTCTGAATCGCCGCACGCAGCTTGTTCGCAATCGCGGTAGCCTCATCAACGCGGTCGAGGTCCCTGATGCGGTCATAAAGCGCGCCGAGGTCGAGCATGATCCTCCACGCAAGCACGTTGGAAACGCACATGTAGGGATACTTGGCCAGCTCGCCCGATGGGGTCAGCAGCGTTTCGAAGAGCATCGTATGCGGGTTGCGCTGCACCATCAGGATGTCCTTAGCAGTGTTCACGCCTGCCTGGATGCGCCTGTCGAAGAGGATCGACATATCATCCGTGATCTGCAGGTACATCTGGAGCGCTCGCAGGGGAGCGCAAAGCTGATCCAGCGCGAAGCCCGGTTCGAGCGCTATGCCGTCGATGAAGCGCGAGTTCACGCCCACGTTTGCAAGCTGGGTGGTGAATGCATAGATCAGCATTCTCCTCGCCTGAGCCCAGTTGATCTGAAGCACCGCGGGCAAGGACCACCTCATGGCGTCACGGTCGTTGTAGGACCCGCAGCAGTCGCTTCGGAGGCTTCGCGCCGAGGTTATTACCAACTCCTCGCTGTCCAGCGTTATCGCCTGAGCGTAGAAGTAGTTGTAGAACGAGTTGACGTTCATTATGCGGCTGAGGCGTTCGTCGGTGGTCTCGATCTTGTGGCTGTCGAGCCAGGCAATCAAGCTGGCGAGCATCCGCTCCCATCCCTGCAGGCCGATATCCCTGGCGGACGCGAGCGCGCTGACTTCCTCGAGCCCGATCCCGACGTATAGCGCTACCGATCTTTTCTCGGACGGCTTCAGGACGAAATCGCCCAGCAGTTCGTAGTAGACATCCCCGCCTGCCGGCGTGCACAGCGCCTCGTCAGCGCGAGAGGTGATCTCGATATTGCTCTGCCCGTCCCAAACGCGTACAGGCAGGCTCTCGCTCGGATGCAGCGCCATCGCAAACAGGGGCGTGCCGTTGCGGAACTCGAACACGGGCGAGTAGGGCTCGTCAGAACTGATGTTGGCATAGGTGGCTCCGCCAATGCGCCGGGATGTCTTGGTCGTGTGGTAGCTGGACTGCCAGCATCCTCGCCAGCCAGCGCGCACGGCAAGTTCGGATTCGGTGTGGTTTTCCAGCTCAAGCGCGCATACGAAGCCTCTCCGGTCCAGCGGAGCGAAGATGGTCGCAGTGGCCGTTAGCTCGGGCGTGGGCATAGTGAACCGGGGAATCCAGTAGGAAACCAGATCGGCCTGTATCCGCGAAATGTCCAAAGGCTTGCCGTTGACCTCGACTATCGGCTTGAGGAGCGGCTGACTGTCGCTGCCGCACAGCTCGATGCAGGCGCGGGTGCCTCTGTGCATGAACCCGACGTCGAGGATGCCGCCGTCCGCTGCAGATATGTCCGGTATGCTGATGTACTCGTTTCCAGTGCTAAGTCGTTTCACGCCTTGTTGCTCCAGTACTCAATTCGGTCTATCCACTCGTGGCCGGACTGATACTGCAGTCGCAAGCAGTCCAACAACCATTCCACCTTATCCCGGCTGAGCATCGGGAGGGTGACATCGAGATCGGCCAGGTCCTTTTCGTCAGTGCCTGCGCTCTTGAAGAGAAGCTGAACCTCCGGTGCTATGTAGGGGATTCCCGTGCCGGTCCGCAGCCCCAATTGCCTGATCTTGCCGCGAATCCGTGGATCTCTGCGATACACCCAGCAGTCTCCTTCGGTTTCCATCAGCTTGATATCAAGCGCCCAACGGGAATCGTCGTTCTCCCTGGCCCAGACGCTGTTTACCGGCGGCTCCAGCATTTCGCCTTGCGGCCACGGTTCCAAGCCGGGCTGGTTGGTCTTGAACAGCTTCCAGTCCGCCAGGTGGCGCTGGATAGCCAACTGGTCTCGTCTGAGGATCTGCACGTCGATGTCCTTGTGATCGCGCGTAATCCTGCCCAGGAACAAGTCCAGAGCCCAGCCGCCAGCAATCCACCAGGAGACGCCGGCGCCACTGAAGATCGAGACCACCTCGTCAATGGACGTTTGCCGCCAGTTGTCTGCGTCGATCACGCGTCCAGCTTCCTCAGTGTGAGGCCGCTCAGGAGTTTAGGATAGAAATAGGTCGCCTTCTGCGGCATCTTCTCGCCCGCGGTGGCGATATCCAGCACCGCCTTGACCGGAATGTGGTTCACGAAGAAGGCGATCTGCCTCTCCCCGGAATCCACGAGCTTGATGGCCTCGCTTGCGTCGCGGGTGTAGATAATGTGCGCCTGGTTGCGCAGTCTCTCATCATCTATCCCCAGATGCTTTTCGAGTATCAGCTTGTGGAGCTTGCTCAATTCCAGCTTGCGGCTTGGCTCCGCACCCGGCAGCAGCGCTTCAATGCCGGGCTTGGGCTTGAGGATCATTGCGCCGCCGGTGTGGTACATCCCTATCGCGCCCTCACGAGCCATATCCTCAAGTAGACTATCGCGAGAGGAAGCGCGAACCTCGAAAAGCGTCGAGAGGTTCTCGTCCAGACTGCTCAGCGCGGCCGCCGGAAGGTTTGCCAGCACGCGGTGAGTCGGGTAGATCGTCATGTCCTCTTCGTAGACGTTGACGAGGGTCATCAGCGCGTAGTCGAACTCGCACTCGCCGCACGTGCAGCCTGACTTCTCCCGCATCTCATCCCGATACGCAAGTGCTGTCTCATACCGATGATGGCCGTCAGCGATGGCGATCTGCTTGTCTGCGAGGAAAGCCTGCACCTTCCCGATCTCCGCTTCATCAGTGAGCGCCCAAACCGTATTGATGACTCCGTTCTTGTCCGTGACTCGCTCGATCGGCTGGCCGAACATAGCCTTATCCATTATGGCGTCCATCTCGCGCTCCGGGTCGGCGTAGAGACCGTAGACGCAGTCGAGATTGGCCTTGACCTGGCGGATGAGCACGGCGAGGTCGCTCTTGGGTCTTGCGAGCGTCCATTCGTGGGGGAGGATCACCTTCTCGGAGTAATCCGCCAGTCTCACCTTGCACGTGAATCCGCGGACGGATTTCCGTGCTCCGTTCTGATCGAAGATCTGCTGATACACGTATATCGCCGGCTGTTCGTCCTGCTTCAGGACGCCGGTCTTGAGCCACGTTTCCAGGTAGTCCCTCGCCCGGGTGAAGCGGTTGTCGGAATCTGTGTCGGTGGGAAGCTCCTCGCCGAGGACCAGCCGCACGAAGTTGTTGGGATGGAGCTGATGATAGTAGACCCGGTCCTCAGGAGAGATTATGTCGTATGGTGGGCTGGCGACCTTGTCGAGATCGCCGACTACTGCTTCGTCGTACCGTATTGCCTTGAAGGGCTTGATCGTTGCCATGTGTGATCTCCTGGGCGGTGTCTTGTTGCGCAAATTCCGGCCTATTATATCACGAACGGGGCTTCCGGTGCTCGGGCAGGAATGCCCGGAGACGCCCGTCCGGGGAAGGGAGGCGCGCGTCCGGGGTAGGAATCCCCCGGACGATCAAGGCCGCGGACGATCAACGATGGCAGACAGGTTGGGAGCCAGGCGCTCTAAGCGTCTTCCTCGCCTTCTGGAGTGAAGTTCTTTGGCATCACCTCGATCTCGGGTTCGTCAGCAGTCTGGTCCAGGTCGAGGTGATCTATCATCCGCATCTGGTCCTCCACGACTGCGTCCTCGTCGTCTCGCGGGTCCGCCAGCGTGGCCTCCTCGTAGTGGTGCGAGTAATCGGAGGGCAGGATGTCCTGATCGTCCCAGTCCTCGTCCATGTCCTCCTCGTGCGGCGTGCTCATCAGGTCGATAGCTGAGGGCTTCTTGTGCTTCGGGTGTGGGAAGGTCAAGGCCTCATCGACGTCAGTGTCTTCGGGTATCTCAACGTCGTATTCCAGTGAGTCTATGTCATCCGCAAAATGCGATGTCCTCGGTTCCCGTGCCTCTATGAGGTCGTCGAGGTTATGTATCTCGTCCCTGTCTTCTCGTAAACGGTCTCTTTTCATGGCCGTACTCCTCTACAATACAAGGTTACCCCTGCGTAATGCGCCCCGAAACGGCTCAAGCACGTGCCCAACGCGCCGTCACCATGAACTCTGCCCGTCACCCTGAACTTGTTTCAGGGTCTCCTCTGGATGCTGAACCGAGTTCAGCATGACGTGTTGGTCGTTCGTATGGATGCTGAAACGAATTCAGCATGACGGGGTGCATAACGTGTTATCTGTTTCAGTTCTGCAATCATGTGGAATAATTGACTTGACAGTATGGCACTCAAGTGCTATTCTATGATCAGCATCAGGCTTAGTGTCGTTTTGTGCCGCTCCAGGTATGCTATCCGGGAGTGCAGCGAGGTGGGATATGAGACTCGACAAGCTTACGATCAAGGCGCAGGACGCCGTTCAGGACGCGCAGCATATCGCCGAGGAGAACCGGCAGCAGCAGGTTGAGCCGGAGCATTTGCTGCTTGCGCTGCTTCAGCAGGAGGGTGGGATAGTAGGGCCCATCCTGGACAAGCTCGGGGCAGGCCCGGGTGCGCTTGCCGGCAAGGTGCAGGCGGATATCGACAGGTTGCCCAAGGTTACCGGAGGGGCTGCCGGGTCATACGTCAGTCCCCGCCTCACTCGCGTCTTCGAGGTTGCGGAGCAGGAGGCTGAGCGGCTCAAGGATGAGTATATCTCGACCGAGCACCTGCTGATAGGGATCGCTGCCGAAGGCGGGAACGCAAGCAAGACGCTGGCTGCCTCCGGAGCTACCAGAGATGCCATCTATGCCGCAATGGCCGAGGTACGCGGGACGGCTCGCGTGACCGATCAGAACCCCGAGGACAAGTACCAGGCGCTGGAGAAATACGGCCGGAACCTGACCGATGAGGCCCGCAAGGGCAAGCTCGATCCGGTTATCGGGCGCGATGAGGAGATCCGCCGCGTGGTGCAGGTGCTCTCCCGGAGGACCAAGAACAACCCCGTGCTGATCGGTGAGCCGGGAGTCGGCAAGACCGCGATTGTGGAAGGACTTGCTCAACGGATCGTGAACGGCGACGTGCCGGAAGGGCTCAAGAACAAGCGCGTGGTTGCGCTGGATCTGGGCGGCATGATCGCCGGCACGAAGTATCGTGGCGAGTTCGAGGACAGGCTGAAGGCGCTTCTGAAGGAGATCAAGGACGCGGAGGGCCAGATCATCCTGTTCATCGACGAGATGCACACGATTGTCGGCGCTGGTGCTGCCGAGGGCGCGATGGATGCCTCCAACCTCCTGAAGCCGATGCTTGCGAGAGGCGAGCTGAAGTGCGTTGGCGCTACCACGCTCGATGAGTATCGCAAGCACGTCGAGAAGGACGCTGCGCTGGAGCGGAGGTTCCAGCCGGTGATGGTGAACCCGCCGTCTGTGGAGGATACCATTGCAATCCTGCGCGGACTGAAGGAGCGATACGAGGCGCACCACGGTGTGCGGATCAAGGATACGGCGCTGGTGTCCGCCGCCGTGCTTTCGGACAGGTATATCTCGGACAGGTTCCTGCCGGATAAGGCAATCGACCTGATAGACGAGGCGTCTTCGCGGCTGAGAATCGAGATCGACAGCATGCCGACGGAGATAGACGAAGTGGAGCGCAGGATCAGGCAGCTCGAAATCGAGCGAGAGGCCCTGAAGAAGGAGACGGACAAGGCGTCGCAGGACCTGCTGGAGAAGCTCGAAAAGGAAGTCGCCGACCTCAAGGAACGCTCCAACGAGATGAAGGCGCACTGGATCAACGAGAAGGAGGCGATTACCCGCATCCGAGAGATCAAGATGCAGATAGAACAGGCGAAGGCCGATGAGCAGGCAGCGGAGCGGTCGGGTGATCTTGCCAAGGCCGCGGAACTTCGGCACGCGACCATACCGAACCTGGAGCGCGAACTGCAGGAGCAGAGCGTCCGGCTCGATGAACTCCAGAGCAAGCAGAAGATGCTCAAGGAAGAGGTCGATGAGGAAGACATCGCCGAGGTCGTGAGCAAGTGGACCGGCATCCCGGTGACGAAGCTGGTCGAAGGGGAAGTCGAGAAGCTCATCCACATGGAGCAGCGGCTGGAGGATCGCGTGGTCGGTCAGCACCAGGCGGTTGTGGCTGTCTCGAACGCCGTCAGGCGTGCAAGAGCCGGCTTGCAGGACCCGAACAGGCCGGTGGGCAGCTTCATATTCATGGGCCCGACCGGTGTCGGAAAGACGGAGCTTGCGAGGGCGCTGGCGGAGTTCCTGTTCGATGATGAGCGCGCGATGGTGCGCCTGGATATGAGCGAGTTCATGGAGAAGCACGCGGTTGCGAGGATGATCGGCGCTCCTCCCGGCTATGTCGGCTACGAAGAGGGCGGCTACCTGACGGAGCACGTCCGCAGGCGGCCTTACAGCGTGGTGCTGTTCGATGAGATCGAGAAAGCCCACCCGGACGTCTTCAACGTTCTGCTGCAAATCCTGGACGATGGCAGACTCACGGACGGGCAGGGCAGGACGGTGGACTTCCGCAACGTGGTGATCATCATGACCAGTAACATCGGCTCGGAGATGATCCACGAGCACCACGTGATGGGCTTCCGGGCGGGTATCGCCGACGAAGCGGAAAGGCGTGAAGAGCTCTCGCGCAAGGTGCTGGACGCGCTGAAGCAGCAGTTCAGGCCGGAGTTCCTGAACAGGATCGACGAGATCGTGGTGTTCAACTCGCTCTCCGAGGAGGATATCGCCCGGATCGTGGACATTCAGATCAGGCACCTGAAGCAGCGGCTTGCGGACAGGCAGTTGGACATCGAGCTGACCGAAGCTGCTAAGGCGTGGCTTGCGAAGAAGGGCTACGATCCTACCTACGGCGCGCGGCCTCTGAAGCGGGCGATCCAGCGCGAGGTGCAGGACAAGCTGGCGATGAAGCTGCTGGAGGGCGAGTTCAAGGAAGGCGACAAGGTGATCGTGGACGCCGGGCCTGACGAGACTCTGACGTTCGAGCGCGCAGGAGAGCCGGCAGCGGCTGTATAGAGTGGAGAGTCGGGAAGTTGAGAGTTGAGGGGTCGGAATCCGATGTTCCGGCCCTTGTTTTGCGTACTCGACCGCCGCCGCCATCAGTAACCCGGGGGGGTGAATTGCTTTAGTCGGGTTGGCGGGTGAGGCGGAGAGTGGAGAGTTGAAGGGTCTCCGGCCGTTTTTCTGCTGAAGGATGCCCACACTGCAGCGTGTTGCGTTATACTTGAGTAGCGCCGCGCGGCGTTGACACTTGAGTTAACTGATGCCACGCTGATCATCCAGCAAGAGGGGATAGCAGCCATAAGGACCACACCATTCATCGCAATCATCCTACTTCACTGCTTCGCTGCCGTTTCGTTTGCGGCTGAAGCGCCGCTCGCCAAGCCAGAGGCTACTCGAGCTTTTCGTACTGAGGTTGTTGCCTTCGAGGACAACTTCCTCTATGCCACGCCGGCGGAAGGCAACCTGATCTACAGGGTCGAGGGAAACGGCGGCCTGAAGCGCGTGGCGACCGGCAGGGATCGCGGGTTCGTCTTCACCGGCGGCGAAGTCGGCTGCGTCCACCCCGCGCAGTACGATCGTCCGACTCTTCGGCTCCGGCTCACCGTTACCAGCGGCGAACCCGGGATCGCGATCTGCCACAATGGCATGCGCAGCAATTCCGGAGAGCGAAACCCGAGCCCCGGTCTTGAGATAGTGCTGCGCGAGCGCGACACAGCGGTCAGAGACTTGGCGACCGGCAAGATCGTTTCGATCATTCCGGCGGCGTTTCCTCGCGGCAGGGAAAGCACGCTATCCATAGCCTGGGACTTCGATGCAAGGAAGGTCCGGGTCGAGCTTCCGCAGGGGGCCTACGGGCTGGCTATGCCCTCCAGTGTGAAGGAGAAGGGTGGATTCGGCCTCAGATCACCCTCCGCGCCTGCGACATCTTTTCGCGTCTCGAAGATTCAGGTAGTCTGGCAGGATGAGCGCGAGGTCCTGCTCTACGACGGCTATGACACGGTCTATGGCCTCGACGGAAAGCTGCTGGGCCGCATACCGCCCGTGACGCTCCCGGACGGCCTGACCAAATACGAGACAACCGCAGTTGACCCGCGAAGAGAGAGATCTCTGCTTGTCCTGGGCGCCGACGATCTCAGCTACGAGTACCACAACACAATCCGCGGCTGGGCGGTCAGGGACCTGAAGACCGGCAAGCTGGACGTGCTCTCGCGTGAGTCCAGGCTGAACGGCTGTCTGCCGCTGCAGGGCAGTGGAGGAATGGACGGCTACTGGCTCCTCCAGAGCTGGCGTCCGCCGGCAAGCTGCTGCTGGCTGGATTGGAACGCGTATGATCGGGGGGATATCCAGCGCTTCGCAGTGCCGTTCAAGACAGCGGTTGTTGATGGACAGAAGTTCACCGGCTTCCACGATCCGGGCAATGCGCTCGACGGGTCCATTGCGCGCTACCTGCACATCACCGAAAGCTGGCGCGGCGTGAACCACCTTACGGTGCATCCGAACCTCGCGCCTTATGCCCCATTCGCGGATGTCGCATTTCCGCCGCCGACGCATCCTAACGTCAGCCACACTGCTTCGGGTGGAATGCCTGTCCAGCTCGCCATCAGGGACCGGGAACGGGCGTGGTATGAGCAGTGGGCGTATCCGGCGAACGGGCTCCACGTGCAGAACCGGGGATACAACCTGTTTACAAGGACGGATGACTGGTCGGGCCCGTTGTATCCGACTGAGAAGAACGCGCGTCCCTACACGGATTTCGCCAACCTGGCCCAGAGCCTGACCGACCCCGGAAGGATGATCGGGTCGCTCTACAGATTCAGCGCCACGGAGACCGATGCGAAGAGAATCGAGTGCCTCGGCACCTACTGGCTGCGCGCGGGCAAGGATGGATTGATTGTGGGCAAGGCGATCTCAACCAAGCCCTGGCCGACCCCGTTCCAGATGCTCTTCTCGCGCAAGAACCTGCACTGAGCCGCCGCCGCCATCAGTAACCCTGGGGGGTGTATTGCTGTCGTTCGGTTGGCGGTGAGGTGGAGAGTGGAGAGAAGCGTTCCCTCAACCACAAACCCTCCACCCTCAACCCTCGCTTCCGTGTTATACTAACTCAACGATAGTCACGTGCCGGAGGGTGTGCCTGTGCGTTGGTTTCTGGGTGTTGTGGTTGTTCTTGTGCTGAGTTGTGCTGGTTGTTGGGCTCAGCAGACCGACTATGTGCTGTTCGGGAGTGCGGCGAGTGAGAAGGCGCATGCGTTCAAGTCGAACGGAACGACCGTGCAGAAGTGCGGTGGGCCGGTCGGGCTGCGGCAGGAGTATTACCAGTGCCGCGTGACGCCGGTGATCGTGCAGGAGCCCCGGAACCTCGCGCTCAATACCTCGCGGATCGGGTATCCGAAGCCCTCCGCAAGCTCGACCTCCGTGCAATACGACGTCTGGGCGGCGATAGACGGCGGCGATCCCTCCTGGTGCAATGACGCGTCCGAGCAGGAGAAGGACTTCTCCACCTGGGACCTCGATTTCGGCAAGCCGGTCGGTGTAGGCAGGATCGTGCTGAAGACGTGGGCGAGCTACACGCTGACCGACTTCGACCTGTATGCCTGGAACGACAAGCTGGGTGACTGGGACTCGAAACCGTTCGCCCGGGTTGCCGGCAACAAGAAGCCCATCGTCACGTTCTCCGGCCTGAAGCTGAAGACCCGCAGACTGCGCGTCCATTGCATCAACGGCCCGCCTCATCAGGCGATCTACCGCCGCATCCAGGAGTTCGAGGTCTACCCGCCGCCGCCAACCACAACCCCCCGGTTCACGCCAGGGTGGATGTCTTGTCGGTTGAAGGTGCCGACCTCCGGCAAGTGGACACTCGAAGTCCAGGAAGTGAACGACGACAAGCGCAACGGCGATACGACGATGTATAAGGTCCTGGTGGACGGCAAGCTCGTTCACATGCGCGATTTCGCAGATGATGGACCCGGCCTGATGACTTATTTCGTCGATGTCCCCGCCAGCGGCAAGCCCTACGCTGAGGTAACGCTCAGGGACGTGTCCGGCTATGGAATGCGGATAAGGTCCATGCGGGCCTACAAGGACTTCGAGCGCTACTGCCGGGCAAGCGGCTTCGTGGAGCCGATGATCTGCACCGTCCGCGCCGCGAGGTTCAACGCGCAGAAGGGCGGGATCGATATGGAGATAATCGACCGGTGGCTCAAGGTGTTCGAGCAGGCCGGATCCCGCGACAAGTTCGGCTTCGTCTGCGACTTCGCCTATCTGCAAAGAGGCCCCGAGGTGATGAAGAAGTATGCGGACGCGGTGGGGAAGCTGGCGATCGAAAAGAACGTGAAGCTGGTGCTCGGGTTCCCGACAACATGGGCGTATTCGCCCCTGAACACGCCGGACGGCAAGGGGAAGACGTTCCGCGATATCGAGTATCAGCAGATCGCCTACAGCAAGTTCGACAACTACCACGATCCCGGCCTCAAGGAGTATATGGACTCCTGCAAGCCCGGCTGGTACGACGTCCACTACGGCCTCACGATACCCAACCACTGGTCGAGCGTGCCCTGGCTGACGATGAACAACCCGACCCTGAACGCGGCGCGATGCAACGGCCTCAAGAACACGATGGGCCTGCTGAACCCGTGGTTTGCGGAGATGGAGAAGCGGGGGATCGCATCGAACCTGGTCGGCATAATCGGAGAGGACGAGCCGGTCTACTGGACCAAGATCGTGGACGTGTTCGAAGACGGCTACGGGCGCGTGAATAACGGCGTTGCGCGGACGGATATGCTGATGGACTTCAACTGGGGAGTGATCCAGGACGCGGCTAAGGACGGGGTGAACCTGGACCCTGCGGACGGGCTGGATATGAAGGAGAAGTGGTGGCTGCACCGCAACCTGGCGCGCTACAACGTGATGCTCGCCAACGCGATCAGGGAAGGCATGCGCAAGGAGGCAATCGTCGTGCGCGGGAGCAAGATGGAGTTCCCGAAGCAGGACCGCGGCTCGGAGCAGTATGTCTACTGGACCGGCGGGCAGGGCTATCCGCTGAACGACAAGTATCACCCGATCTGGGAGTGCTCGGTGTTTCCGGAGTCGGGAGTCGGGCTGGGTCCCGGCCCTGAGCCCTACCTGCGCGCTAGGGAACTGGGGCGCACTGCGGCGACGGATATCGAATCGCACAACAGGCCGGACACGGAGTGCTGGATACCCCTGTATAAGGCGCTCTACGAGAGCGGGTGCAAGTTCACGCACCACACGAACCAGGGTGAGCCGGAGAACTGGGGGCCGGTTGCCGAGTGGCTTGCGAAGCCGACTCCTGAGATGGACCGCAAGCGAATGGAGAGCCTGCTGATCATCACCCGCAGAAGCGCGCTGAACCTGATCGAGGAGGTGAAATCGCCAACGGGACCGCAGGCCGAGTTGCTCGCCAAAGCCAGGCGCCTGATCGACAAGGGCGACTATAAGGCCGCCTACGAGGAAGCGCTGAAGGCGAAGTCGGTCTCGCTGCCTGCGAGCTATCGGGTGGAGAACGCCGGCGAGCTGTGGCCTTATGGGATCAGCGTTGAGGGTTCGGGTGAGGTGATTGTCCACGGCACAGGCGACGCGCTCCGGCTGCGGGTGGCAAGTGACGGGCCGTTGACGCTGACGATATCGAAGCTCAAGCCGGGCGCGCAGTTGCGCATCAGGCCGGCTGACGGATCAGCGCAACTAGCGGCGAAAGCGGACTCCAGGGGATCGGCCAGGTGCACGGTCCCGGCAGGTGGAGGCACGGTGGAAGTGTCCGCCGCCGACAGCACTAACCCGGGGGGTTCACCTGCGCGCGTAGTTGGCGGTGCGGTGGGTTCTGGGATATAATGCAATCGAGGTGCCGGAACTGGCTGGCTGCATGGCTGACGGCGCGACTCACCGAGAAGCCCTGGCCAACGTTGAAGTAGTGATCCAGGAATGGCTCGAGACCGCCCGTGAGCTTGGCCGACCGATACCTCAACCAATAGGCCGGCTGAAGTACGCGTAATTCGTCCGCAATGGCGTGACGCACTTGATCAAGGGGGGAGCTTATGTTCCTCCCTTTTGTGTATGGCGACCGGCGGCAAGTGATTAGGCCAGAGGTTATAGGTTACAGATGGAAATGATGCAAGCGATCAGACTGATTCTCGCGGCGCTGTTGGCAGGCTGCCTGTTTTCCGCATCGCACGCGGCTGTTGGCAAGCTGCCGCCTATACCCGACGTGATCCTGGGCGTCAACCAGTATGCCGTGGGACGTCCGGAGAACCTGGCGAAGGGCTGGCCGCTTACGGACGACGACGCGGCCTACTTGAAGGGCATCGGCATTAACACCGTCAAGTTCCCGCTGTGGGTGAGCGAGGTCGGTATCGACGCGAAGAAGCTGATCGCCTGGAACACCGGGGACAAGTTCGACCCGTCAGAGTTGAAGCCCGACTGGCGCAGCCTGGATGCCGTAATCGAGTTCCTGATCAGAAACCAGCTCACGCCGTTCATCTGCCCCTCCCCTGAGATCGGCGGCGACTGGACGAGCAAGGCGTGGATGAGCCTGCACGTGCCCGAGAATGCCGTGCGGTCGGTCTGGTTCACGAAGCTCGTGGTCGATCACGTAACCGAGAAATACGGCGACAACGTGATCTACGGCTGGTATGAGAACTGGTGGTGGAACTCCTACAAGCACGAGAAGAGCGCGGAGTTCCCGGCTGCATTCAGGAAGAAGCTGAGCCGGATGTACTCGGGCCGTATCGCCCACCTGAACAAGGCGTGGGGGACGAGCTATAAGTCGTTCTCGGATGTCCAGGCGCCTGGAGTCTACGTCAACGGCGCCATCCCGGCGGAAGCGATCGATTCCCGCAGTTCCTATGACTTGCTGAGGGCGATCGACCTGATGCATCGCGACGTGCTGACCGACTTGCGGCGGTACATCAGGAAGGTCGCGCCGAAGGCGATGTGGGCGGGCGGATGCTGCCTCAACGAGATCGGGGGCATGTGCGACGTCCGTTCGGTTAGCGTGCCCCGGTGCAGCGCATCGCTGCGCACTTGCGCGGCTACGAGCGATGTGCTTTCGGTGGACCTGTATGCCCCCAAGTTCCTGTATCACTCCTACTACCGGCTGTCGGCGAAGATCGCGGCGGCTGAGGGGAAGCCGTTCTTCGTGGTGGAGTGCCCGTCGATTCACCCCGAGGCGTTCGGTTGGGTCGCCGATGTGGGAGGACATTCCGCGGGCGTGGTCGCCTGGTCGGGCAGGGAGGACGCGTTCGGGTTCATCAAGTTCGACGGGACCCGGCGTGACGAGAACGCGCAGAAGTTCAAGAGGTTCGCCGAAGCCTTCGCCGCCGACAGGGAGCGCTACGGCAAGTATAAGCCGGGCAGCATCCGGGTCTACTTCCCCGAGGAGACGCTTTACTACTCGCTCACCGAGAGCAACCACACCGACGCCTTTATGCACATCTGCGACTATATGAAGCCCGACGAGCTGGAGCCGGTGCTGACTGATGAACTGACCAGGCTGCCGGACGGGGCGCATATCTTCGTGCTCGAAAAGACGATCCCGCGCAGGGCGATCCAGGCGCTGGCGAAGCTGGGTGACAGGGTCATCTGCCCGCACAGTTACTTCGTGGATGAGTATGGCGTCAAGCATCAGCGGACTGCTCCGAAGGACTTCTACGCGCGGCTCAGGTCCGTTCCCGACGGCGACAAGCTGCTCGACGCGTTCCAGAGGGTCGAGGAGAAGGAGAACAACATCTCGCTCAAGTACTCCGGGGCGACGGTCTCATCGCCCAGCGAGCTAGCGGCAGCGAACGTGGTCATCTCGGGCAGGGAGAACGACCTCCTGAACCTGATCGACGGCAGCATCAGCGAGGGCATCACGTTCTCCGACAAGCAGCAGGAGGAAAAGGTGGTTATCAGGCTGGCCCGCGGCAGAACGGTCTATGGCGCGTTCGTGCAGCTCTACGCAGGCAATGGGCAGATGACGGGCCCGTCTCCGCTGCCCGCGCAGGTGAAGATAACCGTAAGCGAGGACGGCGTCAACTATACGGAGCCCAAGTCCATAACCGGGGCCTCGCCCGCAATGCGGAACCACATCAGGTTCGCTCCCATCCGCGCGCGCTATGTCTGCTTTGACTTCGGCGAGAACACGCGATCGAGCGGCTTGAAGATCGAGGAGCTGGGAGTGATTGGGGAGAGGCGGTAGGCCTTGCCCCACGGCAAGGTGTCCGCCGACGACACACACAACCCCCGGGTTCGCACATGCCGTTGCCGATGTCGGTGTGAGCAGGCAGCAGGGAATGGAGGCTCCCTTCCCTCAACCATGAACCATAAACCCTCAACCTCCCCACCGTCCGCCGCCATCGGGGAGATATCGTCCGGCGGCGTAGCTGGGTGCCGGCTGGTCTATCGCTGCTGCGTCACGCAGTGGTTGTCGTGGGTGTTCCGACAAGCGGTTGAACACCCCCATGTGTGTATGACGGCGGCGGTTGATCTACGCTTGCCGTCAGAGATGTCAGGTCAAGGAAGCAAGTCGGCTGGCTACCGCCGCCGACAGCTATAACCCTATAGG
>JBPOHN010000049.1:0-2828 GCA_052035525.1 Armatimonadota bacterium
AGGACGCCATAGGCGGTCTGGGTAGGGATCGGGGATCGGCAAGAAAGGGGAGCTGATATGAAGCTCAAGAAGATTCTGATCATCGTTGCTATCGTCGCCATACTGGCGGCACTGACTGTTACGGCCGCTTGCGCGGCTACCATCCCGGAGAAGCCGATTAACTGGGAGCCGCTGAACAACATCCTGGCGGCGATCACGGCTGCTTCCCCGGTCATCATGGCGCTGCTGTATCTCAAGTGGCCGAAGGCGGCGGCCAAAGCCGCGAAAGTGCTCGCCTACATCGATGTAGAGAAGATCAAGGTGATCGAGAACGCTATCAATACGCGCACCGTCGATGGAGACACGTTTGAGGAGTTCGTTGTGCGGGTGGCAACGGAACGGCAGTGGAATTGGAGCCGAGATGAGATTGAAGCAGTGCTCACGCTGCTCGGGCCGCAGGCGAAGCGTATCGGCTGGACCATAAAATGAGCGTCGTCAAGATCCATCGGGTGATGCTGGATCCGGGGCACGGGGGAACGGACCCGGGGAACGTCAACTGGGGAGTCAAGGAAAAGGACTCTACGCTGAGCCTGTCGGCGAAGATCGGGCACTATATCAGACTCTACAGCCATAACACGCAGGTCCAAGGGCCGCAGGTCAAGACGCTGCGCACGCGCGACTGCGATAGGGCAGTTGGCATCGATCGGCGGGCGAATCTGGCGCGTGAGAATGGCTGCAGCCTAATGCTGAGCATCCATACGGATTCCAGCATCAACATATTCGCCAAGGGAGCCGGCGCGTTCATATCGGCCCGGCAGGATCATCGAGCGGAGTCCCGGGAGCTTGCTGAGGCGATACTGGCCGAGGTGGAGCTCGTGGATCTCAACAACCGCGGCGTCAAGCTGGACAGCGCGACGCGCGTGGGAAGCCTGGGCGTTCTCCGCAATACCTGCGGCATGATGCCTGCGGTGCTGCTGGAGGTGGGCTTCGCGTCCAACCTGCACGATCGGCGGATCATTACCAGTGCCGTCGGCAAGGAACGGATTGCGATGGCCGTCGCTCGGGCCGTAGTGCAGTACTTCGGGCTGGATCCGGACGCCGGCGAGAACGCGTTCAACGCGAAGTAACCCTGCTTTACTTTTGAACTCTGCAGCGAGTCACGTAGTAAAGCAAACGACCGATTCGGTTTACCAAGTCCTCGCGCCTCCTTCTCCTGGGCGCTGCTATCACCTCGGTGTTACTCCCACGACCATCCCCCCAAAAAAGCCCCTCCGCTAGAGACCGGCGGAGGGGCTTTCCTCGTTTGCAGTTTCCTCGAATTGCCGGCAATTGCAAACATAACAACTCGGGTTTATTCCGCCAAAGCCGGATAGCGGCATTGGCGGAAGCTCGAAATCAGCACAAAACCCCAGCAAAACCGACAGCCACGGACTCCGCCAATGGGTTCAACTCCCCTTGGCGCCGCCAGTTTTTGAGCGTGAAAATCGCCGAATTCGGTAAACTGCAAACGGAATTGCAAACAAGAGGATCAGGAACTTCCTCGCGCGCGCTTCAGCATCTCCCCTATAACGTTCACGGCGGCAGCGCGCGACTGCGTCGAAACGTGCCCATATACATCCTGTGTCACTGACGAATTCGCGTGACCAAGGATCTCCGATACTGTCTTCAGTGGAATCCCCGACATAAGCAGCTCGGTCGCTACGGTATGCCTGAGTCCGTGGAAGCTGATTCGCGCGCCTACAGAATCGCGGAGGCGAATGAATCCTTTGGTTAGAGCGTTTGGGGTGATGTGCGTTCCATTGTCGTAGGTGCATATCCATCCATCATCAGGCGGGCAGGAGTCGGCGTCATTCATTCGGCAGGCTATCTGCGTTTTGCGATGGGCAATCAACTCCTCGGCTACATAATCGCAAAGATCAACAGTCCTAGACTTGCCGCTCTTTGGTTCCTTCGGAAACGGCTTCTGTCCGGGAACCTGGGCCATAGATCGCCATATCTGAAGTTGGCGCTTCCCCGCGTCGAAATCCTCCCACTTCAAGCCGATCACCTCACCACGGCGGAGGCCGGTCGTTAAGCTGATCAGGATCGGAATGCGATAGGTGGACTTCTCAATTGCGGTGAGGAGCGCGACCAGTTCGGTGTCCGTGGCCGTTGGCATCTGCCTGAGTCTGAGCTTTGGCGGATCGAGCCGATCACAGGGGTTCCGTGGAATCATATCAAGCCGACAGGCGTGTTTGAGTGCTTTGCGCAGCGCGCCATAGGCATTGTATATCGTCTTGGGGGAGAGCTCGCGCCCGCCTTGCTTCTTTGGCTTCCCGAGCGCATCAAGGAACTGCTGAATGTGGATGGGTTCTAGTTTACGAAGTTGGATGCGGCCGAGATCAGGAACGATGTAACGGTCCACAACGCCGCGATAGCCAACCACGGTCGAAGCTGCGAGTCGGGAATCACAGTGCTGTAGCCATTGGCCAAGGTATTCAGCGAGTGTGGCCGTGGATGGATCGATGTAGGTGTTTTCGTCTATGCCGGTTTCGATCTTGCGAAGTCGCGCTTTCGCCTGGGATTCGGATAGGCCGCGACAGCTTTGCATCTTCTGGCGGCGTTTTCCGTCCGGTCCAGGTGGTAGATCATAGCAGATATACCAGTGCTTTCCGCGCTTGAACAGACTCCCCATAGTATTGGCCTCGGTTTGGTAGTAGCGCGTCTGCGCGCGCTCAGGGGGATACTACGCCTTGCGGCGGCGCGATTCCTCTCCATCTTGGGAAGCGGTTGGCATTCGAGTATGAGTTGGTACTTTCGCCTCCGCTTATGCAACGAGCACAGCAGCTTGAAATAGGTCTGGAAGTCTT
>JBPOHN010000040.1:0-50997 GCA_052035525.1 Armatimonadota bacterium
CCCTCCGCCAGGCCGTGGAGGCGCGACCCGCGGCTGAGATCTGAAGCGTGGGAGCTGCCGACAGTGTAAAATGTCCTCCATTCTCCATTGGAGGTACACGGCGCTTTCCGAGGGGCCTGGGCGGTTAGATCCCAAGTAGGAGCTTGTCTCCTACGCCACGAGGGGAGATCTAACAGAGAAAGCGCCCAAAATGGGTCATTGGTCAGTAGGGACTTGTCCCTACGCAAAATGAGCCCTTCGGAACCTGATTTTGGGAGGAGTTCTGTGAGCTCTTCGTGTACAGAGCGAAGCGATCTTTTTCGAGCTCAGTGGGGTTGTGGTGGGCGGTATTGGATTTGAACCACTGGCCTCTTCGGTGTCAACGAAGCGATCTCCCCCTGATCTAACCGCCCAGGCACAACTCACATTATACAGGCAACGCGCGCGCTTGTAAAGACTACTATCGGCATATCAAGAGCATCGTTTGTCGCCACATTCCGAGCACCCGGAACATCCTGACTCTGCCGCCATGATCACAGCACGTTGCGCATCCTGAGCCTAGTGGAAGGCCGCACCAGGTGCGGCTAAGGTGGCATCAGCAAGTTCCGGGGCAACAGCAGGCCCTCTACAAGCGTGATGACTTGCGCGAGTGGCCCTGGTCGCTGGCAACGGTCCTGCCGACGGAAAGTATTCGCATTCTCATGCACGAATCGCAGAGAGCGGGATCCTCGGTAATACAGCGCTTGTTGGGATATATCTCGTAGTGAATGCGATACTTGAGCGGTGTGTAGTTCGGCATCACCACGTCCGCTCCCGCTTCGAGCGCCATCTCCCTGCCCTGTTCCTCGATCGAGCCTATCGCCGTGGTAGCCGGAAGAAGCGCATTACGGGTGACGATGCGCGTCAGAGCCACCATCTTGAGCGTCATCTGCAGTGTTCCCGTCGCGCTGCCCGCTAACGGCGTGTCCGGATGCGGTATGTACGGCCCTATTCCAGCCATATCGGGCTGGAAGTCCCTGAAGAACTCGATGTCGTCCGCCAGATGCTCCACGGTCTGCCCGGGACAGCCGACCATACAGCCGGCGCCTACCTGGAACCCGATCTCTCTGAGCATGTGCAGGCAGCGCATTCGGTGATCGTAATCCGCGTCAGGATGAAGCTGTTCGAATAGCTCCCTGCTTCCCGTCTCGTGCCGCAGAAGATACCTGTCAGCGCCCGCTTCCTTCCACATTCGGTAATCATCATCGGGCCGCTCGCCAACGCACAGCGTAACCGCCATATCCGTGGATGACTTGATGCCCCGGACAATCGAGGCGATCATCTCGCCCGTGTAGTGCGGATCTTCGCCGGATTGCAACACCACAGTCTTCAGCCCCTTCGCGTTGAGCTCACGCGCGACGTCGATGATTTCCTCCGGGCTCATCCGATACCGACGGATGTTCTTGTTCGGCGCGCGCAATCCGCAGTAGTTGCAGTGCCGCGCGCAGACGTTAGAAAACTCCACGAGCGCGCGAATCTGCACGTCATCGCCGCAGTTGGCGCGGCGCACTGCATCTCCCGCGCGGAGCAGGCTCGAAACGTCTGACTCGTTGTTAAGGTTTAGCAGGCAAAGTATATCATCCCTTGACAGATTGCCGCTTTCGATGCATTTCTCAATCACTGCCTGTGTGTTCATCAGGACCCTAGATGTAGACATCTCGCTCACCGGCTTCAACGCGGGCAAGCATCTTCTCGGTGGCGCTTCGCAGCTTCTCCGGCATCTGCGCAAGTGACTCAGCGATGATGCGCTCACCCTCAATCCGCGTGTCACCGTCGGCGTAGTCGATGAGGTATTCTCTTAGCGAGAGCAGTGCGTTCGGCCCGCACATCTTGTGGATATCGCCGTGCTTCGCAAGCCCCATGAAGTGTTCGCCTGTGCGGCCTGTTCGATAGCATGCAGTGCAGAAGCTGGGTATGTAGTTGTCGTGGCAGAGCTGGCACATCACTTCAGACAGACTTCTGTCGTCGCCGATGCTGAACTGCTCGGTTTCGGGCTTGTGCGCCTTTGCTTCGTGATAGCCGCCCGGGGAAGTCCTCGATCCCGCACTGATCTGCGAGACGCCAAGGCTGATCAGCTCATTCCTGAACTCAGGCCGCTCACGAGTGGAGAGTATGATGCCCGTGTAAGGCACCGCCAGCCGCAGGCAGCTCACTATCCTCCGCATGTCGTCGTCGTTGATAGCATACGGCGGAGTGTTAGCAACAGGAGCATTCAATGCAGGTTCGAGCCGCGGAACGGAGAGCGTATGAGGACCCACACCGTAGGTCTTGTCGAGATACTGGGCGTGGGCGAGCACGCTCAAGACCTCGAACCGATAGTCAGTAAGCCCGAACAGAGCGCCGATCCCAACATCGTCGATTCCAGCTTCCATCGCACGACTCGGCGCGTGAAGACGCCAGAGGTAGTCAGCCTTCGGCCCTGACGGATGCATCAGCTTGTAGGTTTCCAGGTGATAAGTCTCCTGGAAACACTGATAGGTGCCGATCCCGGTCGCTTTGAGCCGCTTGAAGTCCTCAACCGACAGAGGAGCACAGTTGACGTTGACGCGCCTGACACTGGCGTTGCCGACGCGGGTGTCGTAGACGGCAGCAACGGCATTCTCGATGTATTCGATACCCGATAGCTTCGGATGTTCTCCCGCTACGACCAGTACCCGCTTGTGCCCCTCGCTCAGGAGAATCTCCACTTCTCTGCGGATCTCATCAGGCGTCAGTACTCGCCGCACGAGGTCCTTGTTGTCCCGCCGAAATCCGCAGTAAAGGCAGTTGTTGGCACACACGTTGCTCACATAGAGTGGCGCGAAGAACACCATTCTGCGGCCGTAGATCGTGTCCTTGACGTACAGCGCAGCCTCGTAGATGGCGGATATGACATCTCCGTCCTCCGCCTGAAGCAAAATCGCCAGCTCATCCAGGTCAAGACCCTTGCAGTCGCGCGCCTTGGCGACCACTTCCATTGCGCGGTCCTTGCCCGCCGATCTGCCTGCCGCGAGCGCTGCAGAAACCTGCGCCTCGTCGATAAATCCCTCACGCTCCTCGTAGACCACACTCATGAACTTACTCCTTGAACCAGCCTCTGCAGACATAATACCTGCTCGAAAGGCCACGGAACTTGACCGGCATCAAGTTTCGTGAACTTTCGCACAGATACATGGTAGCACTTTTGGAGCCGATCAGAAAGGACCCAAAAAACAGAGGCCCCGGCGCTTCAGCCGGGGCCCGGTGTAACCAAAGATCATCTAGCGCGGCCAATAGAGAACACGGTCACCCTTGTATGCGTCCGGGTTTCCTTTGGGGTTGAGGCCCCCGTCGTCGCGCAGGTTCCTCCCGATGCTGTAGGCCTGGAAGCCGCCGGCAGTGCGCCTGTAGATCAGGTCCTTGCCGCTGAACGGGTCTTCGGGTATGCCGGCACGTAACTGCTTCAGCGAATCCGGATAGGCTCCTGTGGCTGTCTTGTACTGCTGCGCCGCGAGGAGGACCTGGGCCAAGGCCGACTGAGCTTTGGTTTCATCCACACTGGCGTGAACTCGCTCGACGACCGGATGCAGTATCCGTGTCACGACGGCGTAGCTCGGGATCTTCTCGGCCTCTTCACTTGACCGAAGCCTGTGATAGCTCCGATAGGGCATAGTCGCCGTGGTAACCACCTCGTTCATATACCTCAGGTAGGCGATGCCGTCCGCATACAGCACAGGCTTCCAGGCGTATGAGACGATCCAATGGAGGGCGCGGCTTGTGGCACTGGGCGTTCGATCGCCGCCCAGGCCATCAGCCCACCGATACCGTTGCGGCGCAGATGGTCGTAGGCCCACAAGCCAAATGCCCTCTCGCCCTTCATCCCCTTCAGCGTGTCTGAGCATTCGCGTCTCCAATGGTTAAGACGACTCACGAGGGCGGATTTGTTTACGGAGGGAGAAGTTGGGCTTGCCTAACCCGTTCGCTTCAGCTTGCCGGCGCGCTTCGCCCATTGCTCGGCAACGTGGAACACATACAATCCTACCGGAATCAACACAATGCCCATCAGAACCAGCTTCCCGAGTTCCGGAAGAACCGACGCAATGGAACTACCCACCAAGTGGCTGTGCGTTGACTCCGGGTGAAACACGCCGAGAAGCTTCCTGCTAGCAGAGAGCGCATATGTCGCTGGCGATATGACAGCAAAGGGCTGAAGCCAGTGAGGCAGCACCTCTACCGGATAGTAGACACCCGATACCAGCAGCAGCACGCCCTGGAAGATGCTCGTTGCCTGCGAGCCGTGCTCAGGGCTCATCACCGGGAGGATCGCCGCCATCAGACCCAGCCCCGCAAACGCCAGGCTGCTTACTGCCAGCACCAGAAGTAGCCCGGGCACATTGGCTCCCGCAAATGATAGCGGCATAAAGAGCATCAGTCCGCCAACAACAACGATCGCTCGCAGAGCAGCGAAACACGCCGCAAAGAAGCTGACCCCCGACAGGTGGACCAGCCTGGACACCGGGGCCATGAACGTATACTCCAGTGTCCCCTCCCAGCGCTCGTAGGATATCGAGTTCGCAATGTCATTGAAGAGCGAGCTCAAGAAGCTCCAGAGCAGCACTCCGAGTATGAGATTCAGCGTCAAGCGGAAGTCACGCGCCGCCACGCCGATGAGGGTCACTGTTGCGGAACTGACGACGGAGTAGAAGAGAAACACGACCATCCACGACCAGTATCTCCTGGTCAAGTGCGCGTCCCGGAATACGAACGCCCATCCTTGCCTAAGAGTTCGCCTAATCATGGTCGTCCTCTCCTTCCTCGTCGTCGAGTTTCTCGCCCGTTGCGGCAATGAAAGCGGTCTCAAGGTTGTTATCTGCCGCCCTGGATTTCAGCTCGTCGGCAGTTCCTTCAGCCACTAGCCGGCCGTGCGCGAGGAAGCCGATGCGGCCGCACAAGCGCTCTGCTTCGGCCATATCGTGAGTTGTCAGGAACACAGTCGTCTTCTGCTCCTCGCGCACCTCCTCTATGTATGCCTGCACGTCACGCCGGCTCTTCGGGTCCAAGCCGGTTGTAGGCTCGTCAAGCAGCAGGAGCGGAGGATTGATCATGATCGCTCTGGCGATCGACACCTTCTGCTGCATACCCCGGCTCATCTCTTCGAGCGAGTCGTTGAACCGGCGCTTCTCGATCCCGAGTCTGTCTAATATGGCAAGCGCGCGCTTCTCCGCCTCGCGCGGGTCCATGCCATAGAGCCGCGCAGAATAGAGTAGGTTCTCCCTCGGCGAGAGCTTCTTGTAGAACGCGGCGTCAACGCTCACCCGGCCAATCAACTCGCGAATTCTGCGTTCATCGCGCGGCAGGTTCAGGCCCATAATCCGCACCTTCCCGCCGTCCGCCGTAAGCAGCGTGGAGAGGATCCTGATGAGCGTAGACTTCCCGGAGCCGTTTGGCCCAAGCATCCCATAGGTTTCTCGCTCTCCCACCTCGAACGAGATGCCCTTTAGCGCCCACTCCTCCCTGACTGAGGCGTGCAGGAATCCGCTGCGCTTCCGGAAGACCTTCTTCAGGTCACTAACAACTATTGCTCTTGTATCGGACGTCATCAACTCAATATCTCCACTCGCCCCACGCGATAACCAAGTCTATATATCCTGTGCAAGCCGCAGTGTTCACGATGCCTCACCATCATTTTGCAGCACGGGCAAAAATCGTCCCGGAGGATAGTATCAGCCGCGCGCATAACTTACAAGTACATTTTGAAGGAAGACTTGGGAGACCTACGCATGGAACTCGATAGGAATAGCATGTCCAGGAGGCAGTTCCTGGCGGCATCTGCAGCGGGAGCGGCTCTGGCGAGCCTGCCGACCTGGTTTTCATCTCGAGCTGAGGCTGCGGCCGCGGAGGAAGCCGCCACCAGACCGCGCAAGTTCGGACCCAACGACCAGATCAACCTTGCCGTGATCGGCCCCGGCGGAAGCAAAGGCGGGTTCAAGCAGGGGCTGCACGATGCCAACGCTTGTCGCAGCCAGGGAGGCGTGAGGATCGTGGCGGCGTGTGATGTGGACTCGCAGCACCTCGAAGAAGCTGCGCATCACTTCGGCCCGGATTGCAAGAAATACACGGACTTCCGTGAAGTTATCGCACGCAAGGACATAGACGGAGTTGTTATCGGCACTCCCGATCACTGGCATGCCTATATGTGCATAGCGGCTATGAAGGCAGGCAAGGACGTCTATTGCGAGAAGCCGCTTACGCTGACGCTGGACGAAGGCAAGAAGATCGTAAGAGTGTGGCGAGAGACCGGCGCGGTCTTCCAGACAGGGAGCCAACAGCGATCCGATGCCAGATTCCGTTTAGCTTGCCAGCTTGTCCGAAACGGGCGGATCGGCAGACTGAAGAAGGTAATGGTTCACCTGCCCACCGGCCCTACCGGCGGCCCCTTCCCCGAGAGTCCGGTGCCTGAGGGCTTCAACTGGGACATGTGGCTCGGCCCCGCGCCTATGACCGAGTACGTCAAGGAGCGCACCCATGGCAGCTTCAGATGGTGGCTGGAATACTCCGGCGGAATGCTTACGGACTGGGGCGCCCATCACAACGACATCGCGCACTGGGGAATGGGCCATGATAGATCAGGCCCCATCAGCGTGCAAGGCTTCGCTAAGGGCCCCTACATCGGACACAACTGCTACAACACGTTTCCTGAGTTTGCCCTGGACTTCACCTACGAGAACGGTGTCGTCATGCACGTCACCAACCAGGGTGAGAACGGCGTCCAGTTCGAGGGAGAAGAGGGCTGGATATTCGTGAGCAGGAGCAGGATAGGCGCGAGTGATCAGAAGCTTATCGACGCTCCCCTCCCATACAATGCCGAGCAGCTCTACGTGTCCAATCATCACGCAGGCAACTTCATCGATTGCATGCGCAGCCGAAAGCAGCCGATATGCGATGCGGAGATCGGCCACAGGTCGGTCAGTATCTCGCACCTCGCAAACATCTGCCTCAGTCTTGGCGGCGAGAAGCTGGAGTGGGACCCCAAAGCCGAGCGCTTCAAGAACAGCGACGAGGCCAACAAGAGGATGAGCAGGCCCCAGCGCAAGCCCTGGAGAGTGTGAAGTCAACAAACGACGAATGTCGTTCTGAGCCCCTCCCTCGGGAGGGGCTTTCCTGCTGGCTTGCGGTCTACACCTTCAGCAGTTCGATCTCATAGCCGTCCGGGTCGCTGATGAAGTACATATAGCCGTTCACAGGGCCTGATTCCGGCCAGAACTCGATTCCCTGCGGCTCCCACTGCTTCCGGAAGGCGTCCAGGTCCTCTACACTGAACGCGAAGTGGAAGATGTCCTCCGGGAACTCAAAGTCGGGCTCGTTGGGCTGATAGCAAAGCTCGATCTGCGTGTTGTTCCCGGGAAGCTCGATGAAGGCCAGCCTGTTCCCTGCGGGCGAAGTGCTCTCCCGCACCATCTTGAACCCCAGTACTTCCGTGTAGAACTTGACAGACCGCTCAATATCCCGTACGCGGATACGGCAGTGCAGAAACTTCGGCTCGAATGCCATGGTCATCTCCTCCGGTCGGCAATGCCCCCCTGCACTTGTTTGACGGACCGCCGTCTGCGTCCTTCTACCAACTCACCTCAGACTGCAAACAGCCAGGGCGGGGTATTAGAGATACATCCTGTACCCGACCGCGTACTGACCGAAGGGACCTGAAATGCCTGGCTTGCTCATTGTCTTTCTGGTATCTGTTGTGTTGAGCCTCGCTCTAGTGCTGCTCGCCCGCGCCACGCACCGGCATCACAACATACGCGGGGCTATGGACGTGGAGACGGCCTACGTCACATCCATCTGCACACTCTACGGCATCTTCCTCGCGTTCATGATATTCACTGTCTGGTCCCGCTACGACCAGGCGCGAATCAACACCGTTATCGAAGCCAACACTGTAGCAGAGATATTCCACCTCGCCGGCGGCCTGCAGGAGCCTATGCGAACGGAATGGAAGGCCCTGTCCCTGGACTATGCCAGGTCCGTCATAGCAGAGGAGTGGCGGACCATGAGACGAGGCAGGCCTTCGCCCGACACCGAGGGCATCGTCCACCATATGTGGAGCCTCGCAAACCGGACGACGGAAGCACACGACGACGTGCTCCGCGATCACCTGCTTACTTCGTATACTGAACTGACCGACCACAGGCGCACCCGCCTGCTCTGGTCTGCGACCGGGCTCTCAGAATACGCCTACGTGGTGCTCTTCCTAGGGGCGCTGATCACCGTTGGGATGTCCGCTATATTCATCGTGGAAGACTTCCGCACGCACTTCCTGAAAGCTGCCGCTCTGGCAGCAATGATAGGCATCATGCTTGCAACCGTATGGGTGCTCGGGCATCCCTTCAGAGGCGCTGTAGGACTGGAACCGACACCGTTCGTCGAGGTTATTGAGAGGCTGGACTAGCGCAACAGGGCATCAGTCGTACCGGGTCACGTGCTCAGCAAGCGCCTGTATCGCGCCTGAGGAGAGCATCCCCCGTGCTTTGGCGTACACGCCTGACTCCAGTCCGTGATTCGTGCAATTGACGATGATTGCGTTCCCCGACCCATCGTCTAACGTGAACTGATGATCGCTGATCTTCGTCACCATACCAAAGACAGTGAAAAGGTAGGACGACTTCGCAATATCAGCAACATCCGCCACGAGCGCCCGATTAGCGGTAGCGACTACCTTGCCCGTCCAATAGGTCAGGCTGCTGTCGGTAGACGTGTTTCCCTGGGCATCCCTGGCGGTAACCGTGATCTGATTCGGCCCTGGCGAAGCAACAGCGGGCACCGAGCCCGTCCAGTGACCGGCTCCGTCACTTACTAGCGCGACACCATTAGCCGTCACTTCAGTGACCGCCACATTGTCGCTGACTGTCGCAACAACCGGGATCAGGTCGCCCTCGGCTACCAGAGACGGAGAGGTGGTGGTTACAGAGCTAATCACGGGCGGCACGGTCTCAGGGAATATGGCGGCGCCCATCGCCGTCCACGGGGACCATCCGCCGGCCACCAACTGCCACTTGCTCCACATCCTGCCATCATCCTGCAGGATGAACAACTGCAGCCTGCCGTCTTCGTTATGCCCAACGATAGGAGTCCCCGTCCCAGTTCCTCCTAGTGATTCCCAGCCGCTCCATCCGCCGTCTACCGACGTCTGGTACGCTCGCTTCACCGTGCCGTCTGGGCCGGCACAGTAGATTTCCTGGAGGAAACCGGGAGTGCGTGCCGCGACTACGTCCGAGGCCGCTGTTCCGGTGTAGGCGGTCCAGCCGGTCCACGTGGTGCCAACGTGCAGCGTGTTCTGCCAGTTGTGGCGGACCGTGCCGTCTGCAAAACGGCAGTAGACCTCCAGCCGCCCATCTGACACTCTGCCAATAGATGGGTTCCCGACTATAGAACCGCCCAGGCTGACCCAATCGGAGAACGCCCCATCATTGCGCTGCCAGCAGTGGTAGAGCTGATTGTCAGCACCCCGAACGAACACCTCCTGCCGGCCATCCCAGTTGAGTCCGACCACAGGGTCGCCGGGAAAAGTACTGCTGCCGAGCGGCGCCCAGGCCTGCCAGCCCGACGGCCGCTGCCATCGGTGCTGAATCGTTCCGTCCGCCATACGGCAGAATACGTCCAGGTACCCATCCGGGGTCTTCCCGACTGCGGGTCTGCCAGCGACCGGGCCAAGGTTGGTCCACGGCCTCCACAATCCACTAGTGCCGATCTCCAGCCTGCAGTAGAGGTTCCCATCTGCGAATTTCGCAAAGACGCTGCTGCCGCCAGACTCATTGGACACTGCAACCGGGTCTGATGCCGTGATTCCCCCACCCATCGGCCCCCACGAAGTCCATCCGCCGTTCGGGCTCGTCTGCCGCATGTGGTACAGTTGGCCGTCATGGCCGTTGGCGAACAGATTCATGATCCCGTTCTTCTTGATGCACAAAGGAGACGTTGACTGATATGAGTAGTAAGGAAATCGCCAGTAGACGGAGTTCGGAATGCACGGAATCATCGTCCCGCTGCGCTCCAACCAAACGTGCGCAATCTCGTTCTTGTTGTAGACCACATGATCCCATCTGGAGTCCGATCCTGCCGGATCATTGCAGATGTAGTGGCCATCCGCTGTAACGCCCACACACATCACCAGATGGCCACCTGTGGATGGAATCGGCGAGTTCGTAAGCTCGCCCGCGGAGTATGCCATTCCGATCTCCACCGGCACGCCCTGGGCGATGAAGTCTCTGATAGGCTGTTGGCCGTTGGCCCTGCAGTAGTAGGACTTGAAGCCATGTCTTGCTGCAGCCTGGGCGAGGAAAGGCCAGTTACCGTACATGCTGTTGTAGCTGTCGTAAGCCTCAGCAGCGACGGTCTCGGTGGGAAGGTTGCACCCGTTGTAGGCCATCGCCAGGGCCATTGAGGTCGGACCACAGATAACACCGCCGATCTTCGGCACCCAGTATTGGGATCGCCAGGGTACCGCCAGGGAAGTCGTTACTCCCGGATTGGGCAGTTCAATGTACGCGATGTGAGTGTTGGTATCAGCATAGCACATCGACACCAATCTCAGCGTGGGGGTCACGCCGGCGGTGTCCGAGTACAGCGCTATCTTGTACTCGATCCTGGGCCAGGTGTTATACAGGAACAGCGTATCGTCCCCTATGTATCCGTAGCTATCACTCTTGACCCGCCCGCCGCCAGGCGTGGTTCCCTGCCGAGCGATTTCATACCATGCCGTTGTCGTGCCGCCGTTCACAGCTCTGATGTAGACTTTGATCCCGGTTCCTGGTGGCATATCGAGGTTCCACGACCCCACTGCCCAGTTGGTCGGAAACGGGGCATCAACGCCATAGACTCCTGCCTCACCGCTCGTAGCGGAATCCTTCAGCCGTACGCCGGTGCCCTCCACATACATCAGGTTGGAATCGAGCGTTATCGGCGCCTGGGCCAATTGCAGGTCCCACACGCTCGTTGACGTCTTATCAGAGGAATAGCCGAACGCAGCCGGGGAAACGAAGCAGACTGCAAGAACCACCAGGACAAATACGACTCTTGCCACGACATTCACCGCTCTTTCTGGACCAGGAAGCTCAAGGTGAGTAGTACAAGGCGGGCGAGCATTCTGCCCCTCCTGCTCGCATTGTATGCCCGGTATGCCCGGAAGTCAAGGGCGATTAGAGTGGGATGAGGTAATCGTCCCCTGTATAAATGGGGGCTGAGGAGGGTTGCGATGCTCCCGCGTGGCAGACCTCTACACAGGCTCGCACAGCTCCAGCAGATCCCCTACATCAGCCGTCGCCAGACACTCGACCGTATCCGCCGTCCCGTAGTAGATCTTCACCTCGCCGGAGTCTTCGAGAACCATTCCGCCCGGGAAGATCACGTTGTTCCTGAACCCACCCGATACCTCGTACGAAGCCTCGGGCGCTATCAGAGGCTCTCTGCACATGCCGACGACCTTGCTAGGGTCATCGAGGTCCAGAAGCATAATGCCCGCGGTGTAACGCTTCTGCCAGACCTTCTCCCAGCCATCCTTCCCGCGCGAGGGATCAACATCCACGGCATGAAAAGTCGTCAGCCATCCCCTACTCGTCTTCACAGGCGGCGCGGCCGGGCCGATCTTGTCGTTGCAGAACGGCACCTGCTCCGTGCCCAACACGAGATTCGAGTTCCCCCAGTACTTCAGATCGGCGGAGTCCGACATCCAGATATCGAACTTGTGCCTGCCGGTGCTATACACGGGAAATGGCCTCTCCAGCCGCACATACATCCCGCCAATGCGCTCCGGAAACAGTACCATATTGCGATTGTCGGGGACGGTCATGGAAAGCACTTCGAAGCGCTCGAAGTCGTCTGTGACGGCAATCCCGCCCCTGAGGCCGTGCCTTGTATCTACCGCGAAGCACATGTAACAGCGGCCATCCATCACCGTGAGCCGGGGATCGTAAGCCCGAATCACTTCCTCATCGCTCATCTGGAAGCACGGCTCAGGAGTCACATTCCACTGGATACCGTCCTTACTGTATGCCAGCCCCAGGTTCGTACCGATAAGCCGTTGTTCGTCGGCAGGCCCGTAGTCGTTGCGAAACACCATCACGTACTTGCCCTGGAACTTGGTCACTCCGGCATTGAAAACCAGTGTGGCCAGGTAGGGCACGTCGTTCGCAGAGAGAACTGGGTTGCCGGCATACCGCGTGATCACTGGACTCGTCTGCAGCGGACCTATGCAGTCACTCAACAGGTTATATCCTCCGCTGATGCGCTACTTCTTGGTCGATTTGTTCGGTGGCCGCGAGGCTGCGGACTTCGGTTTGGGGGCAGGCGTGGGCACCGGAACCATGCGCACGGTCTTCATCACGTCGCCCTTGTCGATCTTCTTGACCACGTCCATGCCCTCTGTCACCCGGCCGAACACAGCGTAATCCATGTCCAGATAGGGAAGAGGAATCATCGTGATGTAGAACTGACAGGACGCGCTGTCCGGATCCGGCTTTCGCGCCATAGCCACCACGCCAGGAGCATCGTGCTTGAGTTTCGGACTCACCTCCAACTTGATAGTCTTCTCCGATCCTCCAGTGCCGTCACCCTTGGGATCGCCGCCCTGTATCAACACGTCCGGAACTACTCTATGAAACGTAAGCCCGTCGTAGAACTTCCTCTCGACCAACTGGATGAAGTTCTTCGTGGTAATGGGAGCATCTTTTTCGTATAGGGCGATCTTGATCTTGCCCTTCTCGGTCTCGATCAGCACCGAACGTCCGACCTCCGGCGCGGCCGGCTTCTGAGCGTCGGCATATACCGCGCTGACGCAGAAAGCAAGAACAACCACTAACGAGAGAACTAACCTCAACGCTTTACCTCCGGAAATCTGCTTGCAGTACAACCTCAGTCATTATAGCAATACCGCGCAGCCGGATGCTACCGGCGCGGCTCTATCAAGTAACACCTCGCGTCCTTCACCTCATCAACGCTGAACACCAACTCCGAGCCCTGGGCGACTTGGACCGAGGAGTCCATATCGTCTGCGGCAGTGACCGCGAACCTGCCGGCGCCCACCCATGCAGGAATGCGCACGGTGACATTCACGTCTCGCACCGGACTCGCCACAAACCGCTCTAGCTCCGTCCTGTGCGCGCGGTTGATAAGTACCACGGCCATCTTGTCACCGCAGACGAGTGCCCTAGCGTAGAGGTTGGCCGAACTGGCCTTGACCCAGCCTTCGGGCGCGACACTGCCGATACTCACAACTTCCCCTACTCTCTTCAGTTCTGCGTGCATTGGCGTCATCGCATCCCACAACGCGGGGGTTTTTCCTCCCTCGTGCCGGGCGCTGGAGCCGGAGTGGATGTAGTGGATCAGCCCTCTGGCTCCACCCGCCACCATAGCATAGCACTGAAGTCGCATCTCCTCGATTACCGGCGGCCTACCCTGTCGCCCGGGACCCAGATCAAAGAACTGAGTGACCATAAAGAAGGGCCTCGGCGCGCTTGCGTTACGCAGCCGGACTACGGTCTCCCGCAGATCCTCAAGGAACTGAAGGTGCTGCGCCTGCGTAGCACCTCCGCCCTCGCTCCCGATGTAGCTGCCCAGCGAATACCTGTGCGTCGCCAGCACATCGGCAGATTCCCCATAGACCTGGTAATTGCGCGGCCTGAAGGTGTTGTCCAACTGAACGAATGTGTAGTGCCCGGGGTCAGCCTCTCGACAGAGTTCCTCGCGCGCCACCAACTCCATACCGCATGCTCCGAGCCGCCTGCCGGCGAAGTAGTCGTCTACGTCCGGTTCGTCCACGAGCGAGTGGTACAGCACGTTCTCGTCTGCCGCAAGCCCCTTGATGATTTCCAGCGATGCCTCCTCGTCGAAAGCCAGCACCTTACCCGCCTTACGATCGGACAGAGGCTCCGGGATCCAGCGAGCACCGCAGCTGAGACCGTTAGCGCTCAGGATACTCATCACCTCCGGGGGCAGAGAGCCGAAGGACAGATAATGATTGAGTTCGTGTGCGGCCCAGTCGCGTATGTTCGTGGGCGACGCCGCGCCGTACGTCCCGACGATGAACTCCGCTGGAATCGCCCGAATCTGGTATGCGGTCGAGAGTCCCGAGGCGGTCTCAGCCTCAAACACGTGGAACGAGCCTTTCTCAAGCGGCGTCTTCAGTGCGATCTTGACGTATGCCAGCCCGTCACTGCCGCGCGCGGGCCAGGGAGCCGCCTGCCTCGCCACACTCCGGCCATCTATGCGTATACTCTTGAGCGATTCATCCGAATCTCCGTCCGCCCAGCGCAGATACGCGTACACTGTGCACAGGTCCTTGCTGAACCGAATCGCCTGGAATCGAAACGCCTCCGGCTTGCAGGGAACTGACACTGAGATTCTGCTTCCAGCCCCCGCGGGAATTTCGATCTCGATCGGTCCGTCTGGAGCAGCCGCCATCGTGATGGTCATATCCGCGATCCCACCTGGTGGCACCGGGTTCGGCCAGCACCGATACCACAGAACCGAACCCGCTGTCTTCCCGTCGCGCCCCAACGTGGCCGTGTCGAAGCCGCCCACAATAGGAGCTTTCAGTGCCATGGGTTCAGTTCCACGGTTCTCCAGGAACACGTGCAGGCTGAGATTGGTGTCCCGGTAGTATGTTTTCCGCACAACCAGGCTCGCCGACGCGACATTCGCCAGCCCCATCAGGCATAGCACGATAATAAGGCCCTTTATCATCCGAAACGTCCTCACTTTCCAAGTCCAGCCCCCACCGGAGCGGCTCACTACCGTTTCCCGGCTGGCGGAGCGGACGCTGCCCAGGTTAGCGCCTCCAACACCCGTATCTTCTGCTCCGGAGTCACTGTCAGATACCTGTGGATGCCGCCCTCCATCGGGGTGAAGCGGGTGTAGTTCTCCGCGTCCTGCACGATCTTCCCTGCCGGCGACAACCCGAAGTAACCTCGATCGGGCCGCACCGCATAGAGAACCGCCGTAAGGTCCCAGGTAGGCCGGTCATACGGCATCTTGTCATACGCGCGATAGGCTTCCGCTATCGGGTGGTCTCTGACGTAGGCGAAGTCCTCTTGTATGCTGACGCCCGGATACAGGATCTCGCGGCCGATCTCGAATCCGCTTGCGACGATCGGCGTAGGCCATTCCGCAAACACTCTGCGGGCTGACTCAGCGTCCATAACGACGTTGTAATCCCTGTCGCCCGCCGGTTCGTAACACCCGGCCATCATCACATACAGCAGCACCTTGCGCCTGGCCAGTTCCTTGCCATCCAGCGGCGACAACGCGTCTGCTTTGGACTCCAGCAATCGCGCGAGGTTGGTCATGAACCCTACGCTCACGATCACCACCGATCCGTCCGGCTGTGAGGCAAGAGTCTTGCGCAGCAGACTCACGGCCTCCGGCGCGTCCGCTCCCGTCTTCAGAGTGCGCGGGTAGACGAACTCACCACCGGCCTTGCGCTCCGCAACCTGCCGGACATACTTGCCATCGTCCGGCGTCTTTCCGTCCCTCACAGTACCCACGGGCGTGCTTGGCCGACCATAGAAATGGTTGGCCACATCCACATAGACTCCCGCCCAGGGATTGTCCTTGTTCACGGTAACGGCCAGCAAGTCCACCTCGCCCCGGTCCGCGAGTGTATGTATCATCGCCAACGCAAGCGCATCGTCTATGTCGTTTCCGATATCAGTATCAAAGATGAGCCTGACAGGCCCGTTAGCATCCGCACATGCAGGAATCCCCATCGCAGCCACTCCAATCATAATGCATGCCACTAAGCCGCAGCCGGCCAGAGCACAGATCGCATTTCTCATTTCAGCCCTCCACGCAGCCTTTAACACTCTTGTTCGACGCCTCTCCCACAATGTCATCTAGAGCGCCAGTGAGAAATCTGCTCTTGAACACGCTTCCCGCCTTACCAAGGGGGATTGAGGGAGGTATAGCCATCTCCGAACCGCCGCCTCAACGCACGATGTTGACGCCCGCCCTCCACCGAACGTACAATTGCCCCGAACAACCTATCCTGGAGCAGCGCAAATGAAGTCACATACCAAATACCTCACGTTCAACACCCGCACCAGCCGGGCCATCATCAACATCACGCCAGAGTGCGAGGAAGCCCTGCGTGAGAGTGGAATACGCGAAGGCATGATGCTCGTATCGGCGATGCACATCACTGCTGGTGTGTGGGTCAACGACAACGAGCCTGGCATCTGGCAGGATGCCATGGATATGCTCGAGGAACTGGCGCCCGAGGGCCCTGACTACCGCCATCACCGCACGGGCGAGGATAACGGCCACGCGCACCTCAAGAACCTTCTCACCCACCACCAGGTAGTACTGCCCATCACCGATGGTAAGCTCGACCTGGGACCCTGGCAGACGGTTCTCTACACGGAATTCGACGGCCAGCGGAGTAAACGCCTGATTATCAAGGCTATTGGCGAGTAGGCTGTTCCGTCCACGGCACGCAAAAAGGGGCCGCGGACGCGGCCCCTCGCTATTTCACACGTCTTGTCGATCTACCTCGGCGAGAACATGACTGCGTCGGCGATTACGACGTATCCACTCGGACACCAGCAAGAGAGCTGAACCTTGCTGTTAGGACCAAGCTGGAATGTGCCGAGCAGGTTCCACCGACCTCCATTGATCTGCTGGTTCACCGGAACGACAGTCACAGTGCCGTCGGCCGTCGTGATCCTGTAGGGTGCGGCGGTGTAGCGGTTGGTGCCTGCGGCCCACCACGCGTAGATAGCGTAGGTGCCAGTAACACCGGGAGTCCAGGTCGCCAGGTCGCTAACTGCCTGAGTCGAGTGCCATCTGTAGTCCGCACCGTACTTCCCTGCGCCCGTTCCCGTGGCCCAGTTGGCTGAGCAGGAGAATCCGGGGTTCGAGTTGTCGATGATGATCTCGCCCACAGGCGGGGTAGCCAGAGCGGTGTGCAGCGGCCTGTAGTACCAGCTGAATCCGGTGTACCAGGGGGTCTTATATGCCCCGTTATATCCTCCACCGCACTGCCAGCACATGTGATTGCCGCTGGCGTCCTTGCCGGCGTATATGCCGTAGTGAACGTCAAACCCCCATCTGTGTCCCTGCACAGTACCGCACAGATCTCCGGGGAGCAGGTTGTTCAAGCCGCCCAGGCTGCTGATGGTGGACCAGTTGCCATCAGGATAGGTGTTGACAGGGATACCGCCGGCTATTCCCAGCCAGTATCGGGCTCTGTCGTAGCTGTAGCTCGTGTAGTCCTCGGAATGAACTGATCCGTCGAACAGAATAGCGTTCCAGACCTGACGAGAGTAGCCGTAGCAATCCTTGACGCCGTCTCCCACGTAAGGCCGGTTCCAGGGTGCGATCCCCGCGCAGCGGTTCATCACCATGTCCTGCAGGATGTAGCCACACTTGTTGTTGGCGATCAGTGTGTTGATGCGTTGTTGCGTCGTCTGGCATTGCGCAACAGTTGTCAGGGCGAGCAGCACAACCAGTACTGCCACGCAGAACACGAGGATACGACTTCTCATTTTGAAATCCCCCCATCTGATGAGTAGTAGTGATATGATATTAATCCGCTCAGCGGACTTTGTCTACTCGTAATGATGTGAAATGTGCATCATTTATTGTGCATGCGAACATGGGGGGACGAACGGGCACCGGGTGTGACTTTACCCGGTGCCCATAGACATACTGGTGGCGCTAGAAACTGAAGGCTATGCCCGCGTCATAGGCAGGTGATGAACTCTCCGCGAAGCCGACGCCAAGCGCCCACGAGATGTTGCTCTTGATCATGTTCCCGCGCACGCCGATAGCCCCGGCATTCTCGTCGTTGAAGTGGCCCCAACCTATGCCGACTGAGTAGTTCTTGCAGTCTACCGGTCCGGGGATCGCCGCCAACGCGGCTACCGCAGCGATACCGGAACTGAGGTTGCCGACCGCCCTGTCCAACTGACGACGGTTAACAGCGTCGAATGGGGCTGTTCCGTCGGCCACCCCATGCAGTTGCACGGGACTGCCGAAATCGTCCTCAAACGTGACGCCGAAATCGTCGAGAGTCATTATGGTCGGATTGCCGGATCCGCCGCTCAGCACGGTTTGACTCTCGCTGATGAAGAGTCCCTCGCTCGTCATGCCGCTACCGACGGACAGCTCGACCGTGTTTGCCACCGAGTCAACGAACAGACCGCTGAACGGGCTTCCGATAGAGGCGCCTGTCGAGTCGATGATGACGGCGTTGTCCCCGAAACCGCCCACGCCGGAGGAGATGGCCCCGCCGCCAACACCGTTGATGCCCTCTATCGTGACGGTACCTGTCACAGTGTTCTCGATGCCGTCCGGATAGGGTCCCTCGTAGTCTACTTCGGTACCGATGTCCAGTACCTGCCCATACGCCGAGGCCGTGCACAAGATCATCACACAGAACCCGGCTAGAGCAGTGCGAACTGCTTGACTTCCCATAATCAGAGCCTCCTTCACGTTAGCTTGCGTGTCGTGTCACTGCACGACTTCCTTCTTGATCACTATGCAACCTGTACCTGCCGGCATCAGGAACACCGTGACGTAGCCGCCGTCGAGGATTATGGTGTCCTTTCCCAGGCTGCCTTTCCGCTTCAGACTCCCGAACATCGACTTCTCCACAGCTTCAGGCGTCTGATCCACGTACTCCACGGAATCGTACACAGCCGATGCTCGACCATTCGTGGTTGGTGCGAAACTGGCGGACGAATACCTCAGCTTTCCTTCCAGCGATTGGGTGGATAACGACACGGAGAAGATGCACCGGTCCGGCTGCGACTGCCCCACAAAGAGGTATGCATGGCTCTTGCAGCCGGCAGTCAGGAACGTCATCACCTGGTTGATCTTCGGGGTACAGGTCAGCACGCCGGCCTTAACGGCTGCCTGGGTCACAGGGTTGACTGCAAGAGTCGGCTGCGATGGAGGCTGCTGGGGCGCCTGGCTGGCCGGTGCGGCCGGCTGCGCCTGCCCGGCAGGCTCGGGCGACACGCTCGCCTCAGGTGCAGCAGCGGCAGCGCCGGCACTCGCTTCCGGTGCCTCGGGCGTCGCCCATACCGTGGCAGAGCTGATACAGAACAACGCCAGAACGAGCAAGACCCGCATCCACGCCGCGCGCTTCGTGCCGGTTTCCCACATAGTAGGAACCCCCTCCCTTCCGACCTGACGCGTCTAGCATACCCAGCATGCTGGCGAACACAACGTGAGCACGAAACGCTTTCTGTCAGGACGGAGGCGGAGGCGCCTGCTAAGCGATGGCAGTGCGCCAGAAGTCGAGGGCCCTCTGAGAAGCGGCGAAGCCTTCCTCGTCGGAAAGACCACACCAGCCGGGCACTAGTTCAATGGTAGACACGCAGCGTGGGCCACGCGAGCGGAGTTTGCCGCTTGAAGCAAGCAGTGAGGCAACGGCCCGAAGGTCGGCGGTTCCCACATCAGGTGGCGCGTGCAGGTCCTTCACGCCGTCGTTGTTGTGGACGTGAAGCTCGTTCACGGGCAGAACCATCCGATCGAGGTATTCCCGGGCGGCATCGATGGAGAAGGGGTGCACGGGATCGTCAGCTTTCGGGATGCGCATGTTGAGATGCCCGAGATCGATCAGCATGCCGAAGTGTGGGCTGCTGCGCAGATCCTCGACCCAATGAAGGTCCTCGGCGGCCCTTGGCCAATCCTCGATCCCGACCGTGAAACCGGCGGCTTCTGATATCGAGAGCATCTCGCCCAGGATGTCGCGTGTTTCCTCGGCGCTGATTTCCCACGATCCCTCGGCGGTCTGCCGCTTTGGCGCATCGTAGTTCACGCTCATCAGCAGGCCCGTTCGGGCGTGCCAGTCCGCGTAGCCCTGGAAATCGGCGAGTATGGCATCGCGCGATATCGGCTCGCCCTTTGCGGCCAGACCGCCGTGTATCGTGACCGGCAGGCCCCGTCCGACAAGCACGGCGTCCACGTCGGGCATCTCGCCACGGGCGAGCGGCGCCGCGTCGCGGGTGTTGAGGCTCATCGCGTTGTACCCCATGTCGGCAAAGCGGTCTATGCGCCCTGCGAGCGTGCCAGTCCTGAAGTTCCATGTTGCGATGCCGATCAAGTCTGTCACAGTTCGAGCCACCTTCTTATACTAGAATGAGAGCAGGATCTGCCAGATGAACATGTTGCCCATCGAATCGACCTGCCGCCAGATGCGCTCCACGGTTTCCATGTCCCCCGGTATGTCGCCTATTTCCTCTCGCTTCACTTCCCACGGAACACAGGCCCCGGCAGATGCTGAAACGAGTTCAGCATGACGAGGCCGTATGGATGTTGAATCGAGTTCAGCGTGACGAGCGGCTGCAGACGCCTCGCCGTCTTCGGAATGACCCGTTGAGTAGACGCCGTATTCCCGCACGAAGTCCGTGAGGGCCCGGAGGTTCTCCGCCCTGGTGTCGTTCTGCATAATGGCGCTCGCATCGACGATGTAGCCGCCGTCCTGGGCTACTCCGTCGATGACCTTCTTTGCGTATGCTCTGACCTGTTCGGGCGTGCCGTGGGAGAGCAGCACGTTGGGAATCCCTCCGCTGAGGCAGAACTTCTCCCCTAGCTTGCGGTGGACCTCAAAGATGTCGCCTCTGTCCACGTGGTAGACGACGCTACTGTCCGGCAGCTCGGCAAAGCCATCGAGGTGAGCATTCCAGTCGCCCTCCGCATACATCAAGGTCTGCCGGCCATTTCGCCAGAGTTCCTCGATGATCGGTTTCGTCGTGGGCCAGTAGTGCGACTCGAATTGACCGTGGGACACGAACGGCACGCAGCCCCGGTGCATCCAGAACCCGATGGGGACAGTGCCTGCAGGGTCCGAACTGGTCAGGGCGACGTGATAGAGATGAGGCATCAGCGCCTCGCACGCCTTCAGCACTTTGCCGGGCTGCTCCATCATGTCCATTGTGAGGCCGATGTAGCCGCGGAGCTTGTCCGCGAGAATATCGAACGGCGCTTTGAGGATGCCAGCGATCGCGGATGGCATCCCGCACTCAGTGCGCAGGCGCTCCACCTGCGGACCGAAGTCCGTGAAGTACTGCTGCATCGCCATAGCCGTCTTTGTGAGGGCGACGCTCGCGCGATAGCCGCCGGCTTCTACTTCCTTGGATACTCTCGGCAGCCAGACGGTATAGAGGAACGCCGTGGGATCGTCGATGAGTTGGTCGTACTCATCGGACTTCATGAAAGCGTTCTCCTCATCGGGCTCGATGTACTGAAACCCGGTGTTGGGGCCGATGTCGATACCTGGCACTGCGTAGTAGCGCAGCCCAAGTGCTTGGGTAAGCCCGGTCCAGACGTAGACCATGTTGGCGACTACCGCATCCCAGTCGAACTCGCACGCGCACTTGCGGGCCGCGTCGAACGCCTTGTGATAGTCGTGAGTGACATCCTGGCAAGTGTAACCGGCGTAAGATGCAGTGAACTCGGCGACGAACGGCCGGATCGGGATCATATCCGGCTTGCCGTTCCGCATCGCGGTAACGTAGCGGCCTAGACGCTGGTTGTAAGGCTCATCGGTTGTAGGCATACGTCATGATAGCACGCCAGGTTCCGGCTGTTAAGCGCAGCCTAGTTGAGCCCGAGGCGTAGAGCCCCTCAACACTGAAGCACGGCAGGACAGGAACCACAGAAGGGGAATTCCCGCCGCTTTGGGAGGCCAGCACTGCGACCTCCTGCAGAAGCGTCTTCGCCCTTGTCTTCCGTGACTCATCGGTTCTGTGGTTCCGTGTTTTCTGTTGAGGCAATAGGCACGCTGCTAGATGTGCGCTCTGGGCTTGTGCTCCTTGTGCGCCTCCGGGTTCTCAACCAATAGATGCACGGCCGCGTTGTCTTTCTCCTCTTCGGGCTTCACCATCACGTTCTCCAGCAGGCCCTGTCGGTCGAGGGTATCCAGGATCAGCGGGGTTATCACATCACCCTCGTGAAGCGCCGTCTGGCCATTCGCGTCCTGAACATCGTGTGCAGCGATCTTGCCGACAAGGAACCGCTTCTGAGCCGAAACCGCCCGTTTGCGTTGAGCCCTGCTGGAGTATTCCCGGCTGGATTCTGCCAGGTTAGCCCAGGTCCTTGAAAACCAGTCCTTGACAGCATCCCAGGCGGTGCCTACCTGTTCGCCCGCGCCGCCGACTGCCTTCCTCGCACGGTCATATCCACTGGCAGCACCGCTAACTCCAGCCGCGAGGGCCACCTGATGCATCTTGCCGGCCGCTACAGCCCTGTTGATCACCGGTTCCGTGATAACCTCACCTTGCCCCACGATCAGATAGCCATCGTCGTCGTAGACATCCTTGCCGGACGCCCTCCCGCGAGAGAGCTCGATCTCCTTGCGCTGGGCATATTCCGTTGCGCTCTGCTGCCATTCCTGGCCTTTCGCAACAGTGCCTTCATAGGCGCCGACCATACCGCCGGGCTGCTGCTCGAGCAGCGTTGTCTCGACATCGTTAGGAACGATGATGGCGTTCGGCCCGATGACGTTCGCGTTCCTCGCGTCCACATAGTTCCTGCCTCGGCCGATATCTTTGGCAAAGCCTGAGCTGACGACATAGCTGACGGCGTTGCCGGTATCGGGGTTGATCAGCACGTCCGAGACTCTTCCGAGGTTGTTGCCGCCTTCGGTCATCACGATCTTGTCTCCCGCGGTGTGCCCTCGGTAGATGATGTCGGAGATATCCTGCTGCTCGTGCCCCGGCACCAGGGCCTGCTTGTTCTCGACCATAATCGCGTCGCGTCCCACGCTGTGCACGTTCTGGAAGGGCAGAACATATCGCTTCGGGCTGAACAAACCCGGATGCTCCATCGTGAATGCCATCAACTGGCTGTTCATGCTGTCGTAGATCACGTCTTTGATGTAGCCGAGCTTCCTGGCGCTGTCCAGTGTATATACGGGCATACCTATGAGACTAGCTGCCGGCCGGCCATATTGCAATGCTTGTTTCTCCATCGCACATGCCTCCTCAGGTCGTGTAGACCCGACCACGTCTGGATCCGGCGTACAGCGACTCAGCTATGAGCGACAGCACCAGCGCCCCCAGGAACGCGGCAGTGAATCGCTCACCTGCTGCGGATACGTCGGCGATGTTGATGTAAGGCGCTATGTAGTAGGCCGCCGCAAGCGCGCCGATTACCCCGAGTAACAGAGTGGTGAATATGGAACTGCCCTGCGCCATCCTCATCAGGGCATGGACAACGAATGCCGTCACCAAGCCGATCCCGATAACGATCAGCCAGGTCGTCGATACCTCCATCCCAGCACCTCCTGAATGGATTGACTCCCAATAGATTACATACCCGGTGACGTAAGTATGAATGCTGATTGGGTCTGAAGGAACGGACTCAGGGTTGGCTCACGAGGAGGTTCCTTCGTGGAGGCGGGGTGACCTGAGTTCGTTTCCAGATCTTTCATGTTCTCTGTCCCGCTTGAGCTGGAGGGCGCGGACGGCGCGGTGGAGGTGGACGTCGATGAAGCGCTCGGTGTTGATAATGCCGTGATGGCGGTTCGAGATGCGCGGTTGGTTGGCGCAGAGTGAGAGGACCCTGTTTTCGGCGGCTTCCGTGACGATCATGCGCCAGGCTGACCGGGCAATTCTTCTGACGAGCACATCCTCCAGTGGGTTCATCGGTTTGTAGTAGTGGCGCATCCGGTCGAGCGTCTCCGCGTAGCTGCAGCCGGTGGTCTCTTCGAGAGCGGCGATGCCTTCCTCGGTGGTCGCGTAGATACCATGCTTCAGCGCGTTCATCGATGACTTGCGCTTGCCGTCCTCGGTCTTGGGGCCGCCAATGCCCTTGCGGGACTTCGCAATTGTCAGATTGGAGTTGTCAATTTGCGAAGCGGCGGAGTCATCGACAATTGGTGACTTGCGACTTTCGATGTCCAGAGTGCCGTGTGCTACTTGGCGAGGGCTGTTCTCGATGTTGGAATCGGTTGTCATGGGTTCCTCCTTGCGCGAACAGGTGTTCGCATGCAAGTATAGGATGTTCACGGGCCGTTGTCAACGGGGCAGAGCTAGAAAGTCAGAAAGTTGAAAGTCACAGACGGAAGGGAGCCAGGTCAGGGGGTTGTGTGGGGCAGCTAGGCGCTGGTGGCCGCAGCCGCAGAATGCTTCGGGTCAAGAGGCCTCCCGAAGCAGCCGGCTCAGTGGCGTGGTTGGGCCGAGGAAGCGAAAAGGCTTCCCGAAGTATCGGATTGCCCGTGTGTGGGCATTGTATGGCCGGGTCTGTGGTCGTAGGCGCTTCTGCTTCGGGGTAAAGAGCTTCCCGAAGCATCCGCTTGGGTGTGCATTCTCCTTTGACTCTGCTGTCACTGGAGTGTAGAATCAGCCCTGCTATGTCATCTACACGGCATCACAACTACTACGTTGACTGCGCAGTGTGCTTCTGGACGAGTTCGATTGTCGCGCAGGAGCGGCTAAGAGCACACGCATGCCGAAGCATCGAATCCGTGAGCTGGTGCCATCCGCAGTGAAAGGCTAGCTCGAACGCATGTCGCCTGCCGTTCTGAAGCCGTTCGACTCTGGTCTCGGGCATATCGCCGATATCATTTCCCCGTTCACCATTTTGCCAAATAGGAAGATTGTCACGTTCATATGACAGATCATCAAGCGCGTCCAAATCTCGCCGGAGTACGCGATGTGTTGTGCCGCGTATGTGGGCGGCTCCTCTATCGCGCGTCACGTGTCCTCTCCGTATGCCCATCTGCGAAGTACAGGTATCTGTGTGTGCCAGCATGGTACTTCTCTCTCAACAGCCAGATTCGACCGTGCTGACGCGCATAGCTCAATGGTCTCCCTGCTAGGGCGGGGTTTAGCTCATAGCTGGTATAAGCACCAGACGTATCCAGCGGGCATCTTAGAGACTTTAGAAACAATCTCCTGTCTCTTCCTGTAAGACACCCGGATACCTCTTGAACCCATGGCGACGTCGACTGTTCGCTCCTTGATCCGAGGGTGGGTAATCGATTCCAATGTCTGCCTGTACAATCCATTAGGTAGCCGCCGACTCGCCGTATGTTGTCGCGACACTGGAGTCCTCTCAAGTGATCTGGCTTATTCGATGCTTCGGCACGAATAGAGTCCGGCGGGACAGCACAAAGTAAGCGGATGCTTCGGGAGGCTTTTCGGCCCGAAGCAGGAGCGGCTAAGAGCACACGCATGCCGAAGCATCGAAACCGTGTTCGGCGAGCCCCGAGTGATCGGCAGCAAGACGATAATCCCGGTCGGCTCCGTAGGGCTCGGCTTCGGAGCCGGGTCGGGCAAGTCCAAGTCCGAAAAGGAAGACGCGTGCGAAGGTGAGGGCGGCGGTGGTAGCCGCGCAAAGCCGGTCGCCGTGCTCGGAGTCACAGAGCAGGAGACCCGGGTTATCCCTGTCATCGACATGACGAAGGTGATACTTGCCTCGATTGTCTTTGGCGGGTGCATTGCTGGGATGATCATCAAGATGATCGGGCGGAACAGGAAGTAGGCCGGCTGATAGCGAGGCTATTCCGGGGCACTGCGGTTGTCACGGTCTCGATTCTGCTTGCGAGGAGATAATGTGCCCGTCAACTGCCGATATCCTCATCTCGATATGATCGTATTTCCGCGGTTTTTCGGAGACCTTGGCTGCAAGATTGATGAGCCAGTATGGCCCGTCGGACTTGTTGGCGACGAGCTCGAAGCGGTTGCGGGAGTACGCAGCGCTGAAGGACGGGTGTTCAGCGAGCCATTTGCTGAGGCGGTTGCGCTTAGCGATGTCGCACGCCTTCGGGCTGTCGATCCTCCATCTGACGTCATTGATCGTGTCCAGGCACTGCACCGGCCTCTTTGCCTTTGCCCTACGCACAGGGCTGTCGGGATGAGCCCAGTTGAAGCTGAATACAGCGCAGTTCTTGCCATCTCCGGAGACGCAGCGGTAGCCCCAACGTGAGGACTTCCCGTCGAGATCGAAGTCGAAGGGCCTGGCGGCCACTATGATCAGCTTACAGCCCTTGTCCCACCCGTACGCCCTGCGCATTGCGTGCTGGTGTGCGTCTTTGGCTGTAAGGCGACCAGGCGGGTTCACCTTAGCAGCCGCAAGGGCGAGGACCGTGAGGGAGAGGAGCAGACAGACTATGGCAGTCTTCTTCATTCGCGACCTACTCCAGGAAAGGCTCGGGGCGAAAGGCGAGCCACAAAGCATGGAATCAGAAGCTAACCGGGCTTGCCTTGCCTAAGGCCACGGTACTTGTGCCTGCGCGCAAACACCAGAAGCACTGTTCCCAGTAGTGCCACCATATCAAGTGCAAGAAGCACCACCGACAGGCCGCAGATGTGCCAGTTCGAGCGGTACAAAGCCAGAAACACAGCGAGCAACTCCGTTGTGAGAAACACCCCTGCCGCCGACCAAGCAACAAGCGCGCGCGGAAGGGGATTCAGACCGCCGTCATACTCTGTGAAAATGTGAGCCTCCCACCCAAAGCCGCCCAGGCGATTCTCGATCGTAGTCCTGACGTAGTAGCCCAGTTCCCCCACCCTCAGGTCATTCAGGGTCCATGCAGCAGCGAGAAAAACAGCCAGCACCGGAAATATGAGTGGAATCATCGGCGTGACTTTCTCCTGAGACCCCACACTAAGGAATGTAGCAGCTGCAAGCAGAGTGTAACTCAAGAGATGATGACGCATCTCCACTCTCTTCAACACCTCGTCACGCAGTGCTTTGTACTCTGCGAGAACGACTTGGACTTCCGTATCTTGTCGATCGCTCGTCTGTATCATACCATGTCTCTGCAGCCCATAAGCTTGTCGTAAGGCCCACCTGACGCATTCGCTTGACGCGATCCTGGCTACATCGAGGACCCACCTGGACTCAAGAAGCCCCTACAGTCTGCCAGCCTGCCACAGTGTTGTCATGTATACTACCTGTTCCGCTTGTTGTCAAGCCCGGTTGCCATCAGCCCGGTTGCCATCATTCCTAACACACGTTAAGCCTGCCGACACGGCTGGGATTCCGCAATCGGGCATCGCTCTGGGCGCTGTTGGCCGGCGGCGGGTTTGTGAATCGTTGCGCGGGATGCGTGGGACCTACGGCGGGAATGGGGCCGCCGGCGCGGCCCCATTGTTTCACGCACACCTGCTTTATGCAAGTGCGGACTGCGTCCACCTACTGCGGTGTGAGCTTGATCGCGTCGGCGATTACTACGTAGCCGCTAGGAGCCCAGCAGGAGAGCTGGACCTTGCTGCTCGTGTTCAACGTGAACGTGCCGAGCAGGTTCCACTTGCCGCCGTTGATCTGCTGGTTCACCTTCACCTCGGTCACGGTGCCGTCGCTCTTGGTGATCCTGTAAGGCGCTGCCGTCGATCGATTCGTCCCTGCCGCCCACCAGGCATAGATCTTGTAGGTGCCCGAAACGCCCGGTGTCCAGGTCGCCTGGTCGCTTATAGCCTGAGTGGAATGCCAGCGATAGTCGGTTCCATACTTGCCCGTGCCGGTTCCAGTCGCCCAAGCAGCCGAGCAGGAGAACTTGCTGCTGGTGTTGTCGATGATGATATCGGCAGCAGGAACGCCCCAGTTGTCGCGGTCGTAGCGGCGGTAGTTGTTGCTGCTGATGAGCGTGCTGATCGACCGGTTAGACTGGACGATACCGTAGGAGCTTCCCTTGGCCTCCCAGCACTTCCATGTGCCGTCGGAGTTCTGGGAGATGAACAGTCCCGTGTGCCCGCCACCGCTGTAGAGATAGACCCAGCCGGTCATGTAGCCACCGACGCTGCGGTCAACGAGATGGGTGTACGGACAGGTGTCGTTGTAGTAGGAGCTGGTGTTGTAGGGATGACCAGCGCTCACGTTCGTGGCCGTGTAGTTCGGGATAGCGAACGACTTGGCCGTGTAGCCGGAGCAGTCGCAGCCTTCGGTAGAGGAGGAATCCCATACGTCGTTGTCTATCCACTTATCCCCACCGAAGACATACCTCTCGTTAAGACCCGTGTAGGCGTAGTTGTAGGCCTGGGTCCTGGTCCAATTCGGGTCGTAGGCAGCACAAGTGCCGCCAAGCAGCGCCAACAGCACTGCTATGGTTGCCAGAGTTGCTACTGTTTTCATTTCCCTTCCCCTTTCTCATAAGAATAGAGCACTAGCCGGCCCTCGTTCGAGTCCCCCTCGAACAGGACCACACCCTCGTCAACGGCGGCCATGCGTCTTGTCGTGTCATCAGGCAACTGAGTGTCGATCCACGCGTACCCCGCTGGCGCCTTCGCCGGGTCGAACCGCACCAGGCGAGTGTAGACCTGGTCGTCCTGGTACATACTCATGAGAAACCAGACCACCTTGTTCTTGCTCTGAGTTATCTCAGTAACGTCCAGGACCGTACCCTTGACGAAAATGCGAACAGTGTTCCCATCCGGCATGCTGATGATCACGCCCTGGTCCTGTATCTGGGCTGAAAGCTGCCCCAACGGCTGGGGCTCGACGTCCTTCAGCGGCGTGTCACCCTTGAGGATGGGTATGTAACCACCCTGCGACGCGTCTCTCGCGCTCAGGATGTGGGATGCCGCGTCATAGGAAAACCGCGCCTCGGAGTCTATGACACTTAGCCCGGCGGCCTTTTCGAGCTTGCAGAAGAGGACCGCCTTGTCGTCAACGACCTTGTATACTGACTTGGCTATCTGGTCGATAACAATGAAGGTGGAAGTCGCGGAGTCCACTATTATGTCAGAGGCAGTGACGGTCGGCAGTGCGATTTCGTTAGTAAGCTTGCCGGTGGCTATTGCGAACACCAGGACCCGGGAGTTGACTGTATCGAGCAGATAGACATGCCCGGCATCCGCTGCAATGGAGTTGGGGATCCCCTGAGCACCCAACCCCTCAGCGGACACGTATTTCCCAAACGTCTCTCCGCCCTTGCCCCAGGGCCTTCTAACCAGCACCCGGCGAGTGAGCGGCACCTCGTGAGCTCCATAGTCGAGCATTCTTCGCACGACCGAGAGGGTGTAGCCCTGGCTCCTTATGGGCTGGATGCCATACATGGCGATAACGCAATACTTCACCTGCCCCGCGTTCCTCATGACATTCGCCGGAATGACAACCTCATACATTCCAGAGGCGCTCATCACCATCCGCTCCACCTGCCTGCCCTTCCCGGACACGGTTTCGAGGAACACCTCTGTGGGATCACCCAGCACAATGGCCTCGATGACCTTGCTCTCACCCACCTTGGCGAAAAGCGGCGGCCTGTTCACTAATGGCGGGCCGACGTTATCGGATACGGTCTCCTCGGTTGTGGGAGGCACGTCCGAGTCATCCGCGACTCCAACGCACAACGGACCAAGCAGCAGCGCGACGAACAAGATCAGCAATACCGCACATCTCATCTCTGTTCTCCTCCTCTTCGACCTGACCGCCAATCCGAACAACCAACTGCCGTCGATTGCCAGTGAATCCGGCGACCGGATTAATTGGGGGACAAAAAAAGCGCGCGTCAGCGCGGGATTGGACCATTGCCGTATAGCCTGTGCTACCGTAATCTCACCGGGGTCGGTGATACGGATGCTCCCCCCAAAGCGCAAGGCTACTTGCTTGATCGTATTATAACCACGTCAATTACGTTTGTCAAGTGCTCAGCTTAAATCAGCCGTGACTATTTGTGGCGGCGTGCAGGCAACCTGTGGCTACTGCGTGTTATGTATAGACTGCGTGTAGGTTCTGCAATGAGTGTGTATGACTAATGTTTGAGCGTGCTCGCAGGAGTGATTGCCGGAGTCATGCAAAAAGGGAGAGCGCTAAGGCCCTCCCTTTCTTAGAACCAGATTCCTCGCTGACGCTCGGAATGACGGTGGTCTACTCGACCTTCACCTTCTTCGCTTTCTCGCTCTTGACGGTTCTGGTCGAGCGCGGGGTATAGGTCGTGTGAAGCAGCTCGTGCGACTTGTGCGAGAGCGGCTTGCCGAGGAACTCCTCGTAGATCGCCTTGATTGCAGGTGACTCGTGGGACTTGCGAATCTTCATGTTCGCGTCTTCCTCGTAGATTCCCGCGATGCGCTTGGCCCGGATCTCCTCGCTGGTCGGCTGAGGCTGGCCGCCTCCACCGATGCAGCCGCCGGGGCAGCACATGATCTCGATGAAGGCATAGTCCTTGAAGCGGCCGCTCTTGATACCTTCCAACACCTGCCTCGCGTTGGCAAGGCCGTGGGCTACGGCTGCCTTGACCGGGAGATCGCCGACCTGAATTGTCGCCTCGCGGACGCCCTCCATGCCTCTGACGGCGGTGATGTCCACATTGTCCAGCTTCTGACCGGTGATCAACTCATAGGCGGTCCTCAAGGCCGCTTCCATAACACCACCAGTGTTGCCAAAGATTGCCGCGGCGCCGGTGGTGATCCCGAACGGATCGTCGAACTCGCCATCCTCGAGGTTCGGAAGATCGATCCCGGCTTCCTTCATCATACCGGCGGCCTCGCGCGTAGTCAGGACGTAGTCAACGTCCTTGTAGCCGCTGGAATACATCTCCGGCCTGTCGCACTCATACTTCTTGGCGACGCACGGCATGATCGAGACCGAGACGATATCCTTCGGGTCGATCCCCATCTTCTGCGCATAGTATGTCTTTGCGAGCGCGCCGAACATCTGCTGCGGCGACTTGCAGCTCGATACGTGCGGCAGAAGCTCGGGGTAGTAGTACTCGATGAACTTGATCCAGCCCGGCGAGCAGCTCGTGATCTGAGGCAATACTCCGCCCTTCGTCACGCGCTCGATGAGCTCGCTGCCTTCCTCCATGATCGTGAGGTCGGCGGTGAAGTCGGTGTCGAAGACCTTGTCAAAGCCGAGCATTCGCAACGCACTGACCATCTTGCCTGTCGTGCGAGTGCCGGGCTCCAGGCCCCACTCCTCGCCGATGGTTGCCCTTACAGCGGGAGCGGTCTGCACGATGACGTGCTTGGTGGGATCGTAGATCGCGTCCCAGATCGCAGGAGCGGGATCCTTGCCCTTGAGAGCGCCCGTGGGGCAGCGGTTGATGCACTGGCCGCAGTTGACGCAGACGGCGTCGGCCAGGTCGCCCCCTACTCCGCTGGCGATGATCGTGTCCCAGCCACGGCCCGAGGAATGCAGGGCGGCAACACTCTGGATGTCCTCGCAGGTGCGCACGCACCGGCCGCAGAGGATGCACTTCTCGGGGTCCCGCAAGACGGAGCAGCTAGACTCATCCACAGGGTAGAGCTTGCGCTCGCCCTTGAAGCGGACGTCCTGGATGCCTAGCTCCTTTGCGAGCTGCTGCAGTTCGCATTTCTGGTTGCGGGCGCAGGTCAGACACTCCTGCGGGTGATTGGCAAGCATAAGCTCGACGATCATTCGCCTCGCCGCACGCACCTTCGGAGTATGGGTCTGGACTTCCATCCCTTCGCTGACCGGGTAGCAGCAGGCCGCGCAGAGCGTCCGCTGGCCTTTGACCTCGACCGAGCACACGCGGCAGTTGCCGTCCGGCACGAGGTCGGAGTGGTAGCACAGCGTGGGGATGTAAATGCCTGCCTGACGCGCGGCATCGAGGATGGTCGAGCCGGCTTCGGCGGATATTGATTGACCGTTGATTGTTAGGTTTACTTTAGCCATGATGTTTGCCTTCCGTTGGATGCTGAATCGAATCCAGCATGACGGGCTCAGGCTACCTCCTCCTCGACCTTGTCCATCGCGCAGACTCCCGCGGGGCAGGTCTTGTCTACAAGGTGGGCCTTGTACTCCTCCTCGAAGAGAGGCAGGCTGCTCTTGAAAGCGACTGCGGCGAACTGGCCGAGGCCGCACTTGGATGAGAGCGCCATCGTATCGCCGAGCGTCTTCAGGAGACTGAGATCGGTCTCGCTGCCCGCACCGGCGGTCCACCAGTTCAGTGTTTCCAGAATGCGCTTCGTTCCCTCGCGGCACGGCACGCACTGGCCGCAGCTTTCGTGATAGAAGAACTGAGCGCAATTCTGCATCAGATCGACGAGGCACTTCGATTCGTCGAGAACGATCAGAGCGCCGGCGCCGGGGTTAAGGTCCTCTGAGCAAAGCCTGCGATCGAGCGCGTCCTCGCCTACCAGAACACCGGACGGGCCGCCCATCAGCACGGCCTTGAACTTCTTGCCGCTCTTGATTCCGCCGGCCATGTTGAAGATGATCTCGCGCAGCGTGGTCCCGAAGGGGACTTCGTAGACACCGGGGAACTGCACATCGCCGCAGGGGCTGAAGATCTTGGTGCCCTTGGACTGCGCGGTGCCGATTCCGCCGTACCACTCGGCGCCCTTCACGATGATGTGCGGCACGTTGGCGAGTGTTTCGACGTTGTTGACCACTGTCGGAGCGCCGTCGAGTCCATAGGTCGGCGGGAACGGCGGCTTGGTTCGGGACTCGCCGCGCTTGCCTCCGAGTGATTCGAGAAGGGCTGTTTCCTCGCCGCAGATGTAGGCTCCGGCACCCTTGAAGACAGTGATGTCGAAGTTGAAGCCGGTGCCGAGAATGTTGGTACCCAGGAGCCCCATCTCGCGGGCGACGTCGATCGCGCGCTCGGTGTGAGCGACGGACTGGTGATACTCGCCGCGGATATAGATGACCCCCTTATGTGCACCAACCGCATAACCGGCGATGACCATACCTTCGATGATCTGGTGAGGATCGCCCTCCATGATCAGGCGGTCCTTGAAGTTGCCGGGCTCGCCTTCGTCGGCGTTGCATACGATCGCTTTGTTGTCGCCTTCGGACCTGGCGGTGAACTCCCACTTGAGGCCGGTCGGGAAGCCCGCGCCGCCGCGACCCTTGAGGCCCGAGGACTTGATCTCGGCGATTACTTCGTCCGGCTTCATCGTCGTGAGGGCCTTTGCAACGGCCTCATAGCCGCCCATTGCGATGTATTCCTCGATAGAAGTCGGATCGATGACTCCGATGTTCTTGAGGATCACGCGCATCTCAGCGGTTCGCGGATGCGATGCAGCCTCGACGACGGCGGGCGACTCGCCCTTGTAGACCAGTCGCGCAACCTGGCGACCCTTGAGGAGGTGCTCCTCGACGATCTCGGGAACGTCCTCGACAGTGACCTTAGCGTAGGTGACGCCCTCAGGGTAGACGACTACCGCAGGACCCGCGCCGGTAAGGCCGAGGTCGCCGGTTTCGACTACCTTGATCTCTTTGTCCAGGCCCTTGCGCTTGATCTCCTCGATCAGAGCGTTGCGCACGGCGTTCGCTCCCTTGAGTACTGCGGAGGTGCCAGTGTCAACGAGTATGTGTGCTCTGTAGAATGCCATAGTATCTTCCCAGGGTTCTCTAACACGGAATCACGGAAGGACCGAACCACTGAATGGTGGCTTCGCTTGTCCGTGGTTCACAGGTGTCTGTGGGTCCGTGTGGAGTCCCTAGTTCACCTCCTTGCAGCCGCAGGAGCAGGCGGCATATTTGCCCAGGATGCCAGGGATCGCATCCGGGGTCAGGTTGCCGTAAACGTCGTCGTTGATCATGATCGCCGGGGCGACTCCGCAGAGGCCCATGCAGCTCACGATCTCGAATGTGAAGTTGCCGTCCTCGGTAGTCTCGCCGGGCTTGATTCCGAGCGCCTTCGAGACGGCCTCGCGGATGGCCTTGCTGCCCTCGATGTGGCAGGGCGGCGAGTCGCAGAGCCTTACCAGGTTCTTGCCCTGTGGCTTGGTGTAGAACAACGTGTAGAAAGTGGCCGTGCCGTGCACCCGGCCAATCGGGATGCCTAGCTCGGTGGCTACCGTCTCCATAGCTTCTTCAGACACGTATCCCATCGCGTTCTGAAGCTCGTGGAGGATAGGAATCAGGTTGCCCTCCGCGCGGCCGCACTTATCGATGACCTCGATAACTGCAGTCTCACAGCAACCTTTCGAGTTACATGAACCCACAGATTTGCACCTCTTTTTCGAGTTAGTGTATTCAGTATAGAATGCCACGCCTTCGGCCCTCAGCACCCCGGCAGCGGCGGGAAAAGACAATTACGAATTATGAATTACGAATGGCTATGCTCACACCAACCGCATAATTGCACTTCATCTGCAAAGGGAGGCTAACGTCAGGCCGAAACCGGCCGGAAGCAGCCCGATCACGATCAATATGTTAGCTTCCCCTCGAATACGCTTCCCGGCCTCGCTATCATCGATTCTCTTGAACCGTTGGACAAGAACGGCGTATGTGCTCATCACACCCAATCCGCACATGAGCGAGCCGGCCACCAAACCGACAGTGCCTGCATTCAGACCTCTGGTGTAGAACGCCCGGGCTATCGCCAACACAAGCCCCACTAATATAAGCAGGCATGCCGGCACGACTAAGTCATTGTCTCTCATAGAGGCCGTTGCGGGCAAGAATGCCCCAGGAACCTACGTCCGGGGCAGGAATGCCCCGGACGATCGGATTTCGCCACTGCTACTTGGTCACTTCCTCGCACTCACAGCACATATCCACCGGCCAGATGGACTTCGGCGTGTAGTGCGTGTGCAGAAGTTCGTGCGCCTTGTGTGAGTTGGGCTCGCCGAGGAACTCCTCGTAGAGAGCCTTCACCGCGGGGTTCTCGTGGGACTTGCGCATCGGCAGGCCCTCGTCCTCGGCGTAGATGGCCTTCATTCGAGCCAGCCGCACCTCGTCGGTGGTCGGGATCGGCTGGCCGCCTCCTCCAAGACACCCACCAGGGCAGCACATAATCTCGATGAAGTGATACTCCGCCTTGCCCTCCATTATGAGGTCCATCAGCTTGCGCGCATTAGACAGCCCGCTGGCAACCGCGACCTTCACGTCCAGATCGCCAACCTTAACGGTGGCTTCCTTGACGCCTTCAAGACCGCGAACGGCGGTGAAGTTCACGTCGGCAAGAGTCTCGCCCGTGACCACCTCGTAAACGGTCCGAAGGGCGGCTTCCATTACACCGCCAGTCGCGCCGAAAATGACGCCCGCGCCGGTAGCGATTCCAAGCGGCTCATCGAACGGCTCGTCCGGAAGAGCGGCGAAGTCGGACACACCTGCTTCACGCATCATCTGAGCGGCCTCGCGCGTAGTCAAGACAGCGTCCACATCGGGGTTACCGGGCGTGACCGACATCTCCTCGCGTCCAGCCTCCAACTTCTTGGCGGTGCAGGGCATGATCGAGACGCAGAAGACCTGCTCGGGCTTCAGGCCCATCTTCTGCGCGTAATAGGTCTTCGCCAGAGCGCCGAACATCTGCTGCGGTGACTTGCACGTCGAAAGGTTCGGCAGCAGCTCAGGATAGAAGTACTCAATGAAGTTGATCCAGCCCGGGGAGCAGCTTGTGAGCATCGGCAGCACACCGCCGTTCTTCAAGCGGCCAAGAAGCTCCGTGCCTTCCTCGAGAATAGTAAGGTCCGCAGTGAAGTCGGTGTCGAAGACCTTGTCAAAACCGATCCTGCGCAGGCCGGCGACCATCTTCTTCGTGACCAGGCTTCCGGCAGGCAGACCGAACTCCTCGCCGATCGCGACACGGACGGCGGGCGCGGTCTGAACGATCACGTGCTTGTCGGGGTCAGCAAGAGCATCCCACACGCGCTCGATGTGGCTCTTCTCGGTCAGAGCGCCAACCGGGCACGCAGCCACGCACTGCCCGCAGGCAACGCAAGCGACTTCGCCAAGCGGCTTCTTCGCACTGGGAGCGATAACCGTGTCGAAACCTCTATCCACGGGGAAGAGGGCTCCGACCGACTGCCCCTGCTGGCAGACCTCCACGCACCGGCGGCACAGAATGCACTTGCTGGAGTCGCGCACGACGCTGGGCGATGAGGTGTCCATCACCTGCTTCGGCATCTCTCCCTCGAAGCGGTTCTCCTGAATGCCCAGGCGCTTTGCAATAGCCTGAAGCTCGCAGTTCAAGCTGCGGTTGCACGCGTTGCAGTCCTGTCTGTGCGCGGAGAGCATCAGCTCGACCACTGCCTTGCGTGCGTTGTGAACACGCCTCGTGTTGGTCTTAACGACCATCCCATCAGCAGCCGGGAACGCGCAGCTCGCCTGAAGTCCGCCTCGTCCGCCTTCGACCTCGACCAAGCACACCCGGCACGCGCCGAGCGGCTTGTGTCCATCCATATGGCACAAGGTGGGAACGTAGATGCCCGCGGCTCGCGCCGCGTCAAGGACGGTGCTGCCCTTCGGCACGCTCACCTGTATTCCATCTATCGTAACGTTAATCTGTTCCATAGGTATCCTCTCTTGAAGCTGTCAGCCCTCAGCAGACAGCTACGTTCCCGCATCGCAGCGGAGGCAGCGGGCGGCTTCCCGCAGAGCCTGTTCGCGCGTATAACCAAGATCGACCTCTGCATTGCCGATTCTCTTCTCGACGCAGAGTAGATTCTCGCACACTCGCGGAGTTTCGATGATATCATCGACATCCTCCGGCGCGGGCGGAATCTCGATTGTCGCCGAGTCCGAGGCAAGCTCACCGGTACCGCCGAGATAGCGGTCGATAGAGATAGCAGCCTTGATTCCGTCGCCGATAGCTCCGATAACTGTCCACGGGCCGTTAACAACGTCACCTCCCGCGAACACGCCCTCGGCGCTGGTCTTCATAGTAGATCCCTCAGTCTTGACCGTTCCGCCTCTGTTCAAGGCAACCTCCTCGCCGAGGTAGTCGAGGGTCGGCTCCTGGCTCAAGGCGGTAATGACCGTATCGACTGGCAGCTCGAAGGTGCTGCCTTCGATCGGGCGCGACTTGCGGCGTCCGCTCTTATCGAACTCGCCCTGTTCAAGAAGCTGAACCTTGAGAGACTTCAACTTGCCGTTCTCTCCGATAGCCTCGGTGGGGACCGCGAGATACCGAATCTCGATGCCCTCCATCTCGGCCTCATGGATCTCCTCGGGAGCGGCGGGCATGTCGGCCTTAAGCCTCCGGTAGACAATCGTTACCTTCTTGGCGCCCTTGCGCAGAGCAGTCCGCGCAGCGTCGATGGCAGAGTTTCCACCACCAACCACGGCGACCTTCTCGCCTACCTGGATCGTGTTCTTCTCAAGATTCACGTCCTTGAGGAACGTGATCGCGTCGTAGATGCCATCGAGATCCTCGCCCGGGATGCCGAGGGTCCAGCCCTTGTCAGCTCCCGTAGCAACGTAGACTGCGTCGTAGTCCTTCTTGATTCTGTCGAACATCGCCTTGTCCACGCGCGTATTGAGCTTGATCTCGACGCCGAGGGACTTGATCATTTCGATCTCGGCGGCGATGACGTTGCGCGGCAGCCTGTAGGGCGGAATCGCCGTTACGAGCATACCACCAGCGACCGACTCAGCCTCGAAGATGGTCGGCTTGAGGCCGGCGCGAGCGAGATGATACGCGCAGGTGAGACCGGAAGGACCACCGCCGATGATGGCGACCTTCTTGCCTGCGGCCTTGGACACAATGGTCGAAGGCAGCGGCAGCGCGCCTCGATCGGCCTGGTCGGCCGCGAATCTCTTGAGCGCGCGGATGGAAAGCGGCTCATCGATCTGTGCCCTGCGGCACTTGCCCTCGCAAGGCGCGTTGCAGACTCGTCCGCAGACAGAGACAAACGGGTTGTGGTCGCGGATGAGCCGCATCGCGTCGTTGAACCGGCGATGGCTGATGAGGCTGATGTACTTCGGAACGCTGGTTCCGGCCGGGCATGTATGGGAGCATGGCGCTTCGAAGAGCGCGTTGCACACACAGGCCGGGCACTTCTTGTCGCGGATGTGCGCTTCATACTCGTGCCGGAAGTAGCGAATGGTCGAAAGGACAGGGTTAGGAGCAGTCTGCCCGAGTCCGCACAGCGCCGAGTCCCTGATCTGCGTGCCGAGGTCGATCAGGAGTTCGATATCGCCCTCCTGGCCCAGGCCGTGGCAGATGCGGTCGAGGATCTCAAGCATCCGCTTGGTCCCGATCCTGCACGGCGTGCACTTCCCGCAAGACTCGTCCTGGATGAAGTCCAGGAAGTAGCGAGCAAGGTCCACCATACAGGTATTCTCGTCCATGACGATGAGACCACCGGAGCCCATCATAGCGCCAAGTTCCTTGAGCGCATCATAGTCCATCGACACGTTGAGGTGTTCGGCAGGGATGCACCCGCCGGAGGGACCGCCGGCCTGCGCGGCCTTGAACTTCTTGCCGCCGCGGACGCCGCCGCCGATGTCGAAGATGAGATCGCCGAGAGTGGTACCCATCGGGACTTCCACAAGACCCGTGTTCTGGATAGCGCCTGCGAGGGCAAATACCTTTGTGCCCTTGCTGCCTTCGTTGCCGATAGCGGCAAACGCTTCAGCGCCATTCAGGATGATCCATGTGATGTTCGCATAGGTCTCGACGTTGTTCAGCAGCGTCGGGCTTTCCCAGAGGCCACTGACCGCGGGGAACGGAGGCCTTGGCCTCGGCTCGCCGCGCTTGCCCTCGATTGAGGCCATCAGAGCGGTTTCCTCGCCGCAGACGAACGCGCCCGCGCCGATCCGGATGTCGAGATCGAACCCGAAGCCGGTGCCCATAATATCGTGGTTAAGGAATCCCCACTCTCGGGCCTGCTGGATGGCTCTGGATAGGCGCTCGATTGCCAGCGGATACTCCGCGCGAACGTAGACGTAGCCCTGGTGCGCGCCGACCGCGTAACCGGCTATGATCATCGCCTCGATCAGGGAGTGCGGATCGCCCTCAAGAACGGAGCGGTCCATGAACGCGCCGGGGTCGCCTTCGTCAGCGTTGCAGAGGACGAACTTCTGATCGCCCTTTGCGTCCGCCGTGAACTGCCACTTCATGCCGGTAGAGAATCCACCGCCGCCGCGACCGCGGAGACCAGAAGCCTTGATCTCGTCGATCACCTGCTGAGGGGTCATCTCGCCGAGGCACTTCGCAAGCGCGCTGTAGCCGTCACGGGCGATGTACTCCTCGATGTTGCCGGGGTCGATAACACCGCAGTTGCGGAGGACGATCTTCTTCTGCAGCTTGAAGAACGGGACATCGGACATCTTATCAACGACATCCTCGCCCGCACGATGGAGGAACTCCTCGACCACGCGGCCCTTGAGGAGGTGCTCCTCCGCGATCTTCTTGATGCCCTCGGGATTCAGTCTTTCATAGAAGACGCCCTCGGGAACGACGGCCGCAACGGGTCCAAGATTGCAGGAGCCCATGCAGCCGGTAAGAACGACTTTGACCTCGTTTGCGAGGCCGAGCCGGTCGATTTCAGCCTGTAGAGTCTGCGCGACCTGTTCGCAGCCGCAGCTAACGCAGCCGGCGCCGGCGCAGACGAGTACGTGTGCTCTGTAATTGGTCTTCTCGCTCATGGCTATTTCCCACCGCCATTCCTATACTTTGCAATGATCTCTGGGATCTTGTCTTCCTTCACGCGGCGGTAGATGTCCGCGCCCACCGTAACTACCGGGGCGAGACCACAAGCGCCGACGCAGCGGTTGACTTCGAGCGAGAACTGCCTATCTGCTGTTGTGTCGTTGGTGCCGATTCCAAGCTCCTTTTGGAACTTCTCAAGCACCTGCTTTCCTCCGCGGACGTAACACGCGGTTCCGAGGCACACGCGGATGGTATGCTTGCCACGAGGGACAGTGGTGAAGAACGAGTAGAAACTCAGGACTCCGTGCACCTCGCTCAGCGGGACGTTGAGACCCTTCGCTATCCGCACCTGCGCCTCAGCCGGCAGGTAACCGAACAGTTCCTGCGCCGCGTGGAGGACCTGAATGAGCGGCCCGCGCACGTTCTTATGCTTTTCTATTATTGCGTCCAACTGCTCGTAGAGCTTCGCCTCTTCAGCCTGCGCCTCAGCGGCGAGCTTCTCGCAGTCGCATGTGTGTGTTGACAATTACAAACCTCCTTGGACCCATCGGTCCCCTCAGGACCTCAGGGTCTCAGTTCAAGAGCTCAAGAGTCGAGAGTTCAAGAGCAAAAGACTATGCCCGTGCTCTTCGCTCTCCACTCTCCACTCTCCACTCTACGCCTTCACGACCCATTCGCCGATGATGTTGCCATTGACCAGATGCTGCGCTACGATCTGGCGGGCCTTGTCCGCATCGATATAACCGTAGGTGACGGTCTGGTCGCCCTTGACGACATCGACGGTCGGCTCCTGCTCGCAGAGGCCCTTGCAGCCCGTCTGCGTGACGGAAACATCGGTGATACCCCTCTTCTCGAGCTCGTCGAGAACGGCGGTCATCACTTCGCGAGCGCCGGCGGCGATACCGCAGGTTCCCATTGCGACTACTACACGAGCGGAGAACTTGCCCTCGCGGATCTTCATCTGCTCGAGAGCTTTCTCCCGGACCTTCTTCAGGTCTTCCAGTGTTTTCATTTGTTGTTGCACCTCTATTAGTTGTTAGTTATTAGTCATTAGCTATTAGTGGAGGGAGCTGGCGGCGCTTGGCTTTCAGCTATCGGCCGGCGCGACCAGAGCACTCCGTACCGGACAGCAAGCGCCACCGACCACCCAAGTCCCACCCAGGCTTCCCACGGCACAACACGACCGGCAGAGGCGGCAATGGGCGGCACGATATACATGATCGCGCGCGACAGCAACCGGCTCATCGGTCCCAGCGGCAGCCTTTCAGATACGTACCATTGCCCTCTGCGGATCATTAGCCACTGCTCAACCACCCCACCGAGAAGCAACGGAGCTATTCCTACATAGCCGAGAATCCGCTGATGTACGGTTAGGAAGCAGAACCCCTCCAGCAAAGCGGCAACGTTGATCGCAACCAAGAGACTTGCAGCACACCAGAAACGCCAGATGCCCTTGCCGTCCCAGTGGACTACAACAACATCGTCGACTGCCGCGCTATTCTGCTGCTCAGATGCCATTGACCGCCGCTTCCTCCTCTACATACTCGCCGATCCACTTCAGCACGGCGTTTTCGTTGATCGAGACGGCGGCGAGTTCTGCTTTGATGTCGCGAGTGTCGAGAATGAACTCCTTGCTGTCCATCTGCTGTCTGTATCTGATATCAATGTCCGGGTTTGCGGCTATGAGGGCTACGAGCGTTGATGCTATGTCGCCCAGTGGCGCGCGGTCTATGTGACTCAGCTTGAACGTCGCCTGGAGCGTGGTGCCTTGCCCAACCTTAGATTGTACAGCAAGGTCGCCATCACACGCGCGGGCGGCTTCCGCGAACATCGGAATGCCGAGCCCTACCCTGCGGGTCGTGCGCGTGGTAGTGAACGGATCACGAACTCTAGCAAGGAACTCGGAAGACATGCCCCTGCCGTTGTCTTTGATCGAGATCGTTAGCCTGTCGGCTTTCGTATCGGCGATCACATCGATCTCGATGAGCGACGCACCCGCGGCTACCGAGTTCTGTGCCAGGTCCAGGATGTGCATGGAAAGCTCACGCATGGCACACTCTCCGGCCCTCAACGCCCAGGCACGCCATCCTGATCTCCTCAACCGTCCGGTGCTCCAGGTAGAAAGTCGTGCGGCACTCGCCTATCGCGCTCAGCCAGTGCGCATCCGAACTGCAGATGATAGAGCGATCACCGATGCTCGGATAGACCGTTCGCGCTTCTACCGGCGTGATGTTGCGAGAGATCTCGACCGCCGGGAAGTCAGGCTCCTCCGGCAGCATTCCCAGCACGTCGCAAAGCCCGGTTGATTTTCTGTCAATGTGCGATGGGATCAGTATCCCGTTCAAACTCTCTACTTGCTCCCACAGATCGTCGATAGTCAGCGATGTCGGCAGAGACAAGTGCCTTTCGCAGTAGCCAACGAACTCATCGCGGGAGTCTACGATTAGCTGCTCCTCAAAAACGTCTGCTCCGGAACCCCTCCCCGGCCCTCCCCTGAAAAGGGAGGGGGCAGGGAGTGCTTCGTATACTGACTCCTGCATCTCGTTCGCCTGCTCGATTGTGTCGAAGAGACAGAGCAGATGCACGCCCTCCATGGACTGCACTTCGAGCCCCGGCAGCACCTTCACGCTGCTGCCTCTTGAAGCCTCCATCACAGCACCCGCATTCTCGCAGGAGTTGTGATCGGCTATGCCGATGATATCCAGCCCCGCCCGCACTGCTGACTCCACAATCAGGGACGGGATCATTTCAATCTCCCCACACGGCGAGAGCAAAGTATGAATGTGCAAGTCGGCTTGGAAACGGTCGATGCTCATCTCTGTGCAGACCTGGCCGCACACAGAGCGCCCTTGGACATGCTCAGGCTGCTCCGTGCGCTGGACTGGCTAACAACTCCGTACTCCAAGCTCCCATAGTCTGCCCACAACCTCATAAAGCGACTTGTCGGTCGTATACAAAGGAACGTTCTCCTCGACTGCCTTTGCGATGGTGGCTTCATCAGGGTCGGTGCCTCCGGCGATTACGACAGCCGCCAGGTTCAGCATCACCGCAACGCCGATGATATTGGTATGCCTGTGGTTGGTCACCCATATAGCGCCGCTCTTGGCCTTTGCCAGAACGTCGCTGAGCAAGTCAGACGCGTAGCCGGAGGTAACCTCGACGTCAGCGCTGATCTCAGTCCTTGGTGTCAACCTCAGTTGTTCGGCTATGCTCTCCAATAGCATTCGTATTCACCGGTTTCTGCGTACTCTGTCCCATCGCAGGAGGGACCTTCTCCGAGAGCTCAACCATTTCGCTGGCAAGCTGACGGACTCTCTCGCGCAGCTTGAAGACACAGTCCATCTCATTTGCAAGACCACGCACCACGTCCTCGGCAAGCGCCTGGCAGTTCGGAGCGCCGCAACTGCCGCAGTCGAGGCCCGGCAGCGACTCCACGATGTGCGCCATCTGGTCCATCTTGCGCATAGCCGTGGCCATGTCATCGTCAAGCTTCAGTGTCGGACGAGGCTCCAGCGGCACATCGTGCCTGAACCAACCGTCGTCGCTCATAACGTCCGCCACAATCCGGTCCAGCGCCTGGGAACGACGTTCATCCGGCTCCGGACGAGTCGGCGCCGCATCCAGCTCATCCTGGGCCAACAGCCGGATGCGCCTGCGAGTAATGAACGGATTCTCAACGGTCAGCACACCGCCGACGCAGCCACCCAGGCAGGCTTGCGCTTCGATATAGTCTATGTCCGAGAGTTTCCCGCGTTCAACATCCTCCAGGATCTGCGTCACGCTATGGATACCGTCTACCGCGATCTGGCGGCCACCGTTGATCGATTGGTTCTCTCCTCCCGACCTCGCCCAGCCAATACCGAGCCCTGTTCCGCGCCTCAGGTCCCTGGACAGCCGCTCAATCTCATCCGGATCGCGGATCAGCTTTTCGCGCAGCAGAGGATAGACCTCGGCAATGGGAATCGCTCCCGTGATGATCGCATCCTCGTATCCCGCGGGCTCATTGATGGCGCTTACTTTGCCGGGACACGGCGTGATAAACCATATGCCAATGCGCCCTGAGCTAGCGCCGCGAAGCTCGCGGATCTGGAGCTTAGCAAGTTTCGCCGCTGCGCGCATAGGCGTGATCACCGGCAGCACGTGCTCGACAAGGTTAGGAAATCGGACCTGGATCAGCCGGACGACCGCAGGGCAGGCTGATGATATCCACGGCCGTATCGCTGACGGCTCCCTGAGCGCCTCCCTTATCTTCTGTCCGACCAGATCGGCCCCGAACGCAACATCAACAACGTGATCAAATCCAACTGCCTTGAGAGTCGCCAGAACCCGCTCGGGCGGCGTGCCTTCTCGAAACTGGCTGTAGATGGCCGGGGCCGGCAGCGCGACGTTGAACTCGAAATCTTTGAGCCGCTCCAGGGTATCAGCTACGACGGTCTTTGCCTGGTTGGGGCATATCCGCACGCACTCGCCGCAGTCGATACAGCGCTCCTCGATGATATGAGCCTTACCGTCGCGGACGCGAATCGCCTCGGTGGGACAGCGCTTGATGCAGTTCACGCAACCCTTGCACTTGTCCTCAACGAGGTGAACCGAATGAAAGTATCCGACTAGCTCAGGTTCAGCCATTGTTGCAACTCAGCCCGCCACGGTCCGGGCCAGACAGCCTCCAAGGCATTGACAACCTTGCTCAGATGTTATCAAAGGTCATCCTGACGGTTGTCCCCACGCCCTCCACCGATTCGATGTCCAGATGGCTCGAACAACTTCTGATGTTCGGCAGCCCCATTCCAGCTCCGAAGCCCATCTCCCTTACGGAGTCCGGCGCTGTAGAGAATCCCGGCATCATAGCCTGGTCAATATCCTTGATGCCCGGCCCCTCATCCTCGACCGCAACCCGAATGCGCTGCAGGTCGGCATCGAGGGTCACCGTCCCACAATGAGCGTGGATCACCACGTTCATCTCCGCTTCATAACACGCAACGGCCACACGGCGCACGATTTCGGGCTCTACCCCTATCTGCTGCAGAATCCTCTTGACCCTGCTGGAGGCGTCACCCGCTTTCGTAAAATCTCCGCCCTGAACATCAAACGTGTAGTGAAGCGAAGTACCTTCGTCGATGTCCCTATTCCCATCCATATCACGCCCTTCGACCAGCATACCGGCAAATCCAATGAATGCTGTAGTAAGTCAGCCGTGACCCGGGTTATACACTCAGTCAGCTTTCTGGCAGCCGCCCAGTCCCGCGACATAGAGCTTCCCGCAGCTCTCGTAGAGCGGATAGGGCGACAATATCAGAACCAACTGAAGCGCTTCAGCCATCTTGATCGTCTTCTCGTCGGGCTTCTTGCTTCGGACAAACACAATCCCCTTAAGGTCGAGCATCTCCGCAGTACGTATAACCTGGGAATTGGTGAGTCCGGTGAGGAGAACGGAGCCAGGTTTAGTAAACGCCAGTACGTCGCTCATCAGATCGCAGCCGCACGCACTAGCCACACGTTGATCTGCTGATTGTTCCCCGCAGATGATCTCGCCGTTCAGGATATCGCACACTTGTTGGAGCGTGAACGTGTTAACAGCACTCTCTACTTCTATGTTCATTCAAGCCAGCTCCGGCCTCACCAGAGTATTCGTGATATTTTTCACAAGTAAAGCCTCTGTACACAAATCCCCCCGCCAGGTTGCTGAATGGGCATCAACACCTCGCTGTAAGAGGGGTTACTGCTGTTGTTCTCATTATAGGCCGAGAACCAGGCAGTGTCAAGCAACGCATGTGATTGTTTGAGCAGAACTTCGTGCCGTACAGCACGCAGTAGCGGATGCTAATACAGTCCAGGTAGGAGCCGATGGACGGGCTCAGGGGAAGGATTGCGGGGAGACGGCGATAAGTGGTATAAATGGTTAGCATGATAGAACCAGACGAGCAAATCTCACACGAGGAAGAGATCCCGATCGGCATAGCCAGGCTGCGCGCTGAGTGGCGCCAGGCCGGGCTGAGCGACAAGCCGTCTACGACTCAGGAAGCCGATTCCATCGAGCCGGTTTTGTTCCCTGAGATAGACGGCGGGGCCGGGATCGGCGACTACGTCCTCGACCCCGATATGGTACGAGATAGCCTGGTTCTCTCCCAGGAAGCCGCCGATCGCCTCATCGAGAGCGGTGAGTTGGACTCCATCCTTGTGCAGGGGCCTGACGGGGTAGCGCGGCGTCTCATAAGCAAGTCTTCCTTTCAACGATTTCAGGAAGACTCCGGCATAGACCCCCAGGCGCTTAAGCGAGCCGCGAAGGCTATGGCAGACCAGACCGTGGTGGAAGCCCTGGAGACGCTTCGCTCTGAGGTGGAAGACCTGCGCGGCAATCAGGTGAAGCTGCTTCAGCAGATGAAGGACATACTTCTGCTGGAAGTGCGCAACCTCAAGGAACAAGACCGGGATTTGGCTTCATACGTATTCGAGCTTGCGGAAGAAATCCGTGAAGCGCTTCCGAAAAAGAAGCGGAAGTAGAGCTTGCACACGCACCTGGAAGAGCGGCAGCCTGCTGCCTCGCTATCTCGTGTTGTCATTTCGCCTCGTGCTCTTTCCAAGTCTTGATCGCCTCTGGTATACTATTACTTAGTTGCAGCCCGGAGGCAGCTTGTGGAGATCATCCCCGCCATAGATATGATGGACGGCAAATGCGTCAGGCTGGTCCAAGGACGATTCGACCAGTCAACGGTATTTACCGACGATCCTGTTGACGCCGCCAGGCGATGGGTCGATGAGGGGGCTCGAAGGCTGCATCTGGTCGATCTGAACGGCTCTCGGCGTGGCTCCCCGCAAGAGACCGACACTATCCGCAGAATCCTCTCCGCAGTAGGTGTTCCAACTCAGCTGGGCGGCGGCATACGCACCCTTGAGATTGCCCGGCAGATGATCGAGCTGGGGGTCGGACGTGTCATCATCGGCACCTCGGCTGCCCTTGATACGGAAGCAGCAGAAGCGATCTTCGGCGGGCTTGGCGACAAGGCGATACTTGGCGTAGACGCGAAAGACGGATACGTTGCGGTCAATGGCTGGCAGGAGACGACCGCGGAGAGGGCCGTGGATTTCGCAAAGCGCATGCAGGCGCTTGGCGCCAGTCGGGTGATCTACACAGACATATCCAGGGACGGTATGCTCCAGGGCGTCAACGCATCGGCGATGGAGCAGATGGCACGGGCCGTCGATATGCCGGTGATAGCCTCGGGCGGCGTTAGCAGTATAGAGGACGTTGCGCAACTGAAGAGACTGGAACGCTACGGCATCGAAGGAGCAATTGTGGGCAAGGCCCTTTATACGGGCGACATCACCCTTGCTGACGCGCTCGCTGCCGCTGGAGGTCGTGACTGATGGAAGTCATCCCCGGAATCGACCTGATGCGCGGAGAGTGTATATGTGCCGTCCACAGGTCCTTTGCCCAGAATCCGGGGTTCCTGCACGATCCCGTGTCCGTAGCTGAGCTATGGGCCAAAGAAGGAGCCGGTAGGCTCTACCTCGCGGACCTGGATGGCGCCAGAATGGGGCAACCCGCAAACCTGGCCGCGGTGGAGCGCATTATCAAAGCCACCAATCTTCCCGTCGATCTGGGTGGAGGCATCCGATCCCTCGATGCTGCTAAGAGAGTTCTGGACCTCGGAGTAGATCGAGTGGTAGTAGGCACCACTGCGGCGCTGGATGACGAACTGGCGGAAGTGCTCTTCTCCTCCATCGGCGACCGGGTTATACTCAGCATCGCCAGCTTGAATGGCTACGTTGCGGTAAGGGACTGGCAAGCAAGAACCGATGAGCGGGCCGAGGCTTTCGCACTCAGGATGGTCGGGATGGGGGCGAAAAGGATAGTCTTCACGGACGTCTCCCGGAAAGGTATGCGCGGCGGAGTCAATGCCCACGCAATCGAGCGGATGGCAACAGCGCTGGATGTGCCTGTTATTGCGTCTGGAGGTGTGAGCTGCCTCGACGATTTGAGGGAGTTGAAAGCCCTCGAGCCTCTAGGAGTCGAGGGCGCGGTGATCGTGACCGCCATCTACTCCGGAGCCATCAAGCTAGCTGATGCCATTAGCATCTGCCGGTAGCAGCGCTACACGTATGCCCGGTATCGCTCTACCTCCTCATCCATAGTAACTCCCGAGGCCTTGTGGTCTATCCGGATTTCCGTAAGCACCCGCCCGGGCCCCATGTCCACCACTGCCTGATGCGCCTGCTTGATGACATCGAGCACCTGATCCAGTTCACCTTCTATAGTTGTACCGAGCGCCTCGACTTCGTATTTCAGGCCGGACTTCTTCACGACTTCTATTGCGGCATCAACAAAGGGGGTTAGGTCCTCCCCAGTCACAGGGGTTATGCTAAACTCTGCTACCAACATCGCAAGCCTCCTCAGTACCGCAGTACTGTCCAGTTGAGATTACCCCGTGCGAGCCACTGGTCAAACGGAGCGTCCCTCCAGTTGGATGCATGGAGGGACGCAAACGTCAATCATTTTGCGATGGCTATTTCGACCTTTCCCAGAATGCCGGAGGCTTTAGGCTTCTGGAGGAAGAGGTTGGCCATAGCGTTTGCCACTCTGATCGTGATCTCGTTGTCCCCTGCCCTCACCAGATCAGTGATATCGGCGGCCCACGGCTCCCACGGAAGCACCGCGGCAAACTCGCCATTGACGATTATCTCCGCAAGATCGCCCGGCTTCTCCATACGCAGATACACGCGTTTGGAGGTGCGAGGCAGCTTCACGGTCTGCGTGTAGGCAGCCACGCCCGAGTAGAACGGATAGCCCTGAGCAGCCCAGTCGCCAGCGCTGATAGACCCGGATGCGGGGACGATTCTGCTCTTGCCGGCTTGCTCCCGAACCTCGAAATCGCCAAGAACGTAGACCGGATGCTCCAGGCTGCCTGCCGGCGCGAGCTGAGAATTGCACCAGATCTGCAGCACGTTGTGTCCGCGTTTGATGTGAGGGAGGATATCTGCCTCCATTATCAGGTGGTCTATATAGGTTCCCTGTTCAAAGCCCGTAACCGCCTGGTCATTGAGCTTGATCTCTACGTGAATCGGCGTAGAGCGGCGCCATATCTTCTCGGTCAACAGGCCATCGACAGCCAGACGCGCAACTGTAAGCTCTGCTTCGCAATCGAACACGGCGGTATAGCAGTGCCATCCGGATGCATACAGTCCCTTGGAGGGGTCTGCCATGGAGAATCGCCAATCTGAGATCGGCAGCGCGTTCGGCTTATCCGTTGCAAAGCTCCATTCGTCGGAGAGCTGGATGACCTTGGAGTAGGCGGGCTCTCGCTCTATCTCAACTACCTCGTCACCAATGGGCAGAGTGGTGACGCCGATCACGTAGCTCTCGCAGGGTTGGAATGTCAGTTCGAATGCGGTGCGCTGACCGTCGTAGTCGTAGGATTGGAGTGCAAGGACATCGCCGGTTTCCGCGTTCCAGATGGAGGGAACGCCGATAGCGTCAAGGGAGATCAGCGCCGTGAACGCCTTGTCGCGGGCGGTGTTGGCAAAGAAATAGAAATCGTCCTCTCCGTGCCTGTAGTGGCAGTGCACGACGTCCGGGATGAATCGCTTTGTTTTCGCGTCGAGGACGCGGACGTCAGCATCGAAGAGTTCCTCGAAGACATCCGTGAAGACTTCGGCGAGTCTGTTCTCGTCCATCTCCGCAAGGCCTGGGACGTGAACGGCGGATTCCTCGGCCTCGAGTACGCTCCGAGGCGTGAGCTTGCGGCTGTTGGCATCGTATTCGCTGCCGAACTGCTCCATGAAGATGTCCGAGGACCAGTCTTCGTCGGTCCACGCGGCGCCGGTCGGGGAGAGAAGCTGATCCGGCGGGTCGCCTACCAGTATCACGTTAACGCCGGACTCCGCGCACTGGGATATGAAATCCGCAGTTTCAGCGAGCATGGCAACCGTGGTCGGTATTACGAGAGCCTTATAGGACTCGCCACTGGTAAGGCTCTCCAGGCAGGCGCTGCTGACATCCTCTACAAGTATCTCCTCGGAGAAGAGGTCGAAGTCGTAGCCGGCCTTCGTGAGAGCCGCCGTCACAAGCTCGAAATCTCGGGCGACACGGCGGGAGTCGTCAGTCCGATCGGGGTTGATGGTGGCCCACATCGAGCGGGTTGGATACAGCACGGCAACGTCGGCGACGTGATCGGCGTCGGTGAAGACGCTGCAGATTCGTGCGGCGTAGTCGGCGAAGTATTTGTAGTAGGGCCAGAACGCCGACTGATAGAACTCTCCGGGCGGACATTCCCACTTGCGCTCCCCCTGAATCGAATAGTAGAACGCGTGGGGTTCGATCAGGTTAACGCCCATCGCTATGAGCCAGTCAGTGAGGCACTTGAGGGTGCGGATATCCACGTGCCAATCACCCGCGAGGCCGAAGCATTCGCTCATGACCCGGGGCTTGTCGAAGTGATGCGCGGCGGAGGATGCGAGCTTGGGGCCAATCAGGTTGTTCAAGTAGCCATCCCGGCCGGGTATCGGCCAGGTGATGTCGCAAAGCTCGTCACAGCCGCTCCAGTGCATATAGCGCGCGCCCCGGAAGTAGTCGCCCTGGTAGCGATGGCATTCGTAGGTTTCACCTTCGTATAGCACGTGACCGATGCTGTTCAGGCGCAGAGGGTCGCAGTAGTCGTAGATCTGCTTGAAATAGGCTTGCTCATAGACATGGCTGATGGTGTCGTAGAAGTCGCACCTGAGTTGAGCGGTGGCATCTCCCGCGTCCGCGAAGAGCGCCGGCAGGACGCGGTAGAACTCATAGCCGTGTCGCCAGCCAAACTCCGAGGATAGCGTCGGCGTATACGGCAGCATACTGGCGTCGGCATGAGGGATCAGGATGGCCGGTTCGTCGGTGAATATGCCATCGACCGTGCCGCCGAAGTAGCGGGAGAAGAGCTCAGTATACGGCTTGTGCGTCATCTCGATGAACTTGCCGACTGCGTCCTTATTGAGCGTATCCAGGTAGCCGCCGAAGAAAGTGCCCTTGGTTAAGAACGTCCTGGCGAAGACAAAGACGGACCACTTGCTGCAGTCCTCAGGCGCAGTCCAGTCCAGCGCTCCGTCGATCACGAAGTCGTCGAGCAACTGAGCGCTGTTGGGCAGGCCGGCGAGTCGATTGCGCTCGATCGGGACCGCCACAACGGCAATCAGCCCATCCCGAAGATCGAGTTTCTGCCGGAGGCGCTTTCCGCCCGCGACGGCGTAGCGGCCCGTAAGAGTGCAGGCCGACATCCGGTAATCAGGATATTTCTGAAGCAGCACACCATCCACCGGGCCGCTGGGCCAGTTGTTCTCATCGTAGAGATATGCCTTCATCCCGAGCCTGTCGGCTTCCTTGATGCATGTCTCGATCCTGGCAAACCACTCCTCTGATAGGTACTCCGTAATCAGACCGTGACGCGCGTGGAGGATGAATCCCTTGACGCCGTTGGCGTGCATTTCCCTGATCTGCCATCGAAGCTCCTCATCGGTCAACTCGTGATTGAGGAACCAAAACGGAGCGAGGGCGAACCTGCTCGGGGGGTCGGCGAATTGCTGCTTGAGCTGCTCTATGTTCATCGTGTCTGCGACTCCCAAACTGATAACTGCCGGGCGTTCTCACGCCACAAGGCGCATTATAAGAGGCGGCAAGGTGGCTGTCAACGGGCCGCGTTGCCTCACGATAGATGTCACCGAAACTGAATCGATGCCTCATTTGGAAATGTTACCGAAATGGCCGATGTGCTTCTCTGTGAGGAGGGGCACTGAATGGACCAGCACTCGAAATCTGAACT
>JBPOHN010000034.1:0-94035 GCA_052035525.1 Armatimonadota bacterium
CACGTCGGCCTGCAGGGGCAGCTTGCGAAGCTGCTTTGCGATCTCTCCGGGATGAACAAGGCCTTCTTCTGCAACTCCGGGGCTGAGGCTAACGAAGCCGCGATGAAAATTGCCCGGAAGGCGACCAAGATGGCGGACCACCCGGAGAAGACGGAGATCATCACCGCCCTCGACTCATTCCACGGCCGGACCCTCGCCGCGATCACCGCAACCGGCCAGCCGAAGTATCAGAAAGCCTTCGCCCCACTTCCGCCCGGCTATGTCTATGTCCCATATAACAATGTTGCCGCGCTCAGGGCAGCCGCCGGCGAGAAGACCTGCGCGATAATGATGGAGCCTGTCCAGGGCGAAAGCGGCGTGCATCCCGCAACCCGGGAGTTCCTGCAGGCGGCGCGAGAGCTGTGCGATGAGCTCGGCGCGGCGCTGATATTCGACGAAGTCCAGACGGGCCTCGGCAGGACCGGCAAGAACTTCGGATTCGAGAACTACGGCGTCGTGCCGGACATCATGACGCTTGCCAAGACCCTTGGCGCGGGCTTCCCGATCGGGGCGTGTCTTGCGAGAGGCAAGTATGCAGATGTGTTCGAGCCGGGCGATCATGCCTCCACATTCGGCGGGAATCCGCTCGCGTGCGCAGCGGCAATCGCCGCCGTGACGGAGATAACCGAAGACGGCTGGGTCGAGAACGCGGACAAGGTCGGCGCGTATATGCGAGAGCAGCTTGCGACGCTCGACGGAGTGAAGGAAGTGCGCGGGCTCGGCCTGATGAACGCGGTGGAGTTCAACGAGCCCATCGCAAAGAACATCGTCAACAAGGCGCTCGCCAAAGGTCTCATCCTGAACGCCACGAGCGACAGCGTCCTGCGGCTGGTTCCGCCGCTCATTGTGACGAAGGAGCTTGTGGACCGGGCAATAGGCATCATCCGGGAGGTGCAGCAGTGATACGGGTCGGAATCATCGGCGCGTCGGGCTATGCGGGCGCTGAGCTTGTGCGGTATCTGCTGAGCCACCCCGAGGCGAAGATCACGTATCTGGCATCGGACTCGCTTGCGGGCAGGCCGCTTTCGGATGCGTATCCCGCGTTCCTCGGTCACGACCTGCCGGTCTGCGAGAAATACGATTGTGCCGAAGCCGCCGGGAAGGCCGATTTCATCTTCCAGGCGCAGGGCAACGGCGTCGGGATGAAAGTCGCGCCGGAACTGCTGGCGGCAGGCAAGAAGTCCGTGGACGTTCCCGCCGATTTCAGGCTGAAGGACGCTCAGACCTACAAGCAGTTCTACGGCGCGGAGAACACCGCGCCGGAACTGGTCGCAGAGGCCGTCTACGGCGTCCCGGAACTGCATTCCAATGAGATCGCAAAGGCGAGGCTCATCGCCAACCCCGGATGCTATGCGACAAGCGCGATTCTCGCGCTCGCGCCGCTGATGGGCGGTCAAATTGAGCCGGACTCGATCGTTATCGACTCGAAATCGGGCGTCTCGGGCGCCGGGCGGTCGAAACTGGACGTAAGCGGCCTGTTCTGCGAGACCAACGAGGGCCTGCGGGCCTACGGAGTCGCCACACACAGGCACACGCCTGAAATCGAGCAGGAGCTTTCGGTGCTCGCCGGCGCGTCCGTGCAGATCAACTTCACGCCGCATCTAATTCCAATGAACCGTGGTATACTGACCACGGCGTATGCGAGGGTCAAGTCGATCGCATCCACTGCGGATTTGCTCGCAGTTTTCAGCGAGTTCTATAGAGGCAAGACGTTCGTGCAGGTGCTCCCGGAGGGCAAGCAGCCCTGCACCAAGAACGTGTTCGGCACCAACTTCTGCCACATCGGCGCGGTGCTCGACGAGCGGACGAAGCGGGCGATCATTACCTGCGCGATAGACAATATGGGCAAAGGCGCCGCCGGCCAGGCGATCCAGAACATGAACCTGATGTGCGGCCTCGATGAGACCACCGGACTGATGAACGGGGCCGTCTATCCGTAAGAAGGGACTAACACGGAAACACTGGACCACGGAATTACGGAAGCACGAAGGGGCTTCAATATCGCAATTCCGTGGTTCCCAGATTCCGTGGTCCCGTGTGAGACTCTCTTCTTCCTGAACGGAGACAGACATGATTCGCAAAGCAGTAGTAGCTGACGCTGAGGCAATTCAGCAACTGGTTAATTCGTTCGCCGAAAAGAACGCGATGCTTCCGCGCGCGCTTTCTACCATCTACGAGAACATCCGGGATTTCGTCGTGATGGAAGAAGACGGGCGCGTCGTCGGCTGCTGCGCGATGCACGTGAACTGGGGCGATCTGGGTGAGATCAGGTCGCTCGCGGTAGACGAGAACACGCAGGGCAAGGGCTACGGCAAGCAGCTTGTCCAGGTATGCCTCAATGAGGCGCGGGAGCTTGGCCTGCCGAGCATCTTCGCGCTTACCTACGTGCCGGACTTTTTCGAGAAACTCGGGTTCCATCGCATCGACAAGGCCGAATTGCCGCGCAAGATCTGGACGGAGTGCATCAACTGCCCCAAGTTCCCCGACTGCGGCGAAGAGGCGGTTTTTCTCCGGCTGTAGGCCCTTGATTCGCGCGGCGCCGCTGTGTCCATCGCCTGTCTAGAACGGACCCCTCCGCACGAGGATGCCGATGAATGCGAGGACGCCGATCAACGCCACCAGTATCGCCACCAGGACCGGAAGAGACCACATATAGGTCCGTTCGGTAGCGCCGATCCGCTTCATGAACTGCCTGTGCTGCGTGATGGCACCGATCAGCGCCAGTGTCCCGAGGATAACGAACGCAAGCCCCAGGTTTCGCGGCCCGTGGAGACGCACCGGCGCGCGAAAACGACAACCAAACGCCGGACTGGAACTTCAGCGGACTCTGAGCTTACCCCAGGGTTTCCACTCTAGCTACCATCCGACCGCCCGGAGCATCCTCAGCATGGTCGAAGGGCTCTCCGGGTCGCGGCGAGGCGATGCTTCGACAAGCTCAGCATGCAAGGCCGCAACAACAGAGGATGGCTTAGCCCGAGCCTGCTTGACAGCCTGCTCTTCCGTCCGTATAGTACCGGTGACGGGCAGGCTGGTGGGCGCCCGTCTTCAGGGTCTGCGGAGCCCGACTCAGCGCAATCAGGTTCACGGCTGTCCCGCGGACATCTCCGCCGCCGGCTGGGCCTGCACCCTCGGGACGATGCACGTACTGCGCCGATCATAAGGAGAGCTAGTTGACTTCTCAATTGCCGACTGCCACTGCAACGAACGACCCGAAGAGCGTGGTTGTCTACAGGTCCGGGGAAGGTGACTACCATACCTATCGCATCCCCGCTCTGATCGTAACCGGGAAGGGCACGCTGCTCGCGTTCTGCGAGGGCAGAAAGAACGGACGTGGCGACACCGGCGAGATCAACACTCTGCTAAGGCGCAGCTCAGACGGCGGCAGCACCTGGAGCCCGGTGCAGTTGGTGGTGGCCGATGGGCCCAACACGTTCGGCAATCCGTGCCCGGTTGTAGATGAATCAACTGGCACCATCTGGCTGGCGCTGACGCACAACATCGGCGACGACCACGAGAGCGAGATCAAGGCGGGCACCGGCAAGGGCACGCGCACGGTCTGGATATGCAAGAGCGAGGACGACGGCGCCACGTGGACGAAGCCCGTCGAGATCACCGCATCTACCAAGAAGCTGGAGTGGACCTGGTATGCCACCGGCCCGGGCGTCGGCATTCAGCTCAGGAGCGGGCGGCTCGTCATCCCCTGCGACTACTCCCTGAAGAGCGAGAAGAAAGAATACGGCTCTCACGTCATCTACAGCGACGACCGGGGCGCGACCTGGAAGCTCGGCGGAGAGGTCTTCCCCAACGTCAACGAATGCCAGATCGTAGAACTGGAGGATGGCTCGCTGATGCTCAATATGCGGAGTTACCAGGGCAGATACTGCCGCGTAACAGCAGTCAGCATGGACGGCGGGCTGACCTTCTCCGAGGGCAAGCCGGACGAAACGCTCGTGGAACCCGTCTGCCAGGCCTCGTTCCTGAGGTATACGTGGTCTGATCAGCACGGCAAGAGCAGGCTGCTGTTCTCGAACCCGGCCAGCATCAAACGCAACATGATGACGGTGCGGATGAGCTATGACGAGGGCAAGACCTGGCCCGTGACGAAGCTCATCGACCACAGACTCGCCGCCTACTCGTGCCTGACGGTGCTGCCTGATATGGACATCGGGCTGCTCTATGAGTGTGGTGACGGAGACCCCTACGAAACGATCACTTTCACCCGTTTCGGCCTCGACTGGCTCACGGATGGCAAGGACAGGATCGGGCCATAGGTCCGTCTCCGCCCGAGTTCCCCTCTGAAGCGGGTTCTCAGAACCTGCGGATCGCCGCGGCGGCTTCCTCGATGCTGATCAGCCTGCTCTTGACGTCTCCTGACTGCTGCGCTTCCAGCAGCAGCCGGAACACGTCGCGGCAGGCGGCCAGCGTTTCGTCAACATCGGCGGCCTTGTGCGCATAGGTCACGAAGATCAACCCGCCCCTTCGCAGCAGCACTCCCCGCTTCGCCATCTCCTGCAGCAGGAGCGTCATCAGGTCAGCGTTCGTAGGCGCATCATAGCCGAAGCCGAAGGATGCCATCACCGGCCAGCCCCTGAACTGCAACGCAAGGCCGATGTCGCTGGCGATCTGGTTCATGCCGTCCACCAGCTGCTTGCCCTGCTCCCAAATCCGCGGGAGTATGCCATTGTCGCGGATCTCCTTCAGGCAGGCGACCGCTGCTGCGAGCGATATCGTATCTCCGCCGTATGTGGATGATATGACCAGTTCAGCGGCTGTCTTCATCACTTCTCGCCTGCCCGCAACTGCGGCTACGGGCATGCCGTTCGATATGCCCTTGGCGAAGCAGGCGAGGTCCGGAGTGACCCCAAAGTACTCCTGCGCGCCGCCGGGAGCGAGCCTGAAACCGGTAACGATCTCATCGAAAGCGAGCAGAACCCCGTGCCTATCGGCCAGTTCACGCACCCACTTCAGGTAGTCGCCTGTATCCATAGTCGCATATGACGCGGGCTCCATCACAATGCCGGCCACGTCACCTTTGTGCTTCTTGAGCAGCGCTTCGAGGGACCTGTCCGAGGTCATATCTCCGAAGGCGAATGTGGCGATCGAGCCTTTCAGGCACTGCGGCACGCCCCTGTCCGCCGGAGCGTTGTTGGCGGCAGCCCAGGTATCGAGCCACCCGTGGTAACCGGCGCTCAGGATCAGGTCCTTGCCGGTGTGCCCGCGCATTATCCTGGCGGCGGCGGCGGTCGATTCGGCGCCGGTCTTGAAGAACCGCACCATCTCCGCACACGGAACCATATCGCAGATCAGCTTAGTCGCCTCCACCTCCAGCGGGTGCAGCATTGGAAAGATCATGCCGTTGCTAATCTGCTTTCGGACAGCTTCGTCGACGGCCGGGTGGCAGTAGCCCAGGATGATCGGTCCCAGGGCGCTGACGTAGTCGATGTACTGGTTGCCGTCGATATCCGTGACGCGGCAGCCGCTGGCGTGGCTGAAGTAGATCGGCATTGCGCCCGTGGCAAACGCCTCGGCGCGTTTGCTCATAGTCTGAGAGCCGCCGGGGATAAGTCTCTTCGCCTCCGCATATAGCTGCATCGATTTGGTAAGGTCAAGATGCTCCATTGCATTGCCTTTCTCCCTCCCCTTACGAAGGGGAGGGCCGGGGTGGGGTCGCTAAAGCCCCAGCGCCTGCGCGTTCTTCCATAGGATGCGCTCACGGTCTTCGTCGGATATCTTCGAGTTCATCACCCGAAACACGTTTGCATACGGGTAGAAAATGGGCGCGTTCGAACCGAACAGAATGTGCTCGCTGCCGACGGCGTCGATCAGCTTATTGAGCGAGTTTGTCGGGTGCTGCAAGTGTCCTATGTCTACCCAGACATTGTCGCGGGTGAACAGGTCCCTGTTGGCGTTAGCCTCGGCGTAGTTCGCGCCGCTTATGATGAAGCTCACGCTCGCATTGGCCGCAGTCACGCCGTTCAGCGCCGCAATCACTTCGGCCGAGGGGACCGCCTGCGGGAGCACCCTCGGGTCCTGCAGCCGCAGGAACACCTGCAGTATCCTGCCGCTTGCGGCCTCCGCCGCCGCGTTCAGGTCCACCATCTGGTATGTCGGGTAGATCCGCGTGCCGCCTTCGAAATCCGCCTGCTTACGCGTAAGCTCTGTTGCTATTGCCCTGTCTATCCCTGCGGAAGCAAGCAGCGCCGTCAACTGCTCGCGCGTATGGGCTGCGGGCATAGAGTGGTCGCAGCCAAAGTGGGTGTTCACGTCGATAATCACGCGGCCTCTCCTATCCCGAGCAACCTCTCTGAGTTTGCTCGCAGTATCTTCACCCTGTCCTCTTCGGAAATATCCGCCGCCATCACCCTGCCTATCTGGCACAACACGTCTCGCCCCGGAGCATCAGAGCCGTAAAGAACGCGCTCAACTCCGAGCTTCTGAACTGCATACTCCACGCTGCCAAGCTCCGGGTCCATCCCGCTCGTATCCACGTAGATGTTGGGGCAGTCGGCTACTGCATCGCAGCCCTCGCGCCACCGCAGCGCCATGTGCGCCATGATGATCTTCAGTTCAGGGTATCGCCGGGCGAGCACGCATATCTCGTCGGGTTTGCTCTCGTCCTTGAGTATCTCCTCCCACCGCAGGTAGGAGTGAATCAGCACGGGCATTCCAAGCTCAATCGCGGTTTCCGCTATGGCGTAGGTGCGCGGGTCGTTGACTTTCAGCGCCACCCAGAGCTTAACGCCGACCATCCCCGCCGCCTTACAGCGTCGGATTTCATCGATCGCCTGCTGCTCGTGGTCCTGCCGAACATAACAGAAGCCGTATACAAGCCCGGGGTTCGCCCGCATCTGGTCGAGCACCATGTCGTTGGCCTGGACGCACTGCTCGAATGTCGGGTAGGCAAGCATGCTGCCCGCGGGCCCAAGGCAGGAGGTCGCGAACCGCATCCTGTGCTCCCTTGCAAACTGCAGGAACTCCCCGTCAAGGCCCGGCTGCCCCAGCAGATGGACATGAAAATCGAAAACGGAGCCTAGTTTCATAGCCTAAACGCTAGCACATTCGAGCGCACGTGGCAAGCGCGCTGGACGCGGGAAGGGAAGGCGGTTGAGTGTTGAGGGTCTATGGTTGAGGGGACAGAGTTTCGGGCGGGATTTGCAATCCCGCCCGAGCGTCATTAGCATGGTGCCCGCCTGTCCTCACGCTTTACAGTGTCTGAATGTCCAGAGCAAGTGGCGACAGACTACCGTCTGCGCCGCATCATACTACAACTACTACACGCCGCCCTACGGCAACGGCTCGGAGGCACGGACATCAGTGACTCCCCCGGCGCCCGATGGCGTCTCATCACTGATCGGCTCATCGGACGTCAGGCGGTTCCACTTATAGCGGGCCCGCCGATGGCGCGCTGCAGGCCCACTCCTAACCTTGTCGGCCGCACGAGCATCGGCTAACCTCCCCCTAGCGTCACCCTCGATCAGCGCACCGAGGGGATTCCTGGGCGACGCGCTATAGGAGCCACTGGATGAGAAAGCGATGATCGGCTCCACGAGGTCATCGGCAGAGATGATCACAAAACCCGCGGGATCAAGCGCAGCCACGTGGTAGAGCGGCTGGCCCTGCGAGTCTCTGTAGGTCTGTATCCCCTTGACCCGGCTACCGAGGGACGTGTCCATAGGAGTTGCGTTTCGCGCGAGCCAGGTTCTGACCGCTCTTGCGGCCTTGGGCTGGTCCATAGGCTTAGCAAAACCTGCCCCGGAAACGACCAGCATAACTGCAATAAGTGAGACCAAACGAGTCATGGCAATTCACCTTTGATGACGTTGGCGTGACATAAACGTTGTGATCTTCATGCTCATATTAGCGAGCGAGCGGCAGAAATGTCAACAAAGGCGCCCTTCGTCGAATGAATCCGAGGCAACATGTTGGGAAGTCCACCTTCGTGGGCTGAGGATTGGGTCTACAACAGACGTCGGTTAGCCGGGCTTTGTGCGGCTGGACGTCATTTTGGGACCTCCAGATCCGCAAGCCACTGCTCGGTGATCTCCTTGCCTAGCAGAAAGAACTTCCTGTCAGGATGCCACAGGATGAACCTCCCTTTGCGCCTGGTAACGCTCGGATACACTCCGCAGTCGATCCGGTTGAGCGGGCCGATCCCGCTTCCGTCGTTGTCCATCAGCACTTTGGACTCGCTGAACCATATAGGCTGCTCCGCATTTGGCCGGTACTCGCCAAGCGCGATGAAAGCCGGTCGCCGGTTCTTCTTGGTGTCCTCCGGATTGCACCCCTCGAACCGCCCGTCATTGTTGTGGTGCAGCAACACGTATACACCTTCCGAAAACTCATAGATCGGGCAGCAGCACAGCGGCTCGAGAATCGGCAGCCCGTGGTCCTTGCGCAAGAGCGGGCGAGGGTTCGACCATGTCTCGCCGTCGTCCTCCGAGAGGCTGTACCAGATGAAACCGGACATCGTGCGCATGACGCAGAACAGACGGCTATCGGGCAGCCGCACCAGACTCGGCTCTTGCGCGATGCTCAGGAGCGGGTTCGTGTAATGCGGCACGCGAAGCGCGTCCGAGCCCCATCCCGACCAGCCGATACTAATATCGCGGGGCTCCGGGTCATCATGAATATTCTCAAAGCGCATGAACTCAACCACAGTCTCCCAGGCGGTCCAGGAAGGAACATGCGGCGGGGTGCGGACCGCCTTACTCACCCAACGTGAGAAGCCCGTGAACGGCCGGCCCTGCAAGTCAGTGATAGGATTCTGCCAAACGATCCAGCAGGAGGGCACATTCGGATCGGGGTGGTCGTAAGGGCTGCGCTTCATAGGAACAGTCTGTGGCGCCGACCACGTCTCGCCGCAGTCGTCGCTGTAGATGGCATCCATGGTGCCGGTGTGCTGGTGGATGACGTCGTCGATTCCTTGATACTGGTTCCACACGACGTATATCCGCCCGGACCTGGTCACCATCGGGAAACCCCAGCTCGCCATGTGGCCATCGCCCGGCCTCGATGGGCCGACCAACCGGCGGGGCGGCGTCCAGGTGACTCCTTCATCGTCCGATCGCGCAAAGACGATTCGGTGATCGCCTGCCCCCTCGTAGCTGCTCTGGGTCCAGACGGCCATCAGCGAACCGTCAGGGCCGTCAAACACCAGGAATTCCTCGTTGCCGGTATCGAACGTCGATCCGTCGACGCTGCCTGGACGATACACTATGTAGTCCGGTTTGGTGCGCTGAATCTCTCGATCCAGCACGGCGGTGATGTCCTGCGATGTGCCGTTGCTCACGTTCATTGTCTCCTTCACGGCTCAGTCAATAGCGCGGAACCGTCAATCGCCTCAGCGTCGCAACCGCCCAGCAAGCAATGCCCTCGCCTCTGCCGGTATAGCCCAGGCCCTCCGTGGTGGTGCCCTTGATGCTGATGCGGTCCGGTGTGGTGGAGAGCGCCTCGGTAATAGAGTCGCGCATCTGCGATGTGTGCGGAGCGATCTTCGGCCGCTCGCAGGCTATCACGGCATCGATGTTGATGATCGCATAGCCTTCGGCGGTGATCAACTCCCCTACACGCGCCAGCAGCGTGAGGCTGGAAATGCCTTTGTAGGCAGGATCGGAATCCGGGAAGTGCTTGCCTATGTCGCCAAGCGCGGCCGCGCCAAGGCAGGCGTCGGCGATAGCGTGCAGGGCAACATCCGCGTCGGAATGCCCGAGCAGGCCCTTTTCGTGCTCGATCTTCACCCCGCCGAGCCAGAGTTCGCGTCCCTCGATCAGCTTGTGCACGTCAAAGCCAAAGCCGGTCCGGGTTTGCGGCGCTTCCTCTCCCAAAGGTGAAGGCGACAGCCGTGCCTGCGCGATCTCCAGGTCCGACGGCGTGGTGATCTTGATGTTTTCGTAGCTTCCCGGCACGATGGCTACCCTCTCTCCGATGTGTTCGACAAGCGCGGCGTCGTCTGTTGCGTAGAAGCCGTCGGCGTAGGCCCGCTCGTAGGCGCGGCGGACAAGCTCCGTGCGGAACGTCTGCGGAGTCTGGACGGAGTAAAGCGAAGCCCGGTCCACCGTTGCGGAGACGATGCCGTCTGCGGCTGATTTGATCGTGTCGATAACCGGCACGGCAGCAATGCATGCGCCGGTTTCGTACGCCTTTGCGATGCTGCGCTCGATTATCTCGCATGTCACGATCGGCCTGGCGGCATCGTGGATGGCAACGATATCGAGTGCCACTCTGGCAAGCCCGTTGCGTACGGAGTCCTGCCTCTGCGCGCCTCCCGCGACGATGTGCTTCACTTTGGCAAAACCAAAGCGGCCGACCAGTTCGCCGACCGCCTTGATATCCTGTTCAGCCGTGACAACGATTATCTCACCGATGGCTTCGCAGGCCTCGAACACGGAAAGGGTGCGGGCGAGTATGGGCTTGCCCGCCACCTCAACGAATGCTTTGTTGACTCCCTTACCGAGTCTTTCGCCTGCTCCTGCCGCCGGTATAAGAGCGGATGCTTTCGTCAACTGGACTTCCCTGCGGCGCCCGGGCGGTAGACCCCGGCGCGCCGTTTGCCTCATCTTTGATCCTGGCAAAGATCATCTTGCCCTGGACAGTTTGCAGGACGCTTGTGACCGACACCGGAAGGGTCTCATCGAGCCTCCGGCGACCGCCCTCGACGACGATCATGGTACCATCGTCCAGGTACCCGATCCCCTGCTCCTTTTCCTTGCCCTCCTTGATGATCGTCACCCGCATCTCCTCGCCAGGCAGAACCACGGGTTTGAGCGCGTTGGCAAGCTCGTTCACGTTCAGAACGTCCACGCCCTGCAGACCCGCGACTTTGTTGAGGTTGTAGTCGTTGGTGATGATAGCACCATCAACCTGCCTTGCAAGCCTGACGAGCCGGGCGTCTACTTCCTCACCGGGTTGGGCCTCCTGCAGATCAGGGACCTGCAGGTCCATTTCCTTCTGCATCTGGGTCAGAATCTCCAACCCGCGGCGTCCACGCGCGCGCTTGAGCGAATCGCTGGAGTCCGCTATCTGCTGCAGTTCCTCTACTATGAATCTCGGAACGTAGATCGGTCCCTCAACAAAGCCCGCCCTGCAGATATCGGCGATGCGCCCGTCGATGATGACGTTCGTATCGAGCAGCTTGGGCACGTAGCCGACAACAGCCTCGCCCTTCGGCGGCAAAGGACCGGATATGAAGTAACGGAGCTGCTCTTTCACACTCAGCAGTGCGGCAATTGAAACGTAGCATAGCACGACCGCCAATATGAGATTGAACGACAGCGGGGTGTTGATGATGCTGACTATCAGTGCAGTAAGTACGAGGCCAACGATGAAGCCGATGCCGGCTGCGATTTTGTCGTGCGGCCCCAAGTGCTCGATAGCCGTCCGGATTCTGCTGGCTTGAGCGAAAGAAGCGCGCTCGAGGATAAAGCCGAACAGAGCACCGACGATTACGAACACGAGGTAGGTCCGCATCTCCTCGGCCGGCGTCAGCTTGGTCGGGTTGATGGGAATGAGCCAAAAGAGCTTCGGGTTGTCCTGGCCGATCAGTTCGATCAGCTTAGCCATGTATTGGGTTGCCAGCGCGCTTCCCGCTACGCCACCCAGTATGGCGAAGACGACCATGAACAACGGCCTGAGTCGTCTGCTGTAAAGGTCCATCTAGTATCACCTCCTTTCGCGGCGTAGTGGCGGCCAGGGTCGCCGCCCTAGGAGTCCGGGAGGGCCGGGACAGAGGCCCAGCCGCTACGATTGCTTGTGCTACCTATCTACCTCGCCCAGTACTATGTCAAGGCTACCCAGAATCGCTACCACATCAGCAACTTTCCAGCCCTTGACCATAGAATTGAGCGCGCCAAGGTTGATGAATGATGGGGCGCGCCACCTTAGCCGATAGGGCTTTTCACCGCCGTCGCTTACCAGGTAGACGCCAAGATCACCTCTTGCGGATTCGATATGATGATACACTTCTCCTGCCGGCAGCTTCAGCCGCGGAGGAAGCTTGCACTTCAACTCGCCCTCCGGAATGCCCTCAAGCGCCTGCTCGATGATGTTGAGGCTCTGGCGGATTTCCTGGGTCCGCACCAGGAACCTGGAAAGAGAGTCGCCGTCGGGATACGTGACAACCTGCCAGTCGAACTTGTGGTAGATCGAATATGGGTCGGCCGTGCGGACGTCGTATGGGACGCCCGATCCACGCAGCGAGGGGCCGCTGAGGGAGTAGTCGATGGCATCCTCGGCGGAGATGACACCGATGTTGCGGGTGCGGGCAATGAAAATCTGGTTGCCGGTGAAGAGGTCGTCGTATTCGGGCAGCTTCTCGCGCTGCTTTTTGATGTAGGCCTTGCACGCGTCGTAGAACCCGGCGGGCAGGTCCTTCGAGACGCCGCCCGGGCGGAAGTAGTTGTAGGTCAGTCTCGCGCCACAGACCATTTCGAAGAGATCGAGCACATCCTCCCGCTCACGGAACGAGTACAAAAACGGCGTTGTCGCGCCCAGATCGAGCGCCATCGTCCCGAAGAAGACCAAATGGCTCGCAACGCGCTGTAATTCCATCATTATTATGCGGATATACTCCGCTTTTTCCGGCACTTCTATCTGTCCGAGCTTCTCGATTGCGCCCACGTAGGCCGCGTTGCCGAGCATCGAGGCGAGGTAATCAAGCCGGTCCGTAATCGGGATAAACTGGACCCACGTGCGCATTTCGGCGAGCTTCTCGATCCCGCGGTGCAGGTAGCCGACATCGGGCTTGCAGTCGACAACCACCTCGCCGTCGAGCGTGACGCCTAGGCGCAGAACCCCGTGCGTGCTGGGGTGCTGCGGGCCCATATTGATCTCAATGAGGTCGGTTCTAATCCGGGATGACATAGTCTTTCCTTAGGGGATGGCCCTCCCAGTCCTCGGGGAGCAGGATTCGGCGAAGGTCGGGGTGGCCTTTGAAAACGACGCCCATCAGGTCGAACGCCTCTCGCTCCTGATACTCCGCGCCCTTCCAGACGGAAGTGACGGAATCGATCTCCGGCTTCCCACGATCGAGATCGACTCTCAGCGCAACCTTCTGGTTCTTCGCCAGGTTCGTAAGCTGATACACGACCTCGATGCGGTCATTCCAATCAATGGCGGTAATATCCGCAAGGTAGTCGAAGCGAAGCTCCGGCTCCGAGCGCAGCTTCTCGCATATTGCCAGCAAGCTCTCCGCTTTGACCTTCACGTTCAAGGTCCTGAAGACGTCAGTGGTTTCAACCACCGCGTCAGGGAAGGAGTCTCTTATTGCTTTTTCTATCAGTTCGGACATGAGTAGTCGTAGCCCTTAGTCGTTAGTCCTTAGCCGGCCCCGGTGCCTCTCGAACAGTGCGAGCACGAGCGCCATCGTGGATGCCAGGAGCAGGAATCCCCAAGCACCAGACTGAACCAGGCGTCTTCCCTAACGCCGCTCGCCAGCGTGCTTAGTCCCAACGCCCAAAGCAGCAGCGGCGACGAAAAAAGGGTTCTGTCTCTCCTTCAGTATTGAGAAGCCCGCCGCGACGACCGGAATGGCGATGACGAACTCCAGCCACTGACGAGCGACCACTGAATGCACGGCCGCGCCAAGACCTAGCAGCAGAAGAATCAGGGGGAACACCACTGACCGCTTTGCAGTTCCTGTTCTCTGCTCTCCACTTTCCACTCTCTACCTTTTCCCAACTTCCGCGCGCATCTTCTTGCGGAGCTCCATTATGCCATTGATCAGAGCCTCGGGGCGGGGCGGGCAGCCGGGGATGTAGACATCGACCGGGATGATCTGGTCCACGCCCTTCACCACGGCGTAGGAATCGGCGAACGGGCCGCCGGCGTTGGCGCAACTTCCCATTGCGATCACGTATCTCGGTTCACTCATCTGCTCGTAGAGCCGCTTCACCCTCGGGGCCATCTTCTTGGTCACGGTCCCGGCAACAATCATCAGATCGCTCTGCCTCGGGGTCGCGCGGAAGATCATGCCAAACCTGTCCAGGTCGAACCGGGCCGCGCCAGCCGCCATCATTTCGATGGCGCAGCACGCAAGGCCGAAGAGCATATACCACATCGAGCTTTCCCGCGCCCAGTTGAAAACCCTGTCCACGGTGGTCGTGACGATTGTGCCGCCGGGGATGCGCTCGATATAGTCAAAGGGGCGGTCCGGCCTCTCGTTTCGGGATTTCCGCTGACGCTCAAATCCCGAAACACCGGGGTCGATGTTGCATTCACTTGTGCACTTGGGATCTACTTCCACTCAAGAACACCTTTCTTCCACGCCCACACGAGCCCTACCGCCAGGATCGACACGAATATCAGCATGTCCACGAACGCCAACGTCGCCAGCGCGTGCGTCTTCGAGAATCCCAACAGCCCTGCGGCCCAGGGGAATATGAACACGGCCTCCACATCGAATATGAGGAAGATGAGCGCGTAGATGTAGTAACCTACACGGAACTGCAGCCACGCCGGGCCGATCGGCTCCTCGCCGCATTCGTAGGTCGTTCGCTTCTCATCGCTGGGCCTGTGCGGCCTGAAGATCATTGACGCAAGCAGCGTCACGACCACAAAGCCGATTCCGATGATTATGAATACTGCAACGGTCAGGAAATCTCTGGCTAACATTCTCGCTCCGCAGGCTCTCCACGCTGCTAGTCTCAAGTGCGCAGCGTATCACAGAATCCTCGCCGCACTTCTATACGCCCGCCGCGCCTTTCGATCCTTCGACTGAGCTCAGGATGCTCCAGGCTTGCGGGCTAACAAATCTTGGCGGCTAATCGCTATCGTGCCTCTTTCACTTCCACCTTCAGCGAGCCGATGACTCTGGCCAGGCTGAACATGGTTGTCGCGTCACCTTCCGCGAGCTTGATGTGGGTGGCATCAACAAAATCGCTCGCCAGTGTCGCGTCGAACGGGACCCACTTCCCGACGTAGCATTCCACCCACGCATGGTAGTAGAACGCGCCATCGGTGTAAATCAGTCCCGATACAACTTTGGTGGGGATTTTCGCAGCCCGCGCCAACGAGGCGAACAGGATTGCATAATCCCTGCACACACCTACCTTAGATTTTAACACATCCGACCCCGAGCGGGTAATGCCGATCTTGGCGTCTACCTTCAGATTGCCGTAGATCCAGGCCCTGATCTTTGAGCACACGCGGTAGGAGTTCGTCTCGTTGCCCACTATTTCGGCTGCATTCCGCACGATGCTCTCTTCGCCGGAGTCGATGTAGGGCGGCGTTGGCTTGAGGTAGGCCGCCAGCTCCGCTGACGAGATCGGCAGAAGCGCCGCTTTGGCGGCATCGAACCTGCTCGCGGTGACCTTGAAGCTCGCGGAGGGCGGGGCAGTCTGCGGTTCCGCCTGGCTTGCCTTCTGGCGGGCGTCCGATATGAGCATTGCTTCGTCGTCTAGCCCCACGACAACCGCCTCCATGTGTTTCACGTCTCTGGGGTTGTCTATGGGCCTGCTGGATGCAGCGGAGGTGAGAATGGCGAGATCGCCCGTATCCTTTACGTCCGCCGTGGCTTCCATGCGGCTCATCCGCAGCATTCTGATGCCCATCATGCCATCGACCTGCAGGACAGCGCCGTCTGCCTCCTGCCAGACCGTCATAGTGCCGAGCGGAGTCACGTTTCGAAGCCTGACTGTGTCGTGCTCGTTGCCGTCAACGGTCAGCTTTTCCCTCGCCTCAACCTTGATCTTCAGGTCCTCGAGCGCCATTGTCAGCGGATTGAAATAGCGCATCTCGTATTCCTTGCCAACCTCCGGAAATACATCCGAAGTCGTGAAAATGGGGTCGGCGGTCAGCGGCGTACCCTCGGGAATAGGTATAGACATGGTCGAGTTCCCGCTGCCGGCGGACATCTCGCATTCTATGGAGCGCTTGCCGAACTTCGACTTCACAGTGGTGGTCTTACCGCCACTGGACATCGAGAGCTCCTCGGCGAGCGGAGCATACTTGAGGTCGGTGTAGCAGGTTGTAACCACGAGCTGGGTCATCTCGGCGCCAAGTACGGTGAGATGGTTGTTCACGACCGTGGCTATCTTGTAGCCCTTGATGCCTTCGTACTCGTTGGCCTCGATATTGAGCGACATCCATCCGACTTTGCTGTCACCGACGAATGTCCCCATCCACATCTCGTAGGGAACGGTGTATGCGCCGGCCCGCGCGGCGAAGAAGATAAGCATAAGCGTAGGGACCCATTTCCTCATACTCAGTGCCTTTCCACGAGCGCCAGGCGTTTCCGGCGCCGTTCCGACTCTCCCGCCTTATGCGCGTCTTGTTGGCGATGCTCAGCGTGAGGGTTCGTCAGTCAGTTCTGTTATAGTATCGGCACATTCGGGATAGCAGCGGATGAGTTCCGCTCGATCGGCGGCTTCGAAATCCTCGTAGTCGAAACCCGGCGCGACTGTGGTGCCCAGCAGCGCCCACTTGCCGCCGCGAACCAGCCTTGCTCCCTGCCATACACCACGCGGCACGACAACCTGCGGCATCTGCCCCCGGGCGATGTCGCTGCCAAGGAGAACCATCCTGTGCGAGCCGTCGGGCAAGAGCTGCAGCATCTCGACGGCGTCGCCCGCGTAGAAGTGGAATATCTCATCGGAGCGAAGGCGATGGAGCTTGGAAACATTGCCGGGCACGAGCAGGTAGTAGATGGCTGTCGAGACGGCCCTGTCGCCGCCGTAGCGGGGGTCGAGCGATCCGGCGGCGAGGATTTCATCGCTCCGATACGTCTCGAAGAAGTACCCGCCTTCTATCGTCAGCGGCTTCAGCCCCAGTTTGTCGATCAGCTCTTGCGCGTCCACTTCAAGCAAGCATATCACGCCCAGCGCGGAGTTACAAGCTCTCGGCCGGCCCGAGCTTGTCCTTGAAGAACTCCTGCACGATTCGCTTGATCTCATCCGGGCTGGGCTCGCTTTGGGGCCCAAAGCCATGCCCGGCGTTCTTGACCTTCACCAGCGTCACGTCAACGCCCACCCTCTTGAGCGCATCGCGGAGTTTCTCGCTCTGGCTCATCGGCACCAGCGTGTCCTGCTCTCCGTGCAGGATCAGGAACGGAGGATCATCCTTGGAGGCGAATTCGAGAGGGCTCGCCAGGCGCGCCAGGCCACGGCGATCCTTTACAGGTCCGCCAAGCAGCCCCTCGACCATTCCGACCACATCGGGAATGTACTCCTGCATGCTGTCTTCGGTGAACTCAGTTGGCCCAAACAGGTCGCACACGGCCTGCACGCGGCTGGGGAATCCCGGGTTGCGCCCATCCCCTTCAAGCTGCTTTATGCCGGCTGTAGTGCCCAGCAGAGCTACGAGATGCCCGCCGGCAGATCCGCCCCAGACGCCGATGCGGTTCGGGTCGATGCCGTACTTGCCGGCGTTCTTCCTTAGGAACCTGATCGCGGCTTTGCAGTCTTCGATCTGCGCCGGGTATTTGGCCTCCCCGCTGAGACGATACTCTACCGTCCCGGTGATGTAGCCGAGATCAGACAGACCATAAGCAACACCGGGATCGTCTTTATAGTCTCCGCCCGACCATCCACCCCCGTGGACCCAGATCACGGCGGCGCGCGGTTTGGACGGCTTCTCCGCCGGAAGCGTGAGGTTCAGGTGGAGTTCACGGCTCCCGACTCGTGAGTAGACTATGTCCTTGATGGTACGCGGCTGTGAGTTCGCACCGCAAGAGGCGAGGCAAATAGCGCAGATGACGATTGGCATAACCACTTTCCAGTTCACGGCAACTCCTAATCGGCTTTTGATGAGTCCTTCGGCAGCAGCGGCCGCGAACCCTGCCTCAGGCGGAAAATCGCGCGTTGAGGAGTTCTGGGGTATAATGCTGACGCGTAGATCTGCGAATCGGACTGCGCCAGGAGGTGTGATATGCCTGCAGAAGAGGAAAGAAGCATTTCGAAGGCACTGATTGCAGAGGTTGTTGGGACATTTCTTCTGGTATTTGCCGGCACGGCGGTTGCGGTGGCGGCGGCGCTGAACCTGCCAATCGCGGGTGCGCCGTCAAACTCACTGGCCGTCGGACTCACTTTCGGGCTCGTGCTGGCAGCGCTTGTTGCAGCACTCGGGCACGTATCGGGCGCGCACTTCAACCCGGCTGTGACCATCGGCCTCGCGGTCGGCGGCAAGTTCCCGTGGGCCAGGGTCGTCCTCTACTGGATCGCCCAGTTTGCCGGGGCCATCCTCGCGGGACTTGCGGTCTGGGCGACATTCGGGGACCCGGCAAGGAGCGGGCCGGCACTTGGAGCAACGTTTCCGGCTTCGGGGGTCTCAATCGGCGCGGCGTTCCTCGTGGAGGCGCTGGTGACGTTCCTGCTAGTATTCGTCATTATGGGAGTAGCGACCGACGATAGGGCCACCAAGGGCGCGCATCCGCTGGCGATTGGTTTCGCGCTGGGCGTGGCGGTGCTGATCGCTGGCCCTCTGACAGGAGGAGCGGTCAACCCCGCAAGGGCTCTGGGACCGATGATCGCGGCAGGCAAGTTCACGGCGTGGTGGTTGTATCTGCTGGCTCCGGCGGTGGGCGGTGTGGTCGCCGCACTGATCTATGGCCTTGTGAGGGAAAGGGGCAGGTAAGCGTCACCTGGGCCAGTTGTTCAGGAAAAGCACGGCATAGTAGTAGGCGATGGGGCCGGTGAAGAGGACGCTGTCAAATCGATCGAGGATGCCTCCGTGACCGGGAACTAACGTGCCGAAATCCTTGATGCCGAGTTCCCGCTTGATCGTGGATTCGGAGAGGTCGCCCAGCTGGGTGAACAGCCCGAAGAGGGCTCCCAGCGCAAGCGAATGCACGAGCGGAAGATGGATGATGTAGCCCGCGCCAAGGGTGATAACGATCGAGGACAGGAATCCTCCGACTGCGCCTTCCCACGTCTTGTTCGGACTCAGCTTTGGCGCGAGTTTCGTCTTGCCGAAGGCCCTGCCGAGGAAGTAGGCTCCGGTGTCACACGCCCAAGTCCCGACGAATGTAAGCATGACGAGGGACGCGCCCGGGTCTCCCAGAGGGTTCCAGTGGCGAAGGTCGATCTCGGGCACGCCCAAGTGTACGCCGCGTAGAACGACGAGGTGTGATATCAGCCAGCCGACGTAAATCGCCCCGAACACAGTGGAGCCGACGTTAACGATGGGGGCGCGCTCGCGGCGGATCATCTCAACGGTAAACGACAGAATCAGCAGAAGAGTAAGGGCGGTGGGAAAGATGGCGCCGATGGTTGTTCCATCCGCGTAACGAAACGTTCGAGCGGAGAAGACGAAGAAGAGCACGGCGAGCAATCCCGCCCACTCGACCGGCCTTGCGCCGACCTTACGCACACCCCTGTAGAACTCGATTGCGCCAAGGATGGAAACGGTGCCCATCGCAACCGCAAATGGAATCCCGCCAGGCCAAAACACCAGTACAAAGGCAAGAGGTATGCCCACCACTGCTGTCAGGATTCGGTACAGCACCCTTGTTCAGCTCCTTGCCGACATTTCGCACCGGCATTATAGCATCCGTGCGCAAGCCGCGCAACGCAAATCAGCCAGACGTTTGTGATTACTTGACCGGAATACGAACGGCGTCCCTCATCACGCACGGAGGCTTGTCGTGATAGAGCCTCCGAGCAGTGTCATCGCTGATGCTTGAGGCCGTGACTATCAACCCTGACTCCGCTCCGGGCACACGAAGATGAACGATATTGCCATCCACTTTGGCCGAGAGAACCTGCCCGGAGTTGAGCGTGTAGTTCCGGACATCGCCCGCCGAGGCAGGATCCACGCGCTTGCTGAACACCAGCCTGATTCCTCCAGGCTCTCGCTCCGCTTCCACCGGGCGGGGCGGCTCGTCATACATATAGCCGCCAATGAAGTACTCATAGCTCGTTGTCGAGGAGAAGCCGATCTTGCGCGCCATACGCTCCACCTCGGCGAGCCACTTCGCGCTGCGCCGCATGTTCGCGTTCGAGCCGATATCCGTCTGCAGCATAATGGGCACAGTCGGCGCGACCGCACGAATAGACTCCAGCACCGGCTTGTACCTCTCAACGTAGCTCGACGGGAGGTCGGGCTTGATCCAATCCGGCCAGTCGGTCTGGATCACATGTATATCCGGCCTCACCCGCTTCACGATCGCCGCGCCGTCCACGGCCTCCCATTCCCGAAGCTTGCTGATCTGGTCTGGCATAGCGCAGCCGAGGCTCCAAGTGGCCACGCTCAGGTTCGGGCAGTTCTCGCGGATGCCGTCCTTTCCATTGACCAGCTCATATAGGAACTCGACCACCGTTGAAACCCTGAACTCGACCCATTTGTCATACAGCGCCCGGTTCGTCTTCCAGTAGTCCGATGACGTACTGTCCTCGAACTCAGGAATGCGGGTGACGCCGGGATACATTGCCTTGAACACGGCCTCGCAGTGCGCGCACAGGCAGCCGTAGTGAGGGCTTTCCGGCCCAAGATAGGCAGGAAGAAACGGCTCCGTCAGATCGATGCCGTCGAATTTGTGCCGCTTCAGCACAGCAACAACCGCCGTCTTCTTCCACTTCCGATACTCCGGGTTGTTGGGGCAAAATGACACAAACCCGCCAGGCCGACCCGGCTGCCTCATCTTCATCTGCCAGGTTTCCCACCCCGCCGGCAGATCGGCGGCAGAATACACGCCGTGGCAAAAGGTGGAGTGCCAGACCCGGATGCGCCTGTCGCGGAAGGCCTTCAGCAGTTCGTCGCTGATCTCAGCGTGGTTCGTGGAGATGAGCCGGACGTCGCCGAAACCGTTGACGCTGATCTCCTCGGCGATGCTGTCTGCGCTGCGGTCCTTGTAGTAGGCGAAGTTCGGCGAGACGATGATGCTTCGGGCCGCATCGACGGCGGTCGCGCACGCCACGAGCACCAATACGAGCAGCAATCTGTCCACGTTACCGCCTCAAGTAGTTGTCTATCGCACGAGCAGCCCGCATGCCTTCTGCTATCGCCTGGACGACCGTGGCGCCGCCGTTAGTTACGTCGCCACCGGCGAACACGCCTTCTCTCGACGTATGGCCTTCCTCATCCACCTTGAGCAGCCGACTCCGGGTCAGCTCGACGCCGGGGATCAGGCTCTCGAACCCCTCGGGCAGCTTCTGGCCTATAGCCTCCAGCACCATCCCGACTGAGATCACAGACTCGCTCGCGGGCACTTCGACAGGCCGCCGTCTGCCGGATGAATCGGGCTCGCCCAAAACCGTCCGCACGACCCGAACCCCCGTCACGCGGCCGCTACCGTCGGTCTCATAGCCTACGGGCTGCGTCAGAAGCAGGAAGTGGACGCCCATGTTCATCGCCTCATCTCGGTCAGCCGGCCATGCCGGAAGCTCCGCAAAGGACCGCCGGTAGATCAGGTAGACATCCCGCGCTCCGCGCTCAAGGGCAGTCGTCGCCGCGTCCATCGCCGTGTTTCCTCCGCCGATTACCGCCACGCTAAGCGGCACCGTTACGTCGCCTTGCTTGGCACGCTCAAGGAAGCCGATCGCGTCCTCCACGCCTTCGGGCTGGTCATCGGTCAGCTTCGTCGAGCTGCCTAGCCCGATACCGAGGAATACCGCGTCGAACTCGGAGGCGAACCTGTCCAAATCGCGCTTGGCCGATAGCGATTCCCCTCCGTGGAAGGTGACGCCATCCCCGACGACGCTCAACGCCTCGGCCTCGAAATCTGCCATGGTGAGTCGCTTGCCAGGAATCGCTGAGGCGGCGACTCCGCCGAGGCTCGATTGCGCGTCGAACAAGTGCACGTCGTGACCCATGGAACTCAGCGCCGAAGCGCACGCGAGCCCTGCGGGACCTGCGCCAATGACGGCCACCCGTCGGCCGGTCTTTGCAGCCGGAGCAGCAGATTTGACCCAGCTGCTCTTGCGCGCGACCTGGCAGACGTAGCGCTGCAGTTCGCGGATCGGGACAGGGTTGCCGGAGAACACGTTCTCAACGCAGTTTCTTTGGCATTGCACCTCCGCCGGGCACACGTAGGCGCACATCTCCGGCAGCGAGTTCGCCTGGCGCAATATGTCATACGACTTCCTGATGTCTCCGGCGGCAAGCGCGGTGATGAACCCGGGAATATCGACTCCCGCCGGGCAGCCGTCCCTGCAGGTCGGGTCAAAGCAATCCCGGCAGCGTTCGGCCTGTGCCCTGATGTAGTCGAAGCTGTTACGGCGGCCCTGGCGGTAGATCGGTCCGTAGATCTCGCTGTCAAACGGCACGCAGCCGGTGGTACCATCGTCCCGCATGATCTGCGTGCAGCCGGAACAGCTAATGCAGGTATGCCTGCGTTGGAGCTTCCCGGTCTCCATAATCTCCTTCGCAAACCCCGGATACGCAAATGACTGGCGGCCCAGGCCCACCATCTTTGCCGCGCCATCGCGCAGCGATCCCGCCGCCACATACGGCCAGAGGTTCCGCAGCCAACTGAACCCGCTGCCTATGACGGCAATATCGGGAACAGACTTCTGCAGATCGCGCGTGAGTCCTACCAGCCTATCCACGCCGACAAGCGGATGCTCCTGAGGGTAACGCCCTCCCTCTATCGGCCTATCATACGGCCTGTTCACATGCGGCCAGAAATACGGGTTGCCCATCGTGATGTTGATCAGGGGCATGCCCATCTCTCGGAGTTCACGCACCAGCCGCTTCGGCTCCGAGAGGTCCGGCTGCATCGGGTCGTCGGCGCTCATGCCCCAGCCGTGCGGGTACGGGTGAGCGTCATGGATGCCCAGCCTGCAGGTGACGATCTTGTCGCCGGCTATGGCCATAACCTTGCCAACTACGCTCTTGAGGAACCGCGTTCGGTTCTCGTAGCTGCCGCCGTATTTGCCCTCGCGGGTGTGTGCTGCGAGAAGCTCATTCACCAGGTAACGGTGGCAGGCTTTGATATCGACCGCGTCGAATCCCAGTTCGAACGCGAGCCTGGCGGATTCGACGTAGGCATCCTCAAGGCGCTCCAGTTCGTCGTCCGTAACGATGGGGTAGTCCGGCGGAAGCCCTTTGTCCTTGTCCAATATGGGGTCGTGGAATGCAATGATCGGCTTGGGTGCGTCTGAGGGACGGCTGTAGCGGCCGGAATTGGTCAACTGCAGCACCATGAAAGGCCGATGATCCGCGCCCATGGACTCAGCGGCAGCCTTACGCGCCTCATCCAGCAGCCGCGCAAACTCGTCCCTGTTCTGCTTCGTAAGCATCAACTGCCTGGGGTTCGCCCTGCCCTCGGGAACGACCGCGCAGGCCTCTACCCACAGCAGTCCCGATCCTCCCGCGGCAAATCGCCTGTACCTGCGGAAAGTGAGCACATCCGGCGAGCCGGCGGCGGTACCGTCCGCGCCCTCCATCGGATGAACCGCCATTGAGTTCGGGATCGTTCTGCCAGCGACCGTCAAAGGCCGCGCCAGGTATGAGGTATCTTCCTCCAGCGCTATGCTAAGGCCCAGAGCATCTATCGCTTCGCGCAGTTCCTCCAGGCTGGAAAACCGAAATCTAGAGTGCAAATCTCTCTGAATCATCCGAGCCCCCGATAGGATCAAGTCACCTCAAGTATAGCATAGTTCACTCAGCAAGCAGCACGACTCAGCGCCAAAGACTGCCACTGCCCGGCATTCTGTGAGACTCCGCAGGGAGGACAATCGCCGCGGCGGCTGGAACGAGCATGCGTACGGATTACACGCGTATGCCCTGCTGCGGACGTTGCAAAAGCACTACTGCCAGGCAGTTCGCGGATATCGAGGATGGTGGCTTTGCACCCTGGGTTGCTGAAAAGTCAGTACGAAAAGGCTGTTCGCTTGGTGGCGGGCAGGCTGCTGACGCCGCTTGGTTTCTCCCTGAGAAATGATCGCGCAGCAGAAGCTATCTTTGCTGAGTCGGATCATTGCCGCCTGTGGTTCGTCGCGGAGCGGTTCATCGTGTTTGTGGAACGCCTTGGTGAGCAAGACGACGAGCTAGCTCGTTTATATGACCTGAACATGGTTCTCAAGTCGATAGGCAGTGACTACGAGTTCCGCGTGGAGTTGCCGAACTGCCACGAGCCGGTGCTGGCTGACGTGGAGAGGATGTTGCACGTGCTTGTTAAGCAGTGTAAGCCAATACTGGATGGCGACGAAGCGGCCTGGCGGCGTCTGGAGGAGATAGGGGTCGAGGAGAAAGAGGAAAGGCTGGCGCGTCTCAACAGCCTCGGCCTTGCCCTGAAGGAAGGGAACAGATGGCGCGAACTGCCCGAACTTGAGTGCGTCAGGGTAAAGGCAGCCGACAAGCCGGCTAACGCGATGCTATCGCTGCTTCTTCTTCTCGTTCCGACCGCGTGGATGGTCACGCTCGGGTTTGTCTACTGGTACGCCCTGTTCGAGCCGCCCTCAAAGGATAAACTCGTCGTGGTCAGCGTTTTCACCGCATTCGGCATTCCGGCGGTCCTCGTGATCCGGTGGATTCTGAAGAGGTTTCTTCTCACGCAATACTACTGGCAGACCGATAGCACAGGCCTTAGCATAGGCCTTCTGTTCGGCAAGCTATTCGTCCCGTGGGCTGATGTGGAATCTGTCGCGCTAGTGCCGGGACGAGCTTATGAAGTGAAGACGCCTGCCAGGTCATACAGGCTTGAGAAAGAAGCACTGGGGGAGTACTGCCTGGAGGCCTCTATCTGGCAGCACCTGAGTCGCCTTGGCAAAGGCGATAGGGCTCCTCTCTCGCCGTTCGCAATGTCGCTTTGGGCTACGATCCCGGAGGCGAAGACCGAGGAGATTCACTGGACAAACCCGGAGGCGCCACACGCGTGGGACATACTTCTCAGGCTGGCGGTGTGGGAGACCATCATCTGGGGCGCCGTCATCTACTTCGGACTCAATCCCTTTTCGCCTATCATGGCCATAGCAGCCTTTCCAGTAGGGGCGACCCTCAACAACCTGATGCTTATCCGGCAGGTATCCGTCCTCAGCGACCGCATCTGCGTATCCACCCCACTCGGCTCCTTTGAAGTCTCCTGGCACGACGTTCGGTCGGTCCAGTTCCAGAGCCAGGGCTTTCAGCCGCCATCGATGCGGATCCGGGCTCGGGGCCTTCGGTTCCTGCGAATCCCCTGGATGCCGGAACACCCCAACTCGACCCGTTCTATGCTAGCGATCATCAGACGGCTCCGACAAGAGGAGCGGTTCAGGCTCCTGCCGTTCCCCACCATCCTCATGATGGCCAACGCCGAGGAGGGTGAGGGTTAGCATCAATCCAGATCGCTGCCCTGTCGCCGCGCCCTGCCTTAGCAGCGTCTTGTTTGAACCAACCTCCCCCAGCCCCTCCTTCGTGGGGAGGGAGCATCCGGCGTCCCGTCTTGGCGCTCTGCACGGACGGGAGCAACTGCGGCTCTGCCGTACCGCACAAAGGAGAGCGTCTACGACTTCCCCCCTTGCGAAGGGGGGACTGAGGGGGGTATTGCCGAAAACGCCACTGTCCGCCCCGTGCTGACGTTCCTGTTAATCCCGCGCCCGCCGCGCTATAATGGCAGTGTTTGTTCGGAGTCGGAGTAGAAAATGGACTTAACGCCCTATCAGTGGATCATCGGCCTGTCGGCCGCTTTGTTTGTTGGGGTATCGAAAACCGGCATACCTGGTGTTGGCATATTGGTTGTACCGCTTCTTGGAGTCGGCTTCGGGAGCAGGCTGGGTGCGGGCATCATGCTGCCGATGCTAATCGTGGGCGACATGTTCGCCGTCGGCTGGTATAAGCAGCATGCGCAGTGGAATAAGCTCGTTGGCCTTCTGCCGTGGGTTTATGCAGGGGTTGCTCTTGGGACCGTCGCCCTGGTCCTCACGGGCGCGAGCAAGAGCCTGAAGGACCCGACCGACCTCGTAGTGGGAATCCTGGTCATTGTGATGGTCGCGGCGCACCTGCTCAGGAGCAGGCTGGGCGAGAAGCTGCAGCCGACATCGCCCGCCGGAGTCGCTGGGACCGGAATCGCGGCAGGTTTCTCAACGACGGTGTCGAACGCCGCCGGGCCGGTCATGCAGATGTACATGGCGGCCCACAAGCTCTCCAAGGAAGCGTTCATGGGCACGATCGCCTGGTATTTCTTCATCGTGAATCTGAGCAAGTTCCCTATCTACTGGATTCTTACGACGATGATGCCCCAAAAGCCGATCGTCACCGCGGAATCGCTTCTGTTCAACCTGCAAATCGCCCCCGCGATCATAGTAGGTGTGTTCATCGGCAAGTGGGTGCTGCCCAGGATTTCCCAGAAGTCCTTCGAGCTGACGGTGATAGTCCTGGCCACAGCCGGCGCGCTGAAGCTGATGAACGCGCATCTGCTGGCAATCAGATGCTGGCAAGCCGTCTCTGGCTGGATAGCACACCTTTGAGCTGACCAACGCGATCCGTCCTCCGCTTACGACCTTACCCACTGTCGAGGTTAGCGGCCCTGATAGGCCAGGGTAACAGTACGTGAGACTATCCCAAGTCGCAGAGGAGGACATGATGGCACACAAGACCACTGAACAGCTCGCACACGAAGCTGCTACCGAAGTTGAAGAGACGATGGAACACGCCGAGGCGGCGGTTGAGGAAGTGATCCCGCAGGCAAGAGGGGCAGAGGGCGGTTCTCCCATCTTGCTCGGCGCCGCACTGGGCTCGATCGCCCTGGCTCTGTTCCTCTACGCGCGGAAGAAGAAGGAGGACGCCGTTTTCGTGGGCCTGTGGGCCCCTACGTTCCTGGGCCTCGGCCTGTTCAAGGACCTCCTCAAGCTATCAAGGAAACCACGCTAGCCGCTGCAACGCCGCTTCCTCGAAGCCACGCCGTACAAAAAGAATCCCGTCGGTCCTGAGACCGGCGGGGTCCGCTACACTCGCGGCAGTAAATCCACCACAACACTTGAAAGGAGAAGAAAGATGATCCTTCCGGCAAAAGCACTTAGCCGATGCGTTTGCCGGGCTTCGCACACCATTAGTTCCCCCACGCAACACAGTCTAAACACGGCGGCCAGGCACCAATTACAAGAACGGCGGGTGGAAAGGGGTAGTTCCACCCGCCGACTGTAGATCACCTCCCGGTCGCGGCTAAGGCGACCGGGTTAGGATTGCTATTGCTCGGGAGGTAAATCGTTATCGCTCTAGGAGCGTCAGCCCGACTACTCCTGAACCTGGATTTCCACCTTGTGGGGCTCCACTACTTCCGCCTTCGGCATGCGCACTTCCAGAATACCGTTCTTGTATGTAGCCTTCACTTCGTCCGGTTTCACGTCCGAAGGCAGGGAGTATGCCACCTTGAACGAGCCGTAGCTCCGCTGCCGCAGGTGGTATTTCTCGTCAGGCTTCTCTTCTTCTACCTTCCGCTCACCGGACAGTTGGATGGAGTCTTCGGTCACGTTGATGGTGATGTCGTCTTTGGACAGGCCCGGAACAGCCACCTCAAGGATGAACTCCTTATCGGTCTCGCGAAGGTCGCACTCAGGCTCGATCTCGCGCCTCAACTCGGGCAGCAGCCAGGACCGACGAAACATCGGCGACACGAAGAAGTCCCTGAACATCCTTTCCATCTCGCGGAAGGTGTTCCAAGGCTCCATCTCCAGGTCGGTTCGCTCTCTTCTCGCCAGAGTCTTCTCTCGTGCCATCAGAATCCACCTCTTTTTCCTTGATATTTCCATGATATTTACTACCCCCATTGAGGTGTGGGTAAACGTTTGACCTTACAGTTTGGAGCGCACTTATATTGATAGCCGGTGAATCAACCCGGCAGGATATGCCGCGCGCAGCAGGGAAATATGCCCTGGCACGCTAGCAGAGAGGAGAGCGAACGTGGGTTTTGTCGAGGAGATGCACGAGAAGGAACGCCGGGCGCGGGAACTGATGAGCCGCGAGGGACTCAGCGCGCTTGCAATCACGAACGTTGGCAATTTCGCGTGGTTGACCTGCGGAGCTTCCAACTACGTAGGCACCGCAAGTGAGGTAGGTGCCGCAACCGCGGTAGTGACCGCCGACGCGAAGTACATAGTCTGCGACAACATCGAGTATCCGAGGATTCGTGATGAGGAAGTCGGCGATAAGGACTATGAGTTCTGCACATTCATGTGGCCGGGCGGCGGTAGGGACAGTGTTATCGCTAAGCTAGCCGATGGAGGCGTGGTCGGATCGGACATTCCAATGCAGGGCGCCAGAGATGTCAGCTCTGCCCTTGATGCTTGCAGGCAAAGTCTCACGACAGAGGAGATCGAGCGCTACAGGTGGCTTGGCTGCAACGCAGGAGAATGCCTTTCGCTTACGGCGAGGGAGATAGAGCCAGGAACGACCGAACACGAGATTGCCGGGATGCTGGACCGGCGCCTGTATTCGCGGGGCATCGTGCCGACATTGACCCTGATTGCAACCGATGAGCGCATTGACAGGTACCGCCACCCGATACCCACGAGCAAGAAGCTGCAGCGCCGCGCGATGTTGGTCACGGGCGCGCGAAAGTGGGGGCTGATCGTTTCAGCCACGCGAATGGTGCACTTCGGCGAGCTTCCAGAGGAACTGCGCCGCAGGCACGACGCGGTGATGAAGGTTGATGCAGCGCTGATCTCCGCCACCAGACCCGCAGCGAGGATGGGCGATGTGTTCCGCAGGGCGATGCAGGCGTACTCGGACACGGGATACCCCGGCGAATGGAAGCTGCATCATCAGGGCGGGCCAACAGGCTACAGGGCGCGTGAGTTCAGGGTGTCGGAGGCAGCCGATGCTGTGGTCGTCGACAACCAGGCATTCGCGTGGAACCCGTCGATCACGGGCACGAAGACCGAGGACACTATCATAGCCACGTCCTCCGGCCCGATCATCCTTTCCGAGACTGACGACTGGCCAAAGGTGACGGTTGACGTCGATGGGAAGGGCATCGCGCGACCGGATGTACTCGTGCGCTAGGCCGGCAGATTAGCTCAGGATAGGGTACTCCACTCCAGGCTTGAACTCGCCTTTGGACGCATCCTCCAGTTCAGCTTCAAGGGCTCTGACCGTGTCAGCCCAGTCGATCGTGACGCCCTCGCGGCCCATGATGATCCTGACCGGCAGTGTTCGATGGGACGAGTCCAGCGCGCATATCTCGCGGTAGAAGCCGAGAGCGCGCGTCAGGTGCTCCACGGCTTCCTGATCGTCGCCCCGCGCGTGTGAAAGTGCGGCTCGGACACGCGCAATGTAGAACTCGCCCAACCTGCCCATGCAGAACGCATCGCGGGTAAGGCCAGGAAGCTCCTTCTCTCCCGAAGCGCTGCGCATGCCTTTCTCTCCGGTGGCTATGGCTTCCTCCGAGAGATCTGTCAGCTCGTCGATCAGTTCCTCAGGGCCATAGGCGTCCTCGGGCGTGCCTGATTTCACGTACTCCGCAAGATGAACGACCCGGTCGCCTGTGATCTCGGTCCACCACTCCCGGCCTGAGGACTCGGCCTTCTCACCGTGGTCAAGCATGTCGGCGACCGAGAACAGATGCCCGCCCACGGAGCAGAACTGCGGCCGCCAATTCCCCAGCCTATCACCCGCGAAGTAGAGCGCCAGCAGCTCCAGGATTCGGGAAGCCGCCCCAAAACCCGGCAGCATCTTCTGGTTGCGCATAAGCCACTTAGGCTGGCCCTCACGGATGAGCTGCCTCAGGTTCGTCCCGCCCCAGACGCTGTACCAGACAAGGTCGCGCTGCCACTGGTACTTGAAGTAAGTGTCCGAGCAGTGCGGCCAGTCGCTCATAGATAACGGCTGCAGGGAAAACCCATCGCAGCCCAGTCGCTCGATGTTGGACGCCACCCCCTCGGCCACGTCGAACGAGAAGCTCGTCCACGGCTCGAAGTTGGATGCGACGATCTCCGCGGACACATTCTCCGCGCCCGCCGCCTCCACCCATCGCGCAAACAGCGGATCCGGGGTCTCGTCCACTATGCAATCGCCCGTGTACTTGACCGAATAGACGATGCGGTGGCTGCCGCGGCGCTTGACTCTCCCAATGAGGCTCTCCGGCTCGCCCTGCCACCCGCGCAGATAGAGCGGCACGTCGGGACGGACGGCCTCCATCGCATCCACCACAGCCTGCTGGACGAATCGCTCCGCGTTTCCGTCAATACCCTCGCCCATGTCCACTATCAGGCCCGCAAGCTCGGTGTATGATGCCAGCAGCGTCCGGACGCAGTAGTTCGTGTATTCCACCGCGAAATCGGTCGGTTGGGAAATATCCTGAGCCTTGATCCGCCTCGATTTGAGCAGCGAATCGGGATAGCTGATCGGGAAGAACAGCAGATATGGCGCGATTTCGTAGTCCAGCGCCGTCTCCAGCACCCAGTGATGCATCTCCTGGTATTCGCCTGCGGTCGCGTCATCGACTACCTTCGCATCCGGATACACAGACATATCGATCACAAACGGAAACGGATGCGTGTTCGCCAGCACTATGGCATTGAAGCCGCACCCGCTCATCGTGCGGAACATCTTCTGCCAGACGCTCTTGTCGAAGAACCACCTGTTGTGCTCGTAGGCGTAGGGCTCATCGAAGGCCCGATACGAACCACCGGATACCGGGTCCCAGGTCCAGAATGCTCGAAGCATGAATCCTCCTCGTCCGCTGCGGGTCAGTGCCTGCACAATATACCCCTGGCAACCGCCGATGTCAATGCTTGCAGGAACCTGCGCGGAACCACGCGAAACAGGGTACTTATGATTTCGTCAGAGAGGATGGTCTGAACATGAAAATACTCTGCGAGTCGGAGCACCCGACCGTTCAATACGCAGCTCAGGAGCTTGCCCGCTGCCTGAGCGCGCTTACCGAAGAGCCGGTCGCCGTCGAGTATAACGACGGCGGCGAGGGAATCAGGCTCGGCCTGATGTCCAGCTATCCGGGGATCGCGCTGCCCGGCGCGGCAGATTCCGACCTCGACGACGCCATTTACATCGACGTCAGCAACGGCATCGGCACGATAGCCGGCATCAATTCGCGCAGCGTCTTACTTGCCGCGTATCGCTATCTCACCGAACTCGGCTGCCGCTGGGTCCGCCCCGGCGCTGACGGCGAGTACCTGCCCAGGCTCAGTACCCTGCCGGATGTCTACGTGAGCGAGACGCCGTCCTACCGCCACCGCGGGATATGCATCGAGGGCGCGAGCAGCCTGGAGCATGTTGTCAATATGATCGACTGGATGCCCAAGCTCGGCTTCAACGGCTACTTCATCCAGTTCCGCGAGGCCCACACGTTTTTCGACAGGTGGTACGCACACGCAGACAACCCGCACCTGACTGGTGAGCACATAACCGTCGAGCGCGCTCGGGAGCTTACTGCCGAGGCTGTAGCGGAGATCAAGAAGCGCGATCTGCTGTACCACGGGGTAGGGCACGGCTGGACCTGCGAGCCATTCGGTATCTGCGGCCTCGGATGGGAACCCGACACTAATGAGTATCCGCCCGAGGTCACGCAGTATCTGGCCGAAGTCAACGGGGAACGCAAGCTCTGGCATGGTGTGGCCCTGAACACCAACCTGTGTTACGGTAATCCGAAGGTGCGCGAGATGGTAACGGACGAGATCGTCAGCTATTCGCGGCAGCACCGCGAAATCGACATTATGCACTTCTGGCTTGCCGATGGGGCCAACAACCACTGCGAATGCGAGCTGTGCCGCGACGAACGCCCGTCGGACCTCTATGTCAAGATGCTCAACCAACTCGACCAGAAGCTGACCGCCGCGAACCTTAAGACCCGCATCGTGTTCCTGATCTACGTCGATCTGCTCTGGCCGCCTGAAAGGGAGAAGATCGCAAACCCGGACCGGTTCATTCTTATGTTCGCGCCGATCACCCGCACCTACAGCGAGCCCTACGCGATCGAGGAACCACTGCCGCCGATCCCGCCCTACAAGCGCAACAAGCTCGTGTTCCCGAAGGAGGTCGCCCAGAACGTCGCGTTCCTGCGAGCCTGGCAAAAGGATTTCCCCGGCGACAGCTTTGATTTCGATTATCACATGATGTGGGACCACCTCCGCGACCCCGGCTACATCCCGGTCGCCAAGATCCTCTCACAGGACATCCGCGGGCTGAAGGAGATCGGGCTTGACGGCTACGTGAGCTGCCAGTTGCAGAGGGCCTTCTTCCCGACCGGGCTGCCGATGACGGTGCTCGGCCGCACGTTGTGGAACAGGGACGTTTCCTTCGATGACGTAGCGAGCGATTACTTCGCTGCGGCATTCGGGCCAGACGGCAGACTCGCCCAAGGCTACCTGGAATCGATTTCATTCCTGTTCGATCCGCCGTATCTGCGCGGCGAAACACCAAAAATCTGCCAGGAGAATGCGGACGATCTCGCCAAGATACCTTGGGTGGTCGATGCGTTCATGCCGACCATCGAGAAGAACCTGACACTCGAAAACCCCTGCTGGGCAAAGTCCTGGTTCTACCTGAAGCACTCGGCGGAGTTGTGCAGCCTGCTGGCACTCGCGGCCGAGGCAGTAGCGCGGGACCACAAGGAACTCGCCAGGGCGCAGTGGGCGGAGGTCTGCGAGTACGCACGCAGGCACGAAAAGGAGCTGCATCCGGTGCTTGACGTCATGTTCTTCGTCAATACTCTAGGCTGGTTCTTCGGCTAGACGCAGCGGACCGGCGGATTTCAACGGAGTTAGCAATGGCTGGTAAATGCAGAATCGGAGTCCTGGTTGGTCTGGGACACAGTGTACGCGAGGAGATGGAGAAGATCCGTGGCCTCGGCCTGGCAAGCTGCCAGATGGCAAGCTGGAACGCGGACGACCGCACGGACGAGTTGGCGGCGAGGGTGAAGCAGGCTTCGCTGGACTACGGCGTGGAGATAAGCGCCCTCTGGACCGGCTATCCCGGGCCGGGTGCCTGGAACTTCACGGAGGGGCCGTCCACCATCGGCCTCGTCCCGCCGGAATACCGGGAGATGAGGGTCGCGGCGCTGATCCAGGGCGCCGAGTTCGCGGACAAGCTCGGCGTGCCGGACATGATTACTCATGCCGGCTTCATTCCGGAGGCTCCATCCGATCCGCTCTACGCCGGCACGATTGATGCGCTGACGAAAGTTGCGAAGCGTGCAGAAGAGCTTGGAATCCATCTATGCTTCGAGACGGGCCAGGAAACCCCTATCACGCTCCTTCGGGCGATGAAGGATATCGGCACGAGCAACCTGGGCGTCAACCTCGACCCTGCCAATCTGCTGATGTACGGCAAGGCAAACCCGGTCGACGCTCTGGACATACTCGGGCCCTATGTAAGGGGCGTCCATGCCAAAGATGGCGAGTACCCGACCGACCCGGCGCACCTCGGGGTCGAAAAGCCCCTGGGCGAGGGCCGCGTCAACTTCCCGGTGCTTGTGCCCAAGCTGAAGTCGTTCGGCTTCGAAGGTGCTCTGACAATCGAGAGAGAGATCAGCGGCGAAAAGCAGATCGCAGACATCAAGCGGGCGATCCAGATACTGGACCCGCTATGCTAGGCTTGAGGGTTCTCAGGAATGCTTTGCTGCACCGCACAGCGTAGTCAAGCTCCCTCTTCTGCCGGGGTCGAAGGCTTGACGATGCCATGGAACTGCAGTGTTGGGAATCCTCAAACGCCGAAAGCGCCCGAAGTCTTGCTTCGGGCGCTTTCGATTCCCCTTTTCCCTGCGGGCCGATCCATAGACTCACATCAACATGATGATTGCTAGGCTGCCTTCGGCAACTGGCACTGCGTGCCCCCGATCAGTTCCTCCATCGTCACACCCATGTTGTCACAGGCGGCCTGAAGCATGTCCTTAGCGTTTTGCGCTTCGGCGGGGTATCTCGCTATGCCTATCGAAGCCTCGACTTTGATGTTCTCGATCTTTCTTCCCGTCTCGATGGCCACCGCGCTAAGGACTTCCTTCATACGTTCGGCCACTACGTAGGCGCGGCTGGACGTATGCGGCAGGATCAGCGCGAAGCTGGTCTCGCCGAAGCGGGTGAGGACGTCCATCTTCCGCACCCGGTCCCGCATCGACTGAGCGGCGCCATAGAGGATATCGTCCATCCGGAGCATTCTCAGGTACTTGTGCGTTTCCTCCGGCAGCCTGACGTCAATCATCATCACCGCCAGCTTGGCGCCCTGCCTGCAGGCGCGACTGATCTCCTCATCCAGCCGCTGTTCCAGATAGCTGCGGCTGTATACGCCCGTGGCGGGATCCACGACGCTTATGGGCTCCGAGGCATTGGCGCGAGTCCGCAAGGAGACATTGCTCCTCTGCATCTGCATGTCCCTGATCTCTTCGGTGGTCAGGATCTTCTTGAGCTTCTTTGTTCCGTTCCGCAGTATGTGTGAGACGTAGTTGCAGCTTATGCCCAACTGCCTTGCGATCTCAGTCTGGTTATGGCCTTTGTAGAAGTGCTCGCTGATCACCTGCTGCTCGATGTCTTTCATGCGCTGCATGGCGGCCTCGAGCACGATCTTGTCCTCCAGCGGGAGTTGGAACGTCACGATCTTATCGTCCGATATCTTCTCGGAGTCTCTCTGTCCAGATGAGGAATCGTCCTTGTCTCCGCCGTCCAACGAGCTGACCTTGAAAACTTCGCGCGTGGTCAACAGCTCGACCACGGTGCTCTCCGGCATCTGCATCACTTCGCCGATCTCCTTCTCGGTCGGCTGCCTGCCGAGCTTCTGCCCGAGCGACTCGATGACCCGGCTCATCCTCTGATTCAGTTCCTGGAGCCACGCCGGCTCCTTTATGATCTTGCCTTTGTCCCGCAGGTAATGCTTGATCTGGCCGATGATGAAATGGGTGGCATAGGTGGAGAACTTGACGCCCTTGTCGGCATCGTATTTGTCCACTGATGCGATGAGTCCGATATAACCTTCTTGAACCAGATCCTCAAGCGGTTCACACGCTCCTACAAACCTGCGGCCGATGCTTTCCACCAGGTTTGTGTATTGCATCACGATCTGATCCCGGATCTTATCATCCCTCGTCCGGGCATATTCTGCCAGACGCTCCTGAATTTCCTCTTCGGTCAGCTTTCTGGTTGTTCCCATTCGCACGTGCATCCTCTTTCGCATGCTCATCCGCGGTCAGTCCAGACCCGCAGATAGGCTGACTGAAAACCTCCGATCATCCTGATCGGGTAAGACGGCCTCAGGACCAAGGACGGATCGATCCGAAGACCCGAGGCCGGCAAAACGCATCCATTCTCTCTGATCAGCTTATGCTGCTGACCAGCTTGAAGATCGGTCCCATGATAGAAACCGCGATGAAACCGACGAGTCCACCCATCATAACGATCAGGAGCGGCTCGATGAGTGACGTCAGCGTCTTGACCGCCATGTCTACTTCGGAATCGTAGAAGTCGGCGACTTTCGCAAGCATCTCGGAAAGCCGTCCGGTTTCCTCGCCGATATCGATCATGTGCGTCACCATTCCGGGGAACATCTTGCTTTGCTCCAGAGGAGTGGTGATCTTCTGACCTTCCCTTACTGCAGTCCGCGCGCCCTCTATCACCTTGGTGATCACCTTGTTGCCAGCCGTCTCCGATACGATTTCCAAGGAACGCATCATAGGCACGCCGCTGGCGATGAGAGTGGCGAAGGTCCGGGCGAAACGGGAAACGGCCATCTTCTGCACAAGCTCTCCGACAACGGGCGCCTTTAGCTTTATCATGTCTATCTGCCAGCCGCCGGACTCCGTCTTGCTCCAGTACTTGAAGCCGAAGTAGCCGCCAACGCAGAGGGCAGCCACAATGTACCAATACTGCTGCATCAGGCCGCTTATATCGAAGAGAATCTGCGTGGTCGGCGGCATGTCCACGTTCATCTGGACGAAGATATCCTTGAACTTCGGCAGAACGAACATCATAAGGGCCACGACCATAACCACCGCAAACGAGAGAACGAGAATTGGGTAGATCATAGCGCTCTTGATCTTGCTTCTGACTTCCTGTTCGTTCTCAAGGAATGTGGCCAAGCGGTCGAGGATCTTGTCAAGGATACCACCGGTTTCCGCCGCCTTCACCATGTTCACATACAGCCTGGAAAAGACGTTTGGGTGTTTGGCGAAAGCGTCGGTGAGGCTGAGACCGCCTTTCACGTCCTTCTTGCATTGACCGATCACAGGTCGAAGGGCCGGGTCCTTTGTCTGCCCCTCCAGGATATCCAGACAGCGCACGATCGCCACACCGGCATCGATCATAGTCGCAAACTGGCGGCTGAATACCACCATAGAGGCGAGTTTCACCTTCTTGCCGGTAGTACTCTTGGCGCTAGCAATCTGACCGCGAGATTTGCTTTCGGTTACGCTGGTGACGTGATAGTGCTGCTCGTGCAGTTTGGCCAGGACTAACTGCTCGTTGTCAGCTTCGATCCGTCCTTTTACAGTCTTGCCGTTGTTGTCAACGGCGGTATAGACAAAGGTGGACATTGCTTAGTGACCTCCTTGGAGGAACCTCAGATAATTCTCCCTGTCAATCGAGCGGGCAACTGCTTCCTCGTTGGTGATATGGCCGTTCTTGTAAAGGTCGGCCAGCACCTTGTCCATCGTCTGCATGCCTGATTGACCACTGGTTTCGAGTACGCTATATACCTGGTAGGTCTTGCCCTCGCGTATGAGATTGCGTATGGCGGAAGTAGCCAGCATGATCTCCAGTGCCGGTACACGACCCCCACCCACCCTGGGCAGGAGCTGCTGAGCGATAACGGCTTCGAGGGTGTTGGAAAGCTGAACCCTGATCTGGTCCTGCTGGTGAGGTGGGAAGACGTCGATAACGCGGTCGATCGTCTGTGGCGCGTTTCGAGTATGCAAGGTCCCGAACACCAGGTGGCCCGTTTCCGCGAGCGTAAGGGCTGCGGCAATGGTCTCCAGGTCTCGCATCTCACCGACCAGAATGACATCGGGATCCTCCCGGAGCACAGCCCTCAACGCGTTCTCGAATGAGTCGGTGTCCGAGTTAAGCTCGCGCTGGTTGATCATCGCCTTCTTGTGGCGGTGCAGGTACTCGATCGGGTCCTCGATTGTGATGATGTGCACCGGGCGCTCGCTGTTGATCGAATCGATCATGCACGCGATGGTCGTCGATTTGCCGCTGCCCGTAGGCCCGGTAACGAGCACCAATCCGCTGTGCTTCTTTGTAAGGTCCTTCAGAATCGAGGGCAGGCCGAGCTGCTCGTAGCTCGGAATCCTATCCGGAATGGCGCGCAGCGCTGCTCCCACACTGCCCCGCTGGCGATAGACGTTGATCCTGAACCGGCCCACGGTCTTGACTCCGTAGGAGAAGTCCAGTTCCCGGGTCTTCTCAAACCACTGCACCTGGTCGGTGGTCAGGATATCGTAGACCAGCCGCTGCGTGTCGGTAGGCCCGAGAGAAGTGTAGCCAAGGTGCTGCAGCGAGCCGTCAACGCGGACTACCGGCGGCAGTCCCACCGTGAGGTGCAGGTCGGATGAACCACGCTCGCAGGCGTCTCGCAGCAGGTCGTCCAGATGCGCGCCAGCTATGGGTTTGACATCTGTTCGCGGCGGCGCAAAATCATCGGACAGTTCGTCCAATGGCATTTCTTGCATAGTCGAGCCTCCAAGAGTTACGGCAGTTCAGTTAGTAATCAAACGAGTTCAGCCTCGCGCCGGTATCCTAACCGGCGTAGATGACTCTGAGGCACTCCTCGAGGGTCGTTTGACCGAGGAGGATTTTCGCCACGGCGTCATCCTTCAGCGTCTTCATTCCGCCGTCGATGGCGGCCTCACGTAACACGTGAGCCGAAGACTTTTGCAGTACCAGGTCACGGACTCTGTCCGTGACAAGCATCAATTCGTAGACTCCGAGCCGGCCTTTGTAGCCACTGCCACGGCAGTGGTCGCAGCCGCGTCCGCGGTAGAACGTCACTTTCGTGTCGCCATCGATCTCGATGCCGAGCCTGCCCACAGCATCGCGCGGCGGCGTGTACTGCTCCTTGCATTTCGGGCAGACCACGCGCACGAGCCTTTGGGCAAGGACGCCAATGACACTGGAAGCGATCAGGAACGGCTCGATACCCATGTCTACCAATCTGGTCATAGCACCCGGCGCGTCGTTCGTGTGCAGAGTCGAGAGGACCAGGTGGCCCGTAAGGGCGGCCTCGGTGGCAATCGTTGCCGTTTCGGCGTCTCTGATCTCACCGACCATGGCTATGTCCGGGTCCTGGCGCAGCATGGTCCTGAGGCCGGACGCGAAGGTCAGTCCTGCCTTATTGTTGATCTGCACCTGGGTCAGGCCGGCGAGTTCATACTCGACCGGGTCCTCGATGGTAAGTATGTTCTTCTCTCCCGAGTTGAGCTTGGAGAGAACCGAGTAGAGCGTTGTGGACTTTCCTGAACCAGTCGGGCCTGTGACCAGGATAATCCCGTAGGTTCTGGAAATCAGTGCTTCGAACTTCTCCAGGGTCTCGGGCAGCATTCCGAGCTTGTGCAATCCCACGGATACCGAGCTCTTGTCGAGGATTCTCATAACGATCTTCTCGCCGAAGACCGAGGGGAGGGTCGAGACACGGAAATCGTATTGCCGTCCGTCGATCACCGCGCCGATTCTGCCGTCCTGCGGCGTTCGCTTCGTAGCGATGTCCATCTCGGCCATGATCTTGATGCGCGAGATCAGCGAAGCCTGCACCTTCTTGGGAATGCGCATTATCTCCTGCAGAAGGCCGTCCACCCTGAGCCTGACGCGGACGAAGTCCTTGGCTGGCTCGATATGGATGTCGCTTCCTCCATCGTTGATACCCCGGGAGATGATCAGGTTGGCGAGTTTGATGACCGGAGCCTCTTCGCTCAGTTCGCGAAGTTGCTCGATGGAGATGTCTTCGTCGCCGTCGTCGCTGGAAGCCGCATCGAAGTCGATGTCACCTGTGTCGAACTCCTTGATGACGCTGTCAACTTGCTCGGTGACATCTACCTGGCTGCGATAGTGCCTGCCTATCGCATTGATGATATCTTCCTCGGGAGCAATGGCGGGTTCGACGTCGACGCCGGTCATCATCCGCACTTCGTCTATTGCGAAGATGTCCAGCGGGTTCTTCATGGCAAGCGTGAGCTTGCCATTCTTCTTGGCTATCGGCAGAATCTTGAGCTTGCGGGCTACGTTCTCAGCGACAAGCTTGGTGACGGCAGGATCGATTTCCAGCTCCGCCACATCGACAAACGGGACGCCCCATTGCTCTCCAAGGCCCCGCACGCGGTCCTTCTCGGTTATGAAACCCATGTTGACAAGAACGTCACCGAGTGCTTCTTGTCGCTTCAGGAGCTTCTGCTTCTCTATGGCCTGGTTGAGCTGCTCGCGGTTGATCAGCCCCAGGTTCAGGAATATCTCACCGATAGCTTCAGTCTTCTGCATAAGTCACGGATCTCAACGAGTGTCGTTTGTGCGGCTGCCCCGGAATAAGGCCCAGAGGCATAGAGTGACATTTGCGGGAGACGCGACGCAAATCTCCCTATAGTTGTATTGGTTCAGAAACGCCCCTACTTGAGGCTGAGAAGGCAATCAAATAAGCTCGACATAAACCCGCCAGAAGGTGACATGCCCATTCTCACTGTTGCCCCGCCGACCGATAGATCGGCGGGGCAACACCAGGCGGTAGCTATGATCGCTCGCTCTGGTATCCAACGTTCCTGTGCCACTGCTGATAAGCACTAAGCATGCTGGCTAACAGGTTAGTCCTCGACCACCGAAGCCGTGATGAAGATCACAACCTCCGAGTTGTCTTTGACTTTGCTCTTATGCCTGAACAACTGCCCGAGGATCGGGATGTCGCCCAGGATGGGCACCTTGCTCAGCGTGTCGATGTCGTTCTGGCTGATAAGGCCGCCGATGACGATCGTCTGGCCCGCCTTGACGCGGACGACATGGTCCGTGAACCGGCGCGTGATGATCGGTAGATTGATCCCGGCGCTCTTGTCCTCGACGAGTCGAACAACACTCACCTCCGGGTGGAGATTGAGCGTGATGTAACCGTCATCGGTCACGTGGCCGACCACGGAGAGCTGGACACCGACATTGGCTGTCTCTGTCTGCACGTTGTTTCCTTGCGGAGTCTGCTGGACCAAGACTACGTATCGAATCTGGTCGCCCACGAAGAACTGGCCCGGCTTGCCGTCGAGACAGGTAAGGCTGGGCGATGCCAGGAGCTTTCCATCACCCTGGGTTATGAGCGCGTCCAGCTTAGCCGCGAAACTGAGCGGCTGTCGCCAGTATCTGTTGAGAGACTTGTCAACGGACACGTTGTTGGATATTGCGACGTCCGTGTTCAGAACCGGGTCAGTGGCCACCAGCGGCGCCGAAGAGTCTTCCAGGACAAGGAAATTGCCCCAGTCCCAACTGAGACCAAGCTTCTTTTCACCGGTCTCGGTTATGCTGGTGATCTTCGCCTCTATCTTGATCTGCGGAGACTTCACGTCGAGAGCGGCACAGAGTTCCTTCCCCTTGGTGACCTGCTCCTTGCTGCCCAGGAGGACAAGCGTCCGGGACAGGTTGTCTAGCGAGGTGTAGTTCATCGGCCTCTGCTGCTTCACAGACGTCTGATCCACACCCGCCTGTCGCAGGCCGGAATCCTCGCCGGCAGGAGTGCCTTTGCTAGACGTGTCCCCACCGGCGGCTCCACCAGCGGCCGCGCCTGCGGCCGCTTCACCTTCGACAACGGGCGAGATGCCCAGACCACTGATCTTCAGTCCTGGAACAAGCTTGCAGACCGACTCGGCCAACAGGTCCGGAGCCACGTGCTGAACCTTGTAGATCTCCTGTTCTCGTTCGACGGGCGCGTCAACCTGCTGCACAAGCAGCTTTGCCGCCGCAACGGAATCGGCAGGTCCGGAGATAAGGATACTGCTGTCACCCGTCGATCCGGAATCACCGGAGGACTTGCCGGCGCCTCTTACGTTGATCTTCACAACCTGCACGTCCGGACACTGAGCTTTGAGGACCAGGATCACGTCGTCGCAGTTGCTGTAGACGACTGGCACTACTTCAGTGGTCAGGGTGCCCGCGCCGCTGCCGTTCAGACTCTTCAACGACTCGCGCGCGCCTACCAGATACGTGCCATTGGACTTCGTATAGCCGAAACCGCTCAGTTTCGCCACGTAGTCCAGGGCCTCTTCCAGCGTCACGTTCGAAAGGCTGACGGTGACTTCACCCTTGACGTCCTTGCTGGCAACAATGTTCTCTCCGCTCTGGCTGGCGAGGGCCTTCAGCACGTCATTGATGTCCGCGCCAAGGAAGTTGAGCGATACCTTCTTCTTTGCGGGAGGCGGCGCTGGCGCTTCGGTTGCCTGAGCAACCACTGCCGGCTTCATAGCAACACGAGCAGCGGGCGCACTCGGAACGACGGCGGTCGAGGCAACACGGACGGGCTCAGCCTCAGTAGCCGGAGCAGAGGATGCCGGTGCCGCCGGGCGCATCGGCGCGGCGAACCTCGCCGGCTCGAGATCCGGCGTGCCCGGGTCAGAGCCCTGCGGGCCGGATATGTCCGCGGGAGGAAGTACCGGCAGATCGGAAACTGGGGCCGGTTGCACAGCCAATTGCGGTTGGACTGCGGGCTTGGCTGCCATATCAGACTTCGGCTTGGCGCCGAATTTCCATACGGTAATCTGGACCTGCGTCCTGTCTTCATTCCACTCGGTCGAGTAGTCCAGCTTGCTCGCGGTGTTTACGACTATGCGTGCCGCTGGAGGTTTCTCGGAGAACCTTCCATACCGCACGTTGTGGATTCTGCCGCTGTGGACGCCTACAAGCCGGCCCTTGGCAGTCAATTGACCGGGGAATTGGAAGGCAACGAAGCGGACACCCTGAATGGGCGTCATCTTCAGAGGGGCGTTCCCCTCCACGGAGACGGTGACGCAGTCCGGCTTGTTGACTACGGCAACCTTAGTTATGTTGGTCGCAGCCATCGTCTGACAGACGAGCAGGCCCATCAAGACCATGACAACCACACACGTTCGCCATACAGGTATTCTCGTGGCGAAGACGTTAGCTAGCATTTCGAACTCCTCCTAATCTCAAGTGAATCCGGCGGTCTTTGTAGGCCAACACTGCGCCGTCTTCTGTGACGGAGAGCACCCTGTAGCGCCCGTTGATTGTCTGGCCTTCAGAAACGATGTGACGTTCATTATCGCCGACGCGAATGATGGCAACGTTCCTGTCGCCACGAATCACGCCGGTGAGTGCAAAAGCAGGATCAGGCTCGACGGTAGGGACCACCGTCAGCTTCGGCGGCGGATTCGTGCCTGAACTCATGAAAGGAAACAGGGGCGGGACCTTGCCCATCGGCCTGGGCATGGGCGGTAGAGAGGGGCGCGGAGCCACCGGCTTAGTCGCTACTTCGGTCGATCCGTCAGGCAGGGACTGCACGGAGAATGGATCGCGGCGCGGGATGGGCGTGGCCAGCCCCGGAAAAGTGCCGACTTGCATGAGCTGTGGCTGTGTAGTCACTTCCGCAACCACCGCCTCCTTCTTGGACTCGGCCGGGTTCGGCGGTTGCACCGGCGGCTTGGCCAACGTGAACGACACGTAGCCGATGCAGCCCAGTACAAGCAGTCCCAATATGATCAACTGAGGGATTTGCTTCTTATCCAGCTTCATTTCCGGTCCTCCCCGTCACTTGCGCGGCTGCCGTCTGTTTCTTGGCTGGGCGCGGAGTCTCCTTGAAAACGTAGGCCGTTACGTTGATGTCGATGGTGAGCCTGGGCGACGCAGACGGCCGGTCACTTCTGCACGGGCTCATCTGAACCGTATTGACGGCGATGATCTTCGGAAAACTGGTGAGTTTGTAGAGGAAGTCGAGAGCGTGCATATAGGTGCCCTCGAGCTGCAGGTCTATCTTCAACTCGTCGTAGGGCTTCGGCGGCCCTTTCTTGGCCGCAGACGAACCCTCCGAAGACTCATCGCCCTCCGCAGGCTCGGGCCTTTTTGGAGCAGCGTTTTCGACCTGCGGTCGAACGCCGATTACCCGGAGATTCACCGACTTGCCCATGTGCTCTATCTGCTTGAGCAGCGTGGGAACGTAGGCCTGGGTGGCGACAGACGATTCCAGGAACCGTATCTGGGCTCTGGTGTCGATGTAGCGGTTCTCGGAGTCGCGCTGAGTCTTGGCGATCGTCTGGCTGTCCCGCACTTGCTTGGCGACTTTGGCCCGTTCAGCCTCCACATCGCGCACTTTGGCTATCGATGCCAGGCATGCAAGCAGGCAACAGATGAAGATGACACCCGCCGCCGCCGCCATCACCGTGACTCCCTTTTGTGTTGGCTTAAGATTGATTGGAGCCATTGGGTGTCACTCCTTTCGACTCATTGTTAACGTCGCCCGCCATGGTGGCGCCGATTTCGAACGCCAGAGCGCCCGCTTCCAGGCCGATCGCCTTCTGCGTGAAATGAAGGTCTACACTCTTGAACTCAGGATTGGAGTGCAGCCGCATCATCGTCTCGCCAACCCGTGCCTGTTCGCAGGTCATGCCGTTGATGTTGATGACGACGTCAGGCTGGCCGGTTGTGGTGGTGGTTGATATCCGGGTTAGCCAGGTGGCGGCCGGGACGCTCTGGGTCAGTTTGTCCAGCGTGTTATACCAGCGCATGGTGCGGCTCTTCGCCTGGTTCAGCAGGTCCACTTTGGGCTTCAACTCCGCCGTCTTGCGGTCCAGCTCCGCGACCTTTCGTATCTTGGGAGCCAACACCTGCATCTGCGAGTTCAGCTCAGCGATAGCCGCGCGTGTCGTGAGGGTCTTCATGAAGACCCATCCACCAAGGGCAAGAGCGAAAACCAGTTGCACCAGAATCAGTGCAGCCAGTTTGCGCATGGCGCCTTCGAGGCGCCGTTTCTCTGCGCGCCTTGGAGCGATCATATTGATAGAAGGCATCAGCGAAACTCCTTTCCTTCCAGCCAGCTATCCAATGGCGCTGCCGCGCCAACCTCTACAAGCGGCCCGGCAAGGGCCTGGAATCAGGCCGCGGCCCTTGACGCGTTCTCCGGGACAAGCTCCTTGAGCGCCAATCCCGTGCAAACGGCAAGTACCGGGCCGTGCTCTTCTATGAACTCCGGAGCGAACTGCCCCGTGCTGATGGCGGTCTCCTTGAAGACGTGCGCGACCTCGGTGGGCGTGTTCAGCTTGCTCGAGATATAGGCATCCAGTCCGGGCATTCGGGCCGTGCCACCTGTGAGTACGATCTTGCTGACAGTCGCATCCGCGCTACCTTCCGGGAACTGCGACTGATAGAAGTGCACTGATCGGCGGATCTCCCTGATCAGCTCATCCATAAGCGGCTGAACAACCCGCCAACACTTGTTGTCCGGGTCGGCTGTTCCTATCTCGTTGATGGGATACTGGGCAGTCATGCTCAGCTTCATCTGCTCCGCTTCGTCGAACAGGCTGCCCGAGAGCGACCTTATCGCGTTGGTGAAGCTATCTCCGGCTATGGGGACATTGCGCGTAAGGGCGAACTCGCCCCGGCTCACGATGTCCACGTCCGTGTGACTGGCCCCGATGTCGATTAGTGCAACGGTCTTTCCGAGGTATTCGTCAGTTGCATTGAACTCCACGAGCGATCTGATGAGCGCGAACGACTCGATGTCGATCACCAGTGGCTCAAGCCCTGCGGACTCCAGACACCTGACGCGGCTGTCGATCATCTCCCGTGGGGCAGCTACGAGCATCACGTTCATCTGCCCAGGCTCTTCCGCATCGCCCAGAATCTGGAACTCCACGGTGCTGTCCTCCATGGATGAGGAGATGTATCTGCTCGCCTCATACTTGATGGACTTGCGCAGAGCGGCCTCAGTCATCTTCGTGAACTGAACCTGCCTGACAATGACCTGCGAACCCGATATGGCGCAGACGGCTCCTGTCGCTCGCATGTTGGCATCGCGCAGCAGGTTTCGTATGGCGGATGAGACTTCGAGAGTATCAACGATGGTGCCGTCTTTGACGGCTTCTTTGGGGGTCGGCGCTACGGCCGCATTGACGAGGGTCCAGCCACTTCCAGTGGGTTCGATTTCTACCGCTTTTATGCAACTGGAACCGATGTCGATCCCGACAGTGATTTCCTTGCCGAAAAATGAGTTCAGCACGTGCCCTGATACCTCCTCGGAACTGGCGTGCAGACTTAAGGCGTTACGGGTCGCCTACTCTATGGATTATCGTCATCTACAGGCACAACTGTAGCTCTGATTAGCAAATAGACGAAAGAACTGGAAGTTTTGCGGGGGAACATGGAATAAGTGGCGAGCTGGCACAAAGATGTTCTTGTCCAAGACTGCCGTTCCGTATAACATGAGTGACAGGGAACGCACGTCCCGCGGAAGGTATACCTCAAATGAACTACGACGCCGTCATATTCGACCTGTTCGGCACCCTGGTAGACAGCGCTTCACAGGAGTTCGTCGACGAGTCGTTTCGAGGGCCTGCGGCCGCACTGGGAGTTGATACCGGGAAGCTCGCCCAGGCATGGCTGAGCTTCCGCCTGGAGCGCGACGAGGGCAGGTACGGTAGTATGGAGGGCGACTTCCGGCGGCTCTGCGAGATTCTCAAGATCACCCCGGATGCGGGCAGCGTGGAGCAGTTCAGGAAGCAGAGGCTCGATATGTATAGGTCGACGAGCCCCCGGCCCACCGTGATCAACACGCTGAACAGACTCCGCTCTGCCGGCATCAAGGTCGGGTTGATCTCTGACTGCGGCTTCGAGCTGCCGGCGATCTGGGATGGGCTCTCCCTGGCGCCTCATATAGATGCTAAGGTTTTCTCTTGCCTGGAAGGCGTGAGAAAGCCGGACGCGAAGGTGTATCACCTGGTCTGTGAACGGCTGAGCGTCCGGCCGTCCAGATGCCTCTACGTGGGCGACGGAGGTAGCCGGGAGCTGACGGGAGCATTGGAGGTGGGCATGCAGCCCGTGCTGATCCGCGTGGGCTACGAGTCCCACATGGATGCTTTCCGAGAGGACGCCCTGAAGTGGAAAGGCCCCGTGATCTCGGACATAAGCGAAGTGCTGGAGCATGTGGGTCTGAATGGGGCGGACAAGAGCTAGCTTGAGATCGTCTTGAGGAACTCCTGCCAGTTGCCGACGACTCCGTCCGGGCAGATGAGTTCCAGTTCCTCGCGGGTGCGTGCTCCCCAACTGACCCCGACCATCGTGACGCCTGCCCTTTGAGCCATATCCACGTCATACGCGCTGTCGCCTACATATAGTGATTCCGCGGGAGTCACCTGAAGCTTTGCCATCGCCTTCTCCAGCGGCTCGGGGTGCGGCTTGTAGTGCTCCACGTCATCAGCGGTGACGATGCAATCAAGCATTCCCGTCAGCCCGGTCGCTTCTATCGCCCTCGCCGTGCCGCGTGCGTTCTTGGAAGTGACAAGCCCTATCCGGCACCCCGCCTGCCGAAGCTGGCCGAGCATTTCCAGCGTTCCGGGGAACAGGCGCGAGTCTTGGTCAGCCTCCTTTCGATAGGCTGCCCGGTAATCATCGAGGAATTGATCCTCCCGACCGGGAGCAAATCGGTGTGCCTGTGCCACAAGCGGGATGCCTATGGCGTGACGCAGCGTGAGGTCGTCAACGTGAATGCCCATCGCCGCCAGCGTCTGCCCGGTGATTCTGATGATCATCGGCACGCTGTCCAGCAGAGTGCCGTCGAGATCGAAGAAGACTGCCTTGTATTTCATGTCTCGCAGTATCTCCTTAGCAGGCACGCGCTTCATCACCTCCCCAGACGGCCAGCGTCGCGAATGAAGAAGGAACCCGCGCCCAATCGCTTAAGCAGTAATAGCACCTTTACTTTCGAGGGATGGAAAATGGCAGACAACTATAGAGCTGAATACGAACTGATTGCAGGCAAGCTCGCGGACCGCGGCGTGGATGTCGAGAAGGTCAAGGCCAGACTGAAGAATCAGAAGATCGAGACCCCGAGCTGGGGTTTCGCTGATTCGGGGACCCGTTTCGGGCCGTATCGGCAAGCAGGCTCCGCGGTGACAATCGAGGAAAAGATCGCCGACGCGGCGCAGATCAACAAGTATACCGGGGTAGCGCCTACCGTGGCGGTCCACGTGCTTTGGGACTTCCCGAACGGGATCGCGGATGCGCAGGCGCTGTCGGACTACGCCAAGTCCTTGGGCGTAGCGATCGGGGCGATCAACCCAAACGTTTTTTCGGATCGGGAATACGCCTTCGGAAGCGTCACCAGCGAAGATCCCGCTGTTCGCAAGATGGCGGTGGATCACATGATCTACTCGGTCGAGATCGGCAAGAAGCTCGGCTCCGACGTGTTGTCGCTGTGGTTCGCCGACGGCACGGACTATCCCGGGCAGGGCGACTTCCGCCGCCGGAAGCACTACGCGGAGGAGTGTCTGAAGCAAGTGTATGCCGCCATGCCGCCCAACATGCGAATGCTGATAGAGTACAAGCCCTTCGAGCCGGCCTTCTATCACACCGACTTCGGCGACTGGGGAATGAGCTACTCGTTCGCTAACAAGTGCGGGCCCAACGCGCACGTGCTTGTTGATATCGGCCACCACCTGCAGGGGCAGAACATCGAGCACATCGTCGCGTTCCTGATCGACGAAGCCAGGCTCGGCGGATTCCACTTCAACAACCGCAAGTACTCCGACGACGACCTGACGGTGGGCTCGATCAACCCCTACGAGTTTTTCCTGATCTATAACGAGTTGGTCAAGGCGGAAGACTCGCCTAACAACAACCCGCCGATAGCCTACATGGTTGACCAGGGGCACGTGACCAAACAGAAGATGGATGCCATGATCCAGACGATCATGCACATCCAGACCGCGTATGCCAAGGCGATGTGCGTGGACCGCAAGAAGCTCTACGAAGCGCAGCTAGCCAAAGATGTGGTTACGGCAGAGAACTGCCTGCAGGAAGCGTTCAACACCGACGTGCAGCCGCTGCTGAAGGTGGTGCGTGAGGAGATGGGACTCGACCCGAATCCGCTCGAAGCATTCCGTGCAAGCGGCTACTGGGAGAAGGTGTGCAAGGAACGGGGGATCCGCACCGGCGCCGGCGTGGGGACCTAGAACCCTGTAACATTACCGTGACGGAGCGCGTCGCAAACGTGGAAGAACTTCTACGTGAAATGCCTCACAAAGAGTCGTGGCTGGTATTACGGAGGAGCTCAAGTGGGACGTGACGTGCGTAGAAAGGGCTTTACCCTGGTCGAGATAATGATCGTGGTTCTGATCGTCTCGGTCCTTCTCGCGATCGCGCTGCCGAACTTCATGCATGCACGTGACGTGTCGCGACAGAAGGCCTGCATCAAGAACCTGGACAACATCCTGGGTGGCAAAGAGCAGTATGTGATGGAGCACAATAAGGGAGCGGCCGACACCGTTACCTTTGACAACCTCATCCCTGACTACATAAAGCACATGCCGGAGTGTCCGGCCGGCGGGACATACGCAGTTGGGCCCGTTAATGCCATGCCGACCTGCACAATCGCGGGCCACGTATACCACTAGTAGGACGTAAAGAAGCCCACCGATCTCACGATATCGGTGGGCTTCAACAAAAATGTGGTGCGGCTAGTGATGCCTGCCCTGCTTTGTGCAGCCGCCCCTACGCAGCCGGGATGATCCCCAACTCCACCGCCCGCTTAAAGGCCTGAAAGCGATTGGACACTCCCAGCTTGACATAAGCTCTGGCGAGATGAAAGTCCACGGTTCTCTTGCTCACACACAACGCGTCTGCCACCTCGTTCGAGCACTTGCCATCGAAGATCAGCTTCAGGATGTCCCGCTCCCTGTCAGTAAGGCGGGCTAGGGCCTCCACGTCTCCGGGGTCCAGCGCAATTCGCTCGGTGCTCTCCATGCTTCCCGTGCCCCCTCTCAGTTTTCAAAATAGGTCTCCAACCAGTTCCTGGTCACCGCCAGTTTGAGTTTTCTGAGCGCCCTCGCTTCCAGTTGCCGAACGCGCTCTCGCGTAATGTGCAGTTGTTGACCTATCTCTTGCAGAGTGGAGGTAGCTCCATCCATTAGACCAAAGCGCTTCTCGATGATCATTCTCTCCTGGGGGCTCAGCCAGGCCATCAGCCGGCTAAGCATCTCCAAACCTTCGGCTTCGATTGCATCTGCCTCGGGGTTCGAGGCCTCCGAGTCGACCAATCGTTCGAGAAGCGAACCAGCGCCGTCGTCTTTCACGCCTTCGTCTAACGAGACGAGTGCCTCCGACGCTTCCAGCAGACGCATCACCTTTTCCCTAGGCAGTTGCGTCCGCTCGCAGAGTTCCTCCAGAGTGGGCTCACGGCCATGCTCGCTTGCGAAGGAGGAACCTGCCTTATTCAGTTTTCGGATCGATTGTATGACGTAGCTCGGCACACGAATCGCACGTCCCTGGCGTTCTATGGCCCTCGTGATGGCCTGCCGAATCCATGCGACGGCGTATGTGCTGAACCTGAACCCCTTGTCAGGATCGAACGAGTCAACGGCTTTCATCAAGCCGATGTTGCCTTCCTGAATCAGATCAGGCAACGGGACGCCGGAACGGGAGTAGACTTTCGCCACACTCACAACGAGCTTGAGATTAGATTCGACCAATCTCCACTTGGCGCGTGTATCGCCGGCCCTGGCGCGTCTTGACAGAACTTGCTCCTCGTCAGATCCCAAGAGAGGCCACTTGCCGATTCGACTCAAATACATGTCCATCGAATCGCCGACGTCAGAAACCTCGGGCAGCGCTTCTTCGACATCCGGCTCAGTCAATCCCAGCATATCGCTGTTCATGCACAAGCCCCCTTCCTCTTACTACCTGAAGACACAGAACAACCACATATTGGCGTCATTCCGCCGACGCTCTTGGAGTTCGAGCGCCCGGCTTGAGAAAAGCTGCTGCCTGCCCGCCTGCTGACCCGGTTCCACAATCAGCAGGTTCCCTACAACCTGTGCCAGCATAGAGACTCCGACAATCGCTTGGCCAGGTCTATGTCCCGCCGGTGAACCGGCGGCAAATCAATGTCTGGTTCTAAGACCTCCCTGTCGCTCAGACATGCCGCTCCCACTGACAATTGTCCCCCAATAGTCCCTTGCGGAGGTCACGGCGTCAGCCGCATATTGTCAGCAGTGTTTTCGGCCAAGTCAGCCGCGCACGCCTCCCCCCAAGAAACAAGCACGCGAATGACTAGCAAGCAGTGTCATTATGTTACTACGACGTAGCTTCCCCTACATCCTCTTTGAACTTTCGATTACTGAAACTGTCATCCAGATTACGGAGCAAAGAACGTGCCAAAACGCCTTCGCCGCCAAATCCCCGCAAATTCACGGGGCTTCGAGAGGGAGCCACAGTCGTCATCCAAACAGAGCAGACTCATATTACCTCATCATTCCGGTCCGCTAAACATTCCGACACGATAAATTTTCGACTTTCTTGCATGGTGCGCCAGCAATCACCTGTTCGCAAGGCTATCGAGCAGAGCCAAACGCGTCACAAGCAGGCACCGAACCGCCGAATCAATGAATCACGGAAGATGCAGGAGTTCCCTTCAGCGGTTCCTCTCCTTCTGTGATTCCGTGCTGAATCGGCTCTTTGCCCGAAGATGGACGCGACTGCCCTGAGCTGTCCAGCTTGTATGATATTCGCCCGTCTCCTATAATTCTGCTGAGGAGGGACGCCTGATGATCATCAGAAACCCAACCGGCGGGGAAGTGGAGAGGGCAATCGAAGTTGCTGCCATCGCTTTCCCTGATGTGAGCCGCGAGCAGTTGGCAAAGTCGTTCAGCATGGTGGCGGAGGTCTTCGGCCTCAGATACTTGCTGATAGTGGAGGAAGAAGGACAAATCGTATCCACTCTGATATGCCAGCCGATGCCCGTATATATCAACGGAGCCCCCGTGCCACATTCCTCGACCGGAGCCGTCGCCACAATCCCCGAGGCCAGGCGCAAAGGATGTGCGGGCGCGATGATGGAAGAGTGCGTTCGGCTGCTGCGGCAGGAGAACGTGTTCCTCTCCTCGCTGTGGCCGTTCTCCTACGAGTACTACCGCAAATTCGGCTGGGAGATCGGCGCTGAAGTCAGGAACTACAGCGCTTCAGCAGAGGTGTTCGCTGCGTTGGGTGATACCGGGGAGTCCAGACGGGCCGAAGCAGAGGACACGGCGCAGATCAGGCGCGTCTATGAAGGCTGGGCGCAGAGCTTCAATTGCCTCACTCAGCGCTCACAGGTATGGTGGGAGAGGGTCGTCCCCTTTGCCGTAGATGCGCCCGTCGATGGTCAAGGGGCCATCGTTCATACCACCTCCGGTAAGATCGACGCATACGCGATGTACGGCCTGAACCGAGAGGAGCAGCCCTCGGCAAACGTACTGGAGATGGCGTTCGTGCAGCCCGAACACAGACGCAGTATGCTCGCCCGTCTCACGACACTGGTCCCCGGAGGAACAATCAGCTTCAGCGCGCCGCTGGACGACCTCTTTATGCAGGAGATCCCCAACCCCAGGCAGATCAACGCTAGCATAACGCCGTCTTTTCAGTTCCGCGTCACAGACCCTCCACGCGCGATGGAGTGCTTGGAGGTTGAGGAGGACGTGTCGGGCAGGGTCACGTTCTCGATCGGCGATCCCGTATTCAAGGAAGGCTGGAGTTTCGGAATCGAGGTAGACGAGGGAGAGGTGGCGCTGGTGAAGCCGGATAGCAAGCGCTGTCTGGAAATGGACGTAATGACGTTTGCAAGGCTGTACTCGGGCTATCTCTCCGCGTTCGACGCCGCGGACCTGGGCAAGGTAAAGCTGAAAGGCGACGCGATGGACATGCTGCTGACTGCTTGCGAGGTATTCTCGCCGCTCACGCCGTATCGATCATCGCTTGAGCCGGGCTAAGCGCCAACACACGAAGGTTGGGGAGAGGCCACGGCTCCCCCCAACCATCAAACCTTCCGACACCCACTAGAAGTTGCTGTCAGGACGGAGCCAGTATTCCGAGCAGAAATTGTACGGCCAACCCGGGGAAGTCTGACCCGCAGTGCAGAAGGCTCCGCATCTCGGCGGGGCGACATTGCAGCAGTCTGATGCCGGATGGGCAACTATCACCGGCCCACAGCCAGGACAAGCCGGTGCGGGTTGCACCGGACACGCGGCGTACGGTCCCGCACCTGCGCCCGAAGGCACATACTGCGGCGGGGAGATGTTCCTGCTGTAGTTGGTGTAGACATCCGGCATGTACTGGGCACAGGCGCCGGTTGCAAAGATCACGATCAAGACGGCAAGAGCCGGGAGATACATCGTCTTCATCTTTTCCACTTCCCTTCGCCAATGCTAAAGCAATCTATCAGAGGTACTTTACCCATGCGTCATGGACGCAAAGCAGCTCAGCGGGAGTCGGGAACGGTGTCCGAAGCACTTCTATTGCTAAGCGACCGTCACCTGCTTGCGCGTTTCTGCTATAATAGGTGAACTCTGTGGGGGCTTGCTCCCGATGAGGTTGTTTAACTGAAATGGACTTGAGGTGCCAACATGACGCCTGCACCGTGGTTTGGAAGAAAGGCGAAATCCGCCCGCAAGACCGCGAGGCTCAGCGCAGATGCTCTGCCTGACGGGCTGTGGACCAAGTGTCCCACTTGCGGCGAGATACTGTTCAATAAGGAACTCGAAAAGAACCTGCGCGTGTGCAACAAGTGCGGGTATCACTACAAGCTGAGCGCTCCAGAGCGAATCGCTATCACGACAGACGACTCCACTTTCGTCGAGATAGACTCGGACCTCTACTCCGTCGATCCTCTCGGCTTCCCGGACTACGAGAAGCAGCTCAAGAAGTTCCAGGAGCGAGCGCAGCTTACGGACGCTATCGTCACGGGCACATGCGAGATCGGCGGAATCCCCGCGATGATCGGCGTGTTGGACTTCAGCTTCTGGGGCGGAAGCATGGGCGGTGTTGTCGGTGAGAAGGTCGTCCGCGCGATGGAGAAGGCGATCGAGATGAAGCTGCCGGTTGTGATGTTCATAGCGTCGGGCGGCATCCGCGTGAACGAGGGTCTGCCAGGGCTTGTGCAGATGGCGAAGACATCCGCCGCGGTTGCGAAGCTCCATCAGGCGAGGATTCCCTACATCGTTGTGCTCACCGATCCTTCGATGGCGGGGGTGCTGGGAAGCTACGGCAGCCTGGGCGACTTCATCATAAGCGAGCCGGGGCTTCTGATGGGCCTCACGGCGGACCGGGTAGCGAAGCAGGCGCAGGTCATCCACGTGCCGGACAACTTCCGCAAGGCAGAATTCGCGCTCGAGCACGGCCAGGTGGACCGCATCGTCACACGCAGAGAGCTGAAGTCTACACTCATCAAACTCCTGCAGTTCAGCAGCGTGGAGGTTAAGCAAGATGCCGCCTAGTTGGAACATACTTGATTTCGAGAAGCCAATTGCGGAGCTTGATGAGCAGATAGCCGAGATCAAACGGATCACCGCCGAGCGAGGCGAGGACCGCTCGGAGGACATCGCGGTGCTCGAAGCCGACCGCGACCGGCTGATCCAGGAGATATTCGCCAACCTCACGCCGTGGGACAAGACGCTTCTGGCCCGTCACCCGAGGCGCCCTTATACGCTCGATTTCGTCCGGGCGATATTCGATGACTACACCGAACTGCATGGCGACAGGCTGTTCGCGGACGATCACGCCATGATCGGCGGAATCGCCACGCTCGACGACCGGCAGGTCATGTTCATCGGCCAGCAGAAGGGCCGCGACCTTAAGGACCGGCAGTATCGCAACTTCGGCAGCGCGAGGCCGGAAGGCTATCGCAAGGCGCTACGGTTGATGAAGATCGCGGAGAAGTTCCACAGGCCGGTCATCAGCTTCGTTGACACGCCCGCCGCCGACGTGAGCGTCGGAGCGGAGGAGCGAGGTATCAGCGAGGCCATCGCGCGCAACATGATGGAGATGAGCGCGCTGAAGACACCGATTATCGTCGTTGTGATAGGCGAAGGCGGCAGCGGCGGCGCGATCGGCATCGCGGTCGGCGACAAGATCCTGATGCTGGAGCACTCGATCTACTCGGTGATCCCGCCCGAGGGCTGCGCTGCTATCATCTGGCGAGACCCAACCAAGGGCAAGGAAGCCGCCGACGCGTTGAAGCTGACCGCGCAGGCCTCGTTGGAGTTGGGCGTGATAGATGAGGTCGTGCCCGAGCCGCTTGGAGGCGCGCATCGCAATATGGAAGCCGCCGCGCGCAACCTGAAGGCCGCGCTTGTCAAGGCCCTCGACGAGGTGGAGAAGCTTTCGATCCCGAAGCTCGTGGATCGGCGCTACAAGAAGTTCCGCGCGATGGGCGCCTACGGCGAACCGAAGCCGGAGTAGATCAGATTGCTCCTTCTCCCTGGACGAGAGGGTTGGTAGAGCCTACATCAGTCTCCTGGCCTTCATCCAGGACTCAAGTTGCTTCGTCCACTGTCCGAGGGCGGGATCCGTAAGCGCGAGCCCAACGCCGTGCGCGCCGGGTTCGTAGATGTGCATCTCGGCGGCCACTCCCGCCTTGCGCAGCGCGAGGTAGAACAGCACGCTGTTCTCCGAAGGCACACCCTTATCCGCGTCCGTGTGGAAGAGGAAAGTCGGCGGGGTCTCCGGCGTGACGCGCTTCTCCGTGGACATCCGCTCGACCAGCTTCGGGTCCGGATCCTCTCCAAGAAGATTCCTGCGAGAGCCCATGTGCGCGCAGGGCTCGGTGGTGCTAATCACCGGATAGCAGAGGATCATGAAGTCGGGCCGGCAGCTCTGGCGGTCGATCGGGTCGGCCGCCTTGGCGTCCCCTTTGTCAAACATCGTGCCGGTGCACGAGGTCAGGTGCCCGCCGGCAGAGAATCCCATCGTGCCTATCCGGTCCGGCTTCACTCCCCACTCAGCAGCTTTGGATCGCACGATACGTATCGCCCTCTGCGCGTCCGCCATCGGAGCAGGATGCTTGTACGGAGCAACGCGATACTTCACCACGAACGCCGCCACGCCTCGCTCGCGGAACCACTCCGCGACGGGCGTGCCCTCCTTCGGAATGACGACGCTTGCGTAGCCGCCGCCCGGGAACACGACCACGCCGGTTCCGGTCGCTTTGGAATGCTCAGGCAGATACACCGTGATAGTCGGCTTGTCCGCATCGGCATCGCCAAGAGCGCCGGGCGCGCCATCCGGCCACAGCAGAATTGTCTCAGGTTCAGGATAGTTGCTCATATTTGGCTCCGCACTCCACAACTGGCACTGCATTGTCGCCAGCAGCGCCACAACAAAGGCATATATACGCATTGTTTCGGCCTCCAAGGATGACTCAGCGACTGGCGCTCAATCCGCGCCTTTGGAGCGTCTGCCCTCATCGTTCGATGGTCACCCGCCGGTCTACGAGATCGACCGTGATCTTGTCAGTCCCGACTCCCGAGATCTTGATCTTCCTGTTCAGCCGCTCGGTCTGTTTCCGGTCGGCGCCGGGATAGAAGACCGCGACCAGGCAGGACGCGGCCTCGCCGCCTGTGGAGGGCCTGTAGTTCAGAACGAGTTGCCCATCTTGGATCAAGACGCCTTTGGAACCACGCAGGACGATGCCGAACTTGTCTGAGATGTTCAGCCATTGACCCGATTCCGCCGGGAGCCGAACAGGCTGCGACGGCGTAGCTTTCGGGTCGGCCGGTCCCTGCCAGGCTCCTCCAGCATAATCGATCCTCGGCAGGACGCCGTGCAGCCAGAACGGGTTGTTCTCGAAGAACAGCAGCCCGGTGCGGACTTCGACCCCGCCCGGGATGCTGCCGAACCACTCGACGTAGATAACGCGACCATCAGGCAGTGCCAGCATTCGCACCTTCTCATCGACCGCAAGCTCCGGCCCGCGCTTGATGTCTACGGCGGCGGAAAACCCGCCGCCCGGCAGCATTTCGGTCTTCTGATTGGTTATCTCGGCGGCATCCATCTTGTCGCCGATGATGCCTATCAGGCTTCTGTACTTCGGTATGACGATCCCCTGCTTCGTCATAGGGGTCACGCAGGCCATTATCCTCCTGCCGGTGTCGAACCAGGAGAACGAGGCCATCGCGTTCTCCGACCGGCAGATGACGCACTTCCCCTGCTCCAGCAGCCGCGTGCCCGCGAGTTGCCTGCGCGCCTGTGCGTCCGAAAGCGGCTCAGCGCCGGGCCCGAACAAGTAGTGCATCAGGTAGATGTGCGTCATTGTGTCCAGCGGGCAGCAGTTGAAGTTGAGCCCGCGGAAGAGGTTTCTCGACGGCTTGCCCGCATCCAGGCTATCCGCATACTTCAGGAAATCGAGCACCCACCGCAGGCATCTTGCGCCGACGGCATTTGGAAGCACCGAGTTCGGGCTTTGGGCCATCATGGTAGCGTCATGCCTGTAGTTGTTCCAGTCTGTGCATTGCGGATAGTAGGTCCAGCCGTTCGGAAGCGTAAGGAATGAGACCGTGTCCTGAAGTTCCTTGACGTTGAAGTAGACAGATACCGGTATCTTCTGCCCGGACATGGCATAGACCGGCAGGTTCTGTATGTTGTGGTGGTATGTCGTGGTGTAGTCCGGATGCACGAACCCGTGGTTTTCCAACGTGTAATCCGAGTGAACGTTCGGCCCCTGCAGCCACTGGTTCAGCGGTTTTCCATCGACGATCCTGCTGCTGGAGACGTCCTGCGGAGTTGCGAAAGCGGAGATCATATACTCGTTCGCCTTCTCTTCCCACACTGCGCGATTGGGATGATTCGGCATCATGCAGTATGCCAGAACCAGGATTCGTGAGTTCCAGGCGTTCTCCTCGGCCTTCGTGTCCCTGAACTCGTTGTATGGCGCGGGGACGGTCAGGAACCTGTTAGCTTCATAGACGATCATATTCGCCACTTCACGCTGCGTTGCGGCAGGTAGCCGGTCCCACACGAGCCATGCTCCCTGCCCCGCCAGTGCCGCCCAATACGCTGATTGCCATTCGTCACCCCACCACCAAGAGGACTTGTCGGTGTTAGCGATGTGGTGCTGTGCCAGTTCCCGTATAAGCGAGGCGTTGATATGCGCCATCTGTGCACGGGAGAACCCGGTTGCATTCTCATCATAGGCGCCGAACCTGAGAAGCGTCGCGCTCGAAAAGACGATAGCGGCGATCGCGCGAATTTGGTGTTCGCGCATGCGCTTTCCAGGCTCCGCGCTTGCGAACGGTTCCTTGAGGTAGCTGGGCTTGTCGAAGACGAGCCTGTCCCTGCAGTCTGCCCCCAACTGCCTCAGGCAAAGGTAGTTGAGCTCGCGTCCCAGTTCGCCGGACTTGTCTGGCATGCTGAGATCGGGCGGCCTGACATCAGGCACATCAGCAGCAAGAGCAGGAGCGAGAGCGGCAAGAGCCAGGACGCAGACGAGCGGTACTATTCTGATCAACTTCATGAAACCCCCGGTCAATCCTTAATGCCCACTTCAGCATGGACAGGCCGGAAGCCTTCGTTGGCTAGTCCGAGATTCGCACAGGCGCCGGGCCCGGCTCTCCGACAGCAGCCTCGAGGCGTCTCTGCATCTCCCGTTCCTTCCGCGCCTGGTAGAGGTAGAAGGATACCATTCCACCGGCAGCGCCGATGGCGATAGCCCACGAGTAGCCCGGCAGTTTAGCCAATCCCTGCACAGCACTGAATGCGCCGAATCCGAAGAAGATGATCGCAGCACCGACCTTGATTGCTCGGTCCGGCAGTCTTGCACCAAGGATACGCCCCACCAGGATGGCCAACCCGTCGGACACAACCATCCCCAGAGACGACCCCAGCCATACGGGGATGACCGGGTATTTCGTGGCGAGGGCGACCGTGCTGAGCATTGTCTTGTCCCCCAATTCGGCAAGGAAGAAGGTGGTCGCCACGAGCATGAACGGCGACCTCCCCCGAAGCCTGTTGCACTCCTCGTCGTCCAGAGAGTCACCCTTCAGGGTCCACAGGCCGAAACCTATGAATGCAAGCCCCGCGACGAGGTTGATCCATTCCTGAGGCATAAGCTTGCCCAGGCCGCCTCCGAGCGCCACTGACAGCACATGCACCACCAGCGTCGCAACCAGTATGCCCGCAAGAACGACCTTAACCTTGTAGCGCGATGCAAGGCACAGCGCCACCAGTTGGGTCTTGTCGAACATCTCCAGACCGAATATGGCGGCAAGTGAGCCGAAAAACGCAGCCATCCGTCTTCCTCCGAGAACGCCACATACGAAAAATGAGACCTCTGCACCCACCATGCAAAATGGAAGGTGCAAAGGTCTCACTAAGCCAAATCCAAGGCCGGAAGAGCCAGGCCGAAGCCAGTATGTTGACTCTCCCTAACTAGTTACTCCCCTTTACATTAGACGCATTATACCTCCAACGCCGCCTGCACGCAACCGGCATTCGAGAAGTTTCTGAGTGGGTGGCCTAATACGCATACAACCGCTTATACGGCCTCGCGCTTTTTGGCGTCAGTTTCGTGAAGTCTTCGGCGCTGATGCCGCTCACATCCACGCCGAATAGCGCGCCATACTGCTCCACGTAGTCCTGCAGAAGCCCCCGGTCTTCCGGAGCAATCTCCGAAGCCCCAACCGCCTCCGCGAGATGGTGCTCGGGCACGCTCCCTCTGATGAAAATCGCGCCGCCGTGCATTCCGGTGCCGACGTGACTGCAGAAGTGTTCCTCGCCATCCCTAAGTCCCAGCCCCAGGATGATCATCACGCCGCCCGCCATATACTCGCCCAGGAAGTCCTGTGTCGTGCCGCCGATCACCATCACGGGCCGCTTGTCCATGTACTCCTTCATGTGGATTCCCGCTCTGTATCCAACGCTGTCCCTGACAAACACCTCGCCGCCGCGCGCCGAGAACCCCGTGATGTCGCCCGCCCTGCCGTGAACTACTATCCGCCCGCGGTTCATCGTGTTGCCGGTCCCATCCATCACGCTGCCGTGCACTATTATGGTCGGCCCGTTGAGAAACCCACCCAAATCACTGCCGGGCGTGCCGTGGATCTCAACGTTCAACCGGCTGAGCGCGTCATCGTCCGCCGCCTCGTGCAAATTTGTGCCGATGTACCTCTGCCCGAACACGTTCCGCAACACGACCTCAGTCGCTCCGCCTAGTACCGCCGATCTCAGCGATTGGTTCAACTCCGCGTGCTGCTGGCCGGACGCGTCTATGTCAACTTGCGTTGTCTTCATCATCACCTTCTCCTTCAGCTTCCCGCGGGGCGCACTCCGAGGATTTGGAGCTCCTCGCTGGACAGTCCAATCCCCCTCAACTGGCTTCGATTGCCGCGCAGGCTTTCGATCGAGTTCACGCCCATCCCGCCGAGCATCTCTTTGATCTCGTGGGACCATCCCGTGACCAGATTCACAAGCCTCTGCCGGGCGATGTCCGGGTTCACGCGCTTTGCAAGATACGGGTCCTGCGTAGCGATACCCCAGTTGCACTTGCCTGAGTAGCACTTCTGGCAGAGGGTACAGCCGCACGCGATCAGCGCGGCCGTCCCGATGTAGATCGCGTCCGCGCCAAGCGCTATTGCCTTCACGATGTCGCCGGAGTTCCTGATCCCGCCGCCGGCAATGATCGATACCTGGTTCCGGATCCCTTCCTCGCGGAGCCGCTTATCCACCGCCGCCAGCGCGAACTCTATCGGCATTCCGACGTTGTCCCTTATCACCTTCGGAGCAGCACCCGTGCCGCCTCTGAAGCCATCAATAGCCACCACATCAGCGCCGGCTCGCACGATTCCGCTCGCAATCGCGGGGGCGTTATGCACCGCCGCGATCTTCACCGAGATCGGCACCTTGTAGTTCGTAGCCTCCTTGAGCGCGAACACCAGCATCCGCAGGTCCTCGATCGAGTAGATATCGTGCTGCGGAGCCGGAGAAATGGCGTCACTGCCTTCCGGAATCATGCGCGTAAGCGACACTTCCCGGCTGACCTTCTCCCCGGCGAGATGGCCGCCAATCCCCGGCTTGGCGCCCTGGCCGATCTTGATCTCCACCATTCTGGCGGAGTTCAAGTAGTCCGGCTGGACGCCAAATCTGCCCGAGGCAACCTGCACAATGGTGTTGTCCTTGAACTCGTAGAGAGTCGGGTGAAGTCCGCCCTCTCCCGTGTTGTATAGCGTGCCCAGCTCACGCGCGGCATGCGCGAGCGCCGACTGGACCTGATAGCTGATAGCACCATAGGAAAGCGCCGAGAAGATGATCGGCATGTCCAACTTCACCTGAGGTGGCATTTTGGTCGCCAGCTTGCCGCCCCTGACCTCCAGCGCCTCTGGCTTCGATCCCAGATAGGTCCGCAGTTCCATCGGCTCCCGAAGCGGATCAATCGATGGGTTCGTGACCTGGCTGGCGTTGATGAGCAGATTGTCCCAGTACACCGGCGCCTGCTTATCGTTTCCCGATCCCGTCAGCACCACACCCCCGGTTTCCGCCTGCCGATTGATGTCCTTGACGTGTTCGCCTGACCAACTCCCGTGAGCGCGGTAGTTCGCCGGGTTGGACTTGACGGTGAGGGCGTATGTGGGACACAGCACCGAGCATCTCTGACAGCCGACACACAGCTCGGGCCGCTGGCGAATGACATCATCCTCGCTGTCCCGATAATGAACCTCGAACGAACACTGCCGGACACAGACCTCGCACTTGATGCACCTGTCATAGTCTCTGTCGACCGCGAACTCGGCGAGCCGGTTCGACCGGATTGCGAAATCGCTTGCTTTTCTCGGCTTCATCGTCTCCCTCATCATCGCGCAACCTCCACAGATTTCCGCATGGAATCCTCCGGAGACGGCAGCGAACCCAGCTTCGCAACGACCGGCACGCCGCCCATAGGCGTCCAAACCTGGTCCAACTCCGGCGACACCAACCTGATCGCGGCCTCTTCGCTGGACAGGTATAACACATCGCCTTGTGTCGCGGCGGTAAGCGGCCGCAGCCTGATTCTGTCAGTCAGGGCAACCATCTGGTTCGTGTTCGCTATAATGACAGCGAACGGCCCGTTCATCAGGAGTCCCCCATATACCGATCTCAGGGCGGAATGCAACTCACGCTGGTCATCGTCCATTCGGTCAATCTGGTACCACAGCGGCGGCGCTACCACACGCGCGAACAGGTCTGGGGAAAAGCCCTGGCGGCGCATCAGGAGATCGATGGCGTACGCCATCACTTCCGTATCGGTGAACAGAGTGCACCGGTAGCCTATCGTTTCAAGGAAGGCGCGATTCGCACCGTACGAACTGATCTCTCCGTTGTGCACCACGCTCCAGTCCAGCAGGCAGAACGGGTGCGCACCGCCCCACCACGCCCGGCTGTTCGTCGGGAAACGGCTGTGCGCCGTCCAAATGTAGCCGCGATACTCCTCGAGCCGGAAGAAATCGGCTATCTGCTCGGGGAAACCTACTCCCTTGAACACGCCCATGTTCTTGCCGCTAGAGAACACGTAGGAGTCCTCCACCTCATTGTTGATCCGGAGCACCTTGTCGATTACGTATTCCTGCTCATCAACGCCGTCAGCGGTCGGAGGCTGGACGAAGTAGCGCCGGAGAATCGGCTCCTTCTCGACCCCGACAGTCTTGCGGGTTGCTATCTCCTCGGAGTGCTCGACCCTGAAGCTGTGCCTGAGGAACTCCTCCGTGCCGAGTTGGCCGGAGCTGCTGGTATACATCACGTGCAGCGCGTAGCAGTCTGCGTGCTCGGGATAGATGCCATAAACAGCAAACCCGGCGCCGAGCCCGTTGCCCCTTTCGTGCATGTTCTCCATCGCACGGAAGACCGAGTCGCCTGAGAACGTTTTGCCAGTAACATCCATCATTCCGAAGATCGAGCATGCGGAAAGGAGCTTGTCCTCTTGATACGGGTTGTTGATGCGGCCCAGGTGCTTCATAGCCAGTTCCTCCCGCTGCAGTGAATTCGCTCTTCGACAACGTCCTGCGGGAGATCGATCAACCCAAGCGTGCCGTCCAGCAGCTTATCCGCGAAAGCTGTCACATCCAGACCAGCCCGCATTATCCCGGTCATCAGGCCTGCTCTCTCTATCGCTCCGGCGACGATCATTCCCACCAGCTTGCCGCCCCTGATCACCAGCTTCCTGTAGTTCGGGCCGTCGCTGCGTTTCAGCACCTGGAAGCCATCGCCCTCCTCCTGCCCGGCGAACCCTGCCGACATGATGGGTTGTCCGAAGAAGCTGACGGAGTTGACGCTCATGCCGAGGTTGTAGTCTGCTGTCTTGCCACACATATTGAGCCCCGCGACCCGCCCGCCGATGTAAGCGTTCGGCAGTATCGGCACTACCCGGCACTCCCCGACCAGCGGGTCGTGGGCCTCGGCAATATCGCCTGCAGCATACACGTTCGGGACGTTGGTCCTCATCTGCCTGTCCACTAACACGCCCCTGCCGGTCTTGATCTCGGTGCCGCTGACCAGGTCTATCCTGGGCCTGATTCCTATCGTCACAAACGCGCTGTCGCAGGCGATGCTCTCACCTGTGCTAAGAGTGGCAGCCCACAGGTCGTTCGATCCCTCGCAACCGTCGAGGCTGGTTACCTGAACGCCCGTCAGCGCGTCCACGCCCTGCTCGACGAACACCCTGCGTACCATCTCGCAGGCTGTCCTGTCCAGTGCGGTGGACAACAGCCGATCTGCGAGTTCCACCAGCGTCACTTCCTGCCCGATCTGCCGGAGCGCTTCCGCCGTCTTCAGTCCTGTCAGACCGCCGCCGATCACAACAGCGCGCCGGCCATGCGCAAGCCAGCCCTTAGCTCTGCGGGCGTCGTCCATCGAGTTCATAAAGAACACACCCGGGCGATCGATGCCCGGTATCGGCGGCGCGATCGGCGCTCCTCCCGCCGCCAATAGCAGCGAGCCATAGCCGATATGCTCTCCGCTCGCCAGAGTCACGCACCGTTCCTCGGTCGAGACCGACCGCATCTGTTCTCCGAAGATGCACGTGACGCTCATTCTCTCGTAGAAGTCCGCTGGCCTGTAGTAGACGTTATTCTCCGCCACCTTGCCGGACATGAAGTAGGTGATCAAAGGCCGCGAATAAGTGTGCTCCGTCTCCGGCGAGACAACTGCAATAGATGCCGACCCGTCAATGCTTCGGATGGCCTCGATTGCGCCGACAGCCGCGGTGGAGTTACCGATCATCAGGTGGTCGAACTTACGCATCTCCATCTGTCGAGTCCTCCAGCAACAGGGCATCGTTGGGGCAGTGCTCCACGCACGAGGGGAAGCCGCGCTCCTTGCACAGGTCGCACTTCAGCGCCACGCGAGCCTCGCGCACGTCGGGGCTGACGGCTCCGTTTGGGCACATAAGCACACAGGTCCAGCACCCCACGCACCGCACCTTGTCCACAGTCACCACGCCTGTCTCAGGGTCCTTCGTCATCGCACCGGTGATACAGCCGTAGACGCACAGCGGCTCATCGCAGTGCCTGCACTGCAGCGCGAACGACCTGCTGCCCGCTTCCTCAACCCGAACGCACGCAGCCGTCTCCGGGGCGTTCGGCCTGAAGGCTTTGTAGACGTTTTTGGACTCGGAGTGTTCTACACTGCACCAGATCCGGCATAGACCGCACCCAATACAGACTTCGGGGATCGCTCGGATCCGCGGCATAACGTGTCCTCCACAAACGCAAAGACGCCACGTACCAACGTACGCAGCGCCCACTATGGCTTTCTCGATTCGATGAGATTGGGAGAGGCAAACCCTGCCTCTGAAATCGAGTCTAGCATGAGGCGCAGCCGCGGTCAATGGGAAACGGCCGTCCGCAAACGGAAGTTAACCAACACGAAACAACCTGGTAACATGCCAGGTCGGAATCTGTGTAACGTGCATCTCCAGCCTCAATTCGCCTTTGCCTGGAACCTGGGGTTTGTGGTAACCTCTAGTGCAGTGGTACATAGGTGAAGGAGATAGATGTGAACGAGCCCCGATACACCAGCACAGTAGGGCAGAAATTCAACAAGGATGGCTCTGTCCGGACGTTCCCCGGAAACACGGTCATCAGCAAGATCACCCCCGACATGCCTGTATATAAGGGTTTGGTCGAAATACAGGACCGCCTAGAGGCACTGGACAGTGCCGGCAGATACGGATTCCTGCCGCCCTCCAGCTTCCATATGACAGTGATCGAGGGCGTGTGCGATCAGGTCCGCGACTCGGCCAAATGGTCGAGCATGCTTCCGCTGGACATGCCCCTTGAGGACGTCACCCGCTTTGTCCTGGAGCACTACAGGAAGCTCTCGCCGCCGCGGTCGCTTCGGATGCGCATAAACCGGGCGAGCTTCGCACGTCTGTTGTTGATCATACTCGAGCCCGCGGATGATGCCACGGCGCAAGCGCTCCGGAAGTTCCGCGATCAGTTCGCTAACGAGACAGGCATTCGTTTCAAGAACCACGACACCTACACTTTCCACATCTCCCTTGCTTACCGTCTCATCGAGATGACGGAGGAGCAGGAACGGCCGTTCCAGGAGCTTCAGGACGAGGCAGGGCCGGCGCTGCGCGCTAGCTATCCCGTAATCGAAATGAACCCGCCCGTGCTGACCACGTTCGAGAACATGTTCCGCTTCGACGATATCTGCTAGCGCACTGTAAGATCAGGAGTACACCATGAAGCAGGTCCTGTTGGTCATTTTGTCCCTTCTCCTCGTGACTAACGCCTTCGCGGCGGAGGCTCCAGCCGATGCACCGGAAAGACTCTATACCGTTTCCACCACAAGCGAACTACTGACCGCGGCGGAAAAAGCGGCCGAAACCGGCGGGACCATTGTGCTGAAGCCGGGCAGGTACGTGATTGATGAGCCGCTTGTATTCGAAAAGGCCAATATGGTCAATATCACCGGCAGCGGGTGGAACACGCAGATCACGCGCAAGGGCGACGGCGACGCTATCGTCTTCAGATCGAGCAGTTTCTGCACGGTCAAGAACCTGCTCCTGAGCGCTGAAAAGACGGCGAAGTCCGGATCGGGCATTGTCTTTGCGCCAGGATGCAGTTCGTGCACTGTGGATTTCTGCAGGATATGTATGTTCGCCGAAAGCGGAATCCGCTTCGATGGCGAGGACAAGCGCCCTCAATCGTCCAACACAGTCCGCAACTGCCACCTAATCAACAACGGCGGCGATCAGCTTCGCAGCTACCAGAACAACGACTTCTACATCATCGGCAACCAGTTTGGTCACGACCGTTGGGGCAGGGAAGCAAGACCGAGCACCGGCTGCCTGCTGGAGAGGTCGAGCGCCGGCACATACTCCGAGAACTACCACTGGGGCAACGTGAACGCGTTCAAGATGATGGCTTGCAACTTCAACCGCATAGAGAACAATCGGTTCGAGGAAAGCAACGAGAGCGGCATCGTGATCGGCGGCGGGGCCTACAACATCATACTCGGCAACACAATCCACACCAACTCGCAGGGCAATTTCGGCAAGTTCCCCGCCGTCATCGCCAGCAACGCATCCGTCTTTCAGTTCTGCAGCAACCAGATCCTGAGTTGGGACTCCCGCACCACCAAACACAAGAACGGGCTTGTGCTGGAGGCCGGCTGCGGCAAGTGGATCGTCAAGGACAACATCATCCACCACAGCACGGATAAGGCTCTGGTCTACCAGGAAGACGCGGGCCACATCGTCAAGGACAACATCGTGGACTGACTCATACCCGGGGGGCCGGCAGCTTGAGCCGGTCTCCCCAGTAACGGTCGTAGCTGTCCGGATAGTACTTGAGCAAGCCGCCTCCGATGATCAGGGTCAGTTCTCCAAAATGGACCCTCTCGTCTACAGCGTACAGGTCCACTCTGCAGCACGGTAGCCCCCTCGCAAGCGCCCGGGCCACGTCGAGCATGCGGTCAAGCTGCTTCGGACGCGGTATCGCTACCGGCGGCACCTTCGTAGCGGAGAAGGGCAGTGGCTCCCAATCGGTCGAATAGCAGCCCTGCACTTGGAAGGTGTGGCGGTCCTTGACGACGATAATAAACTCCGGTTCTCCCCCAAAGCAGTGGATCTTGTAGTCGTGTGGCTCACCGCCGTCGTCACCCACCAACAGCTTTTCGGCCAGGACCCTGGGCTCGACGTGAAGATACGGCCATTCAAGGTGGTGATAGTAGTAGTTCATCTTCAGGCGAGTAGCCAGTTGCGCTCTGACGTAGACCGTATCCAACAGCTCCTTGTCCCGACATATGATCACGAATCCGCTCTCATGGTTGCACTTTAGCACGAAGCTGTTCGGCAATGAGTCGAAGTCGATATCCTCGGCGCTCTTCCAGACGCCGTACTGAGGGATCAGGACATCCTCCCCCACTCTCTCCCGCACGTAGTCACGCACAGCTATCTTGTCCACCAACTGCGTGTAGAGCGGGTTATGGTCGTAGAGCCGCATCCACGCCAGCTTGTCCGTGAAGGTGAGCGGGTTCTGGTAGTTGGGGGGCCGCCCCGTCTTCTTCCGAAACTTGTACTCATAGTAACCAAAGCGCATGCCCAGAGGACGGAGCCGGTACTGGACCAGTTTGCGAATCACGTACCATCTTCCGCGCAGCATCGACCGCGCGCGTGAGAGTAACGCTTGCTGACTCATGCGACAACCTGCCCTTCTGTCGTTAGTTGTACTCGCTCCCCCCAATACAGGTCGTAGCTGCTGGGGTCGTACTTCAAAAGGCCGGCGCCCGGGAAGAGTGTGATTTCGCCGAAGTAGATCCTATCTGTCAGGACATAGAGATCGACTCTGCAGTAACGCAAGCCCTCAGCCAGTGCTCTGATGATCTCCTGCATGCGCTCGAGCTGCGGCGGGCGAGGCACGTCTCTCAGGGGGTCTGTCGTACCGGTGAATGGCATTCGCTCCCAATCCGGGGAGTAGTAGCCCCGCTTAGGAGCCGTATGCCTGCCGATAAACACCGCCGTATATCCCGGCTGGCCGCCGAAGCAATGCGTCTTATAGTCGTGCGGCTCCGCTCCGTTCTCGTCAACCAGCAGTTCCTCGGCCAAGATGCGAGGCTTGACGTGCTTGTACGGCCACTCGTGAAATCTGTAATAGAAGTTCATCTTCAGCCTGGTTGCGAGCTGGGCCCGCACATACGTCCTATCCAGCTCGTCTTTGTCCTTGCAGATGATCACAAAGCCGCTTTCGTGGTTGCACTTGAGAACGAAGCTCTTGGGCAGCGAGTCGAAATCGATATCCTCCGGCCTGTCCCAGACACCGTAGCAAGGCACCAGGATGTCTTCACCGACGCGCTCACGCACGTAATCTCGCACGGCGATCTTGTCCACGAGTGTTGGGTACAGCGGATTGCGGTCATGTAAGCGCATCCATGCCAGCTTCTCCGTGAATGTGCGCGGGTTATCATAGTCCGGCGGGTGGCCGACCTTTCTGCAGAACTTGCGCTCGTAGTAGCCTTGGCGGAGGGCAATGCGTCGAATGTGATACGTCGTCAGTTTGCTGACCATATACCAGCGTCCGCGTAGACCGGACACAGCAGTACTCATCAAGTTGTTGCTCAAATCCACACTCCGTAATTCCTGTCACATACTGGATTAGAATTTGGCGGCCCGTTTCCCTCCCACACGGAGGAATGATCGGCAACGCGAGGAACCACTCATCATCGGAAACGCCCGAATATCCGCTGGAGGAACTATGAGTCTTGCAATAGGCAGAGCCGCCCTGAACATGCAGTGGACGGAGCGCGTGGCCAGGACCGAATACAACGACAACTACGAGATCGTCCGCCACTTCACCGGCAAGGACCCGGTAAAGGACCCCACTGCCCATCGGGATTTTGCCGATGCTGTCGGCCTTGACTATCTCTGGACCGTTGACGATGGCCCCCTTCCGTGGAGCGACCGTGGACGCGTCACCGACATGGGGCACGCCGTCTACGTCGAGGGCGGCACTGACTTTCGCCAGACCAAGCCCTCGCCGTTCACAAGCGTAGAGGACGTGCTCGACTTCAACGCTATCGCCGAGTACGGCCTTCCGAACTTCAGCGAGTTGGTTGCCTACTACGAGAGCTTCTATCGCCGAACGCAAGCCGAGTACCCCAACCAGGTCATCTCCGGCGGTTACTACAAGACCATCGTATCGGGCGCGATCGAGGCGTTTGGCTGGGAGATGCTGCTGGAGGCTGCCGGCACCGATCCTGAGCGGTTCGGCGAGGATGTCCTGGGCTCATTCTTCGAGCTTACGCTCCACCACACGCGCGCCTGGGCGGAAACGAGCATAGAAGTCTACATGAACCACGGATGACATGGTCTGGACGGCGGGACCGTTCATGCACCCGGACTTCTACCGGACCTACGTCTTCCCGCGCTACAAGAAGCTTTGGGAGCCGCTCAAGACGGCAGGCAAGCGGATCATATTCTGCTCCGACGGCACGTTCGACATGTTCCTGGATGACCTCGCGGAGGCCGGCGCCGATGGATTCTGCTTCGAACCTACTAACGACCTTGAAATGATGGTAGAACGCTTCGGCCAGACCCACGTGCTCATGGGAGGCGCAGACTGCCGCACGCTCAGCTTCGGCACGAAAGGGGACATCGAAAAGGAACTGCGCCGCGTCTTCGAGATGGCGCGAAAGTGCCCCGGCTTCGTCTTCGCCACCGGCAACCACCTTCCACCCAACATCCCGCTGGAAAACGCGCTCTTCTACTTCGACCTCGTCAGCGAACTGGCAAAGCGCTAGGCCGCATAACGTCCCTGTAGGAGGAAAGTGCTTGCCTGGCGTGAATCCATGTCCGTATGTCCATGAATCCTCTGTTGCAGCGATCTAATACTATGACAAAGCTGACGGAGCAGTCGCTCTTGCATCAATCGGACACGGACCTGGTTACTGCAGCCCGGGCCGGGGATACGACGGCATTCGATCATCTGATCCTGCGGCACCAGGAGCGGATATTCGCTCTGGCCTACCACATGCTCGGCAATGCCGAGGACGCCGCCGATGTCCAGCAAGAGGCATTTGTCCGGGCGTGGACATAGCTCTCGTCGTTCCGGGGCCAGGCCGAGTTCTCGACCTGGCTTTACAGGATCGCGGTCAATGTCTGCATCAGGGCAAGACAGCGGCGCGGCCCGTTGATAGCCTCTGAGCCGGAAATAGACCCGGATGATGCGCCGTGCGATTGCGAGGCAAGGCTTGTCAATTCAGTGATAGTCCGCCAGCTTTTGGCAGAGATTCCGGCAAAGCAGCGGACTCTTCTTGTGCTGCGGGAAGTAAACGGAATGTCTATTGATGAGATAGCGGAAATCGTCGGATCATCCGCTGAGGCCGTCAGGAAACAGCTCTGGCGTGTGAGAAAGCTGTTCGGCAAGCGGCTTCAGCAGCACTTGACGGAGGATGAGCCATGAAAGCGCGTTGTGCGGCTGTTTCGGACGGGATATGGGAGGCCTGCCGGACTGGCGTTCCTCTCGACGAGGAAGTGCTGGAGCACGTCAGCTCGTGTGCTGACTGCGCTTCCACCATTGCGGAGGCGCGGGCCGGCCTATCCGCGCTTGAGTGCCTTCCCCGCAATCCGGTTGCTCCAGACTGCCGTTCCGCGGTCTGGGATCGAGTTACCCGACGCCGCGCGAGGCCGCTGCCGTCCCGGGCCTATGCTTCCGTAGTTGCTATGGTCGTACTAACCGTGGTGGGCATTCTGCCGCAGCACCTTGGGCAGCGGCCAGGTCCTCAGCCGCCTCAGGCAGTGGTGCACAAACCGACGCCGCGGCTTAACAACAGACCTGAGGCGCCTGTCGTGCAGGCGGAGAAGCCGCAAGCCGGGATAACCGCCGGGGTCCCGAAGCCGGATCCCCGCCGCCACTTACCTGTGCAGCGGCTGCGGCGATCGATAGGCAGTGCTGCGGTCGCCAGGCCACAGGAAAACCGGGTTGAGCCCACACAGGCACCGCCGACTGAGGAAAGCTCGATGGTCGCTAGCGTGACCTGGTCGCTCGCGGACCGTCAGAAAGACTCATACCAGTTGAACTATACGCTAACGGACTCGGCGACCGGGGACACCACAAAGTGTTCGGTCAAGCGCGACGGCAACTCCATCGAGGTCACCATGGAGTCGGAGCCCACAGACGGCGAGACAGATCCCGCGCCGGTAAAGGAGACAAAGAGCAATGAAGCGCATCGCTGGAGCTAGCATACCTGCGATGATCCTGCTCCTGTGCATGACAGCACAGGTAGCATTCAGCGCAGAAGTCAAGCAGCAGCGTCTCAACCTGACACTGAAGGCGGTGTCTTTTCCCGAGGCAATCCGCCAGCTTTTTGCGGGCTCGAAAGAGCGTTACTCTGTGGATCCGGCACTGCGCGACCTCAAAGTTACTGCCAACTTGAAGAACACTGTGCGCGAGCAAGCAATCAAGGTCGTCTGCGGGACCGCCGGCGTTGTCTACAGGGTTGAGAACGGCACCTACTACTTCAGCCCCAGGCCTGCTGCCGTCACGGTCTCCGGTGATGCTCCTGCGCCCTCTCCGCCTAGGGGGTCGACGAAGACGGAGATGGTGATGCTTCGCTTCATCTCTGCCGCCGATGCCGCCGCGCTGCTCAACGCGTCCCCTCCGGATGGTCTCTTGAGTATCACAGCCACGAACTCCAATGCGCTTATGATCAAGGGCGACCAGGACTCAATAGATCAGGCCACGAGGATGATCAGGCTGTTTGACGTTGAGGATGCGCTGCCGCGATCGGTTCGCATAACCCTGTCGCTCAACGTCAAGTCAGCGGGAGTTGCGAGACCGATCCACCTTACTGCACAAAGCGTCGGTCTGGAGGGAAGCCAAATGCCGCTTGGCATCAGCTCTAGCGGAGGGAAAAGCGGCAGCATTGTGCTCGAGGTCAAACTCACCCCGACCGTCGGAACCGACGGTTCGATAAGCCTTGTCGGCTCAGGCGCAATCGACTGCAGTATTCCACACGCCGGTGAGACGGTGCGACTATCAAGGAGTCTCCAGGTGGCCATAGCGGTCAATCCCGACACTCCCACGGATATTGCGGCGGGCGCTTCGGGTGACATCACCGAAGCGGCGGAGTTCATAGTATCGGTGACTGCCGTTGTTGAGAAGGGAAGAGTGGCCGCTCCGAAGGGCGGGCCGGTGTCTACCTTAGGTACCCCGGCACCTGGTGGCGCGGTCGTGCCTGCAATGGCAGCGACCAGACCCGATGAGGCCCACCGCCAGGCGGCAGACACCCTCCTGCAGCAGATATGGAACGCGGAGCAGGGACAACCCACATTTGAGGCCATCGATGCGGTAGTCGCCCGCTACAAGGCAAGCGACGAAGCCACGCAGAACGCCATTGCATGGCTGTGCCTGGAACATATGAAAGACGAAAAGCGCGAGGTGTACAGGCGCTGGCCCTGCTGCTACGTCCTTGCTCGGGCCAAGTGTATGGAATCAGTGGGGCGGTTGATCGAGGTAATGCTCCGCGATGAGGCCGAGACCATGCGGGCTGTTGCAGCCGAGGCGCTCGGCGGTCTGTATACAGAGACCCGGGGCACCACTAAGCGTGATTCCCTGCTCCAGGCTGCCCGAACAGATCAGAGCACCTGGGTCCGGGATACGATCGCGCGCTACATTCCCTCAAGCAGCACGAACTGATCGGCAGGTGTACGGCAGAAAGGGCGGGGACGCAAGGCGCTTCCGGGCGTCCCCGCCCCTATACGCCCGGCGAGCTACTTGCGAGAGCCTGGCGGCGTTTCAAGCAATCGACCGAACTTGAAGTCGCTCCAGCAGGAATTGGTGCTCCAAGTGCGTATGGCGAACTTGCCGCCGGGCAGCGGCGAAGGATCGGTCACATCGTGCCATGTCCTGCCGTTCAGGTAGTAGCGTATGCGACCCTTCTGCGCCGTGACTATGACCTCGTATTCCTTGCCGACTTGCGACCGCACATCCGCTTCGTGCAGCATCTTGAAACCCGGATTGCGGCGCACGCGGCTCCAGCCGGGCTGAATGCCGCCGGTAAGCGTGATTATGTAGTTGGGGAACTTGTGGTATTCGCCGTAGACGCCGCTCCTGCCGTAGACTATGGGCTTGCCGTCCAACTCACGCGCGCTGAAGATGATGTTCAAGTTGGCCGAATTGCCTTCTTTCGGAGGCACAACCCTCGCCTTGAACTTGATGACAACATCGGCTGGAAGCTCTGTCTTGTACCAGATAGTCGCGGCGTTGACCTTTCCCACATTGATGCAGTTCGTCCACAGTTTCCCGTTCTCCGCCTTGACCTGGCAATCGCCTTCAACCACCCACCGCGACACCCACGTCTTGTCGAAGGCTTCGCTCGCCAGCCATTCGACCATGTAATCGTCACCGCCTACGGAAACGCTCTCGATCTTTGTCTTCGCCGCATTCGCGCGGCAGGCAAGTACCGCGGAAAGCAGCACAACCACGACCGCCACACCGGCTTTGCTCGGGCTCATATCAGGTTCGCCTCTTCTTCATCACATACCGCCGCCTCGGCAGCGGCAGCGGGTCCTCGACGCTCAGCCTCCACTTGAGAAGCTCCGCCAGTAGTTCCGCCTGCTTCTTCGCTGCCTGCGGCTTGTCATAAAGGTTGTTCATTTCGGCCGGGTCAGCGGGAAGGTCATACAACTGCCCTGCGCCCTCCATATCGAACACGAGCTTCCAGTCGCCCTTCCTCACCATCCGCATCGTCCCGCTCTGCGTCCAGCTATTGAGGCAATCAAATGCGCCAGGCTCGCCGTCTTTGCTGAACGTCAGCCCATCCTCTTGCGGATCCAAGTCCTCTTCTCCGGTGTAATGCAGCCCGCCGAAGCCCTGTTCCACGTAGGCGCTGCCGAAGTCTTCCTCGGAATATTCACTGCCCGCCAGCATCGGCCACAGGCTCCTGCCTTGCACGCCTTCGGGCAGAGGCACGCCCGCCGCCTCACAGAGCGTAGGCATGATGTCGCATATCGATACGTGCGCCGGATGGGCATTCCCCATCGGTTTGATCCCTGGTCCCGCGATCTGCAGCGGTATCCTCACCAGCGGCTCCGGCACCTCCGGTCCTTTGCGCAGCAGGCCGTACTCCCCAACGAAGTCACCATGATCGGAGAGTATGACAACGATCGTGTTGTCAAGCACGCCTATCCGCTCCAGTGACTCCACAAACCGCTTCACCTGATCGTCCAGAAGCCGCAGCATCCCCATATAGTTCGCTCTCGCCCTCTGGATATGCCTTTCATAGTCAGGAAAAGCCGACTTGAACGAATCCCGGCACCACTTGTACTTGAACCCCTTCGTCTCCAGCGCATCCGCGTTCCTGCGCGGCTCCGGCAGTCTCTCCGGCGGGAACATTGAGTAGTAGGGCTCCGAGACCTGATAGGGGTTGTGCGGTTCCGGGAAGCTGAGCCATAGCAAAAACGGCTTGTCCTGCACGGTCTCGACCCATTTCTCGGCCGCCGTCACGAGGCGATACGGGACTTGGAGTTCGACGGGAAACGGGGTGGGCCCAATCGAGACGTGGAAATGGGTGTCCTCCATGAACTGGTTGAACGCCTTTTCCTCAGCAGTCAGGTCCTCCTCATGTATCCCCAGATGGCCGGCCTCGTACCAGTAATCGGCCTTCTCAGGCGTGAGATGCGAGTGGTTCTTGCCGCATAGAGCAGTCGCGTAGCCGGTTGCGCGGAACACGTCGAAGAGGTCCCTGGCATAGTATGCATCGGGGATGTTCCAGTTGGTCCTCACCCGCGAGGCGCTCGGATACCGGCCCGTTAGAAGGCTCACCCGCGCAGGACCGCAGACCGGCATGCTCGTATATGCGCGATTGAACCACACTCCTTGCCGCGCGAAGCTGTCCATGAATGGAGTCGTATCGAGCGGGGATCCCTCTCTTCCCGACAGATCGGCCCTCTGCTGGTCCGTCATTATGACTACTACGTTCGGCCTGCTGCTCATCCGCCATACCTGTTCTTCATCTACATCAACGTATAACATACGCCAGCGAGCACTGTCTTGTCCAGCATGACAGCATTCGCCGCTATTGTTCCTCCTGTTAGCGGACAAACAGGCGCGCAACGCCCCCACCTCTGTATTCCTGTCAACTGGTGATTGCACCAGAATGATGCTTCTTGTAAAGGTGGATGGGCGCTTCGTCAACCGGTTCACGCCTCAGTTGCGCGGGCGGAGTAACTCGCTATGCAGCCGCCCATTGGCCGTTTTCGTGAGCGTGCGAACGCGCTCGGACGATGCGAGCATACCAGCGCATCTCAAGCTTGCACGCCATCAATTGACACGACGACCGGAGTAAATTATCATGTTAATAACCCGGCTGGCGCCTATGTGCGTCGAGCCCAAGAGGTAACGAAAATGCCGAACCTGAACGGCAGATCGAAGGTAATGAAGCACAATAGCCGCGCGCTTATCACCGCGGCAATACGGAGGCAGGGGCCGATTTCCCGGGTTCAGCTTGAGAAAGTGACCGGCATCAGCCGTACCCATGTCTCGGATGTGGTCGACGAGCTGATAGCTGACGGCACCCTGATGGAGTTCGGCTCCGTCAGCAACAGACCGGGGCGTCCCCGCGTGCTGCTATGCATCAATCCGGAGGGCCCGGCCGTAGCAGGAGTCTGGCTGGCAGCAGACGGCATCCAGATCGCCGTGGCCTCGCCGGACGGAGGAATCCTGTCCCGGGGGGAAATCGACTACGCAACCTGCACCAGCAGTTCCGAGGCGGCTGTTGCCGCCATAGCGGATGGCGTCAGGAAGTGCGCCGACAAGGCCGGCAGGCGTCTCGAGAGGCTTCAGGGTGTTGGAATCGCGGTTTCCGGATGGGTGGAGCCCGTCCTGAACGTTATCAGGCGCACACGACTCCATCCGTGCTTCCTGGATATCCCGATCGCACGCATGATTAACGACCTCCTGGGCATCCCGGTCTACATCAACTCCGACATCAGAGCGGGCGCTCTTGCCCACAATTGGTATCGGGAAACCGAGGAGAGGGCGCTCTACATCTGGTTCCTGGACGGAATAGGCGCGGCTTACATCACGGAAGGCCAACTTTTCGGCACCGCGCATAATATGGCCCCCTCGGTCGGCCACATGATAATGTGCCCCGATGGGCCTCTGTGCTACTGCGGCAGACGTGGATGCCTGGAGACCTACACCACCACCTATGCCTTCATACACAGCATCTGGCCGAAACTGGATGCAGACAGCCTAACACCACCGGAACGCCGCGAACTCGTCCGCAAAGGGATGGACATGGCGGCACAGGGCGATATGACGGCAATACGCGCGCAGGAAACAACAGTAAACTACATGTGCCTCGGCATCGCCAACACGATCAACCTGTTCGATCCCCAGGTAGTCTACGTCGGCGGAGTGGTGATCGACTACGCTCCCGAGGTGATGATGGACACGATACGCCGCGAAGCCATGAGAAACATCAATCGCTCCTACCAGGGCGTGGAGATCAGGGCCCTGCGGGAGATAGATGAATTCGGCCTTCAGGGAGCATTGGGCCTCGTGCTCCTGCGCCCCTACAGAGTTCTGCAAGAAGTAACAAGCAGGATGCTCCGCCTCACATAAGAAAGGGACGGGCAAATTGCACCCGTCCCCTGCAACTTCCAAGCCTTGCGATCTGGCCCTACTTCTTGGCCTTATCGAAGTACACCGGCTTGCCGGTCTTGTGGGATTCGTAGATGGCCTCGAGGATCTCCGTGACCACCAACGCCTGCTCGGGCAGCACGAGCGGGGTCTTATCCTCGATCACCGCGTCGATCCACATCTTCGCTTCCAAGTCCTGTGGGGCCTCGCCTTTGCCGCTGTAGAACGGCACGCTGCCGGGCTCGAGCTGCGCCTTCTCGACATACATCCTGCCGAATCGCTCGCCGTTGATGTGCAGCCCGTCCCACATGTCGGCTCCTGCCTCAGTGCCGCAGAGGGTGCAGATGGCCTCATTGGTCACGCGAATGTTGATTGCCCAGCTTGACTCCAGGAACACGGTCGCGCCGTTGCGGAACTTGATGAACCCGAAAGCCGAATCCTCGACTGTAAACTTCTTCGGGTCCCAAGGGCCCCACGGGTTGGCACACCCTTCGCGGTCGCCGAGTTTCCGATATGTTGTGCCCACCGCCATCTCGGGCTCGTAGTTGTTCATCAGCCACAGCGTCAGGTCCAGCGCATGTGTGCCTATGTCGATAAGCGGACCGCCTCCCTGCGCTTCCGCGTCCAGGAACACGCCCCAGGTCGGCACGGCGCGCCTACGAAGAGCGTGAGCCTTCGCGAAGTAGATCTCGCCCAACCCGCCTGCATCGCAGTACGACTTCAGATACAGGGAGTCAGTGCGATAGCGGTTCTGATATCCTATCGTCAGCTTCTTGCCTGTCTTCTTCGCTGCCGCAACCATTTTCCGCGCGCCATCGGCCGTTTTCGCCATAGGCTTCTCGCACATGACATGGCAGCCGGCCTCCAGCGCGGCGCAGGTAATCTCGGAATGGCTGTTGTTGGGTGTCAGGATATGCACCACATCCAACTTTTCCTTTTCCAGTAGCTTCTGATAGCCTGTGTAGACATTGGCGCCACTGACACCAAACTTCTCCGCATGCGCCGACGCACGGTCCGGCACTATGTCGCAGAACGCGACTAGCTTAACGGGGCTCAGCTTGGACAGGGCCGGCAGGTGCTTTCCGCCAGCAATTCCGCCACAGCCGATTATGCCCACCCGCAGCTCAGACGATTTGCCCATGAGTATACCTCGGTATGTTCGTGGATATGGCTGTACGCACAGCCATTAGACATTGTAGGGCAGTTGGCTCATGCCCGCAAGAGCTTGTACCGGTGATGAGGCACTTCCGGGACAGAATCACCGCGTGGGCATCGCGCCGCCAGTGATTGCGTCCGGTAGGACGTTTGAGCCGGCCCTCAATCTGGCGCTGCAGGCACGCAAAGCGGCCCCGCACCTAGCGGGGCCGCTGTTGCCTCGACCACCCATACCTCGAACCAGCTAATAGGCTGGCGTGGTCACATCCGGCGTGGTAACGCTCGGTTGCGCTTCTACGCCACTCGGCATGGTAATCGGCTCAGTCGGTTCGGCAAGCGCGCCGTTCGGAATGGGCGTCGGCTCAGTGGGAGCGAGCATGGGGCCTGCGCCTGTCATAGCGCCGGTCGTGTCCGTTGTCTCAGCCCCGTGCAGAGGCACCGTCGTCTTCAGGCAGTAGCTCTTCTTGTCGATCACCATCAACTGGTTATTCTGCACAATGTAGATGTAGCACTCGTCAACCGTGACTCCGGCTGTCATCGGGCACGGCGGGACGTTCACGACCGGAGCCGGCTGCTGCGGGATGTTCACCACAGGAGCGGGCTGCTGCGGTACGTTGATCACCGGAGCCGCCGGCCCGCGGGCAACGGTCGCCGGCTTGGAGACGCGGCGCGCAACCCGACGTACGGGCTTTACCCGGTAGCAGCGATACTTCGTCCCGTTGGAGTAGCGAGTGTAACTCGAAGGTTTTCGGTTCTTCTTGACCGCGGGTCCTCGCGCGGTGCGTGCCGCCGAGCTCTTGGATGTGGCCCAAACCTTCGCCGTTGCTTTCTGCTTCGAAGTCATTTTTCCGGACTTGGATTTGGTTCCGGTAGCTGCCTGACCTCCAACCGCCACAAGCGTCGTCAGCGCGAACGCGGCGGCAAGAACGATCCATAATCTGCGCATCATATTACCCCCTTGCCTCTGATACCAGGTTATGAGCAGTCACCTGCTGAATAAATCATACCCCGCACAATTAAAATACAACGTTGGGAGTTTGCGACCAACGCATGGTACCAGAGTGGCCTTGTGTTCACAATCTACTCGTGCTTCCCAACAGGCCGCCTGTGAATGTATAATACAGCCGAGCTTGCCTAATGGAGGTATACAGATGAGCAAAGCTATCCGAAGTACAGCGCTATTCGTACTGGCCCTGTTCGTCCTGACCACGGCTGCAGCCATGTCAGCCAAACCGAAGCCCGCGCCGAAGCCGGTTGTCCTTGGAACCAAGCAGCTAGGCGGGGAAAACAATGCCAAAATTGGCACAACGTACACCCTTGGCAAGAAGGACCCCATCAACGTTCGACTAGACAGTGTCCGATACTCCGTGGAACCGATCCTGTTCGGGACCAACATGATCGTGCCCAATGCCGATCAGAAGCTTATGGTCCTGAACTACACCCTGCACAACCCGAATCCTCGCAATCGCCAGCTTGCCTGGTCCACCATACACATATTCGCGGTTGACCAGGAAGACACTAACTGGAAGTACGTGCAGAGCGTGGGCATGAAGGACTCCGGCAAGACCTGCTACATGGCCCTGAAGCCCGGCCAGAAGACGGAGGTCTACACAGCCATACTGGTTCCTGCCAAGGGCGAGATTCCGAAGATCGTCTTCGAGAGCGGCGACAAGCTCGTGTTGCGCTACCAGGTGGCCGGCAAAGTCAAGCCCTTGCCCGCGCCCATCGCCGACCCTTCTGACCCATCCGGAGCAACCGCCCTTGACAAGGTGCCTGCTGAGATGGGAACGTTCTACAACACGAAGGTTCTGAGCACCAAAATCGAGAAGGCGGAGTTCTTCAGCGGCAAGATCAGGGACAGTGATCCGCGCAAGGGCAAGCGCTATCTGGTGATCAACGGGACACTGAAGAACACTCTGACAATCCCTGTGCGCCTTTCGTGGGCCACAGTTCAGCCCAAGCTTACAGATGCGGACGGCGGCAAGATATCGTGGAACCAGTCGCTCCTGTATGCAAGCAGAGATGACAACATCAACGCGGAACTGGAGCCCGGGCAGGAGATGCGCTTCAGGTGGTATTTTGAGGTCCCCGAGGGACTGGGGCTGTCAAAGCTTTCTATCTCGGAGAGCAAGGGACGCGAGTTCGTCTATGACCTAAGCACACTCAACTAATCAGCGGCCGGCCAACCGATACTTACTGGGACTGAACCGCGTGCCTCGCGCATGCCCGTGGTTCAGTCCCACAGACTCGGCTGCTCCGAACCCGGCTTGGGCGTCTGCGGTTTTGTGTCCAATGATTTGATAATATCTCCCACGCCTGAGCCGGGATCAACCACGGCGGCACCGGACCTGATCAAGGCATCCGTTCCTGGGCTTCCGGGAACGGCGAAGACAACCCGGCCCTGCTTGCGGGCACGTTCGGCGGTATCGAGGCTGCCGCTCTTCAATTGCGCCTCGACCACCACTATCGCGCGGCTGAGGCCGCTCACGATTCGGTCTCTCGCCATCAACTGCGGCCCTCTTACCGCCACATTCGGCGCGTATTCGGTCATTACCGCGCCATGCCGGCTTATCCTCTCCGCCAACTGCACGTTTTCCCGCGGGTGGATCGCGTTGAGGCCGCATCCCAAGACCGCAAGCGTGCGGCCTTCGGCTGCTAGCGCGCCCTTATGTGCCGCGGTGTCGATCCCCTGCGCCAATCCGCTCACGACCGCCGCGCCCTGCTCAGCAAGCTGCCGCGACAGCGACTCGGCGATACTGAGGCAGTGCTCGGAGCAGTCGCGGGAGCCGACCACGGCAACCGCGCGCTCGTCTTCGGGACGCAGGTCGCCCGCCACGTAGAGCAGGTATGGGGAATCGTGTGCTTCCAGTAGGGTCGCGGGGTAGTCTTCGTCCTCCCACGTCACAATGTGAACGCCCTGCTCGTCCATTGCCTCTATCTGGGCTTCCAGGCCCTCAAGATCGACCGCTCTCATTGCCGCGACGATCTCAGGCGTCACGCGAGAGATTGCAAGCAGATCGGCCTCATCGGCGGAAAAAGCGTTGCCGAGGGACCCGAACTGGTCCAACAGCTTCCGTGCGGTCACGCCGCCGACACCCGGTATACTGCTCAGCGCCAAATAATGAAGTCTGCTCAATTGCTTTACCTATGAATCTGAATGAATTGTCCTGGTGAGCGTGAGCACGCATATTGCGCGCGCCGCCCCGCATCAGCGTCTTTGCCACCTCTTCCAGAGTGGCGCCCGAATCGTAGAGGTCATCCACCAGCAGCACCCGCTTTCGCGCGATGCTTGCATTCACCGCGAACACCCTAGCCACGTTTGCGCGCTTCTGCGCGAGCGTGCGCATATCCTTCTGCGGCTTTGTCGTCCGGGTCCGGGTTACGCACCGCAGCACCGGAAGATCTGCCTCCGCTCCGAGCGATCCGCAGAACAAGGTTACGGGGTCCACTGGACGCGCTAACGATGGTGGGACCGGCACCAATGCATCAACCTGGAGCAGTTCCGGGTGCTTCTCGCACAGCTTCATCGCCTCGTCAACAAGCGGCTTCAGCGCCGATGCGTCACTGTGATACTTCAGTCGATAGGTCAGCTCACCGATCCCGCTGCGGCTCCAGTCCGACCCGGCGAACGAGCTATGGAAGCCAAGCGCCCACCCCGACTTCCAGGGCCCGTCGAGCGGCCTGGGATGAGATCGCGCCAGATACTCGGCGACACGGTCCTGCTGGCCTGATGCCTGGATGGTGCGATGATCCGGCTGAGAAGAGCGCTGCCTCTCAATACCATCGGCGCCCAACACGCACACTATCTCGTCGTAGCCGTAATCCTCCGGCAGCAGCCACCTGATAGGCGCCAGACGCGACGTGTCTCCCACTTCGGCGATCGCCGTGCGGATACGGGCTACGCGTTCGTCCGGCACAAACTCAGATAAGGGAATCCTGCCTTGAGCTATCAACTGAGCGATATGTCTAAAGATCGTCTGCTCCGTCAGCACACGCTCGGCCGCTATCCTCCTGGGCGTCATGCCTTGTTGATACAGCTCCCAGGTAACCTCGACGGTGTCGCCCATCTCGGGTTTGCGATACCTAGCAGGACTTGCCGATCGCCTAACCTCCCGAGGAAATCTGAGCGGGATGGCAGCCCGGGCGGACAGCGCCGATTCGCCTCGATTGGTCAGCCGCAGCACGGGATATCTGCCGCTTCCAACCACCTTCAGGTGTCCCATGTCGATCAGTTGGTCAATCAAGCCCTCGATCTCCGGCTGCGAGAACACCGCTAGCTTGCCGTGCCTCGGGTTGCTGTCGTAGCCGAACATTGCTACGTCCCTAGATCGTGAACCCTTCAGCAGCTTCGCGATCCTCCCCCGGCCGACTGGATACCTGACGTCGTTCACCGCATCAAGGATCAGCAGTGCTGTCTTGTTCTCCGGAGTAAGCTCGCCGGCTGCGACCGGGACCGAATCGGGCTTCGGAGCGGCGCAATTGTCGCAGCATCGCGGCGCCGAGGCATCACCTGGGTCGCCGAAGTGATGCAGGATCATTCTGCGCCGGCACTGGTTCGACTCCGCATACTTGACCATCCGCGCGAGTTGGTCCCTCCGATGGTCCAGGCGCGCTTCAGCCTGCGTCAGAGCACCGCGGAGGTTAGCTTCATTCAAGGGCCCGGCGTGAATCAGCGAGCGAGGACCCTCTGTTCCGGATATGCGCGCCGCGCCTGTCGATTCCAGCACCGAAAGCCCGACCCGCACGGCGACCTCGTGCAGGCCAGTAGCGAGCGAGATGTCATCACCGGACATCCACGCGCCCTCCGTCAGCGCCGAATGCAGCAGCCGCAGATCGTCCACGCTGAGCACGCTGTTGTCGATGAAGTACTCCTGCAGAGACTTGTCATCAGGGCAGTAGAGCAGGACCGCCCGGGCAGGAGCCCCGTCCCGGCCCGCACGACCCGCCTCCTGGTAGTAGGCCTCAAGCGATCCGGGGATCGAGTAATGCGCCACGAGCCGCACGTCCGCGCGGTCGATTCCCATCCCAAAGGCGTTGGTGGCAACAATCACGCTGGTCTCGCCTCGCATGAAGCGGCTCTGGGTTTTCTCCCTTGCTTCCGCGGGCATTCCGCCGTGGTAGAACTCCGCGCGGCTGCCCGACGTCTCAGAGAGGAAGTCCGCCACTTCCTCGGTGTCCCGCCTGGTGCCGACGTAGACTATCACCGCGCCTTCATCTACCGACTTGACCAGCTCCAGGAGCGCCCGAAGCTTCCCTTGTGCATCTCTGCAGTAACTCACCTCAAACGTCAAATTGGGCCGGTTGAAGCCAGTTACGAGGTGCTCGGCCTGATCGAGATTGAGCAATTCCACAATATCCGCTCTCACCCTCGGCGTGGCGGTCGCCGTAAGTGCGGCCGTCAGCGGACTGCCCCAGCGCGCCCGGGCGGTTGCTATGTGCAGGTAGTCCGGCCTGAAATCGTGGCCCCACTGCGATACACAATGCGCTTCATCCACCGCCAACAGCGCGAGTCTGGTCCTTGCCAGCGCGTTCTGAAACGCCGTGCTGCGCAGTCGTTCCGGGGCGACGTAGACCAGCCTGTAACGATCATCCGCCATCGACTCCAGCCGCGCCGATTGTTCGTAAGACGGAATCGAGCTGTTTATGAATGTCGCGGGGATTCGTCTGCGCGCGAGCGCTTCCACCTGGTCCTGCATCAGCGAGATAAGCGGCGATATCACAAGCGTCACGCCGGGGCGCGAGACCGCGAAGAACTGGTAGACCAGCGATTTCCCCGCGCCGGTGGGCATTACGACCAGCGTATGCTTGCGTGCGAAAAGGCTGCCGATAGCCTCGGCCTGCCCGGGCCTAAAGCTCTCGAACCCGAACGAGGCCCTGAGCAGCGGCGTAAGGTTGTCACCTGGTGCGTTCACATGCGCAGCTTGTACGCTTGAGCTTCATCTTCCTTTGAGCCCCGGAATGTTGACGTCTAGTCCGCGGGCAGATATCGCCGGTTCCGTTGTGGCACCACTTATTGGCGCTAACACGCCGGCTGATCCACGTTATCCGCCGAACTTCAGTACCAGAATCGCGGCATCGTCGCGGAGTTCGCTGCGCGCGTGGGCTGTGGCGGCGGCAAGCAGGCCGGAGGCTAGTTCCGCCGGATTCTGTCCGTCAGCCTGCCTCAGGAAGCGGGTGATGCCTGTCCTGCCGAAGAACTCCCGGCGCTCGTCCATTGCCTCGGTAATGCCATCGGTGATCACCACGAGCGTATCACCATCTGTAAGCTGTTCGACAGCTTCGGAAAACGTGTAGCCGCCCAGAATGCCCAGCGCGCGTTCAGTATGCGTCGGCTCGGTCACGGCTCCGCCGGTGTGCAGCAGGAAAGGCGGCTCGTGGCCAGCGCATGTATATGTTATCTCGCCGGTGGCAGTGTCGATCACTCCGTAGAAAGCCGTGAGCATCTCCCCTGGGTCTTCCTGACCTCGACACATGGCCTCGTTCACAAGAGTCATCACCTTCCCGGGGCTGGAGTCAAGATATGCGTAGCTCCGTATGGAGTGACGAATAGCGCCGACACGAAATGCGGCCTGCAGGCCTTTGCCGGTGATATCGCCGACGACGATGGCGATCATGTTGTCTACCAGCTCGAACACATCGTAGAAATCCCCGCCGATGGACGGTTCCTCGGAGGCGGGCTTGTAGTTGACCGCTATCCGGCAGCGGCCGAGTGCGTGGTCCCTCTGAGGGGGAATCAGCGCCTGCCGCAGAACCTGCGAAACCTCTTGCTCACGCTGCAGGAGTTCTTCCCGCCGCCTTTCGTAGCTGACTTGTCCCGCGATGTCGCGGAACACCAGCGCAGCGCCCAGCCTGTTGCCTGCAGGATCGCGGATCGGAGAGGCAGTGAGTTCGATGATAGCTTCCTTGCCCCAAGGCGTGATGGTCTTGGCCCTAAACCCGACAACAGTCTCCCCGTGCAGCGCTCTATACGTAGCCGTCTCCTCGTAGGGCAGTGGAGTGCCGTCAAGGGTATAGCGCGTTATCCGGGCCTGCCAGTTCTCGAATGATTCATCGGCAGGGACCTCGAAAATCCGCATGCACCCGTCATTGACGTAGGTGACGTTGCCCGCGGCATCAAAAAGCATAACGCCGTCCACTATGCTAGCCAACACGGCCTGCAGCTCAGCGGCTCGCCGCTCCGACTCCTCCCGGGCAGCGGCGAGTTCCGCGGTGCGTGCGGCGACTCGGCTCTCCAGTTCATCGTAAGATGCGCGGAGCTTATCTTCCACTGCCATCAGGTCGGTCAGGTCAACAAGTGCGACCCTGCACTGCCGGGGCCTATCCGCGGTCCCCGGAGTGACCAATGTTATCAACCTGATGTATCCGGCGGGATTGGCGCCGCGCTGCAGCCGCAGTTCACAGCTATGCTTCTGCCCGGACTCAAGCGCCCGCTGCAGGCAATCCACGAAGGCCTGACGAGAGTGTGGAGTCAGGTAGTGGCGGAAGTCGGAGGCAATCACCTCGCTGCGAGTGGATCCCAGCAGCTCGGCCGCGGCCAGGTTGCAGTCAGTGACGATGCCCCTGTGATCCAGCGTCATATAGGCTATCGGGGCGAAGTCATACAGGTCCATGTATGTCTGCAGCGCGTCCTCGACCTGCGCCCGTGACCGGACCAACTCGTCATTTTGCATCTCGAGTTCGATCTGATGAACCTGCAGCTCGTGAAGGAGGGCCCTGGCGTCGGTCGCGGAGAGATCCTGTTCCATATCCTCCTCCAATTCCGCCAGCCGGGCCTCCGCCTGCCTGCGAAGATCATCGGGTCGATCTTGTTTTGCCTCTTTGTTATCCACTGTCTCCTCGAACGCGCCAGTTCCCACGGGGACTGCGCTGTTGCCCTGTTCGTTTGCCGCCGTCTGGATGCCGAACCTAGTTCAGCATGACGAGTATCAGAGAGGTTGGGCCAACGTCACTCCGGCTGCTGTGTTGGCTCTCCTCCCTCCTGACCGCTAACGTCTTCAATCGCCAGCAAGATCAGGTCGGTTTCGCTCTCCCGCGTGACCCTGCGGGCATTGAGCAGCATCGACTTCCTGCCGATACCCGGAAAATCCGCCTCCACAAGGAAGTCGCTGAACTCCGTTCTGGTCGGCAGGACGCGCTCGAGTAGATCCCTAAGCGCTGGGATATTCCACTGCCCTGCACCAAGGTCGTAAATCCGGGTGCCTTCCGTCGCCGCGGGCTCCGTCTGGAACGTCCTGTAGAACGACCTGTTGGCCGCCACCACCGTAAGGTTGGCATCCAGCACCAGCAGGGACTCGCGCACGGTGTCGATTACGCTCCACGCGAGGCTTCGCTCAGCCTCCAGCGGTGCGGTAATATCATTAACCGTGATCACCACCCCATCGACCACCTTATCGATCGTTACGTAAGGCAATATGCGAAGAACCAGGCGCCGGCCATCCTGACAACTGATCCGCACCTCCCTCGTCGCCAGGGTATCGAGCACTCTTGAGGCATCGGCGGCAAGGTCAACATATCGCATGCTGCTTGCAAGATCGGTAATCGGCCGCCCGATGTCCGATTCCAGCATATTGAATATGTCCGCTACACGGGGCGTAAAACGCCTGATCCGCAGATCGGTGTCCAGGAATATCGTGGCGACATCGGTGGAGTTGAGCAGGGTGCTCAGGTCACTGGTCGTACGCGATAGTCCATCCACCTTTGTCTGCAACTCCGCATGGACTGTGATCAACTCCTCGTTCAGGGATTGCATCTCTTCTTTGGAGGTCACCAACCCTTCGTTAGCGCTCTGCAGTTCCTCGTTTGCGGACTGAAGCGCCTCGTTGACGGTCTGATGCTCCTCCTGGGCGCCAGCGCCTCCCTGCTGACTACTTCAAGTGCTGGATGACCACAAACGCCATCCCCGTGTCGGCCGGCACAGCCTCCACGAATGGCTCGAATGCCTCCAGACCGCCAGCGGAACCGCCGATTCCAACAACGTAGGAAGGTGCCTGTCTCGCCTTGCTCATTCCGGACCTCTGCAGACGCGACTTCTATGTGCTAGCTTGCCTGATGGGTATTTAGCCACCGGTATACGCGATACCTCTCACCCTCCGCCGCCAAACATTGCCCTCTCTCCTTGGGACTGGAAATGATGGGCCTGCCACTTGTTTGACACTCTCTCGGAACGCGTGGTACAGTAGAGCCTGCATACTCAAGCTCGGAGGACAGGATATTGGCGCACAAGATCACACTCATCCCTGGAGACGGAACTGGACCCGAGATTTCCGAGGCTACCCGACGGGTCATCGATGCTACCGGGGTTGCTATAGACTGGGAAGTCAAAGAAGCCGGCGTTGACGTGATGGAGAAATACGGCACGCCGCTGCCGGACGAAGTGCTGGAGAGCATCCGTCGAAACAAAGTCGCACTGAAGGGCCCGATCACAACTCCCATTGGCAAGGGATTCCGCAGCGTGAATGTGGCTATGCGCAAGGAGCTCGATCTCTACGCCTGCGTCAGGCCGTGCAAGTTCTATCCGGGCATCAGGTCGAAGTATCAGGACGTCGATCTTGTCGTTGTGCGAGAGAATACCGAGGACCTCTACGCCGGTGTCGAGTTCGACCTCGGGAGCGAAGAGGCCAAGTCCATCATCGAAATGAGCGGCGGGCGAATCAGACCGGACTCAGCGATCTCCATCAAGCCGATCTCGGTGACTGGAACCCGCCGCATAGTCAAGCTCGCATTCGACTACGCCATCGCCAACGGCCGTAAGAGTGTGACCGCCGTGTGCAAGGCCAACATCATGAAGTATACCGACGGCCTGTTCTACCATGTCGCTCGCGAAGTCGCCAAGGCCTACGGCGCGAAGTTCGAGTGGAGCGACCTGGAGCCTGAGAAGGGCGACGAGACGCTGAAATCGGAGGCCGGCAGAGGCGCGGGGATCGTGTATCAGGAGCGCTTGGTGGACAATATGTGCATGCAGCTCGTGCAGAAGCCGGAGCTCTATGACGTGATCGTGATGCCGAACCTGTATGGCGATATTCTCTCCGACCTCTGCGCAGGGTTGGTTGGTGGACTGGGCGTCGCCCCGGGGGCGAATATCGGCGACGAGGCTGCTCTCTTTGAGCCCACTCACGGCAGCGCGCCAAAGTACACCGGCCAGAACAAGGTCAACCCGATCGCCATGATCCTCTCGGGGATGCTCATGCTGCGGCACATCGGTGAGACCGATGCGGCAGACCGGTTGGAGAGGGCGGTTGCGAAGGTCGTGGCTGAAGGCAAGAGCGTCACCTACGATATGAAGCCGGACCGCAACGATCCGACTGCGGTAGGCACAAGCCAGGTAGCGGATGCGGTCATCGCGGAACTGGGAGCAATGCGGGGTTGATCTGACACCTGGGTAACAACGTAAAGGGAATCCGAGCCGTCAGCGGATCGTTGGCGGCTTACTGTTGTACGGAGTGCGGCACATGATCAAGCTGAAGCGGGTCTACGAGGAGCCCGGTGAGGACGACGGCAGGCGGATCCTGGTCGAGCGGCCGTGGCCGAGGGGGATATCGAAGCAAGAAGCGCGCATAGACGAGTGGCTTAAGGATGTTGCTCCGAGCCCGGAGCTCAGGCAGTGGTTCGGACACGATCCGGCACGCTGGGACGAGTTCAAGAAGCGCTATTGGTCGGAACTTGCGAGGAATACGGCGCCGGTTCAGGAGCTGAGGGAGAAGGCCGCGCGGGAGACGATTACGTTCGTATACGCGGCGAAGGATGAGGAGCATAACGGGGCGCTCGCGCTGAAGGAGTTCCTGGAGTCTTCGTAGGAGCGAAGCATTTGCAGGGAGATCCCTCAGCGTTGAAGGTTCCGCAGGCAAATGCTTCGCCCTGCAACCTCAACCGCCTGTTCATTTCCCCTGCGTGCTGTGCTATCATGCGCTCAACTGCTCTTCGGAGGCCAATGATGACGCTTTTGCTGCTTGTGCTTCTATCCACTATGCTGCTCGCGGTTTCCGCTGAGGCGGGGCCAGCAGGGATCTATACCATCAATGGCGACGGCCTGACCATAGGGTTCGACACGACGGACGGAGACCTTTCGCTCACGCAGATCACTGGGACGAACGGGGTGAATTGGATCGCCAGGCCGAGCAAAGTGCTGTGGAAGATCGCCTGGGTCGGCCCGGACGGGAAGACGCAGGAGATCAGCAGCGAAGAGGCCCGTCTGATCGGAGTCACGCAATCGAAGAAGGGGCTGCAGTTCGCGTGGGAAGTGCGCATCGATACCCAAGACCGCAAGGTTGCGATCGAGATCGAGGCGCGCGAGGGCAAACCCTTGTCCGACTGGCGGCTGACGGCGAAAGCGCCTCCCGGCTGGAAGGTGAATCGCGTCGATTTCCCCATCATCCCCGACGTCTCCGATAAAGCGGCCACGAAGATGGCAGTGCCGTTCGGTTACGGGCTGGAGTACGAGGTGAAGCCGGGGATGAGCTATGAAGCGACGTATCCCTCTATGATCGCGGCGATGCAGTTCCTCTCGTTCTACGGCACGGGCAAGGCGCTGTATGTCGGGACGCATGATACGCAGGCGAACCACAAGGTATATTCGGCTCATGCCAACGAGAACGGGCTGACGTATAGGTGCGCGAACTGGCCTGGGCTGCTTGAGAAGAGCGGCGAGACCTATGAGCTACCGTATGAGGCCGTGATTGGCGTCGTGGACGGCGGTTACTACGAGGCGGCGCAGGTGTATCGAGAGTGGGCGCTGACTGCTCCGTGGAGCAAGGCAGGGCCTGTATCGAAGCGGCCTATTCCACAGTGGCTGAAGGACAACGACCTGTGGCTGCGGGTCGAGTTCGGCTACGAGAACATCTCGGATGTGTGCAAGAAGGCGAGGGACTACTTCAAGGACATCAACACCTCGCTGCACTGGTATAAGTGGCACGAAATCCCCTACGATACGCTCTACCCCGACTACTTCCCGACCCGGCCCGGCTTTGCGGAGGGCGTGAAGGATTTGCAGTCCCAGGGCTTCCACGTGATGCCTTATATCAACGGGCGGATCGTAGACCCAAACTCGAAGGGCTGGAATGAGGAAGGGCTCAGCAAGTCTGCCGCCCGGAACGAGAAGGGGGAGCCCTACACGGAGGTCTATGGCTCGAAGGTGCCTCTCAATTCCATGTGCCCGTATACTACCGCGTGGCAGGACAAGGTGACGGGGTTGGTGGATAGACTGACGCATGAGTGCGGCGTGGATTCCGTGTATATCGACCAGATCGGCTGCGCGTGGGCGTATCGGTGCTATGATAAGTCGCACGGGCATCCCCTCGGCGGCGGGCACTTCTGGGTGGACGGCTACCGGAAGCTGCTCGACAAGGTTCGCGCGAAGCTGCCGAAGGACAGGATGATCACGACCGAGGAGAACATCGAGTGCTTCATCGACCAGTTCGATGCTCTGCTGCTCGTGAACACGCCGTGCTCGACGGAGCGAAAGGTGATCCCGCTGTTCCCGGCGGTGTATTCGGGCCGGACGATCACGTTCGGGTTCCAGTACATCATCCCCGAAGACTTCAAAGACGGCATGCCGTTCCGTGCGAAGATGGCGCAGGAGTTCATTTACGGCGCGCAGATCGGATGGGTGCTCGCGGAGCAGTTGATGAAGCCGGAATGCGCGAAAGAAGCGGAATTCGTCCGTAATCTGGCCAAGTGCCACAGTCACGCGCGCAGGTTCCTCGTCGAGGGCCGGTTCCTGGGGTTGGCTGATGTGACGGGAGATAATCCTGAGATCAAGATCAAGACCGCCGCCCCGTTCGGTGGAGAGTACAAGCTCACTGCCCCGTCAGTGATCGCAAGCGCGTGGGAGGCCGAGGACAGCAGCATCGGCGTCGCTCTGGCTAATATGAGCGACGTGGAGCGCAAGGTGCGGTTCTCGTTCCATGGCGAAGAGCACCAGGTGACGGTGCCGGCAAGGGATGGAGTAGTCTGCGCTGTGAAAAAGGGTGCAAGATGACCGAGAAGTGCCTCATTCTGCTGGTGTTGTTAGTCGCTGGTTCTACTGCAATAGCGGCTGTACCAGCCCCCAAGCCTGCCAAGGCGGACATGCTCGTCGGCGCGTACTACTTCCCTGGCTGGAGTAAGGCGGAGAAGTGGTATTGCATCAAGGCGAACAAGGATGTGGAACATCCGCTGCTGGGCTACTACCGCGAGGGTGACCCTGAGGCGGCGGATTGGCACATCAAGTGGGCGCTGGAGCACGGGGTATCCTTCTTCGCGTTCGACTACTACACCGCGAACGGCAGCCAGATGTATGAAACCGCGCTGGATGATGGGTTTCTGAAGGCGAAGCACATCAAAGACTTCAAATTCTGCCTGAACTGGTGCAACCACGCCGACGAGAAGACTATGACCACCGAGCAGCTCGATAAGTTCGGCGACCTGGTGATCGGCAAGTACCTCACGCACCCGAGTTATCTGAAGATCGACGGCAAGCCTGTTGTGATATTCCTGGTCGGGCACGCGTTCATACGGAACCTGGGGCTCGATGCCGCCAAGCAGGCGTTCGCGAAGTTCGAGCAAAAGGCGAAGGACGCCGGGCTGCCCGGGCTGTATCTGGCGTTCTGCACGGACGCAATGGCGACAAATGAGGTTGACGCGTGCAGGCAGATCGGCGTCAAGGCGTTCTGCCGCTACAATTATCCCTATGCCGGGACGGGGCTGACCGGGCCGGGTAAGCACGCCGAGTTCAGCTACCGGCATCTGATCGACGAGGGCGAGAAGCTCTGGAAGCAGTGGAGCGAGATCACAGGTGGCGACGCATGGCCGACGGTGATGCCGGGCTGGGACCGGCGGCCCTGGACGAAGCACGAGGATGTGATCATCACCGGCAGCACGCCCGAGCTGTTCGAGGAGTCGCTCAGGAAGTCGCGCGACTACGTCAGCAAGGACAGGGTGGTGCTGATCGAGGCGTGGAACGAGTGGGGCGAGGGATCTGTGCTGGAGCCCAGCGTAGAGCGCGGCTTTGCTTATCTGGATGCGGTGCGGAAGGTGTTCTGCGCAACCACCACGCGTCATCCTGAACTTGATTCAGGATCCCGCGAGACGCTGAAACGAGCTCAGCATGATGTGACCCTGCCTTCAATCGACACCTGGCGGTTCGATTCGGATATCGGCGGCTGGACAACGCGCAACATGAGCGACGTGCATATCGACTGGGGTGCGGCGGTCGGCACCACGACAACTCAGGACCCCTCTATGACCAGCCCCGTCACTTATCTCGACTGCAGCAAGTATGCTAAAGCCCGCATCCGTATGATCGCGAGCGCGCCCACAGCCACGGAAGCCACAGGTCAGTTCTTCTGGTCAACAACCGAACACGGAGTGGGCGAGGAGCGCAGCGTCAGCTTCAAAGTTCAACTGGATGGCAAATGGCGCGACTACGAGCTCGATCTGAAGTCCAACCCGAACTGGAAAGGGCTGACGGATAGACTGCGGCTCGATCCGGTGAATTTGGCAGGGGTGGAGATTTCTGTGGATGAGATTCGGCTGATAAAGTCGAACTAGAATGCAAACAGGCTTGAAGGGAGAGAGCACTATGAGGAAGGTTGCACTACTTATATGCGTGTTGATGCTAGCTGCGGCCTGCGCCAATGCGCAGGGAATGAGGCCCGCCACTAAGATCGCGGTCGACGCTACGACGCACTTCACGCTCGATAAGGGCGAGCAGAAGGACTTCGCCGTCCAGCTCAACAAGGGGACATATTTCATCATCTACGACATCGCCCGGTTGGATGGCAAGACCTGGAATATGAGAGGTAAGGTGCAGTTGCTGAAGAGCAACGGGTCTATGGTCAACAGCTCCCTGCTGCACATAAACGAAGTCCAGCCGGCGGCGCGCGTGGGCAAGAAGTTCGACGTGTCGAAGCCGTTCACGGCCCGTCTCCGGTGCTCAAACCAGGATGACCCGGTCGATGTCTGGATGACGATACTGCCCTCCGCCAGACTTAGGACGCTGCCGTTCGCGTTCTACAAGGGTCAGATTCAGCCGCTGGGCATCGGCACCACCGAAGGCAAGGGCGGGAAACTCAATGACAACGAGTATGCCATTCACTCGACAAAGCTGCCCGCGGGGAAATATGACGTGTCGCTATACTTCAAGAGGCAGGACGGCGCCACGAACAGCAACCTGATCGGCGAACTGGAGCGATGGAACCCCTACGGGCTCAAGGGCGATTACTGGAAGCTCAACATGAACGAGATCGGACTGGAGGCGCGCACCGAGAAGCGCCTGATCCTCACGAAGCCAACTATCGTATACTTCCGTGTCTTGAACGAGGACGACCCGGTGGAGTACACGGTGGGGATCGAGAAGGCGACGGACTAGCCGTCGTCTCGAGTTCGAGGAAGAGTCTCTGATGGGTGGCGATCTCCGGATCGCCACCCATCCTCTACTAGCTCCGCAAGAAGCGGATTCCTCGCCTGCGCTCGAAATGACGGGGGCAGCTTATCTCAGTGATGTTGCCGGTGACGACGCTTTCGTGCACCCGGCGGACTTCCGTTACTTCGGCTTCTCCGCGTCCTGCGGGCGGACGACTTTGCGGAGCGGGATTGACCACCCGTGGTAGAGTTCCTTGTCGTCCTCGCCCGTGCCGCCAACATGGAAATCGTAGCACTGAACTCCGTTCTCTACGGCGATTCTGGAAGTGACTGACATCGTCGCCTGAGTGCCAACCGGATCACCCAGCGCTTCCTGGCCCCACATAGGATGCCAGCCACCCACGAACATCTCGCGGTAGGCGGGCAGTTGGTCTGGGGTCAGCTCGCGCAGCTCGAAGCCATCCTCGCTGAAGACCTGGGCGCGCTGGTTGGGAGTGAGCTGCACATAGAACCGGCAGAATATCTTGTGGAAATCGACCTCCCAAGAGATGCCGATGGCCTCATCGAGGAGAGGATCGACCCTAATGTTCTCCTCCATCTGGTCGTCCGGCAGGGCTGATATGCGGATGCAGGTATCCAGATCAAAGCAGCCGTTCTTCTCGACCTGCTCACGCCAGGCCTTCACCCATTCGTCGGGCAACTGGCAGGAGCGTCTTCTGAACCAATCCCTGCGGCGGACCTCGACAATCGAGCCGTGCTTCTCCCAGTTGCACCTGTAGACGTCCGTGAATCGCTCAAGTATCGTCTTTAGCTTGTTCTTGCCGAGTTCAGGGCCGTTCCCCAGCAGCACGGAGTAGCTGTCGGATACGATGCTCATTTCCGCGGCATTTGCGATGGCCTCCAGTTCCGCCTGATAGAGCAGCCGCCCGTAGGACCGGCCGTAGCCAGCTTTGGCAGTTTCCAGTATCTCTTTCTGAGCTTCCGGAGTCATTACCACGTCTACAGTCTTGTTAAGGTCAGGCTCTTCCGGATGCTCCAGGATAGGATCGTACATGAGATACCACTCTACAAATTTCTCATCCTCACGCATCCCCTTGTTCTCGTCCATCCTGAACCTGTGCCAGTCTGTCTGCGACTCCAAAGGCTGATTTGCGACGGAAAGTCGGTTTGCGCTGGAGGACTTGCTGGACTCGGCTTCCGGATACTTCAGGTGTCCCACGGTACGGATCGCAGGTGTGATCCCTTCGGACAGGGCCGCGTTTATCCAACCGAAGTAGATCAGCCGTCTTCGGGTGGCCCACTCGTAGGGCTTCGGTATGATCTCGAAGTGAATGCGGTTCTTGGCGAGCCTTTCCTCGGGGTTTTCCGGTAGGGCCTCGCTGTCCGCGAAGTGCTCTTGGCCGTAGCGCATCACATCCACGCAGAGTTTTTGCGTCTCTTCCGAAAACTGGGTTGAGGGGATGACGGTCATGCGCTCGGCATTGACGAACATCTCGCGCAGCTTCGGCTGTTCCGAGAACATCGCTGTCAGCATCTTGGCGAAGCCCGTTGTCGCGCACAAGCCGAGGTAAGGATTCTCCTTCTTGAGCAGCTCGAGGTCTGCGCCCGAGGTGTTCGCGACTTTGGCAAGTCCCTCAACTAGCGAGGCTCTTCGTCTGACCTCCTCCGCGTGAAGCTCCCGCTCCCGCTTCCGTGCCTCAGCCTGCAGTTTCGAGAGCAGTCTCCTGTCGGCAACGAGCCGGTAGCTCGGCTTCGTGTCATCGCTGCACGACCACTTGAACATCATGACCCGAGAGATGGAGTTCATAAGTTGGGCGAGGGTAACGTCCTTCACGCAGACGTTCATCTTGCGGTCGCGCACCTGCCAGTCCTGCCCGCTGAAGCCGCAGTTCAGAGTGACGCCGGTCGATTCCGAGATATCGGCAAGGATCGTCTTGAGGGGAGTGTGCCAGGCTTCGTAGGTGACCTTCTGGGCGAGGCGGCTGTCGGGGGCAGCAACCTCTGCGGGCTCAGACTGCTGGCCGACGTTAGGGTCGACGGTGACTGTCGCAGCGTGGCAGATTTGACCATTCATAGCAATCATGGCCACTAACAGCAGAAACGATCTCATACGTATCCTCCGTGCAGTATGTGGCCAGGACTGCGTTAGTTTTGCTTTCGAGAAGCAGCGCTCT
>JBPOHN010000058.1:0-67324 GCA_052035525.1 Armatimonadota bacterium
CTCGGGCTTCTTGGACATCGTTCACCTCATCAGCATTCGCTAATAAGGAATTCGACATCGGCCACCCGAAATCATGCCTGCTCACCCAAAAAATCGCTCTACCATTACTTTGGGATGCACCCGAGGGCCGAACGCAAGTGCGGAACATCATCAATCTTTAGCTAAGTATCTTTCGCAAAGATTCCGATAATAGACTCGTCAGAAGGCTGAGTAAGCACGTTTCCTGCGAAGGGGCTAGAACGATGAAGGTGGAAACCACCCGGTTTGGAGTACTCGAGATTGACGAAAGCGCGCTGATAACGATGCCAGGCGGAATGCTTGGTTTCGAGAACTGTACCCGGTTCTTCTTTCTTCAGCATCGGACCGGCAGCAACTTCAAGTGGTTTCAGTCGGTTGAGGAACCCGCAGTCGCGTTCGTCGTGGTAGATCCTGTGCTCTACTTCACTGACTACGAAGTCGAGATCAGTGACAGCGACGCCGAGAAACTGCACTTGACCGCTGACTCCGAGGATGCCTCGGTGTTCGTAATCCTGACGATTGCGAACCAGGGAAAACACGTATCCGCGAACCTGGCTGCACCAATAATCGTCAATTTCGCGGAACAGTTGGCCGCACAAGTCGTCTTACAAGATGAGCGTTATTCCACGCAACACTCGCTCATCACAACGTGCGCCGATCAGAAAATCGCCGCATAAAGTTGCTTCAAAATGATGAGTGAAAGGATGCACTCAAAATGCTAGTTCTGGCAAGGAAAGTCGGTCAATCGATCGTAGTCAACGATAACGTCGAGATCCTCATAATCGAGGTTCGAGGCGACCAGGTCCGTCTCGGCATCGAGGCCCCCCGTTCCATACCAGTTCACCGCAAGGAGCTTCTGGAACAAATCCGCGCAGAGAACCTGAAGGCCGCGACGACAGAGGCAGATATCGACATCGCCGCGCAGACCCTGGGAGATACTCAGAGCAAGTAAGCGTTAGGCGAGAGGAGAGGAAGATTGCTGGCTGCCTGAGCTATGTCAGGCAGCCAGTTTTCGTAATCTAGTGCCGAAACCCGAACGATTACGGGCCGGCATCTTCCGGCATCTCGAAAGCCAGCCGAAGCATTCCTTGCTAGTCGTAAGACTGCTGCCGTTCTTCCGGCGCTACGTCAGTACTTGCTCACGTATTCGACCGCGCTCTCGACCTCGCCCGTCGGGCTCAGGATACCCCGCGCGGTGGCGTAGTCGTTTGTCGCCACTCTAGACTTGTATCCGGGCGCGTATACCGTTATCGGCTCGACCCCTCCATCGCTGAGCGTGAAGCGATCGTCGTCGATCTCAGTGACCCTGCCGCAGAACTTGAACAGGTAGATGCCGCATGCGTTTCTGATCGTCGCATCCCAGACGGCCTTGGTAGACGCCGCGAGAATCCGGGCCGACCGATAGGAAGCAGTAGCATCCGTCACCGAGTTGTTCGCGGCATCCTTCGCCACAACCGTCACGTGGTTGATGCCTGTCGGCGCGGCGGCAGGCACATCACCTACCCAATCACTGCCGGACTTGGTTAGCGGGGCATCGTTGGCAGTGACGCTTGTAACGTCCACATCGTCCTCGGCCGAGACAACGGCGTGAAGCATGTCGCCCACAGCGACCATCCTGGGCGTCAGTGTCACCGAGCCTATGGTGGGCGGCGTAGCGTCGAAGTAGAAAGGTCCAAGGTCGAGCGTGCCGTTCGGCACACCCTCAGAGTTGTAGCCCTTGAGGTGCAGATACCAGTTGTTCCCGGTCTCCGTGCCGCTGACCTGCAGCTCACCGCCGGTCCAGGCCGGCTCATCACCCGTCCAGGTATACGTAGGGCTCTGATCGAACTGGTAACGGTAATACTCAACCCCTCCAGGACCAAACGGCACCGTCGAAGTAAAGGTAAACGCGCCGTTGGTCCAGGTCTGTTTGGCGGGCGAGGCCAGTATTGTAGAGGCAGAAGGCGGAACCGAGAGCGTAGTCGCCGTAGCCGGAGCAGATGCTATCGACTCCAGGGTGCCGTTGAAAGCCGACACCGTTCTGGTAACCCTCGTGTTGGCGGGGATGCCCGTCTCGGCCACCGAGGTCGAGCCTCGCGCGCCAGTTGCCTTCAGTGCCCCGCCTGTGTCACGAATGTAGAAGCCCTGCTCCCAGTTCTTGTTTCCTCTCACGTAGTTCCAGGTAACTCGGTCGTGTCCTATCGCGGTAGGAGCCCCCATCGTCGCAGGAGGAGGCGACGGGAACACGGCCAGGAAGTCATCGTACCAACCCGTCTGGTTGACGTTGTAGTTGTGTCCGATGTAGAACCGGTTGCAGCCTTCCGGGCCCTCCACCGGCTCGGCAACAGCCCCGACCTGGGTTCCATCTATCGAGAAGAACACATTGGACCCGTCGATCGATATCCTGAACCTGTGCCAGCCGATGCTCCTCGCCTTCGAAGTCACGACCTTGGTCCACAAAGCCGAGGCTGAGAAGACCTCATAGCTGTAGTAAGCGAAGCTCATCGCAGAATCGCAGCCCAGGAAGTAGACCAGCCTCGGTTGCGTCACATCGTCATTGGCGAACTTCCGGAACGATATGCCCTGGCGGCTGTTGTTGTTCACTGCAGTGTCATTGAACGAGCACTCGATATAGCCAACCGCGAACGGGGCCGGGAACCCGAGGTAGCTGTAGGAGCCCATCGTACCCGCTGAGCCTACGTCCGTTCGGGCCGAAGGCGCGCTTGAACCACCGCTCAGATTGCTGCCCACGCCCGCATCCAGAGAGACTCCTCTGTCAGTGCCGTCCGCCACTCTACCGGGCGTCCATCCGCTGAGGTTGGCGAAATTGGTCTGTGCTATGATCGACCACGTCTTGGTGGCAGATGAGTTGGACATCTCCGAGTAGTTGCTTGAGGTGTCCTTGGCGCGCACCTGGTAGGTGTACGTCGTGCCCTGCGTAAGCGTGGTCTCGTCGTAGGTGGTTGTGGGCGCAGTAACGGTAGCCACATAGCTGCCGTTGCGGAAGACCTCATAGGACGCGACAGCCACATTGTCGGTGGATCCGGTCCATGATAGGTGCACCTTGTTGTAGTCGGTGGATTCAGCAACCAGATTGGTAGGCGTCGAAGGCGGCTCGATATCGTCTACGTTCGGTGCCACCACGACCTGCTTCGTTACCGTGTCTCCGAACCAGGCGTGTCCCTCCCGAACCATTCTCCACGACGTCGTGTAGACACCCGGCGTCAACGGGGCCGTGAAGTTGAAAGTGAAGGTGAAAGTCCCGTTGGTGTTGACTGTTGCGCTGCCGAGGTAATGGCGGCCTGCCGCGAACGGGTCGCTGTCCCCAACAGCTCCGAGCCGGAATCCGTGGGCCTCATCCCAGAGAACACCCTTGTTACGCATCGTGATCGACACCGGCACGACTGCTCCCGCGTGCATACTTGCGGGAATGGTGTTGGAGACATGCTGCGCCGAGTACATGGGCCATGTGGGTGTGTTGCCGAAATACTGGCAGATGCCGTTGTACATGCCCCACATCATGACTGATTGGAAGAACGGCTGCTCCATCTTGGGCGCATCCGTGCTGCAACTGTCATGGAAGCCGAGTTCAATAAGCGCGGCCGGCCGGGAGGGAATCCTGGTCTCCCCGAAATTGCCGTACTTGGCCGAGCACGAACCGTGGCAGCCCCAGGCAACTCCATCCGCTCGCCTTTCCCCCGCAGCGTTCACGCTGGCAATCGCGGCATCGTGCAGCTTCTGCGCGAGGTTGATGCTGGCGGACGCCCAGGGCTCATGGCCACCATCATTCGTATAGAAACAATCGGTGCCGCTTGGACACGATGAACCGTGGCAATCCCCCTGAAAAGCGTTGGTGTGAATGGAAACATAGATGTCCGTGTTACCACGGCTGTCGAGGTTCGAGGCGAGGGGCCGAGCCCGGACATCATCATTGCTGTGATTCGCCCCTGTGTAGCTGCAGACCCCGCTCGAGCTGGCATAGACGGAACAGCTATATCCAGCATCGCGCAGCCAGGCATACGCTGCATACTGCCACCAGGGAGATCCACTTGGGCCGCCTGTTCTGGCCATGTTGAATTCCCGCACGGGCTGCACATAGGCCCCGTCATTCTCCAGGAACGTCTTCAGATAGGTCGCGCACCTGAGGTTGCGGTAGTCTTCGGGCTCATTGCCGCAACTGCCGCCGCGCTGCGTCGTCCAGTAGCTGCCCGTATAGTAGAGACCGTGTCCTGGAGACAGCGTGATCCGCTTGCCGGACAGGCCCACGCCGCTCACTACCGGCCCCTGTGTCACCGGAGCACTGTAGATAGGCTCCGGCACCGGCGGCAGATAAGATGCCAGCGGCTGATCGTCAATCAGCACGCGCACATCTGCGTCCAGCCCGAACTGCCGGAGCGTATACATGCATTGCCTGAACATGACTTCCGCGCTCAGGTCATCGAGGCCGGCAGCCGCTTCCCTAGAGAGGTTGATGACGGCCCCGTTGCTCGTAAACTGAACGAACTTCAGTGTCGTCCCGCCCGGAATAGCCGTTGTCAGGTTCATCAGCATCTCGGCCGGACCGGGTCCCGCAACGAGCGCTTCGATGGCCTCCGCTGGCGTTGTTACTGATGGATTGTCCTTGAAGTACAGGTTGCCGGTGTCCGCATTCACCCAGACGATGGCGGCGCCGAAGGCGGCACTGCAGACTCCTATGCCAACCAGAGTGAGGATGATGAGTGGAAGCAGATGATAGGTACGCAAAGCGGGACCCCCCTTGCAAAACGCGTGAAAACAAGCTCTTCCCCTGCCGGAATATACCATGCAGGCAGGGCATCGTCAACCGGATATATTGGAATCAAAAGAATAGGCCCGGACAAGGAAGTCCGGGCCTATAGCGCATCATCACGGTCTAGTATTTGATAACGTGCTCGGCAGCGCTCTCAACCGATCCATCGGGGCCGAGGATGCCTCGCGCGGTAACGTAGTCTCCGGTGCCTGCCTTGGCCTTGTAACCAGGAGCGTGAACCGTCACCGGCTGGCTGGACCCGTCGCTGAGCGTGAAGTAGTCTTCGTCCAGCTCAGTCACCTTGCCCCAGAACTTGAACAGGTAGATTCCGCAGGCGCTGTTGCTCACACCATCCCATGCTGCCCTGGTCGATGCTGCTACCACTCGCGCCGACTTGTACGCAGCCGAGCTGTCGGTCGATGAGTTGTCGGCGCTATCTCTGGCGATTATCGTAACATTCTGGAGAATACCGACCGGGCCGATGGCGGTGATGTCGCCCGTCCAGGTGTTCTCGTCCGACCTAACAAGCGGGGTATCGTTAGCCATGACGCCGGACACCATGATGTTATCATCAACATCGACAACCGCATGAACCGCATCTCCGACCGCGGCCATACGAGGAGTAAGCGTGACCGAATTGATCACTGGAGCGGTGGTGTCCAGAATGATCTCGTCCTCTATCGTCTCGGTTGTTATGTTGCCAGCCGCATCCTTGAAGCGCACGTAGACGGTCTTGTCGCCGTCACCCTCGCTCAACGTCCAGTTCGCCGCGGCCGCGTAGGCCTGCCAGCCGCTCCACGTGCCGTTCGCATTGCAGAACTGCATCTGCACCGCATCCGGGCACGATACGTTCAACGTGACAGCCCTCGAGTTCGTATAGGCGGCGCCGCTGTTGATCGAGATAGTGCCTGTCGGAGGAACCGTGTCAACGGTGATTGTGTCAGATACCGCTGCCGACCAGTTGCCGGACACATCCCTGAACCTAACGTATATGGTCTTGAGTCCTTCGCCCGTCAGCGTGTAGCTCTTGCTCGTCGCGTATGGTTCCGGCGTCGAGTACTCCACGCCATCAGTGCTGAACTGCATCTGCGACATGCCACTCGGGAAATCACTGGCCGACAGAGCCAGCGTCACGGTTGGGCTTGTCGTATATGCGGCTCCGCCGTTGATCTGTATGCTGCAGTTCACCGGCGGGACGATGTCATAGTAGTCGATCTCCAACCGAGGTTGGGGGTTGGCTCCGCCGTACTGCTCCTTGTCCGTGAAGATCTTCGCCATGGAAGCTTCAGTCTCTGCCTGGTTGTAGACCTGCACGCCTCGGTTCTGCTCCGGTATGCCCAACACCGCCCCATTCCAGGACCACGTGTAATCTCCTACCGGGCCCACGGCCGTCGTCGCAAACACTCCGGACCAGTTGGCATTCATCGAGTTCCAGGTCGCCGTTCCTTCGGACCAGTTCACCGTGACCTTGCGCAGGTCGACGTTCCTGGCCTGATTGGACGAGCGCAGATAGCAATACAGCTTCACTCGGACACTATTCGGCGAGTTAACGATTGCCTCCTGAGCGGGAGCTCCGGTCATATCCCACTGCACCAGACCACGCCTGGCAGCAATGCTCGCGGTGGAACTCCAGCCCGTCTGTATGCCGGCGGCGTTGCCGGGGGTGCCGCCGCTTCCACTTCGGATGTAGCAGTCGCCATTGCTTGATGTTCTGGTCCACGTGTAGTAAGGCGGAGTTGTAGTGCTGAGCGTGACCGGCGCGCTCTTCTCGGAGTAGCTCGGCACGGCATCATAGGCATCGACCTGGTAGGTGTAAGATGTCGTGTAGTGCAGGCCGGTGTCCGTGAAACTGGTATTGGCCGTCGTGCCGACGTGAACGCCGTTGCGATAGACCCTGTAGCCGACCACTCCTAGGTTGTCGGAAGACGCGTCCCATGCCAGCGAGATGGTGCTTGTCGTCGCCCCTGTGCCGCGCAGGTTCTGCGGAACGGTGGGAGGCGAAGGAAGCGGCGTAGTAGCCTCGGCTGGAGCGCTCTTGCCGGATTCGTTCATGAAGTCATCGTAAGCGGTGACTTCGTAGGTGTAGGTAGTGCTCGGCTGGCAGGTAACGTCCGAATAGGACGTGGTCGCGCTGCTGCCGATCTTGACGCCGTTCCGATAGATGTAGTAGCCGATAACGCCTCTGTCATCTGTCGAGGCGTTCCAGGAAAGGTCAACGCGCATCTCGTTCTGGGCCGCAGCCACCAAACCTGTAGGAACTGTCGGCGGTTCGGTATCCGGGATGCCAGTGACCTCTATCGTCTGAGCTACGGTCGGGCCAAACCACTGATAGCCGTCCCTGACCATTTGCCACTCCGTAGTATAAGTCCCTACTGACAGAGGGGCTCTCAGGGTGAACGTGAATGTATGGGTCGAGCCAGGATTGACGGAACCCGAAACGGCCTGCCGCGTGGCAGTGCTAAATGGATCGGAATCGCCCACGGCTCCGAGACGGAACCCTCTCGCGTCACTCCACACCACACCCCTGTTTCTCATCGTGACGTGAACTGTGTATCGCTGTCCGACCTCCATAGTGGTCGGGATATCGTGGCTGACAAACTCGCAGGAGTACTTGTCCCACGTTGGAGTACTGCCGAAGTAGGTGCATATTCCCTTGTATATCGCCCACTCCGCTACCGAGCGGAAGAAGTCGTCGGTGAGATACAGGGCATCCCTGGAGCAGTTGTCGTGGAATGCAAGCTCGATAAGAATAGCTGGCCGGTTAGGGATGCGGATTTCACCGAAGCTGCCCGCGGAGTCCTTCACTCCGCGATTGGCCCAATTCGGTTCTTCGGGAAAGGTGTTGCGGATCGTAGATATTATGCTGTCCTGGACGGCGGTTGCCAGGGCCAGGCTGTTGGCCTCATGAGCCGGATACTGCATTGCTGAGTCGCGGAAAGTCTCTGTTCCTGTCGCCGTACCGCCGCCGCCAGCGTTGGTGTGGTGCGAGATGTAGATGTCGGCTCCCTGGCTGTTGGCATACAGCGGACGCGCCCTTATGTCGTCGCTGTTCCGGTCACATGCGGTGTCGGCCCCGTAGTTGCCTGACGAACTTGCCCAGACGCTTCCAGGAGCGCCCGCGTGGTGAAGCCAGGTCGATGCACACATTTTCCACCACGGCAAGCCGGTGTCTGCGTTGCAGCAATCGTTCTGGTCCAGTTGCCGCGGCGATGAGAAGGTCGCGCCATCCTGAACGAGGTACTGCTTCAGGAATGTGACCAAGCGAATGCTGTTCGTGTCCTCGAGTGCCGCTTCTCCCCAACCGCAGGTAAGCGCCCTCTGCCAGTACCAGCCGCTGCCGTTCCAGAACCTCCCGTGAGACGGGCCAACGCAGATCTTCCTTCCAGCCAGCCCAACGGCGGAGGTCCTGATCGGCTCTGGAGCGGGCTCACCGATCTCCGGCGCAGGCGGAAGATAAGATGCAAGTGGTTCACCGCCGCAGGTTAGGCGGATCGAGGTAATCGACGGGAAATCTCCGAGGGTGGCTCTGAACTGCTCGAAGATGTCCAGCAGTCTCGCCTCATCCAGGTCCACGAGGACCGCTTGAGACATGTCGACTTCGACGGCGTCTTCCGTGACGACAAGATTGTGTATCGCCACATCTGTTGGAATCCTCGAGCTGTAGCCCAGGCCGGCTTCCAGTTGTGTAGGCCCTTCCACCAACGCACGGACGGCGGCCTCCTCTGGGGACATCCCCTCCGGGACAGCTCGCTCCACGATCACGAGCTTGTCATTATCATAGAAACGAATCCCCACAGTGTCCGCGCTTAGAGGCGTCATCAGCGCCACGCAGCAAAGCAGTGTGATAAGTAATACGGCCAACCTGTACATTTCCCCACCCCCAAGATAGCAAAATGGCGAACAGCCTCTCTCCGGACTATACCATGCGACCTATGCTCCGTCAATCCGTACATGTGCCGGTGCGCTCCCGAAGCCCTCGTCGAGGCCGCGCTCGCTTGACCGCGTCCGCCTCCCTGGTTATACTAGCCTGGTATTCAGAACCTAATGCGGAGGAACTTGCTTTGACACCCATCGACACGAGAAAGAAGCTGTCCGTCGAAGAGCTGAAGTCGGCGGCCAGAGATATGAGAGCATACGCGCTGGTGGCGATCCACGCCGCCGGGACCGGCCATCCGGGCGGCAGCCTGTCCTGCATGGACTTCACCGCGGCGCTTTTCCTGAACGAGACGAACCTCGAGCCGAAGGACCCTAAGTGGCAGTGCCGCGACAGGGTGATCTACTCCGGCGGACACAAAGCCCCGGCGCTCTACGTAGGCATGGCAGCGGCCGGCTACTATAACATGGATGACGTCGTTACACTGCGCAAGTGCGGCAGCCCGTTCCAGGGCCATCCCCACTGCTTGAAACTCTCGGGGGTGGAAGTAAGCACTGGTTCGCTCGGTCAAGGGCTGGGGATCGCGGTAGGCCAGGCGCTCGCGCTGAAGCTCGATGATTGTGACGCGCGTGTCTACGTCGTGATGGGTGACGGAGAACAGCAGGAAGGCAGCGTATGGGAAGCTGCCATGTCGGCAAGCAACTTCAAGCTCGATAACCTCTGCGCGTTTGTTGACAAGAACCGGCTGCAGATCGACGGTCGGGTCGAGGACGTCATGAACATCGATCCGCTGGCCGACAAGTATCGCTCATTCGGCTGGCACGTGGTCGAGATCGACGGCCATGACATGGACGCGATCCTCAAGGCCCTCTGTGAGGCGCGTGAGACCAAGGGCAAGCCCACCGTCATCATCGCCGAAACATTCAAGGGGATGGGCGTCTCCTTCATGAAGGACCAGGCCGGCTGGCACGGCATCGCCACCAAGGACCGGGAGCAGCTCGATGCCGCCCTGGCGGACATCGGCTCCCCTGCCCTCACAAAGGAGAAAGTCGATCAACTCCTTGCTACCGCCGAGAAGTGGGCGAAGGACATGGAGAAGGAGATCGACTCCAAGCACGTGCAGACCTTCGCTGGGGCGGGATTTGCAATCCCATCCAGTGGCACGAGCCCCTACTGGTGGAACGACACCGACAATATGAAGGTCAAGATGGACCCGACGCGCATGGGCTTCGGGCGCGCGCTGAAGCGCATCGGCAATGACGAGCGCATCTGCACCTTGCACGCCGACATCTCCAAATCCATCTGTATCACGGACTTCGAGGCCGACAACCCGGAGAGGCAGAAGCGCGTCTTCAGCGTCGGGATCGCGGAACAGAACATGATGCAGGTCGCTGCGGGGCTTGCCCTTAACGGCAAGATTCCGATCACCGGCACCTATGGTGTCTTCGCCGCCGGCAGGCCGTGGGACCAGATCAGGACCACCATCTGCTACGGCAACCTGAATGTGAAGATCGCCGGCGCGCATGGAGGAATCTCCGTCGGCCAGGACGGCGCGACTCACCAGGCCCTGGAAGAGATCAGCCTGATGTATGTGCTGCCGAACATGGTCCTCGAAGTCCCCTGCGACAGTGTCGAAACCGAGAAGGGCACGGAGGCTACGGTGCTTGGCGTCGATGGTCCGGCCTACATCCGCTACGCCCGCGAGGCTACGCCGGTAGTCACAACCAGTGCTACTCCTTACAAGTTCGGCATCGCCAACATCATCAGATTCCGTGGCGAGAAGCCCGAGTTCATCGACGCCTTCGAGCAGAAACTCTCCAAGGATTATGAGAATGAGGGTGAGACCCTGGCAATCATAGCCTGCGGGCCGATGGTCCCCGAGGCGATGAGGGCGGCGTGGATCCTCAAGAAGGAGAAGGGCATTGAGACCCGCGTCATCAACGTCCACACAGTGAAGCCGCTCGACAAGGCCGCGATCATCGCCGCCGCCGAGGAGATCGGGACGATAATCACCGCGGAGGAGCATCAGGTCGGGGGGTTCGGCAACATCATCGCCGGCGTGGCCGCAACCCGAAAGAAGCAGGACAAGCCGCTCAGAATTGAGCAGATAGGCGTAGCCGACACGTTTGGCGAGTCCGGAATGCCGTGGGAGCTAATGAAGCTCTTCAGACTCACCGCCGAGGACATCGCAGCCAAGGCAATGGAGATGCTCAAGTAAGAGAGACACCAAATGACCAACCACAAACTCACCCGTAGGCAGTTCCTCGCCCGGGCAGGCGCCGCGGGCGTCGGGCTGATGGCGATGGGGGCGATGCCCTCGCTGGCGGCGGAGGATAAGCGGCCGAACATCGTTTTCATCCTATCGGACGATCACCGATGGAACGTGATGGGCCATATGGGCCATCCGTTCATAAAGACGCCGAACATGGACCGGCTTGCCAGAGAGGGCGCGCGTCTCGTGAACGCGTTCGCAACTACCGCGCTGTGCTCTCCATCCCGCGCGAGCTTCCTCACCGGCAAGTATGTCCACGTGCATGGCGTTCGCGGGAACCAGAAGCCGTTCCCAACCGCGCGGGAAACCACATTCCCGCAGTTGCTTAAAAAGGCGGGCTACGACACCGCCTACATCGGCAAGTGGCATATGGATGGGCAGACCGAGGTTCAGCCGGGCTTCGACCGCTGGGTGAGCTTCAGGGGACATAGCAGGTACATCGATCCACCGATGATCATCGACGGCAAGCCAACGCCCCACAAGGGCCACATGACCGACATCCTGACCAAATACGCCGTAGACTGGCTCAAACAAGACCACAAAGCGCCGTTCCTTCTCTATCTCGCTCACAAGGCCGCCCACGTGCCGTGGAACCCGCAGGAGCGCTACGCGAATCTCTACTCGGATGCGAAGGTCACACCTCCGGCGAACTCCTCTGATCCGCTCACAGGCAAGCCTGAGTGGCAGAAGAAGTGGCCGTCTATCGCTCACAATGCCGTCCTCCAGCGAGGCCAGAAAGCCTATGAGGATGAGGTCCGCGACTACTGCCGCGTCGTGCAGGGGATCGACGATAGCATCGGCAAGGTGCTCGATACGCTCCAGGCGACCGGCAAGCTCGATAACACCATAGTCATCTACTGCAGCGACAATGGCTACTATCTCGGCGACCACGGCCTCTGGGACAAGCGCTCGGCCTACGAGGAGTCTATGCGGATCCCATTCCTGGTCCGATACCCGAAGATGGTCAAGCCCGGCAGCGTGATCGATCAGATGGCGCTCAATATCGATCTGGCCCCGACGCTTCTCGAACTCGCTGGCGTAGACATTCCGTCGGACATGCAGGGCAAGTCGCTGCGGCCACTTCTCGAAGGCAAGAACACCCAGCTGCGTGAGGACTTCCTCTTCGACTACCCGTTCGAGAAGCCGTACCCCGAAACACCGGGCATGCTCGCCGTGCGAACGGCCGATTGGAAGTATGTTGAGACGAAAGGCGACATCCCCGAACTCTACGACCTCAAGAATGACCCGACAGAGCTCAAGAACCTCGCCCAGGACCCGAAACACGCAGGCAAGCTCAAGGAAATGAAGCAGCGCCTTGAGAGGCTCAAGAAGGAGACGGGCTACAAGGAGAACTAGGATCATCACATGTTCGAGCTGCGCAAGGGCAGGCGGCAGCGCCTGCCCTTCTCGTGAGTCGCCCTCTGTTCCCTCCCTCCGTTTGCTCTGCTTTCGCCTTGCGGTATCATCCAAGTGTCATGCAGCCTGACAGAAAGCCTCCAATAGATGAGGTCTACGAGACCCTCGTCTATCAACAGAAGCGCGCGCATAAAGCGTGGATGAGCCGGGTTACCAAGCTGGGCGAGAAGCCGTCGCCGCAAGTCGATGAACTCGTCTGGGAGCTCTTCCTGAGTTACGGAGAGGCGGTCAACAACTTCGAAAACGCAGTGGAGGACATCTACAAGACTGCATACGAACTGGCAAGCCTGTGCCTCCAGCGCCTGGAGATTGGACGCCTTACCGACCTCTACCGGGACGCTCTGATCGACGCAATAATCGATACCTCGGACCCATGCACCCGGGACAACTGCCGGATCCTCGTGCACTTCACGAACGTCATCTCACGCGCATTCGGCGAAGCATTCTCCGATTCGCTCAAGAAGACGATTCGCCACACTCGCGCGGAAAGGCTCTCGAATGAACTGCGCGTGGCAAAGGCAATTCAGAAGCACCTGCTGCCGCGCGAAATCCCGGTCATCCCCGGCTATCAGTTCGCGGGAAGATTGGTGCCCGCTCAGGAGGTAGGCGGCGACTACTGGAGCATCAAGTACTACAGGGACGACGGAATCGTAACGCTCAAGCTGGCCGACATCAGCGGCCACGGAGTAGCAGCCGCGACGCTTGTGGCCGCCGTGAAGTTCATCTCCGGCGGCTACTACAGGGGCTCCGAGTCCCCGGCCGAGGTGATGCGCCAGACCAACCGCGTGCTCACGAAAGAGACCCCGTATGATATTATGGTATCGATGGTCTACGGCTGGCTGCGGCCGGAGACGCGTGAGCTCAGGATTGTGAATGCAGGCCATGAGCCCGTGTTCATCTGCCGCGAGGGGCGGTGCATCGACGTATACCCAACAGGCCCGGTTCTAGGTGTAACCGAAGCCGACTACGAGGAGACGTTAGTTCAACTGGAGAAGGACGATACTGTCTTCTTCGGGTCCGACGGCATCATCGAGGCCGGCATCACGGAGCCTTTCGGGCTGGAGCGGCTCAAGGAACTTGTGCTGAAGCATGCTTCGCTCGATGCCGATCAACTTGCCGACACGGTCGTTCAGGCCGTCAGCGACTATGCGGAACAACCTCACGATGACATTTCACTTCTTGTGGTCAAGGTTACGGAATAGGTGGACCGGAGCCGCAGCGCTGCTGCTCTCGCTTCTGGCGATCCTATGTGTATCGGCATCGGCCGCCCCGCTGAGCATTGCCACGAGGACCCGGCACTTTGCCGTCCGCTGCGCGCCACAGGACCGTGAGCTTGCCCTGAGCACTGCAAGAACCGCCGAAGAGGAACTGAAGCGCATCGCCAAGTCATTGGGCTACAACCTGGAGCCGGACAAGCCCATCCCTCTCCTGGTCTACGGCTCGCACGTTGCGTTCATCAAGGCCGGACAGATCGAGGATCGAATGACCGTGGGGACCGCTCGCACGGGTGACGAGGCGATATCCATCGACGCCAGCGGCAGCCTTATATCCATCAGGCAGGTGCTCGCCCACGAGATCACCCACGCGGTCATCTTTCGAATCCTCGGGTCGAACTCCTACGCCCTGCCGCTGTGGGCTAATGAAGGCATCGCCAAGTACGAGTCCCAGGGCTCCACTGCCGATGACGAGGCGATCATTGCCGAGTCCGCCTTCAACGGCACCATCATCCCTCTCACGAGCCTCGCCATAGCATTCCCCAGCGACCGCACCGCCCTTGCCTACGCCGAAGCCTGGTCCGCCATCGACTATCTTGTCAGAGAGCATGGGGAATCGGCGCCGAAGGAATTGCTCGCCGAACTCGCCAAAGCGCCTTCGTTCGGGCATGCCCTAAGCAAGGTCACTGGCAAGAGCGAGTCGGACTTCATCGAAGACTGGACCCGGCACATCGAGCAGCGTTTCAGTTGGGCTCGCGTGCTGCAGATAGCGGGATCGTTCCTCTGGCCGGTTATGGCCGCGCTCGCAATCATCGCGTTCATCATCCGCCGCAAGCGCATGCGCGAAGCCGCCCGCCAGTGGGAGTGGGAGGAGTTCGAGGAGTCGATGGAGCGCCAACTCCGAGAGTGGCCGCACAGGTAGTCTGTCCCGAGAGGTGGGAAAAGCGAGAAGCAGCGCACAAGAAGACAGGCCGGTGGATCGCGTCCACCGGCCTGCTTGATTTCAGATGACTAGGGCCTCGACGACGGGGCCATCAATTGCCGGCCTCAGGCGGGTTCTTGATCGAATCCACCAGGTACTTGTACTGCGGCAGCTCGATCTCGATCTTCGCGTTCTTCTTGCGAGCGTCCAGCTTCTTCTGGAAGTCCGGGTCAGACATAACCTTCTGCAAAGCCGCCATGTCTCTCACTTCATTCTTAACCTCAGCGAACTTCAGGTTCGACTTTGGCTGCTCGCCAGTCACCTTCATAATTGCGTGAAGCGTGCCGAGCTGGCCAGCAGTGAAAGTGAACGGCTTGCTCAACTCGTTAAGCTTCGTGTTAGCGGCTGCTTTCTGCAGGCCTTCAGGGCCCTGCCCCTGCTCGACGGAGGTCTTCGCCGGACCGCCAATGACCAACTGCGGATCCGAATACTTGATGGCCGCTGCTTCGATATCCATGCCGCCTGTTATCGCCTTCTGGGCCTGATCGATCTTCTTCTTGTCAGTGCTGACAACCAACACGACCCGCTTGCGCGGACCATGCACGTAGCGCCGCTTCATACCGGGGTTGTTGTAGAGGGTCCGCAGTTCGGCGTCCGTGAACTTATACAGCTTCTTGCCCAGGTTCATCCGGGCCTGGATTTCTTTGTACCTATCTTTCAGGGTCTGCTCGTCGCCCACACTGGAAATCTGGTCCTCATACGTGCCATCTCTCTTCATGTTGGCAATCTGCTTCTCCAACTGCTCTTCGGTGACCGGGACATTCTCTTTCTCCGCCCAATTCAGCAGAACCTGCTGCTCTATCAGCATAGGCAAAATCTGCCGTCCCCAAGTCGCGCTCAGGTACTCATAGTACATGGACCCCGGGATGGACTTCCCATCTACCTTGGCCACGCTGTCAGGCAGGCCACTCTTGTTTGCGCATCCTGCCAGCATGATCCCAAGGATCACGATCACTGCCAAAAAGAAGGCGGCTTTCTTAACCATTACTCATTATGCTCCTTGCATCGTAGTCTAGTATCGATTCCAGACCGGTATTCGCGACTGCACTACTTTATTCCTGCTTGCCTCTGGAACCTACCCAACAAGGCAGAGCTGTAAACGCAAGGCAGCCTTGATCCCTTGATCTGCACTTCGCACGTTCCTTGCTCCTCTACTAACCCAGGGACTTCGATAGTTCCGCGAGGCGGATGAAATTCCGCGCTGCCTTCTCGGTGTAGGTCCCCGAAGCCGTCCCCCCGAGTATGAACCCTCTGTCGCCAGCGCCCGCCAGCCGTTCCATCGCCATAAGCCGGATCTCTTCGAACGGCAGGTTCTCGAGCACTTCCATGTCGTCCAAATTGCCAACGAAAGCCACCCTGTCTCCGCAGGTGACTCTTGCTTCACGCAGGTCAGCGTCACCCCACGGAGGCGCCTCGAGCGGATCAAGCGCATCCATCCCAATCTCCCGGAACCTCGTCAGAAACCGCATCACGGGCCCGTGGTTGTGGTAATAGGCGACGCCGCCGTGCCGGTGAATGATGTCGATCAGCTCCTTGTCCTGCTCCAGAACGAGCGCGTCGAATCCAGCCGGGCCGAGTTGAACGCTCGCATACTCGCCGCCGCATATCCTGAACCCGTCAATGCCGGCCTCGCACAGCCGCGTAACCCAATCGTTCAGCCGCGACGCGAACAGATCGGTAAGCTTTAGCATCAGGTCCGGGTAGTCCATCCACCACAGCGAGAAATCCTCCGGGCTGAGCAGGGTAGCCGGCAACTGGACCGCGTCAGGAATCCCCGCGAGCACAAGTCCCGCCTCCCCTATCTCCGCCTTTCCATTGAGGAACGCCGATGCATCGACCTCAGGCGCCGTGTACTCTATCGAAAGATACCGCTCCACGTCCTCCGGGTTCTTCACCGGGAACTCGATTTTCCCTGAGGTTATATCCGTCCGCTGTGTTCGCTCAGTCAAGTCGCCAAGCGGCGTCCGATGCACAACCGTCACGACATTGCCTTCGGTTCTCACTTCAGCGGGGCAGCTAGTCCCGTAGTAGACATCGCCCGGCACGCCAACTGCGATGAACGGGTCGGTGGCAGCGATCAATTCTCGCGCCATAGCGGAATCCGGCGCCAGGCGTCCCAGGCCGAACGGCGCAACCGGCACCCTGTCAGTCTTCTCGAATCGCATCGCGGCCAACAGCCGCTCCCTGGATGTCATTGCCGAACCCCCTGGCGGACCTCACTGGGTCACAGATAATCCGCACGCGCGCGTTCGCGTCCCTTTAGGTATCTGTCGATGGCAAGCGCGGCAATCACACCTTCACCGGCAGCTATGATCGCCTGATTCGGATGAACGCAAGTGACATCGCCTACGGCGTACACCCCGGGCACGCTGGTCTCGCAGTTGCAATCCACCTCTATGCACCCCTCGGGAGTCAGCTTGAGCTGCCCGCCGAGGAAATCGGTGATAGGCGCGGTCCCCGCAAGCAGCATAAACACGCCATCCATCGGCAGCACTGTCTCCTGGCCATCACGCGCCCTCACTTGGAGGCCGGTGACAGATGAATCCCCCACCACGGAGACCGCCTTGAGACCGTTGTGCACCGTAATCGAGGGGCAGGCGGTGATCTCATCCAGAACATGCACAGGGCCGTGGAGTGCGGTCTTGGGCGATACGATGTGCACGTGGCTCGCAAACCGGGTCAGAAACAGCGACTCCTCCAGCGCGACCTCGTCCCATCCGACAACGCCGACAACCTTGTCCGCGTAGAACGCCGCATCGCAAGTAGCGCAGTAGTGGACGCCTCTGCCAAGAAACGCCTCTTCACCTTCGATCTTCTCGTTCCGTCCTCTCGATCCGGTCGCTATCACAACGGTACGCCCCTTGAACTCTCCCTCCGGGCAGTACGCAACCTTGGTCTCCGATATTAGATCCAGACCAATCACCGCCGCTTTGTGATAGGCGGCCCCGAAATCAATGGCCTGCGCTCGCAGGTTGTCCAGAAGATCGGCCCCGCTCACGACGCCCCTGATCCCCGGGTAGTTGGCGATCTTGGTTGCATACGCCAGCGCACCCGCTGTTGGCGCACGATCGAGCACGACCGTCGAAAGCTTGCCTCTGGCGGCATATATGGCGCAGGCGAGGCCCGAGGGCCCGCCTCCGACTATTAAGACATCATGTATCGTCTCAGTCATTTCAACTCCACTTCGGCGCACAGCTTAGGGCATTATTGGCGATTTGAACCGCCACTGTCAACTGCTGCAACCGCTATGATCAAGCAGCGCTAATCCAGGGCCGCTGTTGGGCAGAACATTCGCCTGAGGTATTAGTAATCCTGTTCATTCAAACACGACTATGATATAATGTCATCTGCCACGCGGTGTAGTCATGCAAGAAGGCAATCTGCTCGTTTGTATTGAAGACGCACTTCCTCCAGTAGTTCGGGCCTCCGGAGAACTAGACCACGACAGTTGCACGGAATTTGAATCGGTTCTCCAACAGGTCGTGGACAAGGGCCACAGCACAATCGTCCTCGACCTCAACGATCTCGTCTTTGTAGATAGCTGTGGAGTCCGGCTGCTCATCAAGGCGGCGGTGGATGCCGGAAAGACGGGCCGCAGTCTGCATATAGCCTCCATGACCCCGCATCTCCACCACGTTCTCACCCTCTCCGGCTTCAGACATCTCTTCGGCGACACCGCAAGAATCGCCGAGCCTCGGACAGCCGTGGCCTCCAAACCGGCCGGCGGCCAATGCTTCGAGGTTCCGGGGGTACCGGGCGCTTGCAGACAGGTGCGGAACGTAGTCGCGCAGTTCGCAACGGAGATGGGTTTCGGCCAGCTCGACGTCGATGACATAAAACTGGCTGTAGGAGAGGCAATCTCCAACGCAATCCGGCACGGGTCGATTTGCGACGAGACCATCGAAGTCAAGTGCGAGAACCGCGATGGCACCTTGACCGTATCGCTCAAATACCCGAGTTCAGCGTTTGACCCGCAAGCAGTCCCCGCGCCCACCTATGCCAGCGCTCCCGAAGGTGGAATGGGGATTCACTTTATGAGGCTCGTCATGGACAACGTGGCCTACGACTTCCAGGACGGCTTCACCCTGCTCACGATCGAGAAAAGACTGGGCTGACTCGGCTATACCGACCGGACGACCTCCGCGATTACCTCAAGCCCTTCTCGCAGAATCTCCTCAGTCACCACCAGCGGCGGGTTGATCTTCACCGCTCCACCACCGACACCGACAGGCGCAAACAGCATGACGCCGCTCTCGACGCACCTGGACACCACCTGAAACGCGAGTTCCGGATCGGGCGTTGTCGTCCCCGGCTGTACGAATTGAAGCGCCATCACGAGTCCGGCGCCGTCCGCCCGTCCCAGACGGCCTTTCGCATCGGCCATCATTGCCCTGCCGGCGTCAAGCAGGACCGGCTCCAGCCGCCTGGCATTACCGACCAGATCATCATCCAGTATCGCCTCGATGTTAGCTAGGGCCGCAGCGGCACAGATCGGATTGGCGGAGTGGGTGGATGTCATCTCGCCGGGGCCGTACATACTCATCAGTTCCTCAGTGCCAACGACCGCCGATAACGGCATTCCACCGGAGATCCCCTTTCCGAAGCACGCCAGATCAGGCACGATGCCGTAGTGCTCAAACCCGAAGAGGGTCCCGGTGCGTCCGAAACCAGCCTGGACTTCATCGAAGATGAGCACCGCCTGGCGCTCATCACACCACTCTCTGAGTTCACTTGCGTACTCAGCCGGCATCAAGGCTGCGTTGCAACCCTGATAGGTTTCACTCATCACTCCGCACACGCATTCAGGGTTAACGTCCTTCTCAGCCAGCGTTCTCGTGAACACTTCGAACGACGTATCAGCGCAGCGGAAGCCGTCAGGATACGGGACCTGGACGAAGTCGGGATGTCCCCCGCCAAGCCAGGATTTGAGGCCCGGGATGCCGCCCGCAAGCTGGCTGCCCATCGTCCTGCCGTGGAAGGCGTTTTCGAAAGTGACAAAGACCTTCTTGCGCTCGCCGCCGACCTTGATGCCATGCGTCCGCGCGAGCTTGATGGCGCATTCGGTCGCCTCTCCTCCTGTGGTCAGCAGAAACACCCTCGCAAGCGGAGCAGGGAGCAGGCTCTGGATCTTGGCGGTAAGCTTGGCTCGTGTCTCCGTAGGAAAGCAATAGGCGTGATACACTCCCGCTTCAGCCGCGCTTGCTATGGCGTTGATGATCCTGGGGTTGCCATGTCCCGCGGCGGTCACCAGCACGCCAGCGCTGAAGTCGATCCACTGGTTCCCGTAGGGGTCTCGCAGCAGGCAGCCCTCACCGCTGTGCCAGATCACCGGCGGCTGGCCACCCATGGAGCGCGGCTCGGCCGCTCTAAGCTGCTCGAGGATCGGGATCGACTCCGGAACGGGGATTTGAGTACGAATGCGTCGGTACTTGGTGTTGACCGGGTCGACCGATCGGGGGATGAGTGGGAACTCCTTTGTCGCCATCGCGCTGCCTTCCTGTGTCTGATTCAGGCACATTATATTGGCAGCAGTTCAGCTTTGCAAGATCGGGGACTACCAACGACAGTCCCATCTGGGGGTTTCGCTCTTGCACTGCGGTGTTGGACGCCAGCTAGCCACAGAGTGTCACTGTAATGCTTCGTGCCGATCACCCACTCCCCTTCCGTGGCTTGTTCTCCCTTGCGTTTCCGATCAAGCAGCCGTGTGGAAGCCTGCTGCGCTTGTTCTGACCGAACCAAGGTCAGGAGCGGCAACACGAAGCTCGGCATCTACCAGATCCCACATCCGGCACGTCGCCTGCCTCAGTGTTTCTGACGTCTGCGTCAGAACATCCACGATGCCGTCCCGGGCCGCGTTGCAGCAAATGTCCTCGATCTTCGATCGCACCTCATCCAGGTGACTCGGATCATCGATTAGGAGGTCAGGGCAGCCATACTCCTCGGCAAGCATCGCGTATTTGTGGGACCAACCTGTGAGAATGCACGGAACACCCTGGCTCAGGGCACTGACCGCGCCGTGGAACCTGGAACTGACGACAGCGCGGCACGTTCCAAGGATTCCCTTGAGCGCGAGAGCGTTGCCGTGCTGGATCAACTCCACCTCAAAGGGCAGCGAGTCCGCAAGCCCGGTGGCCAGGCCAATATCACGAAGCTCATGCAACACAATAGATGGTCGGAGCCCAACCTGATGTATATAGCGTAGGCACTCAAGCAGGAAGGGCTCGTAGGCGGCGGCCACCTTGGGATCTGTCTTGTCCAACATCCGCTTGTTCGGTATAACAGCGACACGGGTGGGGTCAACATCAAACCCTTCCGGTACCACGCCCTCCAGCAGATTCGTGAAATCCGGAGCCTGCAAGACGCGTTCCGGGTCTAGATCGAACGACAGGAGATGCTGATAGGAAACGGAGTCGCGCGCGAACACCAGGCTCGCGTAGGAGGCCACCTCCGTGAACAGCCGCCTGAGTTCGCTGTTAGTAAACGGCCCCAGCGCCTGCGGCAGCATTATCAGCTTGCGGCCTGACCTCTTCCAGTACCGCACCAGGTTCGCCGTCTTGCGTGCACGATAGTGCCCCCACTGATCCCCATACGCGAAGCCCGATGAATCCAACACAGCGTGAACATCTCTGCTTGAGACCAGGCCGTACTTCTCGCCGCTCCACGGCAGCAGGAAAGCTCGCGCCGCCAAATCGATTACGGGCACTTCGGTGCGACGGACCTTTTGATAGAAGCCCAGTGGCGCGCGCAACTGATACGGGCCCGTTATATGCTCCGCACAAAGACTCACGTCCGGCTGGTGAGCATAATGCTGGGATATCGCCCTGAGCATCAGCTCGTCGCCCTTGTTAATCGCGCAGGTTCCCCTGACTTCAAGCAGCATAATCTCGAAAGACTCCAATCAGCGTGTTCTTATTCTACAACTTCCGCTTTCTTTCCTTCGTCCTACCGTGTCCACAATCTGCGCCGCTTTTCACCGAGGCTTCGGACAATCATTAAGTGGCTCATTTGGAGGCAGTAGTTTCCGGAACAAGTGCCGAATACTCCATAGGAACCGGAGGAGCATAGTGATGAAACAAAGTGACCTCATAGGCAAGTCTATATATGAAGCCGACACTCCATCTCTGCTGCTGGACCTCGATGCGCTGAAGGCGAACATCGCAACAATGGCAGCGTTCTTTGCCGACAAGCCTTCGGGGCTGCGTCCGCATTTCAAGAGCCACAAATGCACCACTATCGCCAGGATGCAGTTGACCGCCGGCGCGGTCGGCATAACTTGCGCGAAGCTCGGCGAAGCTGAGGTCCTCGCGGACGCCGGAATCGAGGACATACTGATCGCCAATCAGATCGTCAGCAAACGGAAGATCGAGCGGTTGGTGCAGCTTGCCAGGCGCGCATGTCCTATGGTAGCGGTGGATTCGGCTGACAACATTCAAGCCCTGTCCAGGGCGGCTTCCGAAGCCGGAGTGAGCATCCGTGTGCTGGTGGAGGTTGATTGCGGCATGAACCGGTGCGGCGTTCCGCCGGGAGAACCTGCTCTGGAACTCGCCCGCATCGTTGACGCATTGCCGGGACTGGTCTTCGAGGGGCTCCAGGGCTATGAAGGCCACCTCGTGCTACTGCGCGAGGAGGAGGAGCGCTTCGCAAAGACTCGCAAGGCTCTGGCTCCGCTGGTCGAAACGCGGCGGCTGATCGAAAACGCCGGGATTCCCGTCAACATCGTCAGCGGCGGCGGAACGGGAACCTACAATGTCACGGGATGCATAGAGGGAATCGACGAGGTGCAAGCCGGATCGTATGCCTGCATGGACTACTACTACGGCGAGATCAGGCCGGAGTTCAAGCAGGCGATGTCCATCCTGGTCGGCATCTGCAGCCGTCCGAAACCCGGGGTAGCGGTCGTTGACGTCGGCACCAAGGGTGTCGGGGCGGACTTCGGCCCTCCGATGCTCAGGAACATCCCCGACGGAGAGCTGATCAAGTTCTCTTCCGAGGAGCACACCATATTCGCGCTTCCGGAATCAGCCGGCAAGCTGGGAGAAAGCATCGAGATCATTCCCTCCCACGGATGCGCGACGAGCAATATGTACCGCGAGTTCATAGTGCACAAGGACGGGGTCATTTTCGACGTCTGGCCGATTGAAGGCTCCGGCAAGCTGCAGTAGATCTGAGATGCACCCATGGAGGAAGTAGATGAACATCAGCGTGAAACAGGGCTCGCTCACTGAAGCGGAGTGCGATGCCTTGATAGTGAACCTGTTTGAAGGCGTTAAGCATCCGGGCGGCGGCACGGGCGCGGTTGACAGGGCACTTGACGGCGCCATCACCAGGCAGATCGCCGAGGACGATTTCGCGGCGAAGCTCGGCGAGTGCATGATCGTCCGCCCTGCCGGCGAGTTCCCAGCCAGGAAAGTGATCGTGGTGGGCCTTGGCAGCAGCGCCGATTTCGGTGTGCCGCAAATCCTCAAGGCGTCGGCTTCGGCCATCCGCAGGGCAAAGGAACTCAAGGCCGTCAGAGTAGTAAGCATCCTGCATGGCGCGGGTATCGCGGGCATCGCCGCTTACGACTGCGCGAGAGCAACCGCGCTCGGATCGATCCTCGGCGTCTATGAGTTCAAGCGCTACAAGACTGAGAACGGCAATCATTCCGCGGTCGAGACGTTCGAGATCGTAGAGCTGTCAGCCGACAAGATTCCGGACATCAGCAAGGGAATCGACCGCGGAACCACGGTCGGCGACGCCGTCACGTTTGCCAGAGATATGATCAACGAGCCCTCCAATGTTGTGACTCCCTCCTACCTCGCCGAGACGGCACGCGTCATCGCCGAACAGAACGGTTTCGTCTGCAAAATGATGGACCGGGCTGAAATCGAAGCTCTAGGAATGGGCCTGTATGCCGCGGTGGCTCGCGGCAGTTCGGTCGAGCCGAAGTTCATCGAGCTCAGATACACCCACCCTGAGGCAAAGAAGACCATCGCGCTGATCGGCAAGGGCATAACCTATGACACCGGCGGCTATTCGCTCAAGTCCACAGACTCCATGGTCAACATGAAAGACGACATGTCCGGCGCGGCCGCGGTCCTTGCCACAATGAAGGCCATCGGCGCGATCAAGCCCAGGGTCAACATACTGATGCTGATCGCCGCGACCGAGAACTCCATCGGGCCGAACGCGATTCACCCCGGAGATGTCGTCAAGTCGCTCGGCGGAAAGACAGTCGAGATCAACAACACGGACGCCGAAGGCAGGCTGACTCTTGGCGATGCGGTCGTCTACGCGAACATGCAGAGAGTGGACGAGATCATCGACCTCGCAACCCTCACTGGGGCCTGCGTTACCGCTCTCGGGCGCGAGATAGCCGGGATCATCGGCTCGGACCAGCAGTTGATCGACCGCCTCGTGCAAGCCGGCAAGACCTCCGGCGAGAACCTCTGGCAACTCCCGCTTCACCTTGACTACAAGGACGGGCTCAAGAGCGACGTTGCCGATCTGAAGAACGCCGAGAAGGGCGGCGGAGGCGCGATCATGGGCGCGCTGTTCATCCACGCGTTCGTAGGCGACACACCGTGGGCGCATATAGACCTGGCAAACGCAATGGCGGACAAAGATTGGCCGCTGGCGAAGAAGGGCGCCGTTGGCGCTGGCACGGGCACGCTTGTGGAGTACCTGGCGGGTTACGACTAGCCGGCGTTGACTTCCATAACACGATCGAGCCCGACTAGTCCGATGACGCGCCTGGCGATCCTGCTGCACTTCACAACGCGGGCGTGGGCACGCTTCTCTCGCATTCGAGCGAGCACCATCAGCAGCATCTTGATGCCTTCGCTGTCTATCATGGTGACTTCACCGAGGTCCAGGAGAAGGTCTTTATCGCAGCGATCCACGATGTTACCGAGCGTGGTGTTGAGTTCGAGTGAGGCCGCGTAGTCCACTTCGCCGGACAGGCTTACGAGCCAGTTGCCGGGTTCCTTGGCGACTTTGACTTTGCAAGCTGCAGTCTCCAATTGGCCACCGTCACTCCTTAGACTCGCCGTGGACGGCTACATGCTATCAACAAAGACGCTGCGGTAAACCTCCGGCTTGATGTCTCTCAATCTCCCTTCGCGCGCCCCCGTACAAAAAGAAAAGCCCGGCGCCGAAACGCCGGGCTGATCCAAGACTGATTGGTGTGTCTAGTCTATCGCGTGCGTGCCACCGAGGCTGCAGCTCGGATTGACATCGATATTGCCAATCGTGTACTCGCCGCCGGCGGGGCAGTCCGGGAACTGCTTGACGTAGTCCGGAACGAGGTTGGCCTCGGTCACGGGGGCGCCAGCCGCCAGCTTGGCGTCCATTGCATACTGCACCTTGCCAGTGTCGATCTGGCGCAGGTTGGCAACGCAGGCCTTCGTGCGGGAAGTATCCCTGGCCTTCATGAAGTTCGGGATTGCGATCGCGAGCAACACGGCGATGATCAGAACAACGATCATGATTTCGATCAGCGTAAACCCGCGTCGTCCCTTCAGAGTGAATCTACTCATGAGTTTTTCTACCTCCTCCAAGGTTGGAAAGCTAGCTAGCCTGTTTGGGCTTGCTTGGAAGTGTGTTATTAGACTTGTTCCACAGCCCGGGGGAGATTTGATCAATATATACGTCAGCAAAAATGCGGGGGTTTTGTGGGATCCGGAACCCGGAGTTCACCGGGCGAACGCATCGCGTATCACATCGCGCACAACGAGCTTCCCATCTTCAGCGACGACCTCAACCACGTCGAACCTGCACGCCACGTCGCCCAGGTTCCCATCGATCAGGTACTGCTGCGCCGTCGCGTACAGCTTATCGATCTTTGACTGGGTGATGGATTCCGCCGGAGTGCCGTATCCGCCGCTGCGCTTGCAGCGCACCTCGACAAACACCAGGCAATCGCCGTCTCTGCAGATCAGGTCTATCTCGCCCCTGCGGCAGCGATAGTTCGAGGCAACGATTTGGTACCCTCGCCTGCCCAATTCCGCCGCGGCGAGTATCTCGGCGCTTCTGCCTAGTCTAGACCTGGGAGACGGCACTGCAGCAGCCTTTCCGAGACCGGCGCGAACGATCTCCTGTGACACGGACACGGCCCATGCTCGTTCAGAGCGGCGATGTGTTCGGGTGTATGGTAGCCCTTATTCGAAGCAAAGCCGTAGTGCGGATACTGCCTGTCCAGCTCGCACATTATGCGGTCGCGAGTCACTTTCGCGAGAATCGAGGCAGCGCCGATCGAGACACTGAGCGCATCGCCGTTGATGATCGCCCTCGATCTAGCGCACAGGTCCGGCACGGGCCGCCCGTCAACGAGGATGAAGTCAAAAGCGACGCCCAGTTCGCTGAGCGCCGCTCGCATGGCAGCCTGTGCCGCCCGAAGTATGTTGATCTTATCTATCGTCTCGCGTTCGCTGATCCCAATCCCGTAGCAAACGGCTTCGCTGGTTATCCTCTCGAACGCCTTCTCACGCGCCGCCGCGGTCATCGCCTTGGAATCGCCTATGCCATCGGCATCGAACCCTCTGGGCAGCAGCACCGCAGCCGCAACTACAGGCCCCGCCAGCGGCCCCAGACCGGCCTCATCCACGCCGACCACGTTCTGGAACCCCTCCGCCCAAGCCTCTTTCTCATAAGCCCACGGGTCCATCACATCCACCAGCCCGATGGCAAACAACCATCAAACCATCAAACCATCAGACTATCAGACTATCCTCAGCGCACGATCCGTATCCGGTTCACCGGCCAGAAGATCACCATCGCCTTGCCGAGGACGCGCTCTCTGTCGAGCAGCCCCCAGAACCGAGCGTCGTTCGAATCGTTCCGGTTGTCGCCCATCACCAACAGCTTGCCTTTGGGGATTTTGACCAGCTTGACGTTCTCTTTGCCGGCTTTCTTGGTTATGAGCCATTTGGCGTTAGTGGTCGATAACGGATACGGCACGTCCGGGTCCTCAGCCGCGTAAGGCTCATCCAGAGGCTTGCCGTTCACATACACTACGCCAGGAATCACCTTTACCTTGGCCCCGGGCTTCCCCGCCAGCTTGGCAAACTCCTTGTTGTCCACCTTCTTGTTATCGCGGTAGATGGCGTTGTCACGCAGCTTCACCCGATGGCGCGACTCCAACAGATCGGGCAGATCATACTCGGTATACTCCTTGACCTGCCCTCCGAGACTGACGATGACTTTGTCGACGCCCAGCTCGTCGGTGATCACCTGGACCCTCGACCCCGAACGCTGCATAGCCAACAGGCCGACCTCCCAGTTGGGCACGACCTCGCCGTCCTCGTAGACCTTGCGCTGCCTGATTTCCGCTTTGGAGCCGCCCTGCAAGATGTGGCGCATGGCCTGGTGGTTGTACTCCTCGTTGCCCACCATCACGGAGCCGGGCGTAATCCGCACCTCATCGCCCGGAACCGCCACCACACGCTTGATGAAATCACGCTCGATCCCATCGGGGTTTGCCTCGGGAGGCGACTTGAACACGATCACATCGCCCTGTTTCGGCTCCCAGAACCGATAGATGAATTTATTCACCAGAATGTGGTCCTGCTCGAGCAGCGTCGGGTGCATCGAGGCCGATGGAATGAAGAACGCCTGCACGATGAATGGCCTGATGAGGAAAAACACCAGTGCCATCGCCACCGCAAGCGATTCCGCTGTCTCGCCAACCGACTTTGCGAACTGCGACTTGCTCTTGAGCAGCGCAAGCCTGAGCGCGAGCAGCACAACCACGATGATCAGGACTTTCCACCACTCCAGATTGGCCAGTTGTTCTGTGAAAGACTGGGGGGCTGGTGTCATCTAGCTGTCTGCTTTTCCTTGATCCTTGCAGCCTTACCGATCTTGGACCGTAGGTAGTAGAGCTTCGCCCTGCGCACAGTGCCCTTGCGGACCACTTCGACGTGCGCTATGCGGGGCGAATGCAGCATGAAGGTCCGCTCGACGCCGTAACCGTGCGAGAGCTTGCGGACCGTAAACGCTGAGCGAAGTCCGCCGTCCTTCTTGGCAATGACCGTGCCCTCGAAGATCTGGATTCGCTCCTTGCCGCCCTCGATGACTCGGGTATGGACCTTAACGGTGTCACCGGGACCGAAATCCGGGACATCGGCTCGAAGCTGCTCGAATTCTATCTGCTCGATGAGTTGCACTTTACTCCTCCAATTGATAGGCCCGTAGTGGCCGGACTATGTCCCAACGGGGCCGGACACCACAGACCCACTGCTACTCGCTCTCTTTCAGTCTTGCAAGAATAGCTTTGTCTTCTTCCGTCAGCGCCGCGGTTTCCAACAGGTCAGGCCTCCTCTTGAGCGTCCTTTCCAGCGCCTGCGCGCGCCGCCACTTTCCTATCTCTTCATGGTTGCCCGATAACAGCACCTCGGGCACCGTATGTCCGCGGAAGTCCGCGGGACGCGTATACTGCGGGTATTCCAGCAGTCCGCTCGAAAACGATTCACTCTCAGGCGATTCCTCCGCGCCGAGCACCCCCGGCAGCAGCCTCGCCACCGCATCCACAACCACCATCGCGGCCAGTTCACCGCCTGTGAGAACGTAGTCTCCGATCGAGACCTCATCCGTCACCAGATGCTCGCGGATGCGTTCGTCCACACCTTCATATCGACCGCAGATGATGATAATGTGGCTCTCTTCGGCCAATTCCTCCGCCATCGACTGATCGAACCGCCGGCCCTGCGGAGTCATCAGCAGAATCCTGGGCTTTCTGCCCGCGGCGCGGGAGACCAGGGCCTCCACCGCACTGAATACGGGCTCGCACTTCATCACCATTCCCGGCCCGCCTCCGAAAGGCGCGTCGTCGGTAGTGTGGTGCCTGTCCGACGTGAAATCCCGGATATTCACGGGATCAACGCGGATCAGCCCCTTCTGCCGGGCCCGGCCCAGGATACTCTCACCGGCCACACCCTCGATTATCCCAGGGAAAGTGGTCAGTATCTGAAAGAGCATATCGCTCTGCCCAATCCCCGAATCTGCAATCTAAATCTACAATCTAGAATCCACGGTCTCCGCCGTCAGTCCAACAGCCCCGGCACCGGACGTATGACCATCTTCCCCTCGGCGACATCGATCTTCGCAACCACCGTCTTGAGCGCCGGAATGCAGACCCCAGTGCTCGTAACATAGACGTCGTTCGCACCGCCCTGCAGGATTTCCGTTACCTTGCCCAGTTCGCGGCCATCATCGGTAACAACGTCGAGCCCGATCAGATCGAACACGTAGAACCGGTCCTCAGGCAGTTCGCCAAGCTCACTCTCTTCTATCCCGAACTCGGCATTCCGCAGGGCCTCGGCATCATTCCGCGTATCCACGCCTTCGATCTTCAAAGCGAGCCCGTCTTTATGGACCCTCGACGCCTGGACCTTCACCTGCCTGACTTCACCGTCCGGCAAGTTCAGTTTCAGGGACGCCCCGGCATCGAACCGCTCCGGAAAATCGGTGAGAACGACGATCTTCACCTCGCCGCGCGTCCCCAATGGCGCCACGATCTTCCCTATGACGATGTCTCGCTCACTTCGGGGCATAGACCGTCTCTGATCTCTATTATCCTGCCGTCCTTCACGACGATCTCGCTGGGTCCCAGGTTGAGAAAATCGTCTCCGACGTTCAACTCAACACTGCCCTCCAGCGTCGTTAAGACATATTCCGAGCCCGGCTCCAGGGCTGATACATTCTCGAACTCCCGCTTGAGAGCAGTCCTGGCGTCCTCATTGCGCTTCTGCTCGGCCCGAAGCCGCTCCGTCAGCGCATCCGCCGGGTTCGACTCCAGACGCCCCGCGAGCTGTTTGCCGATCACGTCCAGCTTCGCCAGCGCCGTCCGGATCTCGCCGGCGCGCGTTACCTTGTATTCCTCGGTCACGATGACCTTAACCAAAACCGGACGCTTGACGGTTATTCCCATCGCCTACGGTAGGATTTTGACGAAAACGTTCTTCCTGTCCTTGACCGCGGCCGCCTTCGCTACAGTCCTGAGCGCGTTCGCCACTCTACCCTGCTTGCCGATCACCTTACCCAGGTCGTCAGGATTAACGGTCACCGTGAATGTGATGGAATCACCTTCGTCTATCTCATCGACCGTAACCTCATCGGGTTTGTCGACAAGAGCTTTGACGAGTATCTCGATCAGGTTCTTCACGTTAACCTACCTTACTCCTCGGCTTTGGCTTCCTCGGCCGGAGCTTCTTCCGCGGGAGCTTCAGCGGGCGCTTCCTCAGCAGCGACCTCGACGGCAGGAGCTTCCTCTGCAGCAGGAGTCTCCTCCGCGGCAGGTGCTTCCTCGGCAGCGGGTGCTTCTTCAGCAGCAGCGGGGGCTTCCTCGACTATGGCAGGAGCCGTCGCCTTGGCCTTCGCCTTCTTCTTCGCCTCGGCCTTGGCTTCCGCCCTGGCGATCGACGCCTCGCTCTGTCCGCCCAGCATGCCGACCTTCTTCAGGAGGCCTCTGACCGTATCCGAAGGCTGCGCGCCCTTCTTCATCCAGTCCTCGGCCTTCTCCGTGTCGATTTTCAGCACCGGCGGGTCCTGCGTCGGATCGTAGTAGCCGATGATCTCGATGAACCGCCCGTCACGTGCAAACCGGCTATCAGTGACGACAACTCGATAGAACGGGCGCTTCTTCGCTCCCATGCGCCTGAGTCTGATCTTTACCACGTGTGCGTATCCTCCTAGGAAATAGCTGCCAAGACTACATCATGCTGAACTCGTTTCAGCATCCATCACTGGACCCTGAATCAAGTTCAGGGTGACGGTCCTCAACTCATAAATGGAAAGTTCGGCATTCTCTTGCGCCGCTTCCCTGATTCATCTCCGCCGGTCATCTGGCGGATCATCTTCCTCATCTCGCTGAACTGGTTCATCAACCGGTTAACGTCCTGCACGCTGGTGCCGCTTCCGTTGGCTATCCGGCGCCGCCGGCTCGCGTTCAGGATCGTCGGATCCCCGCGCTCCTCCAAGGTCATCGAGCGCAGGATCGCCTCGACCCGGTTGAACTCCTTCTCATCTATCTTCGCGCCCTTAAGCTGAGCGGACATGTTCCCCATACCCGGGATCATCTCCATCAGCTTGTCCAGCGGCCCCATCTTGCGCATCTGCTGAAGCTGCTGAAGATAGTCATTCAGGTCGAACCTGTTCTCCCTCAGCTTCTTTTCAAGCTCGACCGCCTGCTCCTCGTCGAACGCCTCCTGCGCCTTTTCGATCAGACTCAGGACGTCGCCCATGCCGAGGATACGGGACGCCATTCTGTCCGGATGGAACGGCTCTATGCCGTCCATCTTCTCGGAAGTGCCGACAAACTTGATCGGCTTGCCGGTGACGGCCTTAATGGACAGCGCCGCGCCGCCTCGCGCATCGCCGTCCATCTTCGTCATCAGGATGCCGTCGATCTCCAGCGCCTCATTGAACTGCTGCGCTACGTTCACGGCGTCCTGGCCGGTCATCGCATCGACAACCAGCAGCACTTCCGTAACATCTATCTCAGCGCGCAGGCGCGTAAGCTCAGACATCATCTCTTCGTCGATGTGGAGCCGCCCCGCGACGTCGATCAACACCGGATCGTTGCCGTTCGAGCGAGCATGTCCAAGCGCCGCCTTAGCAACCGCGACCGCGTCCTGCCTATCGCCGATGTCGAAAACATCGACCCCGACCTGCTCACCGAGCGTCTTAAGCTGTAGGATCGCCGCCGGGCGGTAGACATCACCCGCCACCAGTAACGGCTTGCGCCCCTGCTTCTTGAACATATTGGCGAGCTTCGCCACCTGGGTGGTTTTGCCCGCGCCGTGAAGCCCCGCGACCATAATCACGGTCGGAGGACGCTCCGCAACCTTCAGCTTCGCCTGCTCGCCGCCGAGGAGAGCGATCATCTCCTCGTTGACGATCTTTATCACCTGCTGAGCAGGATTAAGGCCCTTAAGTACGTCCTGACCGAGCGCACGCTCCTTGATCGTCGCCACAAAGTCCTTAACGACCTTGAAGTTGACGTCCGCCTCAAGCAGCACCAGCCGCACTTCCCGCAGAGCTTCGTTTACATCAGCCTCCGTTAAGCCGCCCTTGCCGCGCAGCTTCTTGAAAACGCCCTGCAGTTTGTCGGTAAGGCTCTCGAACATATATCACAAACACCCGTACACGCGATAGGGCCGGCCGTTTTTCCGGTTCCCACTCCCGTAGTGGCCGGTTCTCCGTCGCCCGCTTCGTAGGGGCCGGCCTCAGTCCCGGCCTGCCCTGCGCGCACTACACAACGTCACTAATAAAGGGAAGAGACCCACGAGGCCCCTTCCCTCAATAACTTCGGTTGCCTACAACCTGATAGTATACCGGCTGCAAACCAAGTTGTCAAACTTTGCGGCACGCATCCGCTGGCACACGGGCTATGAGATCACCCTTACAGAAGTCACGCCCGTCAGTTGCGGGACTCAACCCCATCAGCGCCGAGTAGCAGAATCAGCATCCTGAGCTTGTCGAAGGGTCGCTGATTCTGCGTAACAGCCTGCCCCCTTCCCTCAACCATGAACCCTCAACCTTCCGCCGTCTTTCGCTTGTGAACAACATTTAGCTGAACTTTCAATCTTTTGATGTACAGAAATGGCCTTCTCGCCGTCTTATAATTATGGGAGGGAAAATTCTCAGCTAGCAGTGGACGCTCAGCCGGGCCGTCCCGTGGATCTCAATCCGTCTCTGGCCTTGAACCCAGGCCTGTCGGCAGGCTCAGATGAGCCCGTTTCGCATGCGGAGTTCATCATTCTGGAAAAACAGACTCCCGCACGAGCTGAGAGTGGAAAGAGTCCGTCTTGCGAAGTAGGATATTTCCGTAGTATCAGGCCGTCCACGCAGGTGCTTGCCATCCTTTCCTCAAGTTCGTTTCGCAGGCAGCCCCAACAATGGCTGATGTCGCCCGAAGGACTTGCCGTTCTGGACGCAGAAGCAGCCAGAACAGGTACAACTCACCATATCTTCCCGGAGGTCGCCCGTCGATGCATAGGAAGCCCTTGGCACTAGCTCTATTGGTTCTCGTACTGATGGCCGTTGCCCCGGCCAGCGCAATCGCTCAGCAGCCCACTACCGATATCTGGAGGCTGGTTCCGCAGGTTTCACTGCTTGTCGCGGCTTTCGACGCAAGGCCCGACAACGCCAGCATTCGCGCTATCACTGCCACCCAGGATTTGCAGACCTCCGTGATCCTGGCGAAGCAGAAGGCGGCCATGCGCAAGGCAATCGAGGACTTCGCAACCCTCTTCGGAGTCTCGCTCGATTTCGCCAGGGATATCGATCCCTGGCAGGATGAGCAGTGGGCATTCGTGCTTCTGCCGGGCGAGAAGAAGAGCAAGCAGCCGGTTTTCCTGATCGCAAGCAAAGACGCGGCCGCCGCCAACGCAGCACTGCAGAAGATGCTCGAACCCTGGAGCCGCCTCGGTGAAGTGACACCGGAGCCCGATCAGGACTTCCCTATCACTGCGTTCCGAACGAAGGACAGGAACATCCAGCTCTACGCTTCGGCATCAGGACCGGTCGCGGCAATCGGGACGAGCAAGGACGCTCTGAAGACCGCTCTAAGAGGCGGCGGGTTGGCTGCGGGCTCGACTGCGGAGAAGGCTCTCACCGCACTCTCGGGCTCGATGTTCTACGCTTACGCCGACCCCGCTCTCCTCACCCTCATCGATGTGAAGCCGGAGAATGTGCCGGTTCAGGGGATTGCCATCGGCGTATCTGCCGTTGACACGGGCATGAAGCTGCGCGTTCTTGGTTACCCGACGGAAGCGGGAGCGGAGTTCCTGGACCACATACTTGCCGACCAGCAGCAGGGCGGCCTCGCTGCCAATCCAGGCGTACCGTCGAACGCGCTTGTAGCCGTGTCACTGCCGAACCTGGCCGGACCGGTAGAAATGGCAGGCGCGATGGGCTTTTCGAAGGCGCCAATCTTCAGCGCCGCGCTCGCTGTAAACCAACTGCAGGTCTCCGGCGCGCTAACGGCCGTCTTCCCCAAGCCGGCCTGGGTTGTCTCCGGCATGGCGGACACACCCGAGTCCGCAGCGGAGAAGAAGACGCAGATAGAGCAGAGCCTTCGTGCGTCCAAAGTCACGGTGCTGCCTGTCGCCCCCGGGGTGTCGAGCATCCGCGTCTCAGACAAACGCACTATGTACATCTCACAGGTAGGAAGACACGTGCTGGTGGCGGGCGACCAGCGCTCGCTTTCCGGCGCGGCCTCGGTAATCAACGGAGCGCAGCCGGGCGTAGTCCAGTCGAAGACCTACCAGGAGACAATGGCGGGGCTCGGCGACAGCAATCTACTCACGCTTTACGCGAACCTTGCACCCATTCAGGGGCTGGGGTTCCTTGCGGAGGGACTTGGCCTGAACCAGATAACGCCGCTTCACGATAGCCTGGCAAAAAGCCTGCAGGACGTGCAATCGCTGGGAATCGGCGTGGGGTTCGACGGTGAGGTTGCAAGCGCCACGATCTTCCTTCGAGCGAAACCCGGTATGGGTACTACAATAGGCCCTGCCGCTATTGGCGCCACGGCTATCGGCGCCGCGATTCTGTTCCCCGTGTTCCAGAACGCGCGCGAGCAGGCCCGCGTTGCCACCTGCATGTTCAACATGAGGCAGCTTGCCTTGGCGGCGAACATGTACGCGGCCGATCACGACGGGAAGCTGCCTACTATGACAAACTGGCGCGAGCAACTCCGGGACTATACGCATAAGCCGATAGATGAGATATTGGAGTGTCCCGGCGGCGAGGCGATCATAGCGTTCAACAAGAACATGGGCGGCCTGCGCTTGAACAGCATCCAGGATCCATCCAGCAAGGTCCTGTTCTTCGAGGCTCGTCCGGATCTTCCAAACGCCACCGGCAGCAGAGCCAACGCCATACTGCCGCATTCAGGAAGGGGCAACTTCGCCTTTGTGGACGGTCATGTGGAAGGGCTCGATGAAGCGCCGGCGCAGCCCCAGTGGGTTCCCACAAGCGCAAAAGCCCCGGCAGCGAAACCTCCGGCGAAAAAGCCGCCCGTGCGCAAGCGGAGCAGATAAGCAGCAAGTAACAAGAGGCAGACTATGAAGAAGTCGATCCTTCTCGAGGTGGTAGTCGCGTATCTCATTATTATCACATTCCCGGCCAGCCTGCAGGCGGCCGGGGATGTTACTTTATGGCAGATCGGCAAGGTGGACAACAGCTACGACGAGTTCGCCATCGCGCGCAACTGCGGGGCCTATCTGAGCTGGGCGCAGGAGCGCGTCGCGTTCGACCCCGCAAAGGACAACCCATCCACGGCATGGCCGTTCATACAGCCGGGACCATTGGACGCCTGGGCAAACGGACAGCAGCACTCTCTCAGGATCGCATTCAACCTGCCTGATCAGCCCAGGGGCACGTGCGCGCTCACGCTCGATTTCGTGGACACGCATTCCAGCGGGCCGCCGGTCTACGAGATATCCATCAACGGTAAGTCCGGGCGGTTCCACCTGCCGAGGGGCGCGGGCGATGAGTCCCTCACCGACGCCTCAAAGGGCCGCGAGCACGTGCTGAATGTTCCGTTCGCGGCGGACCTTCTGAGGCGAGGAGCGAACGAGATCGTCCTGAAGACGGTAGAGGGCTCCTGGGTGCTCTTCGACTATCTCAGCCTGACCAACGCGCCCGACGACAGGCTGCCGGAGCCATCGGTGAGGCAGCTCAGCGTGACGCCTACGATCAAGTTCGTTAAGGACGGTGACAAGCTCAGGCAGGTTATCGCGCTTTCCGCGGTATTCAGCCCCGGCACGCCTGCCTGCTCAGCAACTGTCAAGGTCGGCAGCACCGCCGAGACGTTCCAGGTCGAGCCGAACCTGCTGGGCTCGGCGCAGGCGGAGCTTTACGTGGACGAGATCAAGCAGCCGACAAAGGCCGAAGTCTCGATCACGGTCGGAAACAAGACTGAAACGGCCGTCTGTGAACTGAAACCCCAGCGCCACTGGCGCATCTACGTCCAGGCAAGCTCGCACGTGGATATCGGCTACACGAACTTCCAGGAACGTGTCGCCGAGCTTCACAACAACAACATGACCACGGCGCTGGAGCTCTGCAAGCAGTATCCGGACTTCAAGTGGAACACGGAGGTCGCCTGGGTACAGGACAACTACCTGAGCATGATGCCCGCGGACAAGAAGGCCGACTTCATCAAGTATGCCAGGACCGGTCAGATCGGCTGCCAGGCGATCTACGGCAACATGCTGACGGGAATCTGCTCTCACGAGTCGCTCATCCGCGATCTCTACTACGCGCGCAACATGTCCCGCGAGTACGGCATTCCCTACGACATTGCTATGTCCAGCGATGTGCCGACGCAGGTCTGGACGCTGCCAACCATCCTTGCCGGGGCGGGCATAAGATACTTCAGCGCGGGACTGAACCTGACCAGAGGAAGCAGCTTCAACCAGCTCTTCAACAAGCCGTTCTACTGGCAGGGCCCGGACGGCTCAAGCGTGCTTACGTGGTATTCGCCCGGCTACGCCTATGCCGGAAGTCTGCGTCTGTTCAACGGCGTTGCGGAAGCGGAGCCTCACGTCCAGCGCTTCCTGCAGGGCTTTGAGCGGCCGGATTATCCCTATGACGCCGTACTAGCGTTCGGCGGAGTCAGCGATAACGTCCCTCTCAACGTCGGCCTTGCGCCGACCGTAGACGAATGGAACAGGAAATACGCATATCCAAAGATCATTCTCTGCCGCGGCCCTGAGTTCTTCCAACACATCGAGGCCAACTTCAGGGACAGGATTCCCACGTACTCCGGATGCGGCGGCGTCTATTGGGAGGACGGCGCGGGTTCGTCGGCAATGGAGACCGCAAAGGTGCGCCAGGCCAAGGAGACTCTGGCGACAGCGGAGAAGATCAGCTCGCTCGCCTGGCTTCTGCACGGCACGCCCTACCCCAAAGCCGACTTCGACCGAGCGTGGAAGAACGCGATCCTCTACGACGAGCACACCTGGGGCGCCGCCCAATCCATCAGCCAGCCCGAGTCGGAACAAACCGTGCGCCAGTGGAAGGTCAAGTCGCAGTTCGCGGTCGATGCCGATAGACAGGCGAAAGCCCTGGCAGACAGAAGTCTCGACGCGTTGACGAAGAGGATCAAGGTCAAGGAGCCGACCGTGTTGGTCTTCAACCCGACCAGCTCACCAATGAGCGGATGGGCTTGGAACAAGGACGGGGCCGGTCGCCACGTTGAGGTGTTCGCAAGAAACGTGCCGCCGATGGGTTACAAGCTTGTCCCCATGATCGCTAACAAGAGAACTGGTGGGACGCCAGCACCGAACGCGCAGGCAATCGAAAACGACTTCTATCGCGTCGAGTTCGATCGCGCGACCGGCGGCGTTAAGAGCATATACGATAAGCAACTGAAGCGAGAACTCGTCGACCAGAGCGCTCCCTACAGCTTGAATCAGTATATCTACACACTTGGCCGATCGCAGGGCGAGAATGTGCGCGACATCAAAGATGTCACCAGCGAGGGCAATTCCTCGACAGTAACCATGCGAGCAGGTGCGTCTTGGGTCGGTCCTCACATGCTCATCACTCGTAGCGTCAATGCAGGCAAGTGCGTAAGCTACATCGAGATCCACGACCACGTGAAGCGCATCGACTTCTGCAACGTTCTGACCAAGGAAGAAAACACTGAGAAGGAGGCGGGCTACTTCGCCTTCCCGTTCGCGCTGAGCAGACCCGAGTGGTACATCGAGCTGCCCAATGGAGTCGTGAATCCGGCGACACAGATGCTGCCAGGCGCGAATATGGAGTGGTACTGCACTCAAGACTTCGCGGCCGCTTCGGATGCGAATGCGACCGTAGTCTGGACATCGGTTAACGCTCCGCTGCTCACTATCGGGGACATCAACCGCGACACGTTCAAATCGCCTATGCCGGTCGACAGCGGCAGGCTGTTCTCCTACGCGTTCAACAACTACTGGTTCACGAACTACAAGGCATCGCAGGGCGGGCAGATGACCTTCCGCTACTCGCTCACCAGCATGTCCAAATACGACCCCGTCGCCGCCGCTCGGTTCGGCGAATCAGTCCGAAACCCGCTGATCGCAAAGGTGGTAGAGCCAGACAAGAAAGGCAGCGCGCTATCTTCAGCATCCATCTGCTCCGTAGACGCGCCGAACATATCCATTCAAGCCGTGAAGCAGGCTGAGGACAGCAAGGGCCTTATCATCCGCCTGCGCGAGCTATCCGGCAAGGCGACAGATGCCACGCTCACGCTAGCGAGCCGCAAGTTCACAGGGGCGTGGCTGTGCAACCTCGTGGAGGACCCGAAAACGAAGCTAAAGCTTGCGAACGGGAAGCTCAGGGTGCAGCTTCCCGCAAACGGCCTTGCCACGGTGCTGCTGGTCCCCTAGCTCGGACTAACCAAGATGAGCGCCAACAACGCAGAGACTGTCATTCCCTTGCCCTCAAGCTGGCTGGCGTTAAGATATATAAGAAATGTGAATCAGGCGTAATAACCTGGACATCTGGCTCGTCTGCCTGCGTCATCAGTACGCAGGATGATCGGCGACGTCGCCGAGTGCAGTACATCTCAGGAGTAAGGCAATGCAACACAAAACCAAGATCACAATTGGTCTGACGCTTCTGACTGCCTTCGGAAGCACTGCTCTGGCGCCTATGGCGGTCGCAAGCACCCAGGGCAAGAGAAACACTGCTATCGGATTGACTGCGGCAACTATCTACGCAGCCATCAAGGGCAAGAGCAAGGAAGCGCTGGTCCTTGGCGCGGGCTCCGCCTACGCCTGGAAGCGAACCGCTGATTCGCAGAAGCGGGCCACCTACAGACGCGGCTACCATAAGGGGCACTACTGCTGCCACAAGCCGCACTACAAGAAGGTCTACTACCGCAAGAACGGCAGGCTCTGCTACTACTACAAGAGGTGCTAGTCAGTTCACGCTCAGGCGCTCGTCATGCTGAACTTGATTCAGCATCCGGGCGTGGTCTCCTAACACAGTCAGAACCACGGCCCGGAGCAACTTGCCCGGGCCCTTGATATTTAGCAGTCGAACACCTCGTCCGGCGCTTCCGCCAGATTTGGCGCGTGCCAGTCCGCCTGGAGTTCCTCAGCCGTAAAACTGGTGTTGATGCCCAGGCAGCGCATTCCCGCCGCCCTCGCGGCCTTGATGCCGTTTACGGCGTCTTCGACAACCAGGCAATCCGCTGGCGAGACGCCCATCTTGCTCGCCGCGGTCAGAAATATCTCCGGGTCGGGCTTCTTGTGCGTGACGTCTGATCCCGTTACCACGGCGTCGAAAGTATCGGGCGATATGCCCATTTCCCCGAGGTTGATCCGCACCTTAACGGCGTCGGCAGCGCTTGCCACGGCCAGTTTGACGTCTCTGGATCGCGCCTTGCCTATGAACTCGTGCACATCCGGCAGCGGATGCAACTGGCCTCGTACGATTTGGCCGTATATCTCGTATGTCCGGTCCTTATCCCGCTTGGGGTCGAGTTGGAAGTTGTACAACTCCGCGACGCCGCCGATGAACCTGTCCTCACCGGCACCGGTGAACGGCAGGAAGTCCTCGTGCTTGACGGTGAGGCCGCGCTCAGCAAACATCCTCACCGCGGCTTCACGTATGAACGGCTCGGAGTCGATCAGCACCCCGTCCATGTCGAATATGATTGCTTTTATCACAGCTCCACTCCATAGGTAGCTCGCAGTATTCTCGTCTCGCCCGGCCGCAGTACGGGCACAAGCTCGCCGTTTTCCCAGCCCGGCTTGTCGAGATAGCAAAACGCGCCCAATCCGAGCGTCCAGGGCTCGATGCACACGAATTCAGCATCATCCGGCGCGTATACCGTCATATGCTCGAAATGCTCATCGAAATCTACGTGAACCTTGCGCCCGGCCTGCTTGTCAACGAGTGACATGCGGCTCCCGGTCAGCCCGGCGAATACGTGATCGTAATACACCCCCGCCTGCAGCTTCAGCAGAGCATCGGCAGGTTCGGATTCGCCGGTAAAGAGAACCGTCTCCGGGTCCAGCATCAACCGCTTCGTCACCGGCAGCACGACCTCAACACCCTCGCGCGCCGGGTTCGATACGCGGAAATACGGATGATGCCCGAACGCAACCGGCGCGGGCCTGAAGTCCTTGTTGCATATCGTCGTTTCGAGTTCTATGCGGGACGCCCTCATCGTGAACCGTTGGCTGAACTCCACGTTGAACGGGTAGTTCTCTTCGCGCACTCTGGCAGGGACTTCAAGCCTATACAGCGCCGAGACCGAGTCACCGCAGGCCTCCTCCTCTACCTTCACGAACTTGCTGAGGTAGATAATCCCGTGCGAGGGCATGAAGTAGGTCCTGTCGAATCCGGCGATTCGATACCGGCCCTGCACCGGCGGCTTCTGCGATACGTCCCAGGTTCGCCCGACCGCCGGAAACAGCAGCGGACTGCCGCCGCCTGTGATCTTCGCCGCCTGCGCCGGTAGCTCCGGCGGGCAATACATGATCTCGTTGCCACCAACCTGCCACGAGATCAGGTTGCAGCCCCAGTCTACGGCAATCGAGCAGCTAGCTCCACCTGCTATTTCATACTTGTCTATTCGATTCATATCCATTGCTCTCCATCTGCATCAGTCGCGGTCATTGTACAACAAACCGAGAAGGCGAGGGAATAGGAGGCAGGGATTGACTGAAGCATTGTGTGTGGCCAACATCCGAGCACCCGGAGCATCCTGAGCTTCGTCGAAGGGCGCTCCGGGTGCAGCTTGGCGATGCTTCGACAGGCTCAGCATGCGCGGTTAGCCGCGGCGTGCGCGTCTGTCCCTCGCGCTTTGGCGTGCTATCTTCCTTTCCAGTTGACAGCGAAACCAGCCCAGCAATACGATAGAGGCATGATGACGATCAACTTTCCAGATGATAGGCTCAAAGTCCACGGGCTGCCGTGGTTTGGCGAGGACAAGCCCATCGTGCGGCGGCTGCCGGAGCGCCTGAAGGGCACGTTCCGCCAGCCCGTTTGGGACCTCGCGCAGCACCCGGCGGGTGGGCGAATCCGCTTCAGGACTGATTCCCGGCATGTCAGCATCCGCGCCAAGTCGCCGGACTACTACGTGATGAACCACATAACCCGCATCGGCCAGAGCGGGTTCGATATCTACGTGGACGGCTACTTTCAGGGCAGCGTGTCGCCCGATGACAAGGGCGTCATTTCAGCCGATTGGGCCATAGCGCCACCGAAAGGCCGGAAGAAGCTGCGCAATTGTGAGATATCCATGCCGCTCTATAAGCCGGTCACGATCGAGTCCATCGGCATCGACGATGACGCGTCCATTACCGATCCGGCGCCCTTCGCGCTCCCGAAGCCTGTCGTCTACTACGGCACCAGTATCACCCAGGGCGGGTGCGCATCCACGCCGGGTACCACCTACCAGTCGTTCATCTCCCGCTGGACCAACACCGACTTCGTCAACCTCGGCTTCTCCGGCAACGGACTCGGCGAGCCCGAACTTGCAACGGCGATCAGCGAGATCGACGCCTGCTGCTACGTGATCGATTTCTGGGCGAATGTGGGCGCGGAGGCCTATGGCGAGAGGCTGCCCGGCTTTGTGGGCCCGATTCGGGAGAACCATCCCAGGACGCCGATCATCGTCGTCAGCCCGTTTTTCTACGCGAGGGACGCGATAGATGATTCGCACCACGCGCGTCAGCGCAAGGACTCGGCGGCATTTGTAAAGGAGCAGCAAGAGCAGGGCGACCGCAACATCCATTGGGTGGACGGCCACGCCATGATCTCCCGCGAGCAGACCTTCGGGCTGGTGGATGGCGTCCACGGCAACTCGCTGGGGTTCTACTTCATGGCGAAGGGTCTGGCACCGGTGCTAGAGAGGGTTCTCGGTCTGTAGCATTCGCCTGGTAGAACTCAAGGAGCGCCAGCAGGAGGATAAGCCCCAGCAGAGTCCCGGCAGCGGACACGATGAATGCTGAGAGAGGCCACAGCGACGCGGGCTCTTTGTAGAGGTAAGAGCTAAGCTTCAGCACCAGCATCACCACGCCATACAGAAACGCCCCTACAGCAACCAGGCCGGCTGATCCCGGCCACAGCCGCTTCCACAAGCCTGCGCTGTGCTTCATCGCCTCCAGGGGTCCGCGTCCGCCAACTACTATCGCAAACGGCGCAAAGATCAGCAGCAGGATCGCCAGATCGAGCAGCCCGAAGAGCGCTTGCGCCGCAATGCTTACGGCCTCGGCCGTACCGGACACTCTGCCGCCAACCGAGGACTGCAGCATCACGGTCGGAACCAGGCAGGCGATGCTGATGATCAGCCAGAAGATCGCAAGAGGCGCAAAACACCGGACAGAGTTCCGCAGAAACGCGGTTTTGACGTCTTCCCGTGATCCATAAGCGAGGACGCCGACAACACCGCCCACAACAGCCGCATGCACAACCACACCTACCGCAAGCTCTGTGAGGGCCAGGGGCGGCCATAGTCGCTGAATCAGATCTGACTCCGCCTGCGCCACCCAGAGCCGTTGCGCCATCAGCAGCCACAGCGCCGTCCACAAGATCTCGGCCAACGCCGCAACCACCAGGCAGACTGAAAGCGCCTTCGCCCGGCTGCGTGCGCTCTCATCTCCGGGCAGCCGTGAGATTCGCGGCAGCGCCCACCATACTACAAGGAACAGAGCGAGAACCGACAGCGGCGCGCCTTTGGAAAGCTGGAGTGAAGAGGAGAACGCCCAACTAGCGCCCTGCAGCGAACCTTGCAGCCAGTTCGATATCTGGGTGATCGATATCTCACCAGACCCGAACACGCCTCCGACCTGGTCCTGGCGTATGGTCTGATGGTACCGATACGCGAGGAAAGATACTGCGGAACTGCCCAGGGCCTGGACCAGAGCGATCGTGCCATACACCCACAGCAGCCATTTTGTCCGCCACAGCCTCGACCACGCCGACCAGTAAGGCTGGACCGCATCGGCAAGCATACTGGGCGTCCGGTCCTCCGGTTCGCGCACGAGTTCACGTATGAAGCAGTAGGCGCCCACAGCGGCTATGAGAATCGCCAGGACGACTACGCCCAGGGCGCGAGTCGTGACGATACTTGCAAAGGCCATTGTGCCATCGCGGGCCGGCGCATACACGCCCCACAACACAGCCCCGCCGTATGCCGCCATCAAGAGCCCGATTGCCATGACCCAAACGCCGCTGCGCTGTCGCATAGTCGCCTCCGTCGGGAGCCTCTAACTGCACTCGCCTGCCCGGTAGTTGGCCAGATAGCAACCATATTCCTTCCCGCCAAGACATGAAGGAAATCCCGCACGCCCGTCTAAATAGCACTCAAGCATTAAACAGATCAGCTGTGTTTGATCTGGCCAGGAGGATGACTAGGTGAACGACACGAATGTGAGGGTCCCTAATGGGTTCGACGCGTTCGGACCATGGTTCAATGAAGCCGTAGAGATATGGAAGAACCACTGGCAGCCATGGGCACTGATCGCTCTTGTGTATCTGGCGATATCGGGAGGCGGTGGCTACATCGTGGGCATGATTGCAGATCCGCTATCCGGCCTCGTCAGCCTGGCAACGTTCGTTCTGCTCGGCCCGGGAGCTATCAAAGCCGGAATCAAGAGCGTTCGCGGCCAGACTCCCGAGATTAACGATCTGTTTTCTGGAACGGGGTTTGCCGTCGGCGCACTGGTTATAGTGCTTGCCGTCTATGTTGGTCTCATCGCGTGCTGCATAGGTGTTTTTGCTACGGCGACGCTGTTTGCTCTTGCCCTGCCGCTTCTGGTTGACAAGAACCTGTCGATTGGCGATGCCCTGAAGACCTCGTTCGAGGCAACGAAACAGAACTTGTGGTTCTATCTTGTCTATTTCTTCGTGCTGTCGATTGTCGCGGCGATCGGCGCGGTTGCCTTCGTCGTAGGACTCCTGGCTACGTGGCCGATCGGCATGCTGGGCCTTTGCGTAGCCTACGAGCGCACCTTCAATGCGCCCGCTGTTGCGGCGGCGCCGGACACGCAGCCGCAGGCCCCTCCGCCCGCACCACCACCTGCAGCCCCGGAGGCCCCACAGTCGCCTGCTGCTCCGGAATCGCCTGAGCCGCCGGCACCCCCGGTCGAGTGATCCCGGTCGAAGTCCGAAGCAAGATCTAGCCCCCGGCAGACACTGCCGGGGGCTTTTTGCGCAGCACACGCGCACCCCCCAGGTGCGCACAGTAGGCCGGCAGTGATTGTTGTTCACGTTCTCGTCACTTACTGGGCTGCCACGGCAGTCTACTCTGCAATACACCGCCACTTGCGAAATCACAATGACGGCGGCATCACCCGATCTGCCGTCAAATACTTTATGCAATTTCTGCAACAGACTGAGCGGTTGGCACAATTCTTGCAGCGTGTCCCAGAGTATTTTGGCCGATACGCAGAGCTTCTGAAGAAGCCAGGCTGGCATCCGGTTCAACGGAGTGAAATGCAGGGCGTGTTTCATCGGCCGCAAGTAATGGGAGGAGCGCTATTCATGTCTCGTTGGCTCAGCACGCGAATACTACTCGCACTGGTAACTTGCATTCTTGCCACTTCAGCCTCGGCAATTACCCTCGACCTGACTACACCGGAATCCGCTGGTTGGATCTTTGAGGCTTACTTCGTTCAGTTCGACCCCGAAGGGGCTCAAGGTACGGGGAATTTCGACTCATTCCTGCGAGTGCAGGCGAATACGACCGAGCGAGGCTACAACACGGATGGCCCGCTCGAGTTCGATACCAAAGCCGGGAAGTGGACGCACGTCCTGGATTTGCAGAGCATAGACAGGAACGTCCCGATCGTGGACGGATCGAGCGTCCCGGGACTGACCGCGGGCGTCCAATACCGTGAGTTCCTACTGGACATAAACGAGACGAAGGTCAGCAATCTGCTCTCGCTCGATGAGCTGCGCATCTTCGTCTCCGACAAGCCTGACAACACCGGCTACCCCAACCTGGGCACTGAGATCTACAATCTAGGCGAGGGCAACTCGGTGATCCTGGACTACAACCTCAACTCCGGCAGCGGCCACGGCGACTACGCAATGTACCTGCCGACCACGCTGTTTACCGATCGCTACGTCTACTTCTACTGCGCGTTCGGCTACCAGGGCGGCAGTTGCGAAAGCAGCGATGGTTTCGAGGAGTGGGGCGTCCGGACTGGCGGCACCAGCACCGTTCCCGAGCCATCATCAATAGTGGCCATTCTGTGTGGCACCATCACCGGCCTTGGCGGGCTAATCAGGAGGAAGAAGGTCTAGTTTTCCTCTTGCCGCATCACGACCGACGCGATATGAAAGCCCCCGATCTTTCGACCGGGGGCTTTCTGCATTGCGGCAGCGCTGCACTTGCCGGAAGACACGCAGCCAGAGCGGTAAGTTCAGAGACGAATGTCGAAAGATTGTGTCGCTAGGCCGCCTGCTGCATCTTCCTGAGTATATCGTCGCGCAGGTCCTCGGCCTCGAATAGGGTCATGCCCGCTGGGAACCTGCTGAAGAGGGCCTCCAGCTTCGATAGCGCACTCCTGGGGTCGTTGCGCAGCGTCCAGTAGATGTGCGCAGACCGGAACAGGGCCATCTCCAGCTCTCTCGACTCCGCGTGCCGGCTCTCGATCTCGGCGTAGATCGCAAGAGCGTGGTCCGGCCTGTCGTTGGACTCACACCAGCGCCCTACAAGGAGGATGTCGGCGGGAGAGAACGCGTCCGGAGAACCCTTCAAGACTGCGATGTAGTGGCTCACCACCTGCGGGCAGTGCAACAGCAACCCGCGCATGTTAGCCTGCAAGGCGAGCTGTATGTCCTCCGCCGAACCTTCGTCCAGGGCCTTGTTGGCGAACGTAGACACGAGGTCGTCATCGTCCGGCGAGGCGAGGATGAGCGGCCTCATCTCCTTCAGGGTCAGTGACTCCAGTCTCTTCACGTCAGCCTGTATCGCGCGCACTTGCGAGACTTCGCTGGTGTCTCGCTTGAACCTCAGCGCCCACACAATCACGGCGCCCGCGACGACCCCACCGACGTGGGCGAAGTTGGCAACGCCGCCCGCGACGTCGGCAAGCCGGCCGAAAATGCCGTTGGCCAGGTCCATAAGGAAGTAGATGCCGATGACCCAGAGAGCGGCGACCTCAACGACGCCGTACCATACCCTGAAGAGAATCCAGAAGAAGTAGAAGACGCATACGGTGCTCCACGAGAAGAGATACCAGTAAGCGCCGAGAATGCCCATGATGCAGCCGGACGCGCCCAGCAGCGGCACAGTGGCTCCGCTCACCGCGCCAAGCGTAGCGTGAGCCACATCGGCAGCAAAGCCCGTGAGCAGATAGAGGCCCAGGAAGCCTGGGACGCGCAAGCGGTCCTCAACCGCCGGGCCGAATATCCACAAATACAGCATGTTTCCGGCCAGGTGGAGGATGTCGATGTGCAGGAACATGGAGGTGAATATGGTGTAGAGCGGGCTCAAACCCCAACGCAGCGCGTAGCCATCCACTACCTCCTTACGGACGACGAGACAGCCGTGGCTGGTGAGGGCGAAGACGAGCACGTTGAGACCGATGATGGTAACAGTCGCCACCGGGAAGTGCTTCGGCGGGTTCTTCACCCTGAACGGAATCAGCAAGGGAAGCAGCATAGTTGGGCTCCTGCGTCAGGTTGTCTGGGTGTGTTTTGCCACATTCGGACGCAACATCCAACTATGCTGTTCAGTTTGTGCTCCGGCGCGAGCGGCTGCGACTACTTCTTCAGCTTCTCAAGCTCTGCTTTCGCGTCTTTGTGCTCGGAATCCACGGCGAGCGCTTTTTCGAAGAACTCCCTGGCATTAGAGCTATTCTTAAGGCGCAGATGGCAGCGGCCTATACGGAAGAGCGCTTCGGCGTGCCCCGGGTCCAGTTCGGTCGCCCTGGTCAACTCGGCGATGGCTTTGTCTAGCTGGTTCTTGGTAGCCAGCTTGATTCCTTCGTCGAAAGCCTTGCGGGCGGCCATGACGTCATTGCCGCACGCGCGAATCACGTCGAGCTTCGGAGCCGGGCCCCAGGCTTTGCCCAACGCGGCGGCGGTTTCCGGCCTGCTCTGCCTCTGGTTGAATGAGAACAGGACGAACCCCGGCAGGCCACCCTTTCGGACAGCCTCTATCTGCGATATCACGCTCTCCGGGGAGCGGTTTGACGTGCCCATATAGACACGCCTGCCGTAGCTCCATCTCTTGGCCCCTTCTATCCAGGCGCGATAGCGAGCCGCGCCCTTGGGATCGGTCTCACTAGCGTAGACCATGGGGCAGTTGTCGTCGATAATGCCCTGCTCCATCCACAGCCGCCAGTCCTGGCAGACCTCGCTGTAGGCGCTGGTCTTGGTGAAATCCTCGGGGCAGTTTCCCCAGGGGATTGTGGACGCCTGAACGACCACTTTCGGGTTGATAGCTTTCACTCGATCGCAGACGAGCTTGACCATCGCGGTGACCTGATCGCGCTTCCACTGAAGCCACTTGGGATCGTCCATCTTAGGCTTCTCCTTAGCTCCGGTTTCCTCATAGTAGCGCTTCAGAGCCAGCTCCGCGTAACCCCATTCGCGGCCGGGATAGCGGATGTAGTCGAAATGGATGCCGTCAACTGCGTAACGCTTGACGATATCCTCGCAGACCTTGGCGAAGAACTCACGGTACTCCGGTATGCCCGGGTCCGCGTAAGCCCCGTCTCCAGCCGCCTCCTTGCCGCTGTAACTGACGCTTCGCCACTCGGGGTGCTGCAGAAGGACGTGCTTCGGGTCCGTGGGAGGGTTCTTGCCGGCCCAGACCCTGTAGACCACCAGCCACGCGATAACCTGCATCCCCTCCGCGTGCGCCTTCTCTATGGTGTAAGCGAGAGGATCGAAATCCTTCGCTATCTCGGGGTCTCTTGGTTCCAGATCCGAGTTGTAGCTTGCGTCGCCGACCTTGCGGACCTCGATGACCAGGGCGTTGATGCCGGCGGCTTTTGCATCGGCGATGGTGGCATCCACTTGCTCTTTGTTCTGGAAGCCCTTGCTCCAGGACGTGACCCACACGCCCCGCCACTCGGCAGCGCAAACGCCGGCGCAGATTACCGTGCTCAATAATGCCGTCAACACCAGTAGAGTGATAAGTCTCATAGTTTCACCTCGGCGGCCGATGCCGCGCTTCGATTCCCAGGCCGGGTATTCGCAGTCGATGCCTGCCCACGCGGCCTTCTTACTCGCGAGATCAGCGCCCTTCGACGGAGCTCAGGATGCTGATCTCGCTGCTAGAGTGCAGTTGCAAGACAGCGTGGACAGACTGCCTGGGCCTCCGAAGTTCAGAAGCTGATCTCGCTGCTAAGGCATACGGGCGCTAGCAGCGAGCGCGAACTGACTAGGCTCCCTTTTTGGTATTCACTGTCAACTTCGGCGCCGGTCCCAGAACCTGGCCGATGGCCTTTGCCTTCTCGGGCCGTTTGTCGGATTCGTTGAAGGCAAAGAAGAGAAATCCGGGCAGACCTGCCTCGCGGGTTGCTTGAATCTGCTGCAGCATCTGCTCAGCGGTGTTCATCGTGGAAGATATTCCGATGTACGCTGGTTGACGACAGCTCCACTTCTTAACACCGTCGAGCCAGCCGCGGAAATACGCCGCGCCCCACTCCTCGCCTTCTCGGGCGTATACCATCGGGCAGTTCTCGTCCACGAGTCCGCGCTCCATCCAGAGCTTCCAGTCCTGGCATACCCTCGCATACGGGGTAGCGTCCTCGAATCTTCCAGGGCACTGCCCCCAGACGATCGTGGAAGCCTGGATCTTGACGTTGGGGTTGGCGGCCTTGACGCGCTGGCGAACCAGCGTCACCATCGCCGTGACCTGATCGCGCTTCCACTGAAGCCACTGCGGGTCGTCCAGTTCGGGCTTCTGCCTCGCGCCCGTTTCGGCGTAGTAACGTTCGAGCGCGAGCGGAGCATAGCCCCAATCCAACTGGGGATAGCGGACGTAGTCATAATGAATGGCATCAACGGCATATCGCCTGGCGATATCCGCGCAGACGTCGGCGAAATGCCCCCGATACTCCGGTATGCCGGGATCGACGTAGACTCCCTCTTCGTTGCTGTTCTGGCCGTCGTAGCTCACAGTGCGCCATTCGGGGTGCGCCGCGATTACGTGCCTGGAATCGCTGGGAGGCGTGCTGCCCTTCCACACACGGTAGACTACAAGCCACGCGCACATCTGCATTCCCTCAGCGTGGCCCTTTTCTATCGCATAGGCGAGAGGGTCAAAGCCCGCCGGCACCTCGGGACCAATGGGCTCCAGATCGGATTGGTAGTACGCGTCGCCGACCTTGCGCACCTCGACGACAAGAGCATTCAGCCCGGCGGTCTTTGCGTCCGCTATAGTCCTATCGATCTCATCCGCGGTGTAGAATCCCTTGCTCCACGAGGTGACCCAGGCGCCGCGCCACTCAGCCGCACACAGCGCCACGATTGACAGAACAAACATAGCAAGCCAACTGATAGTCTCCATAGTACCTCTCTGTGCCTCTGATGTTCTCAGCAGCCACGGCGGGACCAGGGATCACGACTCGATCCGGACGAGTTTCATCATCGAAGGCGGGGGCGGATCGCCGTCTCGTTTCCTATCCCTGTTCACGCCCCAGGTCTCCCACCGGAGTTCATAACGAACGCCCGGCTGCCCGCTGGAGCCGATGTCGCCGCATCGCTGCGGCTTCATAGTGTTGTCCGGCGCTTCCATCGTCTTTTGGGCTTTCGCCGAGGGAGGCGCGTCCTGGATTGTCTCCAGGGGCTTCAGCGTGGCCTCGTCGAGGACCCAGTGCCCTCTGCCGTATTTGATGTGAGTGTAGGACTGCATCAGCCGTCCGTCCCTGCCCACCGCAACCGGGCCAACACGGACTTCGAAGGCTATCGCACCGCCGCCGCTGAACTCCCAGCGGTAGTCCCACGAGCTTGTCTTATAGACCTTCCAGACGCCGTCTTCCAGACGCGCGTTATATACCTGCGTGAGGCCTTTCTCATCGTACTTGTGATAGCTCACGATCACGCGCTTCTTCGAATCGAAACCCAGACGAACATTGCCGTTGATGGCCCCGCCCTTGGCCGGGACAGGGTCCACGATATCTGCGGCACTCAGCTTGATCGGCAGATCCAGCTTGCGGCCGGAACCTGTCTCCCAGTTGACCAGATCTTTGGTTCTGGCATACGAGACATCGTGGTTCGTCTCGCACCCGCCATGGTCACGCCACACCCAGGCGATATGGTAGTAGCCGTCGGGCCCGAGTGGCATGGGACTGAAGTAGGCGTTCATGAGCCCTTCGCCCGACGTCAGCGGCGCGTCCATCAGGCGCTTCCACGTCCGCGTCTTGTGGTCATAGACGTTGTAGTACTGGTCGCCGTTACCGGAATAACCGGAGCGGTAGGTGAAGATAAACTCTCTGGAGGGGCCTCGAATGAACGATGGATAGGTGCACCTATCCTCGTTCCTGCCGGTCATCTGCTCGATTCTCTCGAAGGAATCGATATCGCCGGGCTTGCTCATCCTGAAGTAGACCAACTTGCTGGCGTGCATGTTGGCGCACAGATGAATGCAGCCGTTGTCATCGAGGGCCATCGTGATGTAGTTGTGGCTGTCCCAGCCCACCGTCTCAGGCAGCTTGACGAAGTGCCACTTGTCCTCGGTGACTAATCGCGCCCCCGCGGTCAGCTCGCGTTCGGCATCATAGAACGAGACGTACTGCCGCTCTCCGTTCGTCAGAAGCGCGAAACCGACCGGATGCCCCGCCCACACAGGGGCAACATCAATGGCGGTCTCTTTGGGCGCGGCGAGCCCCACGGCGGCTTGGCCAAGAACGGCAAGCACCAAGACGAAGACACTCAACACCAGTGAACCTTGCAATGTGCCAGTCCCCCAAGCGTCCTTGAGGACGCAATTACCAGCTTATGCACCTGCCTGCTTACCTCCTTCACGCCGAACTCGCCGGCCTCGGACTACCCAGGACAGACGTATCAAGAGAGAACACGGAACCACCGAATCGATGAATCACGGAAGATGACGGCCAGTGCCCTCCTGCCGCACTGGCGAAGCCGTGGTGCGGGAACTCCCTTCAGTGGTTCTTGTCCTTCCGGTGCTTCTGTGTTGGGTTAGCTCCTTGCCCGAATGGATGGGGTTGCCCTTTTGACTACCCATTGACAACCCGGCATTCGGTGCTACAATGCGAATAGGGGGCGAGCTTCGCCTTCACCTACCGAACATCCTCGCACGGCACTTCGTGTGGGAATGCTGCGAAGGTTAGCATGCGATCATTCCTCAGACTTGGGACACCACTACTCGCTCTGGCGCTGCTGATGCAATGCAGTGGGAGCGCTGCGGCAAGTATCGGCCAGGCCAAGCGCGACGTTCCGGATGGCCTTGCTGTTTCGCTGCAGAGGGTTCATGTCACCGCTGTCTTCCCGGGCTGCGTCTACGTGGAGGACGACAAGCGCTGCGCCGGGATTCGGGTGGAGACGGATGAGGTTCTCGAAGAGGGGGATATCGTCAACGTAGAGGGAGTGATCGAGCCGGACGCGCCGCCGTCCCAGGAACGGCATATCGACGCCTACCCCGGCTATCCGGCCCGGACCGGAGATAGGCGAGCCCTCGATCCTCTCGGCATCACCGCTCGCGCGCTAGCGGGTGGCGACTTCGGTTTCCAGAAGGGCATCCCCGGAGAGGCGGGCCTGAACAACGTTGGCCTGCTGGTGAGAGTGACCGGGCAGGTTTCCTCCTGGGACAACTCGGCCAGGGCTCCAGGCTTTTTCAGAATGGAATCCGGTGGAGTGGAGATAAAGGTAGCTATACCGAGCGGCACGAAGATCGATATGGACGTGGGGCAGGTAGCGGTCACGGGGATATGCTCCATCGAAAAGGTGAATGGCGCAATGACGCGTGTGCTCAAGATACGGCAGGAGACCGATGTGGTGTCGCATCAGCCATGGACCGAGAACAAGCTGAAGAGCATGACGCTCGACGAGAAGATCGGGCAATTGTTCCAGGTGCGGGTCCAGGGCGGGCATACGATGAACGCCGCCGACTACGAAAACATCCAGAACCGCCACGTCGGCGGAATAGTCTATTTCGCCTACAACTTCAGCGGTGATCCCGCGCAGGCGGCATCCCTGAGCAATCAGTTCCAATCCGCGGCGATGGATGCAGGCGGCATCCCGCTTCTGATATCGATGGACCAGGAAGGCGGGCGAGTCACCAGAATACCCGGCGGCACCGACTTTCCCGGCAATATGGCCATTGGCGCGTCAAGATCGGCCGATATGGCGTTCCACGCGGGTCGCGTTCTTGGCGCGGAGATCAGGGCGTTAGGTGGCAATATGGACCTTGCCCCCGATCTTGACGTGAACAACAACCCCGACAATCCGGTTATTGGGGTCCGATCGTTCTCTGAGCAGCCCGACCTCGTATCAAGCATGGGCATCGCCTACATCAACGGCCTGCACGCCTCAGGCGTTATCGCAACGGGCAAGCATTTCCCGGGCCACGGGGACACCAATGTTGACTCGCACACCGGCCTGCCACTCATCCCGCTGAGCAAGTATCCTAATGCCGAGGCGTTCACCGCGCTTCACTGCAAGCCTTTCGTGGACTGCATTGCTAACGGCCTCGACTGCGTCATGACCGCGCATATTATCGTCGAGTGCCTGGACCCCGACCTGCCCGCGACGCTGTCGCCGGCAGTACTGACGGGTTACCTCCGGAACACGCTTGGCTTTGACGGCGTCTGCATGACGGACTCGATGGGCATGGCCGGGATAAGCGCAGGATACGGGCCCGGACCGGCAGCCGTTATGGCCATCCAAGCCGGCAATGACCTGCTTTCCTGTCTGGACCCCTCGATATATGAAGAGGCCATCCCCGCAGTCAAAGCCGCAGTGCTCGATGGGACGATACCAGAGTCGCGGATCGATGAATCTGTCCTCCGGATCCTCCGTCTGAAACGCAAGAACGGCATCTTCGCGCAGCCGTTTGTTGATCAGACCGCCGCCGGCACGATTGTGGGCTGCGCGGAGCACAGGGCTGCGGAGCTGAACGCGGCCAGGGCGGCGATAACGCTTGTCCAGAACACGAACAACGTACTGCCCCTGAGCCTGAATCCTTCGCAGAAGGTACTGCTTGTAGTTGTCCAGTCCAGCGAGACCAGCGACGATGCCGCCACAAGGTTTGCCTCGGGCATATCAGCCAAGCACGGCAATGTGGAAACGATTCCCATAAGCACGAATCCATCCTCCTCAACGCGGGCCAGCATCAGGAGCGCGGCTGCCGATGCCGATGTCACCATCGTCGTCACATCGCGCGCCAACTACGTGTCGGGCAGCACGACGCACGTCGGTCAGCTCACCCTGGTGAACTCGCTGATCGCTGATGGCAGAACGGTCATCGTAGTCGGGGCTCGCGAACCATATGAGTTCGCCAGCTTCCCGAACGTCAACGCTTACATCGCCGCCTACAACTACCGCACCTGCGGATTCCAGGCGGCCGCCGACGTCATCTTCGGCGACTGGCAGCCCAGCGGACTCCTGCCTGTCACAATCCCCGGCCAGTTCAACTTCGGATGGGGGCTGGGATTCTGACCGGCGACATCCTTGCGTCTCCCAGAACCTGAGGGCGCTGTTCCCTCCGGCGAGCGATTGGCCGTGGGTCCGCGTGTACGGAGGATAACTCCCGTCAGGCAGGGAAATCAGATGTGATCGTTATTAGTAATATGCTGGAGATTGTAATATGGCGGATGCAAGCAGGCCCACGGACCACAGGAATCAGAACCTGGCGAAGCTGCACGAGGACGTGTGCTTCGGCCGGTCCGAAGGGATGATTATCTGGCAGCCCCGCATTGGCTGCTGGTGGAACGACCGAAAGTGGGACGGGCGCGGAGTCGGCAGATACGAGGGCGGCTCGCTGGCGGACATGTACCGCAGCCTCGGCTGTTCTGATAGGCTCTACCACTACAACGGATGTTTCTGCTGCAAAGAGTCACCGAAGGTGACACGAAGAGCAGAGCAGTTGGACGAGTACAGGACGGCCCACATCGCCGAGACGCCTGTGGGCACGGTATCCCAAGTCGTCCGCAGAACGGATAGCAGCTACGCCGGCATCGTCGAGAAAGAATGGATCGAGACGCCGGACGATATGCGGGTGTTCACCTGGATGGCGGACAACTCGGAGTGGTTCTGGAATCAGGAGCACTTCGACAACCTGCAAAAGGATGTGGGCGATCTGGGCGCTCCAACGATGTTCATGCCCAGGGTCAACGTCCAGCACCTCTACATCGACGTTATGGGCGTAGAAGGCGCGATCTATGCGCTCTATGAGTGGGGCTCCGTTGTGCAGGACTACTTCAAGGTGATTCACCAGAACCACATGCAGCTTATCGACGTGATCAACGCCTCGCCAGTCAACATCATCAACTTCGGCGACAATATTCACTGCTCCACTTTGTCGCCCGCGCTGTATGAGGAATACGTCCTGCCTGCGTATATCGAGCGCTGCAACAAGCTGCACCAGGCAGGCAAATTCGTGTCGTCGCACTGGGACGGCGACGTGAAGGCGCTGCTCAAGTACGCAAAGACGTCCGGACTCGACGGGATAGAAGCGATCACTCCCCAGCCTCAAGGCGACGTGACACTGGACGAAGTAAAAGACGCTCTGGGAGACGAGGTGTTTCTGTTGGACGGAATCCCCGCGATCTACTTTGACGAGACGTTTTCGGTCGAGGTGCTGGAGGAATGCACTCGGAGACTGATCGAACTCTTTGCTCCACGGCTTGTTCTTGGCATTTCGGATGAGATGTCATCTATGGGCGACATAGAGAGAATCAGGATAGTCGGAAGGATGGTTGACGACTACAACGCGTCCGTCGCAGAATCACGCATGAACAGCTAATGCAGCCTCTCTCTTCGCAGATCTACTGACCGCAATGCCTCTTGGCCCGCCAGGCACTTTTGCCGGGCGGGCCTATACAGATGCGCCACTCCGCTTCCGACAATCAACATGGATTGAACCGTGTCACAGTCGCACGGTCAACCAAGTATATCGTTCGCGGAGGCATCAAGGGTGATCCTAACGATTAGACAGAAGCTGTTTGGAGTATTTGGGCTGTCCTTGTTCGGGATGACTGCGGTCGTCGGTTCGCTTTTTTATGTGAAAGCGAAGGTCGCCAGCCTCCAGGCCCAGAGCGCCATGTATACGAAGGATGAGCTGCTGGGCGCAATCGACAGTGTCATAATCATAAACGTGCTGACCATGATGGCCGCAGCCACCGCAACCTGGTGGCTGGCGAAGACGATGACGGCTTACATAGTAGGTCTGGGAAAAGCCGCTGACCAGCTGGCCGCAGGTAGCGTGGACGCGAAGATCGATTGGGAAACCGATGACGAAATCGGACAGCTATCCACATCGATGAAGGCCGTAGCAGCGAACGTGCAGGCATGCGCCAAGGCTGCCGAGCAGATAGCCGCTGGGGACCTGTCAGTTGAGATCAAGATGGCCTCTGAAGACGACGTACTTGCGAAGAGCATGATCCGCGTTGTCGATACACTGCGGGGGCTCGTTTCCGAGGCGGCAGTGATGCGCGCCGCGGCGGTGGAAGGCCGGCTGGAAACTCGCGGAGACGCAGCTAAGTTCGAGGGCGGCTACCGCGACATCATTCAGGGCTTCAATGACACGCTTGAGGCCGTCGTGACCCCGATGAATGTCGCCGCTGAGTACATCGATCAAATTTCAAGGGGAATCCTCCCGGAGCCGATCACCGAAGACTACAAGGGCAACTTCGCAGCCATAAAGAATAACCTCAACAAGTGTATCGCGGCCCTGGATGCTATGAGGCAGGACGTCCGCACGATGTGCATCGCCGCATTGGAGGGACGCCTCGACGCGCGCGTGGACGCCACCAAGCACGAAGGCGTCTATATGAAGATCGTGCAGGGTCTGGACGACGTGATCGATGCGGTCGTCAATCCCATCAACGAATCCGCCGCCGTGCTGGAAAGGCTGGCTGAAAACGACTTGACCGCTCGTGTGGAGGGATCCTATCAGGGCGACCACGCGAAGATAAAGGACAGCGTGAACACGGCAATGGGAACGCTTCTGACGGCCATGATGCAGGTGGAGGAAGCGTCAGAGAAGGTAGCCTCGTCTGCCGAGTCCCTGTCCGTAACATCCTCGGAAGTGGGCAAGGCCTCACAGCAAGTAGCCGAGACGATCGGACAGGTCGCTGCCGGCTCTCAGGAGCAGTCGCGGACCGTCCAAGCAAGCGCATTGGCTATGGACCAGCTCACGAGAGCTATCCAAGAGATTGCCACAGGCGCTCAGAACCAGGCCAAGACCGTCGAGGGCACGGTCGCCCTGGTACAGCAATCGGCCGCCGCAGTCGAGGAGGTCGCCAAGTTGTCTCAGACAGCCAGCGTTCACGGACGTCAGGTGGCGGAAATCGCTTCCGCCGGTGGCCAGCAGGTCGAGGATGCGGTCGAGAGTATGGCGCGAATCAAGGAAGCGACGGACCAGGTGGCGGAGATGGTGAGACAACTCGGCGAGAGCTCACAGCAGATCGGCGCCATCGTCGAGACTATCGATGATATCGCGGCCCAGACGAATCTGCTCGCGCTCAACGCGGCGATCGAGGCTGCGAGAGCCGGGGAACACGGCAAGGGGTTCGCAGTCGTTGCGGACGAGGTCCGAAAGCTTGCAGAGCGGAGTTCCAAGGCAACCGGTGAGATCGCAGAGCTGATAGCCAGCATCCAGAGCATGACCGCTCACGCCGTGGAAGCGATGGACCGCGGCGCGAAAGAGGTCGAGGAAGGCGCGGAACTGGGCAATCAGGCTGGCGTGGCCCTTGGCAAGATCCAGAACGCCGTGAGCGACATCGTCGGCCAGATCGAGAATATGTCCGCTGCGGCTCAGCAGATGGCAGCAGGCACCAATGAAGTGATCAGGGCCATCGAGAGCGTCTCCGCCATTACCGAGGAGACGACGGCCGCCGCCGAGGAGATGTCGGCGTCCTCAAGCGAAGTCGTGCAGCAGATCGAACAGGTTGCCGCAGTAAGCGAAGAGAACGCCGCGGCTGCAGAGGAAGTGTCAGCAACGACGCAGGAGCAGAACGCCGCTGTTGAGGAGATGACTGCCGCGACAGAGGAACTCGCCAGAATGGCCGGCCAGCTGCAGGAGCTTGTGGCCCAGTTCAAGATTGGCGACAGGAGCGCGAGAGACCTGCGTATGGCCCAGGATCTGCGCAGAGCAGCCTAAGGAGACGGAGTTTGAGCATGGCCGAGAACGAACGTGACAATGCGGCGGATCAGTGGGAACAGCTTGTCGTCTTTCGCCTGGCGAATGAGTTCTACGGCGTGGAGATCAGCGCTGTGAACACGATAATCCGGATGCAAGAGATCACCGAAATTCCTCAGACGCCTAGCTTCGTGGAGGGCGTCATCAACCTACGCGGAAGCATCATCCCCGTGATCGATCTCCGTAAGCGGTTCGGCTTACCCCTGGGCGAAGCGACCAAGGCCTCACGGATCATTGTTGTAGAGAGCGACGGCCAGATGATCGGAATGGTGGTGGACGCGGTAGCGGAGACCCTGCGACTGTCCACTGCTGATATCGAGCCACCGTCGCCCGTGATCAGTTCCATAGACGCTGAGTACCTGAGGGCCGTGGGCAAACAGGAGAACCGGCTTGTCATACTCCTGGACCTGGAGAAGGTGCTTACAAGCAAGGAAAGAGAATCGTTGTCCACAATGGAAATGAAGGCCAAGACCCAGGAGGCACAAGCGGCCTAGTCCACAGCCCCAGGCACGATGCTTTGGCGCCCCCGACAACTGAGGCAGCGCCCTAAGCCGATCAGGGCTCCGAGCCGCACAAACTATGTCTGAGAAGAAGCGGGTCCTAGTAGTCGATGACTCGGTGTTCGCGCGGAAGATAGTGTCGGACATCCTCGATAGCTCGTCTGAACTCACCGTCGTAGGAACCGCCAACGACGGCCTCGATGCACTGGCGAAGATGGAGTCGCTCAAGCCCGACGTCATAACTATGGACGTTGAGATGCCGAAGCTCGACGGCATCGAGGCGCTGCGGCAGATCATGGCTACCCGGCCAACGCCGGTCGTCATGGTAAGCTCCCTCACGCAGGAGGGAGCCAAAGAGAGCATGCTGGCGCTCAAATACGGCGCGGTCGATATAGTGGCCAAACCCCATGGCACGCACAGCATCGGCCTCTCAGCCCAGACCAACGAACTCATCGCGAAGGTAACCGCCGCAGCCGGAGTCAACGTTGCGCGCCTGAGCCCGCTGGCGGCGAAGACCTTGCAGCAGCCTAAGCCTGCTGCGGTCGCGCATCAGAGAAACGATTTCCCCGTCGTGATGATCGCTTCATCCACGGGCGGGCCGCGGGCGCTGAGAATGCTGCTGCCAGCGCTGAGCGAGATCAACACGGCAGCCTACGTCATCATCCAGCATCTGCCGGTAGGTCTCAGCAAGACGATAGCGGACGATCTTGACACGATAACCAGCTTGAAGGTCTCTGAGGCGTCACCAAGCACGAAGAGCCTGCAGCCGGGTGAGGTCCTGTTCGCAAAATCAGGTTATCACCTGGTCTTCAACTCGGACCGGTCTGCCGCGCTTTCGGTAGCGCCACCCCTGTGGGGAGTGCGGCCTTCGGCGGACGTGAGTATGGTGTCTGCCGCTCCCGTATACGGCTCGCGCCTGATCGGGGTGGTGCTCACGGGGATGGGCCATGACGGGGCAGCCGGACTGCGCGCCATCAAAGAACAAGGCGGAAGAACCATCGCCGAGGACGAGTCCACCTGCGTAGTCTACGGAATGCCCAGGACTGCCATAGAGGCCGGTGTGGTGGATACGATCGCTCCGCTGGATCGAGTGGCCGAGGCCATAAGCAGAGCTGTGGCCGGATCATCGTCTCGAAGGATGGCGGCGTAGGAGCACAACCTACGAAGCAAGGCTGATGAGGCGCCGCTCCGGCATTCCTGGCTGCCTGACTATCACATCCCCTGTCTTGGCATCGAGCAGAACAGTCCGGCCGACGGAACCACCCACATCCTCCGCGAGGAGCCTGATCTTGAGAGAGTCCAACTGGCTCTTGACTGCGGCAACGTTCCGTTCACCCACATTCATGCTGCTTCCGGCGCCGGCGAAGGAGAAGAGCTGGGCTCCGCCAACTATCGCGGCACGCAATCTTTGACGGGCGGCCCCTCTCTTGAGCATCTCCTGGACCACGTGTGGCACAGCAGTGTCAGCGTACTTGCCAGGATCGGGATTCGGTGAGGCTGATCTTGATTGTGGCAATACTATGTGCGCAACCGCGGCAAGCTTGGTATCAGGATCAAACAGGCAGAGGCCTATGCAGGATCCCAACCCAAGCACTCGCAGTTCAGTCTGCTTGTGATCGGAGAAAATGACCTGACCCATCCGGGCTACGCTGTCTTCCAATGCTGCTTCCCTATCTTTCGGGCTCATCCGGAACCCGAACACTACTTCAGTTCTGCTCTTCTGGGGCCAGCTTTGCCTCGGGTATATACAAGAAGAATCCTTTGATCGATTGCCTGCGTCCGGCAAGCTTCGTAACGATGCTGATCGTTTCGTCCTCGAAACGGCCGCTGTGCAGGAGCACACTGTCTATGATCGCCGCGGCCATATCCACTGTCATACTTGGAGGACTAGGCAACAGCGTCCAGCCGAAGTAGTCCGAGAGAGCCTTCAGGTAGGAGCCGGTAAGTATGTTGCCGGCCTCCTGGATGACGGACTCCGCCATTTCATCCAGCCGCTGCGTGGCGCCGTCCGGCAACCCCTGCAGTATATCGACCAAACGCAGCGCGTCCGCGTGCGGGATCACCAGAAGCGCATGACCCGGCACCTCGCCCGCTACACGAATGTAAACACCAGCAACTACGTCCTCGGGATCGCCGGCAGACTCCGCAAGTCTTGCCGTCTGTGATACCCCGGCCGAAACCACCTCCAGTTGCACGTCGCTCGAGGACATGATGCTAATCGCTTCCGCAGCATGACGGACACCCGCCTTGGCGGCCGCAAAGAAAGAACTCGCGGGACAGCTTTTTGTTTGGACTTGCAGTTCCATTTCTGTCACCCTCCCACGGCTGCCCTCACAAGCAACCGCAGCGACAGCCGCCGATCAGGCGGCTTTTCTCAGCGGATTCTCGCCGATCGCCACTGTCATCTCCAGGTACCCGGCTGGGGTGTCTATCGGCACCACCCGAGCGCCTGATTTCGTCACTATCTCGATGTTAGCTCCCTTGATCACCGATGGGGGAGTGACGTCTACATTCAGGCCATGTTCAGAGACGAACGCGGTTGCGCCGCCGGTGATCATATTCCCGAGCTCTGAGACAGCGCTGAGCGCCATCTCGTCGAGTTCCTGAACCTCTTCGCCCGTCATACGCGACGCAATGTTTCGCGCAGTGGACTGAGACATGCTGTACATCACGTTTCCTGCTACATCGCCGCTTACTCCGGCTATCACCGTGACCTGCTGCGTTGTGAAGCTCGATTTGCGTTCACTGGGATCATCAGCGACTGGCGCAACACCGGTAATGCATTCCAGAACATTCCTGGCCGCTCGGACGAACGGTACTATAGCATCAAAGCCACTCATAGTCTCGCTCATCTACGCTGCCCCTATCGCTTTGGTAAGGCCCTCGATCACTCTTTCAGGCTGGAACGGCTTTACGATGTAGTCCTTCACACCCGCCTGTATGGCCTCTATCACCAGGTTCTGCTGGCCTAGAGCAGTGCACATCAGCACCACCGCAGACGGATCCGTGCTCAGGATGCTCTTGGCCGCCGCGATGCCGTCCATGACAGGCATCGTGATGTCCATAAGCACGGCATCGGGCTTCAGTTCCGCGTAACGCTCTATGGCCATCTGGCCGTTTTCAGCTTCACCGGCGACGGAGTATCCCGCGCCCTCCAGTATTCGTTTCACGGTCGCTCGCATGAACATCGCATCATCCACTACGAGTATGCGTTTCGCCATTTCAGCCTCCCTAACTTGAGCACGGCCTTCGATAGAAGAACGGTAGGTCGTTTTCGAAGCCGATCGCGGCATACTTGCTGATTCTCTCCGTCCCGCCAACAAAGAGATATCCTCCGGGACGAAGAGCCTCCAGGAAACGAGCATACAATCCCGCTTTGGCCTCTTCGGTAAAATAGATCACTACATTTCTGCACAAGATCAGATCAAAGCCGCGCCCAAACTCCTCCTCAAGCAGGTTGTGCTTCTTGCACACGATACGGTCCCGCAATATGCTCTTTGCCGAGCATCCGTCCGAGCTCTTCTCGAAATACTTCAGCACCCTCGGCCTGGACACGTTGCGCATCTCGTGCTCCTGGAACACGCCAGCGGAGCACCGGGCAAGCATCTTGTCGTCGATGTCAGTAGCAAGTATCCGATGTCGGCCGTTCGGCGCGATTTCGTCCAGAATGATCGCCAAAGTGTAGGCCTCGGCTCCACAAGAGCATCCTGCAGACCAGGCATATAAGTCCGGTGAGCTGGCAAGCAGCTTTGGCAGCACGTCTTTCCTGAGAACCTCAAACTGATCAGGGTTGCGAAAGAGTTCCGAAACGTTGATCGTGATCCTGTCCAGAAACTCATCCAGACGCGCCTTGTCGGACTGAAGCACAGTATAGTACTGCTGGAAAGTGCTGACTCCGTATTTCAGCATATTCGACCGAAGTCTGCGCTCCATCTGCGGGCGCTTGTAGGCACTAAGGTCTATCCCGTAGGCCGAGCGCACCTTGCGCTTGAACAGCTCAAAGTCGATATTGTCTTGTGTGGTGTGGCCCTGCTGCATCCCTTCCTACACCCCCAGAGCCTGCAGCGAACCGCGGTCGTATCTCCTCGTGTTGACCAGGCCTCCTATGCCCGCTACGTCCACGATGACGGCAACCCTGCCGTCGCCCAGGATGGTGGCGCCAGCCACACCCCTGAGGTTCCCAAAGAACGATCCCAGCGGCTTTATCACAACTTCTTGCTCGCCAATAAGCCTGTCAACAACCAGCCCGATTTTGAGTGTTCCGGTGTTAACCACGACGAAAGTCGCCGATCCTTCTATTGCGGAGTCGGCCTCTGATCCGCGCCCGAACAGTGAGTTGAGCTTGATCAGCGGCAGTACTGACCCCCGGAAATGAATGGCCGGCTTCCCATTGAGATACCTGACGTCGGCTTCGTCACAGCGGAATGTCTCCACGACGGCACTGAGAGGAATCACATACACCTTGTCATCAACGCCCGTCACCAGTGCCTGGATGATCGCGAGCGTCAGAGGAAGGTTGATCTTGAACTGTGTCCCGCTGCCTACCTCGGTTATGACATCCACTGTTCCGGAAAGGCCCTGGATGCTGCTTCTGACCACGTCCATGCCAACGCCCCGGCCCGAGACATCCGTCACTTTCTCTGCGGTGCTCACGCCGGAGGCGAATATGAGTTGCAGACAGTCCGATTCGCTCATCCTGCTGAGCAAGTCAGGGGTGACAGCGCCTTTTTCCACTGCCGCCCGCTTAACGTTCTCGACGTCGATGCCGCGACCGTCATCCTCGACTATGATGATGATGCGGTTCTCTTCCTGCTTCGCGGCCAGCGTCACGCGAGCCGTTTCGCGCTTGCCCGCCGCTTTCCGCTCCTCTGGTCTTTCAATGCCATGGTCAACGGCGTTTCTGAGTAAGTGAGTGATGGGATCGACGATATGCTCCAGAATAGACCGATCAAGCTCAGTATCCTGACCTTCCATGACGAATTCCACGCTCTTACCGGCCCCGTGTGCAAGGTCCCGCACCATCCGCGGGAACCGGTTGAAGACCTGCTCTACCGGCAGGAGTCTGACCTTCATTATGTGCTCCTGGAGTTCCGCAACCACTCTGCCGATATGGGCCGAGGTCTCACCAAGGTCCTGCACCAGGTCTTCGTTCGCCAGTTCCAGGGACATCCTGCTCTCGATCTGAGCTATGCGAGTGCGGTCGATTACCAACTCCGCAACCAGGTTCATCAGGGTATCCAGGCGCTCTACGCCTACCCGCACGGTCTGTATGGCTTTGCCCGGCTGCTCGGCCGCTTCCGGCGCAGCGGCGGGTTTGGCAACACTCGGGGGCGGAGCAGGGTCATCCGAGGGCAGCACCACGTCGACCAGTTCGACCTCAGCCAGTCCGTGTATGACATCCATCACAGCTTCAGTCTCGGCCGAGGTTCGCACATTGAGAACGATTCGCTGCCCGGCTGCAACGCTGTCGATTTGATCTGCCGAAGGCACGGCTGACACGACTTCGCCAATCGCCGATAGGCTGTTGTGGACCATGAATGCCCTGACTGACGGCATCAGGCATTCCGGAGATATCTCGACGATCAGCCTCACCATGCCCTCTTCGACGGGATCATAGCGGTTGACCCGTGCGGGTGGAGCGGCAGGGTCTTCGCCATCCAGGCCGGCCGCGGCTTTCAGGCGGGCAGCCAGGGTCTCATCCTCTACGTGAAGCGATTCGTTGTTGCGCACCTGCTCGATCAGCTTTCGTAGGGCATCGTTGGCCGACAGCAGCAGGTCGATGATATGTGAATCAGCGGCGACGGTCTCGTTTCTCACGCCGTCGAGAAGGCTCTCCATAGCGTGAGTCAGCTCGGCTATCTCAGTGAACCCCATTGTCGCCGAGGACCCTTTCAGAGTGTGTGCCGCTCTGAAGACCTCCCTGACCGTGTCCATGTTGGAGGGGTCCTTCTCAAGTTGCAGGAAACCGTCGTCGAGCTGCTGCAGTTGCTCATCGGCTTCCTCGAGGAAGACTCCCAGCAGTTCAGACAGATCCATTCCGTCCATTTCTGACCTCTGTGGCCCCACCTGCGCAAAAGCGCATAAGCGCGCCGATTCGACGGCTCCGCCAGTGGGCGCTATAGCCTAGTTATCGGTTGTTTCGGAGGTGTAGTCGAGGTGTTTTCGCTATGCAGCTTTTCGGCAGCGTTCACGCCATTGGTCCACGAACTCCTCGAAAGCCTCGGGCTTCAGAGCAGGGCTTATGAAATAGCCCTGCGCGTAGTCGCACCCGAACGACCGTATAGTGGCCATCTGCTCCTCGCTTTCGATCCATTCCGCCGTCACCTTGATGCCGAGGCTGTGTGCCATGGACATGATCGATTCGGTAATGGCCCTGTCCTTGAGATTGTGACCAATATCCTTTATGAACGATCCGTCCACCTTGATGCTTACAATCGGCAAGTCCTTGAGTTTGCTGAGAGATGAACTCCCGATTCCAAAGTCGTCCAGGCATATATTGACTCCGGCGGCTTTGAGGGCCGATGCGGTCTCCATCTCGCCGTACTCATTCGTGTCCAGTATGCTCTCGACAATTTCGAGGTTCAAATACCTGGAAGCGAGGCCCGTCTCCGATAGCACCCGAAGCACGTCCTGCCCGAAGCAGCGGCAGCGAAGCTGAACGGCGGACACGTTCACGGACACAGTCAACGCGCCGATACCCTGCTCGCGCCACGCCTGCGCCTGACGACACGCAGATACGAGCACTTTCTCGCCGATCTCGTTGATCAGGCCCGTCTCCTCCGCTATCGGGACGAACAAGCCAGGAGAAATCGCGCCTTTCTCTGGATGGTCCCACCGGAGCAGAGCTTCAGCGCCGATCAGCTTCATAGTCTGCGCATCCACGATCGGCTGATAGTACACCTTGAGTTCGTCTCTCTGTATTGCCAGTCTGAGATCGCGTTCCATCTGCACCCTCGCCTGGTTCGTCTCGTTCAGCTCCTTGGAGTAGAACTGGTAGTTGTTGCGTCCCAACTCCTTGGCTCGGTACATCGCCGCGTCCGCGCATGCAATCAATCCCTCGACGTCGGTCGCATTCTCAGGGAACATGCCTATTCCGATGCTCGCCCCGATCACCATCTTGTTGCCCTGAACATCGAAAGGCGCCGACATCTGCTGAAGCATTCTGTTAGCCACCACGCCGGCCGCCTTGGACGAGTTGATGTTCCTCAGGAGCGCAGTGAACTCATCGCCACCAATGCGGGCCAGAATATCTCCGGCGCGGAGACACGAGCTGAGCCTCAGAGCAACCTCCACTAGGAGGCAGTCGCCAGCGTGATGCCCCATAGTGTCGTTCACTAGCTTGAACCTGTCCAGATCAACGAACAAGACCGCGCACTGCTGCTGACATCTGCGATCCGTGAGAGTAGCAGCCAATTCCTGCGCGAACTTCACCCGGTTTGGCAGGTCGGTCAGCGAATCGTGATGCGCCTGGTAGTCCAGCAGACCTTCCTGCACTTTTCGGTCCGTGATGTTGCGCGCGATCGCCACCCAGTGGGCAGGGCGCCCGTTCTCGTCCGCAATAGGGGTGATGCTGACGTCCGCGGTATGAGTGCATCCGTCCTTGGACCTGCAGATCATTTCGCCGCACCAGGCTGATCCGGATTCGAGGGATTTCCAAATCTCTCCAATAGGCATGCCGCAGACGGTTTCCGGCCACACGGTCGATATGTCACCATCCACGATCTCGCCGGGGTCGTAGCCCGTCTGCCGTCTGAACGCCTCGTTGGCGAAGACTATGCGGCCTGAATCGTCCATAATCGCCACCAGGTCATCGGCGGCGTTGAGCGCGGCAGAGTGAAGTCGAATATTCCATTCCGCCCGCCTTCTATCGGTGATGTCGCGCAGGTACCACACTCTGCCGTAGTATCTGCCGTCAGGGCCGAACATCGGCGCGGAGTAGCGATCCAGCGTCCGGCCGTCTTTCAGTTCCACCTCATCGCGGCATGTTGCATCGCTGTGCTTGTAGAGGGAGTCGATCGTCCGCTTGAAATCCTCAGGGTCGGCGACAGCTTCGGCGGCGGCGTTGAGCAGCGGGAGATTGACGCCAGTCTCGAACATTTCCGGCGGAATGCCAAGCATGTCCACGAACCGCTGGTTGTGGAACAGTATGCGGCCCTCGTGCCCGACGGCTAGAATGCCATCAAGTGAAGCTTCCTGCAGAATGGAGAGCAGTGCATTCTTGAAGTGGATTTCATCCTCGGTCTTCTTACGACCGGTAACATCGATGGTCAGGACCGCGAAGCGCCCTGGCTGAGGGGAAAACGCGACCACGCTGTAGTGTTTGCCAAGTGAGGGCACGTATCGCTCGAATCGGGTGGGTTCGCCCGTCAGGGCCACCTTCCCGAAGGCGTCGATCCACTCGCGCTCCAGGTCCGGCAGCACCTGGCGCACAGACTTGCCGATCCACTCATCCCGAGCAATGCCGGTCTGGGATTCGAAAGCGGGGTTGACGTCGAGGAACCGGTAGTCGTAGGGAACGCCGTTCTGGTCTACAATGATCTCGTGGAGAGCATAGCCCTCAGGCATACCATTGAAGAGGGCGCGGTAGCAAAGCTGGTCCGAGCCGGGCTTATCCGGCAGCCAGGGGGATTTGGCAAGTTGAGAAACGCGGGAACACCACCCCGGCCGGCGCATCAGGCAGATGGCAAGGCAGGCGGCCGCCAGCAGCAGAGCGCCCAGGCTATACAGAAGAATATGGTGGACCTGCCCGTTCATCAAGTTGAAGCCGCCAGATGCTCCCTCTCGGATGTGAAGTAGACTACATCAGCATTATGGCGGAATCACGCGCATCTCTGCAGGCCGCCGACTCCCCGCGAGCAGCCCCACCCATGCAGAAAAGGCTGGCGCAAGCACCAGCCTTTCTCACCCCAATGAGCCAGCGCGCGACTATCTCTGCACTCGGCCCGACGCGTCGCCGCCCATTAGCTTCGTGACCTCAGAAACGGTGACCCTGTTGAAGTCGCCGCTGATGGAATGCTTCAGACAACTGGCAGCTACAGCGAAGTTCAGCGCGTCCTTCGGGTCCTTATAGTTCATAAGCCCGTAGATCAATCCGCCGGAGAAGGAGTCGCCGCCGCCGACTCGATCGACGATGTCGGTAATCTCGTACTTCCGGCTGAGGTGGAACGCGTTGCGGTCATTCAGGCAGGCAGACCAGCCGTTGCAGTCAGCGCTGCGGCTCTCTCTGAGCGTGACGGCAATCAGTTTCAGGTTAGGGAACGCCTCCAGGACCTTGTTGGTCAGCGCTTCGTATTTTGCGGAATCCAGCACCCCGCCTTCCACATCCACATCCACTGTGATGCCAAGCGATTTCTGGCAGTCCTCCTCGTTGGCGATGCCGATGTCCACGTACTTGACGAGCTCTGTCATCACCTCAGGAGCAGACTTGCCGTATTTCCACAGCTTGCCGCGGTAGTTGAAGTCGCACGAGACCGTCACGCCCATGTCCTTAGCTGTTCTCACAGCCTCCATCGACAACTCAGCAGCCGAAGCGCTGATGGCGGGTGTTATGCCCGTTATGTGGAACCAACCCGCGCCGGAAAACACCTTTTTCCAGTCGATATCGCCCGGTTTGGCAAGCGATATCGATGACCCCGACCGGTCATAGACCACTTTGGATGCGCGCTGGTTGGCCCCGTTCTCCAGGAAGTAGACCCCTACCCTGCCCGCTCCTCTGATGATAAGCGAGGTATCAACGCCAAACCGTCTGAGCTCGGCTACGCAGGCTTCGGCTATGTCGTTCTCGGGAAGAGCCGTCACAAATGCCGCATCCACACCGAAGTTCGCCAGCGAAACCGCGACGTTCGCTTCTCCGCCGCCGAACGTGGCCTCCAATACCGGGGACTGAAACAGCCGCTCAAAACCAGGCGATTTGAGCCGCAGGATTATGTGTCCAAATGTTACAACACGCTGTGTCAAGTCCTGATCCTCCTAGTTCGGCTGCAGCAAATGAATGGCTAAACCCCCGAAGCTGTCTTTCAAATATACAGCG
>JBPOHN010000063.1:0-65831 GCA_052035525.1 Armatimonadota bacterium
CGAGTTCATCGAAGTCTTCTATAACCGGCAGCGGATGCACTCGTATCTGGGCTACCTAAGCCCTGTCGAGTTCGAGGCCGCCGCCAAAGCAGCTTAACAAAGTGTCCGTTTCACTGGGTACAGTCCACCCTTCAAGGTTATCCATATAGCCGTAGTCGTTCCAATCGTGAAACAGGCAGTGCTTGTAGCCGTCTGCGATCATCGCAGTGGCTATGGTGGACCGAACCGCGGATTCCGTGGCGAACGGGTAATGAGGCGTCTGGTATTGAAGATACTCGTTGTAGCTGTAGCTTGTCTTTACGGTCTGCGAGGTATGGGTGTAGGGGTTCGTAATCGTAGTGCTGAATTGCTGAACAGCATCAGGGCACTGGAACGCCTTATCGCTCCTGACGTACTTCGATATTCTTCCGATCCAAAGCGCGAAGTACTGGTCGCCCCTCACGTAGTCTTTGGTACCGGGGTACTTGCCACTGAAGTCGTCCATATACATCCTGACGCCCACGCCAAGCTGCTTAAGGTTATTCAGGCAAGCCGAACGCCTTGCCGATTCCTTGGCCTTAGCAAACACAGGAAACAAGATGGCAGCCAGAATCGCAATAATGGCAATAACAACGAGCAGTTCAATCAATGTGAAGCCTGAGCGTTGTGTTCTCATCTCAAATACCCGAGTACCCCTATTATTGGATTCTCCGCTTGCTAGGTTATACCCTTCTTGATCTTGCGTACCTTGGCTGCTATGGAATCACCAAGCATTATCGGTTCGGGAGTTGCTTCCGGCTCAGCAGGCAAATCAGGTTTCACGGACGGTTGTTGCTTGCTTCGCAGGAGATCCCTCAGCGCCTTGGAGCCCGCGCGCGGCTTGGGGGCAGCCTCGTGCGACATCTCCGGATCGGTAGCCGCGTCGAAATCGCGGGCAGGCCGGCTGATCTCACTTGACGGCGGTTCGGGATGCTCTTGAGGCCGGTTCAGTCTCTCTATTCGAAGTCGCTTCATCGCGCGGCGGGCAATGTCGGCGTCGGTGCCTATCGTCGGTTTTTCCACCTCCGGGAAGCCCACCTGGGGTTTCGGGTCTATCGGATGAAATACCTCCGGGTCGGTCAGGCGTTCCAACCTGCGGCGAATGCCCTGCTCGAGCAGCAGTCGTCTCTGGTCATCGTCGTGGATGGATAGCTCTTTGTCATGGATCGCAACACTCTTGCCATCGCCGATTATGTCGCGCAATATGCGAAGAACGGCGCGTTTGCTGGGGATGTTGGCTTCGCCTCGCTCCGTGTTCCACGTCGTGTAGCCTCGCAGGGGTTTGCCGATGCAGCAGGGGCAGCCGTTGCGGCAGCCGCACTTGATTACGGTGTCATAGACAGCAAGAATCAACTCCCCTAGCATCTCGAACGCCTGCTCCGTGAAACCTAGCCCGTGGGGATAGCGCTCGTAGACGAACATCGTGTGCCAGGGCGCGTTGATGGCAGTGCATGAGGAGTGCGAGAAGTCGAGCGTTTCGCACTGAATGAACAGCGGCAGGATCATTCGCATCGCGTAGCCGATCCCCATCAGCCCCTTGTGCACATCGAGGCCCTCTTCCACCATCTCGCGCACAAGCTCATCACGCGGAGTGATCCATAGAGCCATAGTCTCAAGCTGATACCTCGGCATATCCACTTCGTGGCGTGAGATGGCGTCGAGGTTGTAGAAGTGAATGCGCTCATACATCTCGGTGGCGAAGTAAGCTGTTACCTCGCCGAAATATGCCCTGGCCGTGCCCAGCGGGCGTTCCCGAAGTGGCTGATCGATGTGATGCACGTCCGTTCCGCCCAGCGGCTGCGTGTAGTAGTCCGTTTCGACGCGCTTGACGAGGCACAGGTTGCGTTCCAGATCGAGGTCCAGCACGAGATACGTGTCGCCCTGATGCATGTAGATGGCGTGCTTGTGGATTATCGGCTGAGCGTCGAACTCGTTCAGCTCACCGATCACGCGGCCTGTGTCAACATCTGTGATTGCGACGTTGGCGTCGCAGACATCGCGCAGGCTGACCTCGTGCTCGGGGACATCATCGGAAGCGTGGTACCAGTGATCGGCTACCTTGTTGAGCTTCGTCTGTTCCGTGAGCACGTCCAGGACGATGCCGGCGTATCGGCCGAATGACTCGACCTCTGCCTCTGAGATCGGAAGCTCATAAGCCGCGCAGCGGAGCTGTCCCGAAAGCACGTAGGGGTTGTCGGGATCAAGGACGATTCGTTCGATCGGCTTCCCGAATATGTACTCCGGGTGCTTCATCACATACTGGTTCACTGCCGTGTCGATACCGACGAGTATCACAAGGGATTCCCGGTCGCGCCTGCCTGCACGCCCCGCCTGTTGAAAGAACCCGGCGAGGGTGCCGGGGTAGCCGACAATGATCGACGCGTCGAGGCCCCCGACATCGATCCCCAACTCCAGCGCTCGCGTGGTGCTGACGCCAAGCAGTTCGCCCGAGAACAGCTTGCGCTCGATCTCTCGCCGCTCCTCGGGGAGATATCCGCCTCTGTAGGGGGTCACCTTCTTTGCCAGATGTGGAGCATTCCGTTCGAGGGTTTCGACTACGTAGCGGTAGATAAGCTCCGCCGTCACCTTGGCTTTCGAGAAGGTGATTGTGGGTATCTGAGCGGCGATTAGCTCCGCCATAAGCTCGTGCGCCTCGACATTTGCACTCCTGCGCGAGCGGAAACGCCGCTGAAGGATCCTCGGCGGGTTCCAGAATATGTAGGTCTTGCGGCCTCGCGGACTGCCGTCGTTGTCGATCAGGATCGCATCGCGGTTGGTCAGCTTCTTTGCCACTTCAAGTGGATTCCCGACAGTAGCGGAGCAGAAAATGAACTGCGGATGAGAGCCGTAGTGGCTGCAGACGCGCTCGAAACGGCGGAAAAGATTGGCTGCATTTGACCCGAAAAGGCCGGAATAGGTGTGCATTTCGTCAACGACCACAAACCTGAGGTTGCGCAGGAAATCGGCCCAGCGGGTGTGGTTCGTGAGGAGCGCGGCGTGCAGCATGTCCGGGTTCGTGAGTATCACAGACGCCTCATCTCGAAGCTTCCGGCGCATGTTGGCGGGTGTATCACCATCGAAAACGCCGACCAGTGTGTCTAGCATCTGAGCCGCACCCAACGCCCGCCGAAAGCTCTGGAACTGGTCCTGCGAGAGCGCTTTTGCCGGATGAAGCACGATAGCGCGCCCTGCGGGACGGCGCTCGATCATTTCCAAAATCGGGAGTTGGTAACATAGGCTCTTTCCGCTGGCGGTGCCTGTGACGATGAGCACGTCCCGGCCTGCTCGGGTGGCGTCTACTGCCTCGGCCTGGTGGGAATAGAGGCATTCGATGCCGGAGGACTCCAGATAACGCATACACGCATCGCTCAGCGGCTGCTGCGTGCTGGCGTACTGAGGCTCGCGTGGCTCGACAATATGCGTGTGGACGATCTGGTTCCGATACGTCGGTGACGAGCGTATGCGGTTCAGAAAGGCCTCAAAGTCCACCTTAGCGCTGCCCCCACATTCTGCCCATCAAATCGGCCATTGTCAGGAGATCGTAGAGGTTGTGCTCCAGAATCATCCCGATCTTACGCGCGTTGCCGGTGCGCACGAAATCGTGATACGCGGCAGGGATTTCAGCGCCCGGAATGTCGTCCTCGCGACATCTGCCACAGACGATCCGCTCCAGCGTCTGCAGCTTATGGTTCGGCGTTCTGCGACCGTAGTAACGCCTTGCCTCGTGAAGAAGATCGAGGTGGTTTCTTGGCCTCGGGAGCTTGATTCCGGTAGCGATGGCGCGATTTATGAGGTAGGGGAGATCGAACGACTTGCCGTTGAAGGTGACGACCAGTCCGGCCTCTTTGAGCCTATCGGAAAATGCGGCAAGAATACTGACCTCCTCGGAGTAGTCCCGCGCGAGGTACTGCTTGAAGACGAACTGCTCGGAGGTGCATTCCATCGTTCCGATCAGGAACACAGGCGTCATGCTCAGGCCCGTAGTCTCCAGATCGAGGAACACCACGTCATCAGGGGCCAGCCGCTGCCTCTTGCAGATCGCAGCCAATCGCTCGGCTGCCTCACCCTCCGGATGTCCAAGAAGAGGCAGGAAACAGGTGTGCATATCACGCGCGCAGCAGTCGAGATCACCGGCTGCGAGCTCGATATGGTAGTAGCCCGGACCTTGAGGAGTGGAGGCAACAACGCCCTCGACGGCTTCTTCCAGGCTCACCGGCGGGCCACAGTCACTCCGCATCTGGCTGTCACGGCTGCGCGAGCTGGACGCCTGCGTAGGTGTGGTGCGGGAGTAGACCACCGGCTCTTGCGTCTGCGGCGGATGGGATGGCGCCTCTGAAAGCCTAAAGATAGCTTTTTCCTCGGCCATCTTGGCGAGCTTAGCGTCCGCCTCTTTCCTCAGCTTGCGCCGCAGACCGCTAAGCTCGGAGTTCTTCTCATCCGGTACGTTGCGCAGCGGCCGCTTGTTCATCTCCGCGATTCTCTTCTGCAAGTCGTCTCGTGGCATGGCTACTCCAGTATATGCTGGGGCTGTCATGATGGCAAGCGCGACACCACCTCTGCAATATACTTGTTGAGCTTGTGACATGTTTGAAGCAAGCAGGCACTGGGTACCTATCGACCTATCTGCTAGCTCGGGAGGGAACTGGATGCAGCTTCGGTGTTTGGTGTTGCTCGTTTTGGCTGGGCTGTCGTGTCTGTCGCTGCCTTGTTCTGCACAGCTTATGAACTCGGCATGGCCGGCGTTCCGGCACGATTCGCTGCACACGGGCTGCAGCACGCATCAGGGTCCAAGCGCAGCCACGCTCGCGTGGAGCAGGAATGTTGGCTCAGGCGTGTCATCTCCGGCTATCGGGACAGACGCAGTCTATGTCTTAGCTGCCGGAAACCTCGTCGTTGTCAGCTTCTCGGGAGAGCAGTTGTGGTCGTATCCGTGTGGAACGGCGGGCAGGTCTGCCCCGGCCATATCGGCGCTAGGCGTCATCTACATCGCGTCAGGATCGTGGCTGTATGCGATCAACACCGATGGCACGCTGTGCTGGAAGAAGGCCCTCCCGGGTACGTCGGAAGCCTCACCGACAATAGGCCCCGACGGCACGATCTACATTGGCTGCTCAATGAGCAAGTTCCAGGCTTACAGACCTGACGGCAGTGTCAAGTTCACCTACACTGCGGGTGGCGCGATATCATCATCGGCGGCGCTCGCGGCCGATGGCACCATATACTTCGGCTGCAACGACGGCTGCCTCTACGCGCTGAGGCCTGACGGGGCCCTGAAGTGGAAGTTCACGACAAACCCTGTTGGAGCCATCCTGTCATCTCCCGCGGTTGGCGCCGATGGAACAGTCCATTTCGGCTGTTCGAGCGGCTATGTGTTCGCGGTCTCTACGGCGGGCAGCCAGAAGTGGCGCTATGCCTGCGGCGTCGTAACCTCATCGCCCGCCATCGCCCCGGACGGGGGCATCTACTTCGGTTCCCAGAACAGGAGCATCTACGCCCTCAGCAAAGTGGGCGGTCTCAGGTGGAAGTATACGACCCGAGGGCCGGTTAACTCGTCACCGGCGGTTGATGCGAACGGAATCGTGTACTGCGGCAGTGATGACGGATCGGTCTACGCGCTGAACCCCGACGGTTCTATGCTATGGGAATACGCTGCAGCCGCGCCAGTGGGGTCGTCTCCCGCGATTGGCCAGGACAGGAGCTTGTACGTGCTTACGTACGATGGATCGCTCCTCCGCCTGGGGATGGACACCACGCCCCCGACTACACCGGTTGTAGAAGATGATGGCGACTTCTGGGCGTCTGCTTCGAGTCTACATGCCGCGTGGGCCGCAACCGACGCGGAGTCGGGCATCGAGGGATATGAGTATGCCATAGGTTCATCGCCGGGAGGGCAGGACGTAGTTCCCTTCACTGAAGCCGGATCGAGTTCTGAGGTCACGCACACCGGTCTTGCACTTGCGCACGGGGCCAGATACTACTTCTCGGTCCGAGCAACCAATGGCTGCGGCCTGGTGGGCCAGGTAGGCACGTCGGATGGGATTACCATAGATATCACTGCTCCTCAAGCTTCCCTTACCATACTCTCCGCGGCTTCGTCCGTTGTGCATCTGACGATCACAGGAGACGACGCGGAGTCCGGCGTCACTCACGCTCAGTACGCGGTGCTGAGTAGCCCTGATCCTTCCTCAGCGACGTGGATCGATTGCGCGCTGGGCAGCGACGTGGCTGCCGCCGGGCCGTTCGATCTGTCGCAAAGGCTGTACATTGGCGCACGCACGCGTAACGGAGCGGGCACATGGAGCGCCGTGGTGGTAGAAGATGTTGTGCTGGATACGACTCCTCCCACCACACCAGTAGTCACCGATGGCGGTGTCTACACCTCGGATCCGACCACACTTCATGCCGCATGGAGCGCGCAGGACCCTGAGTCCGGCATCTCCAGTTACTCCTATTGCCTGGGCACCGCACCCGGCCAGGCGGATTTGATCCCGTGGACGGACACCACTGCTACGAGTGTTACTCTGACCGGCGCAACGATGAGCGGGTTCACATTCACCAGCGGCACCACGCTCTACTTCAGCGCCAAGGCGACGAACGGCGTCGGCCTCGTGAGTGCGATAGGCTCGTCTGACGGAATCACGGTTGATACCACACCTCCCGCCGAGCCCGTTGTCACGGATGGCGGCGAGTGGACATCATCCCTTGACACTTTGCACGCTACCTTTGCCGCATTTGATCCGCATTCAGGTATCGCGGAGTACTCCTACTGCATCGGCACAGCTCCGGGTGCCAGTGACGTTCGCGATTGGACTTCCGCGGGACCAGATGCGTCGGTTACAGTCTCGGGTCTGGCTCTGTCGTCTGAACTAACCTACTACTTCAGCGCCCGGGCGCGAAATGGCGCCGGCCTCTGGAGCGCAGCCGGAACGAGCGACGGCATCCAATACAGGTCGCAGGCGTCAGTATGGCCGAAGTTCCACTGCGACCTCCGGAATGGCGGAAAGTCCTCCGTCGTCGCGTGCAGCACTGGCCACCTGAGTTGGAAGTATCAGACATCCGGTTACGTCGAATCCTCGGCCGCGTTCGCAGGCGATGGAACGGCCTACATCGGGTCCGGCGACGGTCGTATCTACGCCGTCAGCCCTGGTGGTCTGCTTCGCTGGTCATACCAGACCGGCGGCGCTGTCGATTCGTGTCCCGCAATCGGCGCTGACGGAGAGATCTATGTGGGGTCTTGCGATCACTACTTCTACTGCATTCAGCCCGGCGGAACGCTTGCGTGGAGGTTTGCCACCCAGGGCATGGTGTGGTCCTCGCCCTGCCTGGATGCCGATGGGACCGTCTATTTCGGCTGCCACGACGGCTTCTTCTACGCGTTGAGGCCGAACGGTACCCTGAAATGGAAGTACAGCGTGGGCAGTGCGGTGTGGTCGTCACCGGCTCTGGGCGCGGATGGCACGATCTACTTCGCCTCCGAGAATGGAAAGCTCTATGCACTGACACCAGACGGCACGCTTGCGTGGACCTACCAAACTGGCACGGCAGCGGACTCCTCGCCTACTATCGCAGAGGACGGAACCATCTACTTCGGTTCGGGTGATGGGTTCTTCTACGCAATGAACCCGAACGGTACTCTCAAGTGGAAGGCTTACACCGGTAACCTTGTGGACTCGACTGCCGCGTTGGCTTCAGACGGGACCGTCTACGTAGGCACCGGAGGGGCAGGTACTACGGGCACTCTGCGTGCCTATGCGCCCGCTGGAGTCCAGCTCTGGTCGTATCCTGTCGCGGGCGGTGTGCGGTCCTCGCCCTGTGTTGATGGGTGCGGCAACATCTTCTTCGGCAGCGCTGACGGCAAAGTCCATGCCCTTCGGCCGGATGGCACCCTTATCTGGAGCAGCACCTGCGGTCTGGCGGTGCTCTCATCTCCGGCAATCGGCCCCGGCGGGCGGGTCGTAGTGGGGTCAGACGATGGAGGGATCTACTGCTTCAAGGACTATCCCGCAGATACGACCCCACCCACAACCCCCATCGTTACACCGGCGCAGATATTCGTGCAGCCGGGTCAGCCGATATCGTGCAGTTGGTCCGCAGTTGACCCGGAGACCGGTATCGCCGGCTACTCCTACGCGGTTGGCAGTGCGCCCGGGCTTGCGGACCTTATAGGTTGGACGAGCGTCGGCTTGTCTACGAGCATGAGTCGCTCGGATATCATCCTGGCTGTCGGCCAGTGCTGCTATGTGTCCGTCAGAGCGAGCAATCAGGTGGGGCTCACGAGCAGCGGCGTATCTGACGCCATAACCTGTGTGGCAGGCGACAACAGCCATCTGATAGGCGAGGCCAAGAAGCGTCCTGAGGGCACTAGTGTCTATCTGCCGGGCAAGGTGGTGACTGCCGTGTTCGCGGACTGCGTGTTCATTGAAGAGCCGAACCGATCGGCCGGTATACGATGCCTGGTAGGGTCGAGTGATCTCCAGGTCGGTTCCTTAGTGAACGCGTTGGGCACTGTGCGGATCGAGAACGGCGAGAAGGTGTTGTCGGACGCACACATCACCAGACTCGACATTGGCACCGCGGGCGATCTTTCGCCAGTCTGCATGAGCGGGCGGACGATGCTGAAGCCCGGACTTGATGTTACCGGGCTACTGGTTCGGGTGTTCGGTAAAGTGACCAAGGCCGGCGCGTATTACTATGTCCTTTCAGATGGGTTCCCAGTCACTTCGCCTCGTGGGGCACAGGGAATCGAGATTCGAGCAGGGGCCGCGGTCATACCCGCTGTGGGCACTTACACAGCAGTAACCGGAGTGATAAGCCGAGAACTCGTGAACGGTGTGCCGGTGCTGGTCATACGTGCGCTCTAAGAGCCTTCACATGGCAGCTCGGGCAGAGCTGATCAGCAATGGTTCGGGTTAGTACGGCTGAATCTCTCTGACGAGCAAGTGTGGTCGCCAGGTGCTTTCGTCGATCTTCAGTATGGAGCTTATCCCGACCACAACGGCCCGCTGCCAGGAAGCCGACAGCAGAAATCCCGGCTCCACGGAGCAGACGATCGGAAGGCCGATACCATCGCTCAGTGTGAAGGACGTGCTGCCGGTCCGGGTGTAGCTCCCCCAGGTTTTGACCAGCAGGCCAACGTTGTTGAGCCCATGCGCGCCGGTAGCGCCCCGCTGGCCCTTGCCCGTCCGGCTATCGTAGTGCCAATCGGCTCCGCACAGCGCCGAACTGCTGATGAGCACGGGTTCAACAGAGCCGGTGTCTTTTCCGACAACTGACGTAGCGGCGATGTATCTCTCGCCATCAGGACTCGTGCGCATAGGCCCGACAGCGTATGCGCAGGTGCCGGCAGTGAGGCCGTGGCCAGGATGTTCAATCCTGATTCCCGCGCTTCGGTTGGTTTCTTCGACGTAGAGGTAGTCGGTGCTGGCGTACGTAACCGGCTTGCCGACAATTGCAACAGGGTGGCCGTCCCGAATCAGCTTTACCGTAGAGATATCTGGTGCCGGCGCGATCACGTACAGGAGCGCTCCGTCGGAAGTCGCTGATCCGCACTGATTGCTTACCACGCAGCAGTATTCCGCGGCGTCGGACAAATCCGCGTTGGTGACAGTGTATGCCGCCCCGGTAGCGCCCGGGATCGGCGTGCCATTCCTCATCCACTGGTAGGATAGCGGTTCCAACCCTTCCGCCGCGACAGCAAACGTTGCATCGCCTCCTGCCCAAGTCTCTGTTTCTGACGGATGTGTCGTGATCTTCGGCGGAGTCCCGACAACGAGCACTGCAACATCGGACGTTACGGACCCGCACGAATTCGTGATCGCGCAATCGTAGCCGCCGGTGTCACTATGGCTTGCGGCGCTGATTGTGAACTCCGAGGCGGTAGCGCCCTCGATGTCGATGCCGTTCTTGCGCCATTGGTAAGTCAGGTCGAGGTCCTGAGCGGTGACCGAGAATGACGCAGTTGTCCCTACGCAAGTGGTGACAGGCGAGGGCTGCGTCAGGATGCTGGGCGCGCAGCAGCCTTGCAGCACCACCACGTTATCGATGCAGACGCCATTCCCTCCCTTCGCGTTCCCCAGGAAGCCGATGTAGTAGGTGCTGGAGAGGTTAGGTAGCATCACTATCCTCTTCGTCCACTCCGGCACATTCGATGGGAACATCGCTCGCAGCGTCCAATTGCCGCTCTCCGACGTCTTGTAGCAGACATCAAGCGTATCCTGCCGCGTGGTGCCCGCCTGTTTGTGCCAGAACGTCAGAACTGCCCCGGCCCCGCAGTCAGAGAACCTGATCGGCGGTGTTATGAGATACGTCTTGTGATTGGCACTTGAGCTCGAGTAGAGCCAGGCGTTACATGCGCCTTCGGCCGCAGAGCCGCCGGACAGGTCGCCGGCGTGCTGCTCCCAGGGGGCTTCACCAGTCACATATTGCATCGTCCGGCCCTCTGGAGGGACTGCGCTCTCGAAACCTTCGGAGAGAAGCACGACCGCGGTGTCAACAGTCAGAGTGGCCGCCGCCGATACGACAGACGGAGGACACGGGCCGGAAACCACGCATCGGAACTTCTTGCCGTTGTCAGCCGGCGTAGTCTCGCCTGTGGTATACGACGGCGTGGTTGCACCGACGCCCTCAGTTACGTCTGTGAAGCTGCTGCCGCCGTCAGAACTGACCTGCCACTGATAGAGCAATCCGCTGCCGGTGGCAGTGATGGAGAAGGTCGCGGTATCCCCGGCAAACACGCTCCGGTCGGACGGACCGGAGGTGATGGCAGGCGGCGAGTTCACAACAAGCGTTGCGATAGCGGAAGTCGTAGACCCACACAGACTGCCCACCACGCAGTCGTAGTCTCCGGCATCAGCGGGCTGAACCGACGTCAGAGTGAAGTTCGGCATGGTTGCCCCCGCGATGTCCGTCCCGTTCTTGCGCCACTGATACGTCGTTGCGCCTGTGGCTGTGACATTGAACCACATGCTCTCGCCGACGCAGCGGGTGCCACCCACCGGCTGTGCAGTTATGGTGGGGCCTGCGCCCGAGCAGCTCAGACGGAGAACGGTGACGCCGTAGTGGGCCATCCCGGAGTAGCTGCCGCCCCAGGTCATCGAGTGATGGTTGTGGTCCCAGGTGTCGTGGATATAAATCGTCTGGGTCGCGCTGTCGTAACCGTAGCCGAGCATTGTGTGTCCGGTTACCTGGATCAATACAGGCCGACCCTGATCTATCTCCGCCTGGAAGTCCTGGAATGTGAACCCGCGAGTGATACCGTTGTAGCCGTATATGTATTGAGAGAAGTTCGTTGAGACGCTGTATCCTCTGGACTGTACGAAGAGCTTCATGCCGCGGCACCCATCCCTGCGAGAGGGCTCGGAGCCTCCGTAATCGTAGAGCGGTGAGCCGTCAGTGTAGAAGTAGAACGTTGTAGCCCCGTCGCAGTTACTGTACTTCGATTGATTGGTGCCCATGTAGTCGCCGGTGCAATCGCCGTGCGTATGCTCGGTCCAGGCACCTACATACGGGTCTGCATTGCAATTGCCGGACGACCTCCAATAGTCGTCAACGTGCCCCAGAATGTTGCGTCCGTCGTAGCCCTGGCGGGTGGCACTGAGCGGACACTGCCCGTAGCCCCAGATGGCGTTGGTCATCGGGCACACGCCCCCGTTAGCAGGGCCCGTGTACATATTGGGGTAGCCGTTGTTGTCGTAGTAGCCCATAAGCATCGCCGCTGAGGTGGCGGAGCATCCATAGCACCAGTTGAACGCGGGGACATTGGGCAAGGTCACTATACCGGCTGAGACATCTGTCGAGGGCACGATGACTGCGGGGGCGCGGTAGTTATCAGGCGGCCGTCCGTCTATGATGACCTCATCTATAAAGCGTCCATCCTGGAAAAACGTGCGGACGGGCTGAGACGCGGAGGCTGCGCGGCACACAGTTGCTACTGCTAGGATGACGAGGAAAACCACCCTCGGACGACATATCCTGAAGCTCATCTACTTGTGGCGGCTGTCAGCCGCTCTCCCGCTGGACTTGAAAACCTACCAGTTAGGCGTTCCGTAATCGCCTCGCGAATTCCTGCAGGTCTGCGGAACGGAGTATGAAGCACCCTAGGGCGCGGGGTAGACGCCGTCCCCGACCATTACGTCGCTTGGGTGGTAGTCCTTGTGGTTCGAAACCACGAGGGTAGGGAACCTGCCGGGGGTGAGGACTGTCGCCTCCGCAACCGTCTTGGGCCCGAGCGCCTGCTTTTCCTCGTCCCAGAGCATCTTCTTGATCAGCACCTTCTGGCCGAACTCGAGCGATACTGAGCTGCGGACGTAGAGCACCGAGATGTCGTGGATCTTCCTGATGACGTTCCCTATCCGGGACGGGTCGTCATTCACGAGCAGCTCCAGTTCGGTTGGCTTTGCGCCCATCTTGAGCGCTTGGGCGGATAGGTACTCGACGCGCTTCCGGGTGTCCGGATGGTCTGCGAACAGCGACGAAACCTCATACCTGTTGGTATCGTTCTCGATGCTCAGCAGCTTCTTCATGGAAGTAACCGCGCCGGCGGGGTTGAACCCGGCCTTCTGCATCAGGATGATGCCTTGCTCGTCCGCTTCGCGCTCATTGATACGTGAATAGCGGGCATTCACGGCCATGTTGCCGAACATCCACGCCTCGACACCCGCGCCTCCGCCCAACACTATCAGAGGCAGCGTCCAGAGCATCCTCTGCTGCTGCTTTATGCTCTCATTGATCCCGTGTCGCAGGTCGCAATGCGTGATTTCGTGCGCCATAACCGCGGCACGCTCGTCAGGTGTCAAGATCCGCCACATCCGCTCGGTGAAATAGATGTAGCCGCCCGGCAGGGCAAACGCGTTGATGGAGTTGTGCTTGTCGGTGACTATGGCGAAGTGGTAGGGGATTTCCTTCCTCTTGACGAATGGCACCAGCTTCCTGCCAAGCGCCGCTATCGCATCTTGCTGCTTCCGGTCCTTAAGGAGAGGCATCTCCTTGACGACCAGCTTTGAGATCTGCTCGCCTTGCTTGATCTCGTCCCTGAGCGATACGGCCCCACAGGAGGTAACCGCGGAGAGCACCATAGCCAGAGCTATTGCAAAAGAGCGAACTCGCTTCAACGCCAAACCCTCAACTCTCGATGTCTCCGCCGATGTGCCGGCAAAACCCTGTATCAGATAGACGGGAGGAATGACCCCCTATTTCGCCGCTTTGGCTTGTTCGTATACATCGAAACCGGTGTCCAGGTCGTCCATTCCGTAACCTGGAGCGAACTGCGTCACCTTCAGTACGATCTTCTTGTCGGCGGAGTAGAATCTTGCAGTCGCCACGACACGCTTGCTGTAGTTGGTGTCAGGGTTCCAGATAGGGTGCGCGACCTCATAGACCTTTCCGCTGTCCAGCTTCCGGTCCGTAGCCACCTCTATCGTTCCGCCGCCTCTGCCGAGGGATATGATAGGCCCGATCCACCGCTGCTGATCGGGATCGTCAACCTTTACAAGCGGCGAATTGCTGCCCATTGGCGCATACGCTAACTTCGGATTCTGCCGTGCTACGTAGCCGGTTTCGTTGGAGGGATCGAGGACGACAAGATAGCCGACTCTGTCGTTGATCAGCTTTGTGTTGTCGTTGTTCCAAACAGCTTGTAAAGCGACTAACCTCTGGTACTTCTTGGCCCCGCCATCCACTGACAGGCGCGCCTTTTCCCCGAGCTTGGAGGCAGCTTTGAGAAGTCCGGCACTGTTGCTGACGGGCGGAATCGGGGCGCTCGCTACTTCCATACCCTTAACCAGCGACACCTGTTTGGTGCTCGGTATTTGCTTGACAGATGCTGTGAGGACTTCATTCCCGGACAAGACAACAGCCCGGGCGAAAGGAACCGGCGCTCGCTTTTCATAGTAGAAGTCCCAGCCGTCACGCATGACCCAGGCCACGTCTCCAGGCTTCAGAGGAGTGGTGGAGGTGAACGTGATCTGATCTCCGCTGACCGTCAGAACAGTCCCGATCTTGTTTTGTCCTCCGACAGTCTGAACGTCGGGGGAGGGAGGAGTTATGCCACGCTTGACGAGTAGCTGGGTCAGATAATCCAGGCGCTCCTTGGTTGGCGGGTGGTCCGAGAATATCTTGGGCGGCGCGCCCCCTGATTCCGACTCGAACCGGCTGATCTTATACATCGCCAGCAGGATGCCTGCCGGATTGTAGCCCGCCTTGATGCACATATCTACGGCGCCGGTATCCGCCTGCTCCTCGTCACCGCGTGAATACTTCAGTGAGTAAAGCTGCTCTGCCAGCCCCGCTATGTTACTGGCGAGATCACTGGCCTTCGTGGCCATCAACAGGACCGATAGCCATATCTGCCGGCGCTGTTGCTTCAGCAAGGCATCTATGGCGTGGCGCTTGTCGATATGGACGATCTCGTGAGCGATGACCCCGATGCGCTCGTCCTTACGCAGAGTGCGCCACAGCCTGTCAGTGAAATACACGTATCCGCCGGGCACTGAGAAGGCGTTGAACTGATCGTCCTTGAGGATCTTGAACTTGTAGGTGATCTGCGGCCTTCCCACCAGCTTGGCGAGCTTGCTGCCGTACTCCTTTATCTCAGCTTGAGCGGCATCATCCGCGTACAGCTTGTTCTCCTTCATTATCTGGGCGTCGATCTTGTTGCCGAGATCGATCTCTTCCTGAAGGGTGACCGCCAGGGCGGCGTGTGGAGCGATGCAGAGTGAGACCAGAAATGCAATGATCAGTAAGAGACGCTTAGTCATGCCCTAACCTCGATTCCTGAATCCCGGCGACTACTTCGCGCCGGGTTTCTGCTTTGGCGCCGGCTTTTTCGGCGGCGGTGCGGGCTCGCGCTCAAGCGGATATTTCAGATCCTCCCGGGTCAGCCTGTCTACTGCATACTTCCACTCGGCAGGTGTCTTTCCTACGCGCGAAGCCAGCTTCTCGTTGCGTTCCGTGACGATTGTAATGGCTGCTTTTGCCTGTACCGTATTGCCTGTTCGGATGGATGCCTGCGCCAGTGCTACCCAGGCCACCGCAGCCTCCGAATCCAGCTTCTCTATCGCGTGATTAGCCGCTTCCAATGCTTTATCATACTTACCCGCGCGGTTGTGAGTCACGCCCATCCGTACCCACGGCTCCCGGAACTCCGGCCACACCTTCGCCGCCTTCTTGAACTCCGCAATTGCTTCCTCATATTTGCCCTGCTGATCGTAAACGGCGCCGATACCGTCGTGGGCTTGCGCGAGCCACTTGTTCATGTCGCCTGGCTTCTGCGCCTTCATAGCGGTAATGCAGGCTTTGTACTTCCTGATCGCGTCCTTGTCATTTCCAGCAAGGAAATGGATGTCGCCGATGTCCTTGAGAAGCCGGCCGCTGTCACGCATCTTTGGCGCAAACGACTCCAGTGAAGCGGCCGCTGTTGCGTAGTTCTGGTTGAGCGTGTTGACGTGGCCCCGCCGCAGAGTCGTGTAATAGCCTGCCTGGTGCAGCGCGAATGCGTAAGCCGAAAACACGAGTATTCCTGCGAGGGCGGCGCCTGCCGCAGCCAGGCGCGCTTTGGCGACAGGCCACTCAAAATGCCTTGTCAGTGCCAGAGCGCCGAGCACGAGCCCCACAACCCCGGCTCCGGCCCACGGTAGTCTATCAGCGTTCGCCAGCGTAAGGACCGCCGATACGAGTCCCTGCGAGGCCCCTTCAAAGCCGGAAGTGCGCGTTGTGGCATAGGTCTGGCTCATCCCGATCCATATCGCCATATGGACAATAATGTAGGTGAGTATGCCTCGTGCCTTTGGGGCTTTGAGAAGGACGTGGATCGCCCAGCCCATCAAGAGCACATACCACATCATAAACAGAAGAAGCCCCGAGCCGCCGGCAGAAGCCATGGATGTGTTGCGCGTAAGGCCGCCGACGGCCAGCAGTATGGAGCATATCTGGGCGAAAAAGAGCGATAGCTGTGCCCATCCCACCAGCGTAAACAGCGAGACGAACTCCGCCTGCGTGCCGATCCACTTCAATAGCCTCTGCATTGCTGCTACGTAGAGACACGTGAGGCCAAGCCAGATGATGGGGTTGTACTGGGCCGTAAGCAGCCACTGAAGCCGCTCGCTCGTTAGACAAGAGATCAGTGGAGGGACCGCCGAAAGCGTACCGGTGGCTGCTGAGATGGCAAGCGCCGTTCCGAGAAGCTTCCTGCGGTTGATCTCCTCGAAAGCTGCTCCCGGGGAAGTAAATATCGCAAGGGCCAGTTTGGCCTTGCTGTGGTCTATCTGTTTTTCCAATCGTCCTCCGCCAGTGGCTGGTGTGGTGATTCCTTCGCCTGTATTGCCGCCCGGCTAGAGCTGCCTGTCCACAGCGCTCGCCAGTCTGGAAAGCTGCCCCATTAGATCGTCGAAACGCTTGGGCGTCAGTGACTGCGGTCCATCGCTCATAGCGTGAGCGGGGTCGTTGTGTACCTCTATCATCAGCCCATCCGCCCCTGCGGCAATCCCCGCTTTAGCTACGGAGCCGACATATTGCCAGTTTCCTGTTGCGTGACTGGGATCGAGCATAACCGGCAGATGGGTCCAGTTCTTCAAAACCGGGATCGCATTGATATCTGTGGTGTTCCGAGTTGCGTCCTCAAAGGTGGTGATGCCACGCTCGCAGAGGATGACCTGGGTATTGCCCTCGGACATTATGTACTCGGCCGACATCAACAGGTCGCGCAGTTTGGAGCCCAGCCCTCTCTTTAGCAGCACGGGGTGTCCTGTCTCACCGACCTTCTTGAGCAGTGCGTAGTTCTGCATGTTGCGGGTGCCTATCTGCAGCACGTCAGCATACTTGCGGACGAGATCCACCTCGTGCGTGTCCATCACCTCGGTGACAACCGGCAGTCCGGTCTCCTCGCGGGCCTTGGCGAGTATCTGCAGGCCCTGTTCTCCAAGTCCCTGGAAGCTGTAGGGAGATGTGCGGGGCTTGAACGCTCCACCGCGAAGCATCCTGGCTCCGGCGGCTTTCACCTCGTGCGCGAGCGCAATCGTCTGAGCCTCTGATTCAACGCTGCACGGACCTGCCACGACCACGACTTCATCTGCTCCCACGGGTACATCCCGTACCCGGATGACACTGCCCTGAGGATGATATGACCGTGACGCCAGCTTCCACAGGTCGGAGATCAGTTCCACTCTGGCGACCCCGGGCATCGCCTGGAAATGCTCCACGAGGTCTGCCTTGCGCACGTCGAGTTCTCCCAGCACCGCGATCACTTTTCGCTCGACGCCGGGGTTCATGAAAGGCCGGAAGCCGATCTTGTCTATTTCCTGCTGAACTAACGTGACCTCGGCGTCCGCTGCCGAGGGGTTCATAATGATGATCAAGCCGCGACCTCCGTACTGGTTAGACTACTAGTATAGCTCAATAGCCCTACCGAGTCCAAGTTTCGCCCACAGCGGTATCGGCCCGGCGCTTCCCCCCTTTGGTGTGCGGAGTGCAAAAGCCTACTTCCTCCTTTGGTAAGAGGAACGCAACAACTGCTTCCTCCCTTCCAAAGGGGGACTGAGGGGATTGACCACGCAGCAGATCCTCTCAGATCACCACGCCGAAGCCAGTCGATTCAGCGCAAGAGGGGAACTCAGAACAGGTTCTCAGCTACGACTTCGCACCCACAGCTATGCGGCGTGGTACCGGCGGCTTGAGAACTTGCTCGTCCACAACCTCGCTGCCTACCTTGCGGCCGTTCTCGTAGATAGTCTCTACGCGTACTTTTCGGAGGCCCGGTGATCCAGAGGACAACACAGCCCTCTTGCCGTGGCGGAGGTTCAAACTCGTGACGCTCTGCACGGGCGGAGGAATGCTCTCGGTTCGCTCTACCATATCGCGCACCAGCACGGTCAGCTTCGGTTTGTCGGTCGTTGTCTTTATGCGGATTCTGTCACCAATCTGCATCCGGCTGGGGTTCATGTTGGGGTTGAGCGCCTCAAGATCGGCAAGCTTCACGCCGCACTTGGCAGCGATTGTCATCGGCATATCGCCCTTCTGGACGATGTAGATAGCGTCCCGCGCGACGGGAGCGGTCTCGGTGAATACGTACTTCAGCGCTTCCTCGACTGTGGGACGGAATATGGCAGGGTCCACTGCCGCTATGTCTACTATCACGTTTTCCTTGAACTGCGGTTCCTCAGCGAGGTTGGCCGCCATCTGGCCATACTTCTGCTTGGCCCGCTCGAGCACCTCGCCGGCGATTGTCTTGTTGGGTACGGCCACTATAGGGGTTCCGTTCACAATGATGGCCCACTTCGGCACGATTGGTGACACGCTTCTGAGCACGGTCCGATAGGCTTTGTGTCTGCTCGTGGGGACCACATTTCGGGGCGCGCGGGCTATGCGGACATCTTGCTTGAACGTTATCTCTGACGGATCGCAGCCGGCGCGGGTCTTGATCTTCGCCAGAATCTCGCTGGCATCGTCGGCGGTGGAAACGCAGACGACGGGCTTACCGTCAACAACAATCAGGGATTTTGAGTTTGCGAAGTGTCCGATGGTCCATATCAGCAGCGCTAGCAGCGCGATCCCGCCGAAAACGCAGCGTTCGATTAGCAGGCGCTTCCTCAGGTTGCGGATGGTTGTCTCAGAATCCATGTTCCATTCCCTCCGTATTGCAGGGCGTTTGAGTTCCTAAGTCAATATCGCTCCTGAAGTCATTGCAGGGTCAATTATAGTCGCCAATGAGCCAAACAGCAAATTCATCGGTGCTTCTCGATGAGTTCACGGATAGCGGACATTATGCGGTTGCCGACCTCCTCGACAGCTTCTCTGCCAGGCTTGTCATACAAGTCGGACAGGTCCAGTGGCTTTCCGAAGACGACCTTGACTCGCGCGAATCTCGGGAAGAACTTGTGCGGCGGGAGGAACCTTGCGGTGTCGATAAGCGCGGCGGGGACTACAGGGGCTTTGGCGCGCAAAACGATCATCCCTACGCCGGGCAGCGGCTCGCCGAGTTGCCCGCCGAAGACGCGCTGGCCCTCGGGGAACATTCCCACGGCCTCACCCTTTTCCAGATACTCAACGGCCTTCTTCAACGCGGCCCGGTCGGCCGTGCGCTGCTGGACAGGGAATGCGCCTACCCATTCGATCAGCTTTCCGAGAACCGGGACCCGGAACAACTCGATCTTCGCCATGTAGTGCAGCGGTCTGGGGCAGGCCGCTCCCAGCACGGGCGGGTCGGCGTAGCTGACGTGGTTGCCGCAGACCATTACGCCGCCCTTGCGCGGGATGTTCTCCCGCCCTATCACAGTCATCCGGCCGATCGACTTCGCCGCAGCCCAGCTAAGCACTTTTCCGATCTGATATAGCATTAGAGAAGAATCAAGAATCAGGGACCGGATACAAGTGTCTAAGCAGACCCAAATCCGGCCAGCAGCCTAAGGAGGTTCTCCCCTCCTTACGAAGGAGGGGTCGGGGGAGGTTGTCGCACTCCGTCCTCTGCCTGCTAATCCCTAATCACTTTCCTCCTGTCGTGTATCTCGACGATAGCGTCGATGACTTGTTCAACGGTCATTCCGTCCGTATCGACCAACACTGCGTCCGCAGCCTGGACGAGCGGCGCCGTACTGCGGGAGCTGTCGCGGAGGTCGCGTTCTCGCATCTCCGCCGCTGTCTTCTCCAGGTCGGCCTGCACGCCCATCTGCTTCATCTGCTCGACCCGGCGGCGGGCACGCTCCACCGCGCTGGCGGTCAAGAAGATCTTGACCTCCGCATCGGGAAATACGACCGTACCGATGTCCCTGCCTTCCATCACGACCCCGCCTTCGGAGGCCATCTTGCGCTGCAGTTCAACGAGTCTCTTGCGCACACCGGGGATCGCGCTCACTGGAGAAGATGCCCGTGTCGCCTCGGCGGTCCGAATCGCCGCCGAGACATCCTCGCCGTCGGCAAACACGTGCTGTTCGTCGTCGATCATCTCAATCCTGATCTCGGTCTTGAGGGCTTCGGCGACGACTGCTTTGTGATCGGAGATGGAGATTCCTGCCTGGAGCACGCGCCAGGCTATTGCACGATACATCGCGCCCGTGTCGATGTAGAGGTAGCCCAGGCGCTCCGCAACGCCCCTCGCTACCGTGCTCTTGCCGGCCCCAGCGGGGCCATCTATGGCGACTATGGGCTTTCTCAAGCTATGAGCCTCAAATACGTCTGCCGGATCTGCTGGGCTTGCTGGAAGAACTGCTCGATTGCGGCCTCATCGTGAACCTGGAGCGCCGACTTGAGCTTCTCCAGCAGGTCCTGGAAAGCTGTGATCGCGGCGGAGAGGGAGTCAGCATTCGTCGTGCAGATATCTCGCCAGAGTTCGGGCGAGCTATCCGCTATGCGGGTCAGGTCCCGGAAACTGCCCGCAGCAAGCTGGAACGTCTTGCCGGTGTGACGCTGCGACTCCTCGGCAAGCTGCATCAGGGCCGACGCAATCGCGTGCGGTAGATGGCTGATCACGGCCACGGCCTCGTCGTGTTCTGCCGGACTCAGCACTTCCACTCGGGAGCCAAGCGCGCCAGCGAACTCGGACATGCGGCCCAGCGCCTGGAAATCCGTGTTCTTGCCGGGTGTGAGGACGTAGGTCGCGTCCACGAACAGATCGTGCTTGGCGGCGTCCACGCCCGTCTGCTCCGAGCCCGCCATAGGGTGTCCGCCGATGAATGTGGCAGAAAAAGGCTTGCCGGACGCGGAGGCACGTTCAACATGCCGGGCAAGAACATTTTCCGCTTGCTCGACGATCTCCCTCTTCGTGCTGCCGGCATCGGTGACTACTGCTCCTGCCTTGAGCGACGGAGCAATCGCCTCTAGCGTCGGAACGACCAGCGCTACCGGAGTGCAGAGAATGATCAGGTCCGCTTCGGCGGCTCCGGTGGCCATATCCAGCGAATACGCGTCGATCGCGCCGAGTATCTTCGCGCGCATCAGCCTCTGTTCGCTCCGTCCGATGCCGATCACGTGCCGGGCCAGGCCCCTTCGACGCGTGGCCATCCCAAGAGAGCCACCGATGAGGCCCACGCCGACTATTGCAACCGTATCGAAAATGATGGGGTTGTCCTTCAGGCCGGACATCAGAGGTATCTGCCCACCGCTCGGGCGACCGCGGCGGTGTCCTTCATAAGCTGAGCGAAGTTGTCCGGAGTGAGCGACTGAGCGCCGTCCTTGAGGGCCTTTTCGGGGTGCGGATGGACCTCGATCATCAGCCCATCGGCGCCGGACGCGATCGCAGCCTTAGCAACAGGCCCAACGAGCTGGTATCTGCCCGTGCCATGGCTTGGGTCGGCGATTATAGGCAGATGACTCAGTCCCAGCACCGCGGGTATCGCGCTGACGTCGAACGTATTGCGCGTGTAGGTCTCGAACGTGCGGATTCCGCGCTCACAGAGGATGATCTCGTAGTTGCCGCGGTTTGCAATGTACTCCGCCGCCTGGAGCCATTCCTCTATGGTGGAGGACATGCCGCGCTTTAGCATCACGGGCTTCTTGAGCGTTCCCACTTCCTGCAGCAGCGTGAAATTGGTCATATTCCGGGTGCCGACCTGCAGGATATCAGCATAGCTGGCGACAAGGTCGATATCGCGCGCGTCCATGACTTCCGTGATGATCGGCATTCCGGTTGCATCACGGGCGGTAGCGAGCATCTTCAGGGCATCTTCGCCCAGCCCGTGGAAGCTGTAAGGCGATGTGCTCGGCTTGAACGCGCCTCCGCGCAGGATCTGAGCTCCCGCGGCCTTGACCGCAGTGGCGACCTCAATGGTCTGCTGCTCGGATTCCACCGAGCACGGCCCCGCCATCACCGTAACCTTCTGGGCGCCGATATCGACGCCGCGCACGCTGATGATAGTCTTGTCCGGGTGGAACTCCCTGCTTACCAGCTTGAACGGGTTGAGGATCGGCACGACCCGCTCCACGTAGGTCAGCGAGGAAAGCTGCTCCGCGACCACGATCTTCTCGTCGTCCAGCGCGCCGATCGCCCCGACTATGGTCTTCTCTACCCCTTTGGAGACGTGAACGCCATATCCACGCTCCTTCAGGCTGTTTACAAGCTCGTCGAGGTCAGCATCTGTTGCACGTGGAGAGAGTATGACTATCATGCCAGCACCTTCTTGAGGGACTCGATGAACCTGGCGTTCTGTTCGTCAGTGCCGGTCGTTACGCGGATATGCGTTGGCGAGCCGAAGATATCACCCGTGCGCACGATCACGCCCATCCGAAGCAGCTTCTGGAAGACCTCTTTGCAGTCGCGCTGAACGTCGATCCAGAGGAAGTTCGCCTGAGTAGGAGTGTAGGGGATGCCCATACGGTCCAACTCCGTATAGAAGAACTCCTTGGACTTCCGGTTCTGCTCCTTACTGCGCGTCACCTGATCGGGGTCGGCCAGGCTCGCCAGCGCTCCCGCCTGGGCCACGCTGTTCACGTTGAACGGCGCGCGAACCCGTTCCAGCAGATCGATTATCTGTTTGGGCGCGACACCGTAGCCTATGCGTGTCCCCGCGAGGGCATAGATCTTCGAGAACGTTCGGAGCGCAATGACGTTGCGGCCCTGCTTGATCCACTCGATAGAACGCGTATACGCAGGATCGTCGGCGTACTCATAGTAGGCCTCATCTAGCACCAGCAGGCAGCGTTCGGGCAGCGAATCCAGAACCGCCTCCACCTGGTCTGCCGAGACAATCGTGCCTGTCGGGTTGTTCGGGTTCGTTACGAAAAACATCTTGGTGCGCGAGTTGACCCTGGCGAGCATGGCCTTCAGGTCGTGCGTCCAATCCTTGAGCGGTACCAGGTGCGCTTCGCAATCCATCAGAGTGGATGCGGCCTTATACTGAACGAAGCTGGGGTGGGCCTGCACAATCTCGTCGCCGTCCTCAAGCAGCGCGATACCGAGGTAGTGGATCACCTCGTCCGCGCCCGCGCCGAAGACCAGCATGTCGGGTTCTACCCCCAGATGTCTGGCTACTGCCTGCCTGAGCTCAAAGCAGCTTCCCTCGGGATACAGAGCTACATTGTCGAGTGCTGCTTTCATCGCCTCGATCGCCTTTGGGGACGGGCCGAGCGGATTCTCGTTGGATGCGAGCTTGACCACGTCATCGAGGCCGAGCTCGCGCTTGACCTCCTCGATAGGCTTTCCCGGTACGTAGGGCGTCAGGTTCAGGATACATTTTCTGCAAAAATCGGCAGCGCCAGCCATCCAATTACCTCCTGGGTGCTTAAGAAAGGATAGCACAAGTATCTTACTTTGGCAAAGAGGCGGAGGTTCGCAGTTGAGGGGGACAGTCACTGGCTTGGGTTGGCCTAGCTGCCTCATTGTGCCAGGAGCAGATGTCGCAACAGCCAATCCGTCATCTGGTGGGTCTGCTGCCTTCACGCAGTAACCGCGCCACCTCGTGATGGTCGCCAAGAACCGCGTATCCCAGTGCTGAGTTTCCTTGGGTATCTCGTAGGGTGGGATCCGCTCCATAGGCGAGGAGGAGGCGCACAACGCTGGCCTTTCCGGCTTGTGCGGCAAGATGCAGTGGCGTCATCTCTCCATTGTTACGGGCATTTACGTCAGCGCCTTTCGCCACGAGCAGTGCCACTTCCTCCGAATATCCATAGGCGGCAGCAATATGTAGTGGAGTAACTCCCAGCAATCTCTTGTTTACGTCGGCGCCGTTATCGACTAGTAAGCGCACAAGGGAGGGGTGGTGCGTCTGAATCGCTGCGGCCAGAGGGGTTATGCTTGTCCCGCGAACAACTGCGGCGTCAAGATCCACACCTTTCTCCTTCAACTCCTCTTCCTTTTCAGGGCAAGAGAGATTTGTGTCGATGCCCATTCGTGCGGCAATCTCGGCTATCAGTTCCTCTTTCGACACGGCGGCACCTTGATTGACGTCGGCACCCCGTCTGATGAGCAGTTCGGCCATCCGCTGATCCCCGCGTTGAGCGGCTTGAAAGAGAGGAGTTCCGTTTTGGCCATGAGATTGGTTTACCAGAAAAGGTATACGGGCAAGGAGACTGGCCAGTCTGTAGTCCTCAGAGGCAGCTGCACGAAGCAGCGCGGTTGGCGCATATATGCTGAGAAATGACCAGGCTGCCATGCTGAACAGCCAGACCAGAACAAATGACGTTAGCGCGGGGATCCTGCGCCTGTGGTTCACGCTAGAGGTTTCCCTATCCTCTGTGGGGAGAACGTGAGCGGTGGGGGCGGCGCACACCAGACGGTTGACGGCGATGACGAGGGATCCCAAGAGGAAGAGGATGCCCATAGCTTGAAACGCAATGTCGGACCCCCTGGCTGAGAACGCTAGAATGCCGCCCAAAAGCAGGGACACGATTGCGGTTGCTACCAGACCCCACTTCCTTCGCTGTAACAGGCCAATGGCTGGAAGCAAGGTGAAGAGGGCAGGACCGGGACGGGAGTGGCCGGTGCCACTGGAGTTTGATCCGAGAGCTATAAGCACTGTCCACACTAGCCACAGCATGGCCAGTAGTACTACTGCCCAGTGCCCGGCAAATCTGCCAGAATCCTGCTTGTCCTGGAGCGAGTACGCGGCACCTTCCTCCACTACTTCGGCCGGCTCAGCACCGGGTTGTCCGTCTGAGTGTTCAGTATCAGGTGGTCTGTTGGCCAGGACTCGGCGTGCGGCCTCAACCGCCTCCTTTGTCCAAGTGTCGCCTGCGTCTGCCTCTACAATAGATCTTAGATCCTCCGTATCCTTGAGGCTCATCTTTTCCAGTGCGAGTTGTACCATTTCTTCGTTGATGCTCAGCTCGTGGTTCAATGAAGTCGGCTCGCGATCATGGCAGATATGGCCTTCTGTGGGCGGTTCTTCGTGGGCAATTGGTGGCGTTGGATTCGCCGGACGGCGGGCCTCTGCGGTCTGAGGCAGTCTCTCGCCGCAGAACCTGCACTTCACTGCATCGGGCATAATAAGCTCTGCGCAATACGGGCACTTCACTCGCTTTATCCCAAACATGACTCCACCACACTTGCATCGACGGCTAGGTCGAGATGCTGCCCCCATAACGGTGTTCGTCCGGCAAGCTTCAGCTACGGGCGGAGTTTACTGCTGCGAGCGCCTGTTTGTCAAGCGCACCGGGTGCATCCCGTGTGTTCGGCGTAGGATCAGTCGCTGCGGGAGCGACATCTCCCATGCGTGACCACCCTGAGCCCCCTTAGCAAGGGCGGAACCGGCAGTTGCCCCCCTCCTTACGAAGGAGGGGGTTGGGGGGAGGTTGCCTCGCAGATGGCGGGCCAGCAGTTCGGGCCGCGACATCGTTTGTCGCCCTGCGTCTGAGCACCCGGAGCATCCTGAGCCTGGTCGAAGGGCGCTCCGGGTGCGGCTCAGCTCTAGAGGTGCCACTTCAGCAGACGTCGAGGTGTGCGGCGTGGTCGGCGGGTTCCCTGGGGACGGCGGAGGGAGGTATTCGGTTCGCGCTTTTCGGTCGTCGAGTCGGGTTCCACGTGGGTTACCACTGTCGTGTTGGGAAAGCGTTCGCGCATCGAGTCTTCCACCTGCTCGGCAATCTGGTGGGCCTGCAGTACGCTCATTGCTGCAGGCATGAGGAGGTGGAAATCGATCTCACGGTAAGGTCCGGACTTGCGAGCCCTCAGCTTGTGGAATCCTACAACGCCCGGTGTCCTCATCACAATGGCTTCGAGCTGCCGCACCTCTTCTTCCGGCAGCCGGGCGTCGATGAGCACACCCGCGGCTTCCAGTGTGAGGCTGACGGCGACTCTTATTATGATCCCGGCTATGACAAGCGCTACGATCGGGTCCAGAAGCTGGACCCCGGTCACATACACCAATCCAAGTGCCACAAAGACCCCTGCCGAAGCCCACACATCCGTCATGACGTGGTAGGCGTCCGCCCGTATAGCAGCGGAATCCGTTTCTCGCGCCACCTTGAGCAGATACCGGGACACTACCAGATCGACAACCGCTGTGGCGGCCATCACCGCCATACCCCAACCAACGCCCTGCAGCGGCTCCGGCGTTATGATCCTGCTGACAGCTTCATAGATGATGTATACCGCCGCGACGAATATGAGCAGGGCCTGGACTGCGGAGGAGACGTTCTCGATCTTCCCGTGGCCGTAGGGGTGTCCCTCATCAGCCGGCTGAGCGGACGCCCGCACGCTCAAGAGCGCGATCACCGACGCGGCAAGATCGTTGAGAGAATCCGCCGCCGCTGATAGCACAGCCACTGACCCCGTCAGGAATCCGACGGTAGTCTTCAGCCCAAGCAGCGCCGCATTGGACAGCACCGAAATGGATGCAGCTTTCGTCTGACGAGTCATTCACATATCCCCGCTATAGGAGTGTTCCCAGTCTGACGCCGCGGGCGGCAGCGAAGGAAAGGACGCAGAGGGTGACTAAGCAATGTCACGAGGCGCAACTGCGCCAGGCGAAAGATGGGAGACCCGGAGATGGTAGAGATGAGTCGAAGAGAGTTTCTCGGCAAGAGTGGTAAGGCGGCTCTTGGACTGGCCGCGGCTGGTGTGGTTGCCGGACCTGCGTTGGCGCAGGATAAGACGCCTAGCGCAAACGACAAGGTGATATTGGGCGTGATCGGGATGGGCGGCATGGGAATGCACAACATGGGCCAGTTCCTCAACATGCCCGATGTGGAAGTGGCGGCAGTCTGTGACGTGGACACCGTTCGAGCGGACATCGCCGCGGCTGAAGTGGAGAAGCGCAGGGGCAAGAAACCACTCATTCACCACGATTTCCGAAAAGTGCTGGAAATGAAGGACGTTGACGCTGTCCTGATCAGCACCCCCGACCACTGGCACGCGCTGCCTATGATACTCGCCTGCGAGGCTGGCAAGGACGTATACGTGGAGAAGCCGATCGGCCACGACATAGTCGAAGGCAAGGCGATGGTCGGCGCGGCGAAGAAGTACCGCTCCGTCGTGCAGGTCGGAACATGGCAGCGAAGTGTGCAACACTATGATGACGCCATGCGATTCGTTCAAGAGGGTAAGCTCGGCAAGGTCAATCTGGTTCGTGCTTGGACCTGCAGCGGAGTGGGTGCGGGCAAGAACAAGGTCTGCCCGGCGCCGAAGGAGCTGGACTGGAACTTCTGGGTAGGCCCGGCGGAGTGGGTGCCGTTCAAGCAGTGCTATCACCCCGGGCATTTTCGTTGGTTCTACAACTTCGCGGCGGGTCTCACCGGGGACTGGGGCGTGCACATGCTCGATACCGTAGGAACGTTCATGGGCGAGTGGCATCCGCTGGAGGTTGCGTCTTTCGGGGGCAAGCTCGCACAGCCGGACGATGACCGCGATACGCCGGACACGCAGATCGCCATATTCAAGTTCCGTGACTGGATCCTTCAGTGGGAGATCCACGTGCACGGGCCCGGCCTGGATGGCGGTGGGGGGCATGGCACCGAGTTTATCGGCGATCAGGGCGTCTTGCGAGTAGACCGGGGCGGCTGGCACTTCGATAAGGGTGAGGAGAACGGACCAAAGACGGTCGAGAAACTGACTACCGACCACTGGCAGAACTTCATAGAGTGCATCAGAACGCGAAAGAAGCCGCGGTCGGATATCGAATCAATGCACTACTCCACCAACCTCTGTCACCTCGCCAATGCAGCCTACCTGACCGGCCGCACTCTCAAATGGGACGGCAAGAAGCAGGAGTTCGTTGGAGACAAGGCGGCAATGGAGTGCCAGTCCTACATACGCGAATACCGCAAGCCGTGGACGCTGCCCAGGCACGACCTGGAGGCCTAACAGGAGCATGCAGCAGGTCTTTCTCGCCGAATATGTCCTGCCGATAGGCGCTGAGCTGATCGAAAACGGAGAAGTGCTGGTCGATGGCGGGCGCATCTGCGAGGTGGGGAAAGGCATTGCGGCGCGGCACCCCGACTCTGTGGTGCATGATCTTGGCCGGGCGGCATTGCTGCCCGGCTTTGTCAATGCGCACTCACACATCGACTACACCTTCAGCAGGAACCGCTGTGACGGCCTGAGCTTCTGGGGCTGGATCAACAAGGTCGGACTCCGCAAGGGCAAGACACTGCCTTACGATCTGATGCTCGCTTCCGCGCGCCTCGGTGCAGCCATGTGCGCTGCTTCCGGCATCACGTGCCTCGGGGACAGCTCGTTTACGGGGGCGGCGGTGGAAGCCTTGCACGAGATCGGCCTGCGCGGCGTCGTCTACAAGGAGGTTTTCGGCCAGAGCATGGGCCGGGAATATCCGGAGCGATTCGCCGATGCGGTGGGTGAGGTGCGATCGCTCCAGGCCGGAGCAGGGGAGAGGATCCGCGTCGGCCTTTCGCCCCATGCTGTCTACACGACCAATGCTGAGGTGTTAAGGCTATGCGCGGAAGCTTGTGCAGACTTAGGCATCCCGATAGCCATGCACCTCGCCGAGACGCGTGCAGAGGAGCAATACACAAAGGCCGGCAGCGGGCCGATAGCGGATTGGCGCAAGGCCCTGGGCTACGAGGCCATGGTAAGCGGGCTGAGACCTGCTGAGGTGCTCTTGCAGGCTGGTCTGCTGCGGCCGGGCGCCTGTCTGGCGCACTGCATAGACATCACCGACGACGAGATCGGGCTGATCGCGCACTCGGGCGCCACCGTGGCCCACTGCCCGAGATCGAACGCGCGACTCGGTGAGGGAATCGCACCTATACCCGCGCTGTGTGAGGCGGGCGCTGTGGTGGGTCTGGGAACCGACAGCGCGGCAAGTTGCGGCGCACTGGACTTCTTCGATGAGATGCGGACTGCTCTGATGCTTCATCGGGCAAGCTCGGAGGATGCCGGAGTTCTGTCGGCGAAGCATGTGCTGGAAATGGCTACGGCTGGTGGCGCGGCGGCGCTGGGCCTGCAAGATGTGGGAAAGCTGGAGCCGGGAATGCGGGCGGATATGGTTGCCGTAGACATAAGCGACATGCTTCCCGGTGAGGATGTCCATCTGGCCATTCTGTCACGGTCGCCTGCGGACCTGAAACTGGTCCTGGTCGATGGCGGAAAGGTCGAAGTAGATGTGCGAATGCGTACCGCGGAGTTGTATGAACTGATGGAGCGTGCTGACATTGCGTAAGGGCAGGTTTTCGAGCCTACTTGTGGCGATCACAGGCGCGGCTATAGTCTGGGGGTTGTTCTGGTTCCAGTACAGGTCCGGCAACACCAGCTACAACTATTACCTGGTGATCAACATGATCGCCCTGCTCTGGGTGCCGATGCTCAGCATACTGCTGCTCCTCGGCGCCGATCCTGGCAGTTTCGGGTTCAGCCCTGGTCTGACGGGCCGCACGTGGGCGTGGATCGGCGGGCTGTTCGCCGGTCTGCTGCTTCTGATGCTCATCGTGGCCCCGTGGCCGGAGTTCCAGAGATACTACCCGATCTTTCGCAGGTGGGATGAGTTTGCGGGTCTGCCTGCCTTCGCCGTGAAGCCGAATGGTTCGCTTGCCACGAATCCATTTGTGGCAGCGCCCTGGACTATGCTCTATGCGGAAGCCAGCTATGGAATGTACCTCTTCTGTTGGGAATTCTTCTTTCGCGGATACTTGCTGTTTGGATTGCAGAAGTCATTGGGAAGTATAGCTGCGGTTGTAATTCAGGCTGCCGCGTTCGGCTTGCTGCACTACGGCAAGCCGGAGATGATCCCGTCGTTTGGGGCAGGCATCATCCTTGGCGTTGTAGCTCTGCGGGCCAAATCGTTCTTTCCGGGGTTCGTCCTGCACTGGGCAGCTTCTGCCATCTTCGATTTCCTGGTTGTCGCGTCGCGACACGGCTAAGCCGCGTCGTGACGTGGTTGACTATGCCGTCGTTTGGCTATATACTGCTTGAACGTTTGTCGAGGAGGAAGCATTGGAAGGCATTCGTTTGGAGACCGGCCTTAAGGAGATCAACGGGACGAAGGTTCTGGATGTGGCGGGAGAGATCGACGTCTATACCGCCCCTCAGTTCAAGGAAGCCGTCAATGGCATCATTGCCGGCGGCCAGAAGCACCTCATCATCGACATGGGTGCAGTCACCTACATGGACAGCAGCGGATTCGGAACATTGCTCTCCGCTACGAGGCGGCTTCGTCCCCAGGGTGGAACTATCAACCTCGTGAAGTGCAACTCTTCTATCGACCGCATACTGAAGATCACGAGGCTGAACACCGTGTTTGCTACATTCGACAGTGTTGAGGACGCTATCCGCGCAACGGCCGGCTAACGAGCATTAGCCCGTGCCGTATGACCTGAGCAGCCCGACTACTTTCCCCAGTATTCGCGCGTCTTCCCGATCGAGATCTATGGGCAGATAGCTCGGGTTTGCAGGCAGCAGCCTGGCGGGGCGACTAACGCTGTCAAGACGCTTCACCGTTGCCTCATCACCGATGAGCGCGGCAACGATGTCCCCATGATCGGCGGACGGCTGGCTGCGTACGATGATGGTGTCCCCGTGCAGGATCGCGTCGTCGATCATACTGTCACCCCGGACGCGCAGCGCAAAAAGGTCTTTGCCGTTTCTGGCGATCTCAGCGGGGATCGGCACATAGGACTCCACATTCTCCACGGCCAGCAGCGGAAGCCCGGCCGCTATCGAACCCAACAGCGGGACGAACACCTGCGGTCCGCTGTCTGAGGAGCCCTCGAGGACCTTTATGCTTCGAGAGGTGCTTTCGCGCTCGATGTAGCCCTTTCTCTCCAGTGCATCAAGGTGAATCGTGACGCCGCGAAGGCTCGATATGCCGAGGGCCTTTCCGAGTTCACGGATAGAAGGCATATAGCCCTTGCGTGCCTGGTAGTCGATGATGGCATCGAGCACCTCGCGCTGCCTGGCGGTAAGCTCCTTGCTCATGGAATCCTCCAAGGTGAGACTGTTACCAGTATACACAGACATAAGTCTACCGTCAAATACGAAGCTGCGCTGGTTCCCTGTTGGGAGGCATTCCTGTATAATTACACCAGTATGGGATTGCTCAGAGTCGGCACCAGGGGCAGCGCGTTGGCGCTTCGGCAGACACAGACGGTGATGGATGAGATCACGCGTCTGAACCCCGGCATCGAGTGCCGTATCGAGGTGATCAAGACTACCGGCGACAAGATTCTGGACGTCCCCCTAGCGAAGATAGGCGATAAGGGCCTGTTCGTTAAGGAGATCACGGCAGCACTGCTGGAGGGGCGGATCGATCTTGCGGTACACAGCGCGAAGGACCTTCCGACCGCAATGGAAGATGGGCTGGAGATTGCGGCCTACCCGGAGCGTGTGTGCCCGGCCGATGCGCTGGTCTCGAAATCGGGCAAGCTGAGCGAGCTGCCTCCGGGCGCCAGGGTTGGAACGAGCAGCCTGCGCAGGTGCGCGCAGTTGCTCGCGGCCAGGCCGGATCTGCGGATAGCCGATCTGCGTGGGAATCTGGATACACGCCTTCGGAAGCTTGACGAGGAGGACTACGACGCGATAGTCCTCGCCTGCGCGGGGCTACAGCGCATGGGGCTGGAGTCGAGCATCACGGAGGTGTTGCCATACGAGGTTTGTCTTCCTGCGGCAGGGCAGGGTGCCCTGGCTATTCAGTGCAGGTCCGGTGATGCGGCCTGCGATGCTGTGGCCGGGCTTGATTCGCCTTGGACGCGCGCCTGTGTCCTTGCCGAGCGGGCCATGCTGGAGCGACTGGAGGGCGGATGTCAGGTGCCGATAGGCTGCCTGGCGCGTGAGGAGGAAGGCCGGATTCGGCTTGACTCGGTGGTGGCGGCAGCGGACGGCTCGGTTGTCATCCGAAAGTCGGCTGTTGGCGAGGCCTCTGAGGCGGCCCAGCTGGGACTGCGGTTGGCTGATGAGTTGCTTGATTCCCCTGCAAGGGATCTCTTGGAGGCGGCCCGCGCGGCGGCGCCTGGAAATATGGGAGCGGCTTGATCTGTGACTACAAATGTTGACGTGCTCGTGCTTGGTACCGGTATTGCCGGCCTTAGTTTTGCTCTACGAGTGGCCGATCGGCACCGGGTCGCGGTCGTCACGAAGAAGAGCGACACCGAATCCAATACGAACTACGCGCAGGGCGGGATCGCCGCGGTGTTCGACACCGCAGACTCGTTCGAGGCGCACATACGCGACACCCACGTTGCCGGTGCGTATCTCTGCCACGATGACGCTGTAGAAATCCTGGTGAAAGAGGGCCCCGATAGGGTCAGGGAGCTTGCCGATTTCGGTGTGCGGTTCACGCACGCCCGGCGTTCCACCAACCCGCTTCGTCTGCACCTCGGGCGCGAAGGCGGGCATTCGGCCCGTCGCATAGTCCACGCCGCCGATCTTACGGGGCGCGAGATCGAGCGTGCCCTGGTCGCCAACGTCAAAGGCAACCAGAACATCCGGCTCTTCGAGCATGATCACGCCATCGACCTGATTGTGCACGAGACTCCCGAAGGCATTGTCTGTCGAGGCGCTCACGTGCTGGACTCGGAAACAGGCGATGTTATGACCATCCGCGCCAAGGTCACCATGCTTGCTACAGGCGGCCTCAGCCGTGTCTACCTGCATACCACCAACCCCGAGATCGCTACCGGCGATGGCGTTGCTATGGCATACCGCGCTGGCGCTCGTATCGGCAACATGGAGTTCATCCAGTTCCATCCGACCACGCTCTGCCATCCTAACGCGAGGTCTTTCCTGATCTCCGAGGCCGTGCGCGGCGAAGGCGGAAAACTGCGTCTTGCCAGCGGCGAGGAGTTCATGGAGCGCTACCACGAGATGGGATCGCTCGCGCCCCGTGACATCGTCGCGCGCGCCATCGATGCCGAACTGAAGAAGACGGGCGACGAGTGCGTCTATCTCGATGTGACGCACCTGGGCAAGGAATCTATCATCGAGCACTTCCCCAACATCTATGAGAAGTGCCTTTCGGTCGGGCTGGATATCACCAAAGACTGGATTCCCATAGTCCCGGCCGCCCATTATTCCTGCGGCGGTGTCCTCACTGACACGAACGGCAAGACGTCGATCGACCGGCTGTACGCCTGTGGCGAAGTCGCTTGTACGGGTGTCCATGGCGCGAACAGGCTCGCAAGCAATTCGCTTCTTGAGGCGGTCGTATTCGCTCGGCGGGCAGCTCTTCAGGTCCAGGATATGGTGGGAGAGGTCGAGCACGCTGAGGTTGAAGAGTTCCCCGTGGAAGCTCACAAAGCGCCAGTCGCCCAATCGCTGGTCGATGATCTCACTCAGGTGCTGCGCGAGGTTATGTGGCGTTACGTGGGAATCGTGCGCTCGGACAGTCGGCTGGAAAAGGCTCTCGGATTGGTCAGGGACATCAAGGCCAGCGCGGAGGACATCTATGCCGACGGCCAGCTGTCCTCGCGGCTGCTCGAACTGCGGAATATGGCGTTGACGGCCGAGTTGATCATCGTTTCCGCTCAATCGCGCAAGGAAAGCCGCGGGCTGAACTACAATGTGGACCATCCCGAGACCGATGATGAGCACTTCAAACACGATACGGTCGTGGTGAAGGGCGCCGACGGCGTGCCCGTAGTGGTGAGCTCCGATGGCTGATGGCAAGGTCTACCTCGTTGGCGCCGGCCCTGGAGATCCAAAGCTGATCACCGTGCGTGGCGCCGAACTCCTGGCACGCGCGGATGTGGTCATAAACGATCGTCTGGCCAATCCTAAGCTGCTGAAGCTCGCCAGGGCTGATGCAGAGATCGTATACGTGGGCAAAGCCTCCAGAGATCATACACTCGCGCAGGACAGGATCATCGACACCATCATCGCGCATGCCCGGCAGGGCAAGACCGTGGTGCGGCTCAAGGGCGGCGATCCTTTCGTATTCGGCCGCGGCGGCGAAGAGGCGGCGGCGCTTGCGAAGGCGGGAATTGAGTTCGAGGTTGTCCCCGGCATCAGCTCGTCGATCGCGGCCCCTGCGTATGCCGGCATCCCGGTCACCCATCGATCCCTCTCGGCTTCGCTTGGTATCATGACAGGACACGAGGCTCCGGGAAAGCCGGAAAGCAGTATCCGCTGGGATGCGATTGCCGGCTTGGAGACGATTGTGCTGCTGATGGGTGTGGAGCGCCTGCCCGATATCGTGAGCGAGCTGATGGCTAACGGTAAGCCGGGCGACACTCCCGCGGCGCTGGTTCAGTGGGGCACGCACCCAACGCAGCGCACAGTCGTCGGCAAGCTGAACGACATAGCTGCCAAAGTGCAGGATGCCGGCCTCACGGCTCCTGCTGTAACCATCATCGGCGATGTCGTCCGAATGCGCGAGACCATAGCATGGTTCGAGAAGAAGCCGCTGTTTGGCGGGCGGATCATCGTGACACGCGCTGAGAGTTCTGCTGCGGTGCTTAGTTCGCGCCTGGAGGAGCACGGGGCGCAGGTAGACGAGTTCCCGGTCATCAAATTCGTGCCTCCGCCGGACTTTTCCGCTCTGGATAGCGCCATCTCGGAGCTTGGGTCCTTCGATTGGATCATCTTCACCAGCGCGAACGGGGTCGAATGGTTCGTCAGACGGCTGTTCGACCTGGGGCTGGACATACGCGCCCTGGGCAATGCAAGACTCGCCGCAATCGGCCCCAAGACCGCCGGTGCCCTGGAGGAGATGAAGCTTCGGGTCGAATACGTGCCCTCCGAGTATGTGGCGGAGGCGGTCGTGGAAGAGTTCCCAGAGAGGCTGACGGGCAAGCGGGTCCTCATCCCGCGCGCCTTGGAGGCCCGGGAGGAACTGCCCGAGGGTCTGCGCGCCCGTGGCGCTGACGTTACCGTAGTTGCCGCCTATGCAACGGTAACGGACGAATCCAGTAAGGAACCGCTGCGGAAACGGCTTGAGGCGGAGCCCGTCGATGTCATCACGTTTACCAGTGCATCCACGGTTCGCAATTTCATGAGCCTGATCGGCGACACGAGACTTCCTGAGGACGTCGTAGCCGCCTGCATAGGACCGATTACGGCGGATGCAGCGCGGAGGCACGGGTTTCGCAACATCGCTTCGGCTTCCGAACACACTATCGAGGGGCTTTTGGAAGCACTCCTATGATCAGCATCACGAAACTCTACTGCAATAGATCGACCTGGGGCGACTCACTTCGCTATGAGACGCCGTTTGCCCAAAGGAAGCCCATAGTCGTGTGGAACAGCACGCGCCGGTGCAACCTGAAGTGCGTGCATTGTTATTCGCAATCGTGCAACCAGGACTACGAAGGTGAGCTTTCGACCGCTGAGGCCAGGACGATGATCCGAGACCTGGCGGAGTTCAAGGCTCCTGTGCTTCTGTTCTCCGGGGGGGAGCCGATGATGCGGCCGGATATGTTCGAACTGGGCGCCTACGCGCGCGCGCTCGGTATGCGCCCCGTGATATCCACCAACGGCACGATGATCACCAGGTCCGTTGCCGAACGCATCAAGGCGACCGGGTTTGCCTATGTAGGGATCAGCCTGGACGGGGTAGGGGAAACCAACGACGCCTTTAGAGGAGTAAAAGGGGCCTTCGACGCCGCGATCAGTGGTTTTGAGAACTGTCTAAACATTGGCCAGAAAGTGGGACTAAGATTGACTCTCACCAAGGGCAATGTTAAGGATTTGCCGGCAATCGTTGACTTGATCGAGGCAACAGGTATCCCCCGCGCCTGCTTCTATCACCTGGTCTACACGGGCCGCGGGGCCGGGATAGTGGAAGACGACCTGACCCCGGAGGAGACACGTGCGGCTTTGGACCTCATAATCGACCGGTCGATGGACATGCATCAGCGCGGCCTCGAAAAGGACATCCTGATGGTGGACAACCACTGCGACGGCGTATACCTCTATCTTCGACTGCTTAGGGAGGACCCTGAGCGTGCGGAGCAAGTCTACAGACTCCTCGAGATGAACGGCGGAAATGCCTCCGGCGTTGCCATCGGATGCGTGGACAACCAGGGTAATGTTCACGCCGATCAGTTCTGGCAGACTCACACATTCGGCAACGTCCGCGAGCGTCCGTTCTCGGAGATCTGGACGGACACCTCGGACCCCATTATGGCTGGTCTAAAGAACAGAAGGTCACTGCTGAAGGGGCGGTGCGCTGAGACGAATTGCGAGTGGATCAGCGTATGCAACGGCAACTTCCGGGCCCGCGCGGTGGCTGTATACGATGACCCGTGGATGCAGGACCCCGCGTGCTACCTGACCGACGAGGAGATCTCAATAGACCGCCGGTGAGCCGTTTGCACGCGGTAACTGAAAACAGGGAAGGATAACGAGCAGGCTTTCTCTAACAACTCAGCGATAACAGCATGCCGATCCAGTTTGAGGGAGGGTGAGGAGATGGACCTAGCTGACGTTGCCGCCAGGCTGGATGCTGACGAGAAACTCAAGCTGACCTACCGTATTCCGGTGAGTACAGGCAATGGCGCCGTGAAGTATGAAGTCCGCACAGCCAAACTGCTGGATGTGGCCGTTGACTCCAACCTTCTGTATGTGAACCACGATGATGAGGTAATCTGGGTCAAGCTCGACGAAGCCATTGAGGTTGTCCCTGAGTAAGAGCTGCTTCGGCGTTGACCCTGCTGGAAACGCCGGACCAACCCCGTACAAACCCCTGTCTTTCCACCTTAGGAAACATACTGGCTCGACAGATCGTATATTAAGTGTAAGAAGCTCTTCAGTAAACCCCGGCCGTATGGCCGCCCGCTCAGGATGACCGGACGACGAGTTCGATGGCCGGTGAAGGAGGTGCGGTCAAATGCGAGCCAATCGTTGGTTCTCCTCCTGTTTGATCGTGCTCTTCGGAGCCGTCGTATCCTGCTGGCCTCAAGCTGTATGCCTGGCTGATAGCGTCGTGTTGGAGTCGCGCACCGTGCGTGGCGCATCGATATCGCTAATCACCGTGAACCTCAACGACATCACGCTTAAGGTCGACGTGGGCCTGCCCGAGCGTGGGATTAGACACGCTGAGAGCTTCGCTGCGATGATGAGCCGCCGCGCGCCTCTGGCTGCTGTGACCGGGACCTACTTCGACGTCAGGACCTACGTTCCCACAGGCTCTATAGTAGCTGATGGGAGACTCGTTCACGAGAGCCACATCGGGACCGCGGTCTGCTTCACCGCATCCAACCGGGTGCGGTTCATACCCGCCAAGCTGGGCCAGTCCTGCGATCTGAGCGGCGCAAACTGCGCACTTCGCACGGGTCCGCGGCTTCTTGCCGCGGGTCAATATGCTCTCGACCCCAGACGCGAGGGGTTCAGGCACTCCGGGCTATACGGAGAGAGGACAAGAATGGCGCTGGGTGTGACCGAGCACAACAAGCTGCTTCTCGTGTCCGTCCGGACGCCGGTCACATTCGGTCGCGCCGCCGCCATCATGAAAGCGTTGGGCGCGGTTGACGCCGTATGCCTCGATGGCGGCACATCCTCGGCGATGTTCTACAAGGGCCAGATGATCAGGCGGCCGGGGCGACTTCTCACCAATGTGATCGAAGTTCGCCGCAGGCCCGCCTCGGAGATTACCGCTCAGCTTATTGCTTCCGCCGGAGGCGCCGTGCCCGATGTCCCATTCCACATGTCCCGGCCCAGGGTGCCCGACGATTCCGCTCTGGTGCCAAACCGGACGACGCAGAGAACGCAGGTCGACCACACCCGCCATTACGTCGCTCTGCTGGGAGAGCCGATCCGGCTACGCCCGTCCAAGGGTCTCCATTCCCTCTTCCCAGTCAACAGGGCATAGCTCGCCGGTCTGAAGCGCCTTGATAACCCGCAGGACCTCGTCCACGTTGCGGCCGACGCTCAGATCGTGCACTACCTGATAGCGCACGATGCCCTCGGGGTCGATTATGAACAGCCCTCGCAGGGACACGCCCTCAGTCTCGCGCAGGACACCATAGAGGCTGCTGATCTCCTTGGTGATGTCGGAGATCATGGGGTAGTCTACTTCGCCGATCTTCTCCTTCCACGCCAGGTGAGTGAACTTGCTGTCTATGCTGGCTCCCACTACCTCTGCTCCCAGCGCTTTGAACTCGTCCAGGCGCTTACTGAACGCGGTTACCTCGGTCGGGCAGACGAATGTGAAGTCCAGCGGCCAGAAGAACAGCACCACCCACTTGCCGCGATAGTCGGCCAGTCTCACCGTGCCAAATTCACTGTCGATAACGGCCTCCGCCTCGAACAGCGGAGCCGGTTGTCCAACTTGTATCACGTTCCCTTACCTCCAGTCTTCACTGCTGAGATATATATACCCCCAAAACGGCCAGTTCAGCCGCTAGGTGCCAGCGGTTTGTGGAAAGTAGAGCTAGAAGCTCGTAAACCCCCCTGTATTCCCCCTCTGTAAGGGGGGAAGGGACGTGTTCCATCCTTTGCATAGGAACGAGTAATCGAATCTCACCTCCATACGAAGGCGAACGAAGGCTCCCTCCCTAACTAAGGTGAACTGGGATTCCTACGCCTCCTTACGCAGGTGAACGGAGACACTCCACGTCCTTACGCAGGCGAACGAGGACGCCCCCTCCTTAGCGAAGGTGAACCGAGACACTCCCCCTCCTTACGAAGGAGTGGGTTGGGGGGAGGTTGTCTTGGTTCCATCCTCAGCCTGACGGGGTTACTCGCGCCTCTATGGCACAGGCGTCAGGAATCTCAGCCCGAGCGCCGCCAGCAGCAGCGCGCAGGTACCAAGCATCCCGGCATCCGGCGAGTAGAACCCGCCCATGAGCCACGCAGGGCCTGATACGTGGCTTCTGAGAAGTCCTCTATCGTAAGGAAGCCCGGAGTACGGGAGCCCAAGGAGCGGGCCGGCGGTTACGTTCCATGCGAGGTGGAGACCTATGGGGAGCCAGAGGCTTCCGGTTGTGTAGCGGCATACTCCCGTGATGAGCCCGAAGAACAGGGCGTTGATCGTGAAAACCAGCGGAATCCGGTTAGGTCTGATCAGATGCGCAAGCGCAAATATGACCGCGGATATCACGATCGCCAGCGACCAGCCCAGCAACTCGTTCAAGACGTAGTATACATATCCGCGGATCACGACTTCCTCGAGTATCGCCCCGGTCACATAGTCAGACGATCCGGCGAGGAATGCGGCTATATGCTTGCTATCCCCTTCCGTCTTGACCCAGGACACGCGGATATATCCCATCAGGAGGCCGGCACAGAACATCAGCATTACGCACGTGAGGCCGAGCATCGTGCCGGTCCAGGTCAGCGAGAGCGAATCCGAATCCCAGGTTAGGCCGAGCATCGCCAGAGGACTCGGCTGCGTGAAGTAGGCGAAGACGAGCGTGACAGCAAAAGCGCAGAAGAAGGGGATCGCGGCGGCCAGTGAAGCAAGAACCGCTTGGAGTGCCGGGTGGATCTCCATAGACATGATCCTCTTGTCCGTGCGTGAGGTAAGCCTGTGGCTATGCCTCAGCACCCAGCCTATGCACCATAAATACACAATGAGCTTGGCGCCCACGAGGACAAAAGGCATCTACGGGAAACCCCTGACAGAGAGTATGATGTATCACAGCGCTACTCTTGGTATTCCACGAATGCCAGCAGGAATGAGGAGTCTTTCTGCCCCAAACGCGCAACGGGCGCCGCGTTCGCGGCGCCCGTTGGAAAGCTTGTTTGTTGGTAGTGTCTAAGGAGCGGCCGGACCAGGGCCTGCAAGCCCGGGGGCCTCGATGGGCTGCGGGAGAGACGAGGGCCCGGTAGGAGGAGGCGGGCTGACGGGATATGCAGGCTGCTGCTGTTGCTCCTGCACATTCTCCTTTGGAGCGGGCCTCGGCGAGATGAACGGGTAGTCCGCAAGATCGACATCGCCTTGCCTCTTCTTTACCGCCACCACTTTGGGAAGCCTGTAGGCTGCAAAGGTGCTGCTCCACTCAGCAAGCGTGTATTGGCCCTGCGACATCGCCTTCGGAAGGACGCATTCGTACACCTTCCCGTCGTTGTCGGCGTACTTGAAGCGCAGGAATATGAGCCCATTCCTGTCCTTCTCCACCTTAGGAGGCGACTCGAGAGTAAGCTGGTCGAACGATAGCTTGTCCGAGATAGCAGGCCCGGAGGCAGCCGTATGGACTTTGGTCTCCGCCCCGGTAGACATCGGAGGCGCCGCTGATGTATCGCTGCTGTTTCCGCATCCGCTGATCAATAGCATCGCCGACAGCAACATGACGCAGCAGAAAATTGGAACAACACGCTTGGGGTCGAATGAAGTAGTTCGCAAGGCCATTCTCCTACGCGGGTTCTTGTCTGACGACCGCAGAGGCCGCCAAGTGCATTATACTCCAGTCGAGCTATTCAGCACAACAATTGCATCCGCAGGCAAAACCAATCAAAAGCAAACAAGGGATCGCCGAAATCGCGGATCCGCGGAAGACAACGCCGAAAATCTTGCTGGAATGGCGATGTCGTGGTGATTGCCTCTCAAAACTACAGGAATTCCCTTCGGTGGTTCCTGTCCTTCCGTGCTTCCGTGTTCGTTCCTGACGCGTTCGCCTGAACAACCACGTGCGTTGCCGGGGTGGCTGAGGCATGGTAGAATTGGTCGTGCCGCTTTGCATGGAGTTGAAAGGATGTTTGAACTTGCCAACTGGCCTCACTGGCTACAGATGGCCCGGCTGCTGGGCGCGCTGGCCATAACCGTCGTCCTTGGAATCCATGCGTACGATTGCCACGTTCGTGAGTCGGCAAAAGCGGTGTCGCGGCGCAAGTGGATGTACTGGCTGTATGCGATGGTATTTCTTGTTGCCAGCCTCGGCAACTTCACGCAGCTCTACATGGCCGTTGAGGTCCCGAGCTATGAGGCGGCTGCATTTCACCCCGGATACTCGACGCTGCTGCTCGCACTTTCGTACGTGGCCCTGCACGCCGGGGCCTATCGAAAGCCCCACCACCTCTAGGATCGCTTCCGGCAGGGAACTACTTGATTCTCCGTGCGCCACGGTATCGCGGCGCGTAGTAACTGGAGTTCAGCGAGTCTACTGTTACCCCTCTGCCGTGGTTGGATGCATGCACGAACTTGCCGTCGCCGATGTAGATGCCCACGTGGGAAATGCCGCGCCTGTAGGTGGAGAAGAAAACAAGATCGCCAGGCTGCAGCTCGCTCTTTGACACCGGCTTTCCCTTGCTCGCCTGGGCTGCTGAGGAATGCGGAAGCGAGATACCGTACTTGGCATAGACGTAGCGGGTGAAGCCCGAGCAGTCAAATCCTCCTCGGCTGGTTCCTCCGCGGACGTAGTGAGTTCCACGGCAGGCCATCGCAGTCCTGATCAGAGAACTGCTGCTTCTATCAGGCTCGGAGGCAGATGCCGGTTCCGCTGACTTGGCGACCGAGGCATCACTCGTGGACCCAGAGCCGTGCGACAGAAGAGGCCTGTAGACGAATCCACAGACGCCATTCGAGAGTGCGACCTTCGCCCATTTCCCCTGCCTGGAGAGCACCTTCATGTTCGCGCCTCGGGGCAACACCGTGATCTGCCGCGAAGAGGTACTCGGGCCGGTCCTCAAAGTTGCGCTGCTGGCGCTGACGTGCATCGGCGTCGGGCTCACGACCCTTGCCTGCCGGCTGGTCGCGCTTCGGCCGGAACTGGCAGTCTTCTGATCCGGAATGCGGAGGGTCTTGCCCAACCCGAGTATCGTCGTCTCCTTGATACCGTTTGCTTTGCAGAGCTTCGCCACGGTTGTGTGGTGCCGTTTCGCTATAGCGGACAGGGTGTCGCCCTTCTTGATCTTGTAAGTGGCGGAAGCAGCGGTGGTTGGGAATGAAGATAGAATGAGTGCGGTTACCACAAGCAGCCAACTAGACCCGCTCAGCCCTCGTCTCCTCAATAACACCACATCCTTTCAGTGGGGGATCCCACTCTAGCAGCACCATACTGTCCGGCACGCATCGTTCTCGTCATTACGGACAATGCTGCATAGTGGACGGTTGCCAGTCCTTGTCACCGCCGGTCATTTTAACGAGAATCAGGGAAGCTGTCAAGCCCGAGTCCGCGCGAATTTACGGATTATTTGGACATGCTGCCGACCACAGTTCGACTTGAACTTTGAAGTCCCTTCCCTTATAATGGGTTTGTGAGCACCCCAACTGGAGGTGGTTTCCAGGCCCAAAACCGGTAATTTTACCAGGTGGGCCTTGGGAACTATAGCTCGCTTACCTGACGTACAGTAACTAGAGAACTGAGGTGGAGGCCCCTTGGTGGAGTTTGCGGACGCCGTAAAAGAGGTGGCGAGGGACGGAGATAGGCATGAGTTCGATTCACTTGTGGAGAGATACCACAAGCAGGCGTACAACATTGCCTATAGGATGGCCGGCAACCATGCTGACGCCGAGGATCTGACGCAGGAAGCGTTCATCAGAGCGTTCCGGTTCTTCGGCCAGTATCGCAGGGAACTGCCCTTCGATAGCTGGCTGTATAAGATCATGTCCAACGTCTTCATCGATCGGCTCAGACGGCGGCCCAAGGCTAAGATCCGGTCGTTGGATCAGCCGGTAGTTACCGAGGAGGGCGAAGCCCAGTTCGATGTGGCTGATCCGTGTGATGGACCCGAGGATGTGGTTCTATCCAGGGAGATGGACGGGCGTATTCAGGCGGCGCTTGATACGCTTCCGGAAGCCTTTCGGATCACGGTGATCTATGCCGATATCGAGGGCTTGTCCTATGAGGAGATCGCCGATGCAACACGAACGAACATAGGGACGGTAAGATCCCGGTTGCATCGAGGCAGGCGACTCCTTAGAGATAAGCTCAAAAAATACGCAGATCAGTTACTGTAGGGCAGGTGTACGATCATGAACTGTCGTTGCGTCACAAACCTGATTTCCGCCTATGTGGACGGAGAACTAACCGGCGCCCAGATGCTTGAGATTCGAAGGCATCTCTCGGATTGTCCCGAGTGCGCGGAAGAGCACGAGATGATGAGAGCTATGAAATCGGCCGTGTCGAGGCTGAGGACGGTCTCTCCTCCGGAGCATCTTGCCGCATCCATCGTAGCGAAATTGGATGATGTGAGCATACCGCCATACCAGCGTATTGCGAACAGGCTGTTCGGTTTTGCGGGAAGAAAACTAAGCCCTGTGGCTGCCGCGTTGGCGGTGTCAGGTCTGGCTCTGGCCATTCTCGCCTCGAGCGGACAGGACCGCATGCTGGTCGACAGAACGGATGCAGTGGCGACCGCGCCATTGAGCGTGCACGTGGAAAGTGTATCATTCCAGCCTCAGATTCCCGATACCCCGATCACCTATTCATCGTCCAAACCGTTGGTGGTCGCGGACTATTCCAAAGGGCCCGTTTTCCAGCTAGCAGGGATGCACTAGGAAAATCACCATAGGCGCCAACCGATGCGCCAGTCAAATTCTGTGACCAAGGCCGGAGGATTTGCCTGGCGCATTGTCACGTCAAATCCAGTGTTACAGCGGCGCTTAGCGCGGCGTTTGCGTGGCAAACACTGAGATTTGGACATCTCAACAATCGAAAGAAACGCCCGCTTCTAACGTCTAACTAGTAGGGTAGGGCGGGTCTGGTTCATCTACACTATTAGTCGGGAGGACACGACAACAATGCGATCAACCTGGAAGGCGATAGCGAAGAACCCCAGCATGCTGCTGCTCTGCGTGCTCAGCATTGCGTTGGGTTTCTCGCTAGCGGCGAACTACTATCAGTACGGTGCAGGTGCAGTCATTGCTGCTCCGCCCGCGGATTTGGCCCAGTCGAACTGGAGGACGGCCTTTGAGGACATTGCCGAGAAGCTGGGTCCGAGTGTGGTATTCATAACAAGCGAGAAGGACGTCACGTACCAGTATCGAGATCCGTTCGAGGGCTTCGACGATTTCTTTGGCTGGCCGTTTGGCCCCCGGCGATCACAGCCCAAGCCAAGGACACAGGTCCAGAAGGCATCGGGCACGGGCTTTATCGTCCGATCCGATGGCTACGTGCTCACGAATAACCACGTCGTAGCAGGAGCCGACCGCGTCGAGGTGAAACTGGCTGATGGCCGGAAGCTCAAAGGCAAGGTGATGCTCGACCCGAGAACCGACCTTGCTCTTATCAAGATAGAAGCTACCGGACTGCCGGCTGCCACGTTTGCCGACTCGGACAAGGTCAAGGTCGGGCAGTGGACCGTTGCGATTGGCAATCCGTTCCAGTTGCGCAACACCGTCACGGTTGGGGTAGTCAGTGCTCTGCGGCGGGAGAGTGACCCTGGTTTTGATCTGGGCTATCCCGAGGCGATTCAGACTGATGCCGCCATCAATCCCGGAAACTCGGGCGGGCCGCTGGTCGATCTACAGGGCAAGGTTATCGGCGTCAACTTTGCCATCATCTCTGCATCCCGGTCAAGTGCCGGCATCGGCTTCGCCATTCCATCCAACACGGCGAAGTATGTTGTGGACCAGTTGATCACCAAGGGCAAGGTGGTCAGGGGTTATCTCGGCATCGAGCCGGAAGACCTGACTCCTGCCATATCGGAAGTGTACGGCGTCAAGAGCGGGGCGCTGGTCAAGTCGGTCACACCTGGTGAGGCGGCTGACAAGGCTGGCATAAAGCCCTCCGATGTTATCACGAAGGTCAACGGCAAGCCGATTGAGAGCGCGCTTCAGCTGCGGAACGCCATTCAGGCCATAGCACCGGGCACGACTGTCAAGCTGACCATCATGCGTGACAAGAACGAGAAAGTGCTCTCAGTGAAGCTGTCGCAGGCGCCATCCGGAACTGAGGAATCCGCGGCGGAGCCCTCTGGCAGTGGAAAGCTTGGGGTGACGGTTCAGGCTCTGACGCCCTCTCTGGCGAAACAACTCGGCTACAGCGCTACGTTCAAGGGCGTTATCGTTAAGTCGGTGAGCCCGGGCGGAGCGGCTGCCAGAGCGGGCATACAGGAGAACGACATCATCACCAAGATTAACACAACGCCCATCACCGATGCGGCGTCCTACAACGCGGCAGTGAAAGCTCTGAAGAGCAACTCCACCGCCATTCTGGTTATCACTCGTGGGGCAACCACCGCGATACTGGAGGTCCCGATAGACTAGCTTGCTGTCCGAATACGGACAACTTCCTCCGATGCCTCCGTGCCTTCATGGCCGGAGGCATTTTGCATGTCTGGCTCAGCCGTCTGCGGCAAAGCAAACCCGGCACGAGGATTGCGTGGAGAATGGCTATTGATGGCCGGTTGGCTTACCGGTGGCCTGGCAGCGCCGCGCGGCGGATCAGGCGCCCGCAGATGTGTGGAGCATCACCCTGCCTGGGGACGGAGGTGGGCGACTATCTCACGAACACTTACGTATCTTCGTTCAGGCAGGTCTTCAATGGCGTCCAGGATCTTGTCCGGCGCCTCGTTCTCTTCTGCGCAGCGGAGAATTTCGGATCGGGAGCACGGAAAGACTATGTCATCTAGATAGGCCCCTAGCTGAGCTGTAGTTCTGGGACTCGCGTACGTAACCATGGCGGTTCCTCCTTCATTGACTGGAAATACGGGGAGTCTTCTCTGGAACAGATATATACAGCCTAAGGATACCCACGGCGCGGTTGTTCTTAACTCTCGAAATCTCCATTTCAACTAATCGCCACACCTTGCCTAACGGGCAGGATGCGTAGGGTTCAAGCCTTCGATCTCTCAACCAATCGGGCGCTTGAGCAATCTCATGCTGTTTGCAATCACAAGAAGAGCGCTTCCCTCGTGACCCAGCACGCCGGTTGCCAGGCTGACCCACCTGGTCATAGCTCCCACCACCAGAACGACCACTACCAGCAGCGCGAACATGATGTTCTGGATGATTATCCGCTTGGTCTTGCGGCTTAGAGACACCGCGTAAGGCAGCATCGCAATGTCATCCGCCATCAGGGCTACATCGGCGGCCTCCACCGCCGCCGCGCTGCCGGCGCCGCCCATAGCTACTCCCACGTGCGCGGCCGCAAGTGCGGGAGCGTCATTGATCCCGTCGCCGATCATCATCACCTTGCCCCGCGTCTGGGCCAGGTGGTGTATCAGCGCGAGTTTCCTCTCCGGTAAGAGTTCGGCGTGTTCCTCGTCCAGCCCGAGCTGATCTGCCACGCTGCGTGCGCTCTGAAGCGTGTCGCCCGTGAGCATGATCGTTTGCTTGATCCCGATTCTCTTGAGCTGCGCGATCGCCGAAGCGCTGTTCTCCTTAACCGTGTCCTGTGCGCCTATAGCGCCCCAAAGCATCGCTGAATCAGCGAGATAGACGACGCTGCAGCCCCGGGTGACCAATTCAGCCATCGCGGTGCTTGCCGGTACCTCGATGCCGCGTTCTTCCATAAGCGCCGCGCTGCCGATATAGAACGCTTCACCATCGACTACTGCTCGGGCTCCGCGGCCGGGCAGCGCCTCGAAGAACGAGACGTGTGCCTCCGGGACCCCTGCCTGGCGGGCATGGTCGATTATCGCTTCAGCCAGTGGGTGCTCCGATCTTTCCTCGATGGCAGCCGCTATGGACAGTACCCTCTCGGCAGTATGTGCGTTGAACGGCACGACTCCACAGAGCGAAAGCTGGCCTTTGGTCAGCGTGCCGGTCTTATCAAACGCGGCGATGGAGACATCGGCCAGTGTCTCGACGTGCGTGCCGCCTTTGATCAGGACGCCGGACCTGGCGGCATTACCGATTGCCGCCACGATGGCAACCGGAGTGGATATCACCAGAGCGCACGGACACGAGACTACCAGCAGCGTAAGCGCCCGTTCGATCCACGCTTTGCTTCCTCCGCCGAATATGGCCGGACCGAAGACGGCGGTAGCGATGGCCAGGCCGATCACAACCGGAGTATAGTATCGCCCGAACTTCTCGCTGAATCGCTGTGATGGCGCTTTCTGCGCCTGCGCCTCTTCCACGGCGTCTATGATCCTTGCGAGGGTGTTGTCCTCGGACGTGCTGGTGGTGCGGACCTCCAGGGAACCGCGACCGTTTACGGAGCCGGCGTAGACGCTGTCGCCCGCGGACTTGTCCTTGGGCACTGACTCGCCGGTTATCGGCGCCTCGTTGATGCTCGATGCGCCATCCGTGATTGTCCCGTCCACCGGGATCTTCTCGCCCGGTCTCACGAGGACGATATCGCCTATTTCCACCCGCGAAAGCTCTACCTGTTCAAAATGCCCGTTGTGCTTGACCCTGGCTGACTTGGGGAAGGCTTCTATGAGCGAACTGATGGAACGGCGCGTCTTCTCTACCGTATATGCCTCAAGCGCTGACCCGAGGGAGAAGAGAAACAACACGCCGGCAGCCTCGGCGTATTCGCGCAGGGCTATAGCGCCGAGCGCGGCAACCGTTACAAGCAGGTTTGTGTCCAGGGTCAGGCCGCGCAGGCTCAAGAGGCCTGATCTGACAGTGAAAACACCGCCTGCAGCGGCCGCTAGCAAGAGCAGTACATTCAACGCAATCGACGGGCCGTCAAACAGCCACACCAGACCCGCGGCAGCCAGCAGACTTCCTGACAGAGCCGTCAGCATCAGGCGCAGACTGCGGCGCGCTTCGGCCTTAGGTGACGGCGCTTCGGGGGCTTTTCCGGTTTGGACGTCGTAGCCGAAATCGGTCACCTTGTCTTCGATGGCTTGCAGCGAGGTTCGGTCGGGTTCCCATTCGACTGCCAGCACTGAGGTAGCGTAGTTGAGGGATGCCCATGCTATGCCCGGCATCCTGCGTACTGCTCCTTCGAGCTTGCTCGCGCAGTCGGGGCATTCAAGCCCGATAACCCGGAGAACCTCGTGCCTGTAGTGGTCCGCGATCTCCACACCGAGCAGCCGCGCCCGTTCCTGGATTTCGTCGAACGTAAGGAGTTCCTTGTCGTAGGAGACCTCAATGGTGCGGCGCTCGGGGTTAACGGCGACATCGCGCATGCCTTTGAGGTTCAGCAGCATGTCGCGGAGTCGGTCCGTGCAGTGTCCGCAGTCCTCGTAGTAATCCGGCCAGACGACCGGTATGTCCAGCGTCTGTGTCTCCATCTACTTATCTCCACTCTCTTGTACGGAGTGGAAGTGCAGTCGGTTCCGTATACGAAAGCCGTGCTGTGCGCCTCTGAGGTTGGCCCCTCAGAGAAGTCCTACACAGAATGCGGGGTAGGGCAAACCCGCGTCGTACCCCGGCAAATTCCTACTGGCTGATTGCATCAGCTAAACGCCAGTCCCCGGAAGGGCCTGAACTGATGCGTCAGGCCCTCCGGACGTATAGTGCGATTATGCGCGTTATCTCGCGTAAGCGCATGCCACCTTGCTTACGGCGGCTACGATGTCGTCGATGTCCTGCTCCGTGAAGTTCTCGTTGCACGGAGTGATGATCAGCCTGCGCAGGATTTCCAGCGTGTTCGGGCAGTCCTCCTCCCGGTAGGTCGTGTCCTTGCCGTAGTGCGGGCAGCTGAACGGACACTGCGACTTTCCGTAGGTCGCCTTGTCCTGCAGGATCTGGCACATGTAAATGGGCTGCCCGATATAGCCGTGGCCGACTGCGATGCCTTCAGCAGTTACGGCGGCCGCGAAATCCTTGGGGTCGATAGTCAGCGCCTCCTCGTCGATCATCAGAGGATAGAGCCACCACGAGTGATCGCAGTTCTCCCGCACTTTTGGAATGACCATGCCCGGCACTTGCGAGAGCCGCTCCGATAGCGCTTTGGCATTCGCTCTGCGTCGCTCTACCACGCCTTCGACCTTGCCGACCTGCGCGCAGGCCACAGCGCCGGTCAACTCGTTCATCCTGTAGTTCACGCCGAGGAAGCCGTACTGCCGGGGGCCTGTGCCTCTCGGCCAGCCCTTGTCGGCAAAGAGCCTGGCCCTGCGGGCGATCTCATCGTCATTTGTGACTATGATGCCGCCATCGCCGCTGGACATATGCTTCGACTGCTGCAGGCTGAAGCACCCGATCTCGCCCATAGTTCCGACCAATCTTCCCTTGTAGCGCGCCAGGTATGACTGGCAGCAGTCCTCGATCACAGGTATGCCGTGCTTCTTGCCGATAGCGAGAATCGCATCCATGTCTGCTGGCTGGCCGAACAGGTGCACCACTAGAATCGCTTGCGTCTTGTCGGTGATCCTGCTCTCGATGCTCTCCGGAGAGAGGTCGAAGTAGTCGAGCTCAAGATCGGCGAAGATCGGAACGCAGTTCTGCATCATGATCGGGGCTATGGTGCCCATATCGGTGATCGGAGTTGTGATCATTTCCCGGGCCACGTCGGAGTTCAGGGCTCCAAGCGCGGTATGGATCGCAGCGGTGCCCGATGTGACCGCTACGGCGTGCTTCATGTTCAACTTAGCGGCGAAATCCTGCTCAAACTTCTCCACGAACTTGCCGCCGTAGCGGAACAGCTTGCCGGAGTGGATGACCTCAGTCAGGTTCGCTATTTCCGCATCGCCGAACGTGCGGCCGCTGATGTCGCTTACGTTCGGAAGCGGTGTGGTCCGGACCTTCTGCCCGCCGTCGATTGCCAGTTTGCTCATTGTGTCCTCCATTGGCGTAAGACTGCCATAGTCTGCCTGGATTGTGCGGCCCATCTGCTGAGCCGGCCGAATCTCATTGTACTGCTGGTCGCGGTTGCTGTAAACACGAGCTTACGGCCAACAGGGCAAAAATGTTAGAATAGGGCAACAACCGCAGTTGCTGCTGGGCACGGAAAGCACTTGATGGTTCTATCGCGCGAGCATATCGAGAAGAATACGGTCGAGTATTATCGCAAAGCCGGTGGCACCAGGCCGGATCTGCGAGTGGTGAACACCGACGATGGGCAGATCGTGGTCAAGGACTTCAGGCACAGCGATCTCCTGTTCCGTGTGATCGTAGGCCCGATTCTGATCAGGCGGGAGGCCGGCGCGCTGCGGAAGCTCGATGGCGTGGCTGGAGTACCGCGCTTCGTCGGGCGAGTTGATCGGTATGCGCTTGCGATTGCTCACGTCCACGGCGTTAGTCTCGACAAGAGGGGCATTGGCCCCCTCTCGGATGAGTTTTTTGGGAAGCTCCGGCAGGTGATTGACGATATGCACGGAAGGGGCGTTGCTCACTGCGACCTGCGAAGCCGGGGGAACGTTATGCTCGGTGATGACGGCAACCCGTATGTGGTGGACTTCGCGGCGTGCGTACTCCTCGGCCGGGGCATCAATCCGTTCTTCAGGTGGCTTTTCGGCCAGTTTGTCCTCGCGGACAGGAACGCCGTGCTGCGCATAAAGAAGAGGCTCTCGCCTGAGCTTCTTTCCGAACAGGAGATCAGCGAACTTGCCACCCCTCTTCCGTTCGAGCGGCCCGCTCGTGTGTTCGGCGAGACCGTCCGCAAGATCACCCGCAAGCTGCTTACCCGCAACAAACGCGATACCGCCTCTTAACCCTCACGCAATGGTGGTGTAACAAGCCAGTTCTATCCTTGTTCTCGAGCCTGATCCGGTTCAGGCTCGGAAGGAGGATGGAATGCACTGGAAACCCACTGTTCTGATTGCTTGCTGCTTGATGTCGATGGCTGCCGCGGCACGGGCCGAAGACGCCGCGGTTTCGACCAGACTTGACCTTGCTTATGTGAGCAAGTATGTCTGGAGGGGGCTAGTAGCAAACCCCGGTCCGTCTCTGCAGCCGTCTTTCGCGGTTACACATGGCTCCGGGCTGAGCGTCAACGTCTGGGGCAGCGGAGACCTGACCGGGGTCAACGGCGCTGAGAACAGACTGACCGAACTCGACTACACCCTGGACTACTCCACAAACCTGGTCGGCCGGAGCGTGAATGCGGGCGTCATCTACTACACGTTCCCAAACACGAGCTTCCACAGCACAACCGAGGCCTACGGCGCTGTATGCTTCGACGGCAGTCTAGCTACGACGCTGTCCGCCAACTATGACTTCGATGAAGCCGGAGGCTGCTATGCGAGCGCCACTGCCAGTTGTGCGTGCCCGGCGCCCTGGCAGAAAGGCGAACCGTTAACGGTGGACCTGTCCGCCAGGCTGTCATGGGCATCCGCTGGCTACAACGCGTTCTACTTCGGCGCGGACAAGGCCGCCTTCACGGATTTGCTGATCACCGCCAGCCTGCCTTTGAAGCTTTCCGGCGGTCTATCATTGATCCCATCTTTGAGCTATTCACGCGTGCTGGATTCAGACCTGCGCGATTCGGTGGCGGCTCCGGACAACCTCTGGCTCGCTGTTGCCGCGTCGATGTCTTTCTAGCAGGCTTAATCTTCCGGCAAACGAAGCGCAACCGAGGCGAAACACTCGCTTAACACCGCCGGAGGATACTGGACTTAGTTGATCTACAGACGGGAGGCGAAATATGGAGTATCGAATCTACACGCGAGCCATGCGCTTGCTGGCAGCAGTGGCTATGACAGGTCTTGGTTTTACCGGTGCGGCCTTTGCGGACTCGGGTTCCAATGTCAGCGCTGGGGACACCGCGTGGGTCCTGGCCTGCAGTGCGCTTGTCATGATCATGACACCCGGCCTCGGGCTGTTCTACGCCGGTATGGTTCGCAGAAAGAACGCTCTGTGCACCATACTACAGAGCTTCGCGGCGATCGGCATCATCGGTGTGCTCTGGGTGGTCTATGGCTATAGCACTGCGTTCGGACGCGATCACTGGGGCCTTATCGGCTCACTGGACTGGTTCGCGCTGCGTGGAGTGGGAATGGAGCCCGCGGAGGCGCCGTTCGACAGCCTCTATGGGTCCACCATACCGCAGCAGGCGCACATGGTGTTTCAGGCGATGTTCGCAATAATAACGCCCGCGCTCATCACCGGCGCAGTCGCGGAGAGAATGCGGTTCAAGGCGCTCTTGGTCTTCATAGTCCTCTGGGCGACGGTTGTCTACAACCCCGTGGCGCACTGGGTCTGGGGATGCGGAGGTTGGCTTGGAAAGCTCGGAGCGCTGGATTTCGCCGGTGGAACGGTTGTCCATATTTGCTCTGGTGTCGCGGCCTTGTGCTGTGCCATCGTGCTGGGCCGGCGAAAAGGATACGGCCGTGAGGAGTTCAGGCCCCACAACCTGGCCATGACGCTGATAGGCACCGCCCTTCTATGGTTTGGCTGGTTCGGTTTCAACGCCGGCAGCGCGCTGGGCGCCAACGGGCTTGCGGCCAATGCGTTCGTTGTGACCAACACCGCCGCGGCGGCTGCGGTCTGCTCATGGGCGCTGATCGAGTGGCGGCACAGGGGCAAGCCGACGGCTCTGGGCACTGCGAGCGGCGCGGTTGCAGGTCTTGTTGCGATCACTCCCGCGTCAGGTTTCGTCGGGCCGATGGCCTCGATCGCGATCGGCGGCGTTGCAAGCTGCTTGTGCTATGCAGCCGTCGCGGTCAAGGAGAGGCTCGGATACGACGACTCTCTCGATGTGTTCGGTATTCACGGCGTCGGCGGCGCCTGGGGCGCAATAGCGACGGGGCTGTTTGCGACCACTGCCATAAACCCGGCTGGAGCCGATGGCCTGTTCCACGGCAACCCGATGCTGCTGGCGAAGCAGATCATCGCCATAGTCGCTGTGGCGGCTTACTCGCTCGTCGTCACGCTCATAGTGCTGAAGGTGACAAGTCTGGTCACGCCGCTGAGAGTCAGCGAAGACGACGAAGAAGCCGGCCTCGACTTGAGTCAGCACGGAGAAGTGTGTTATGAGTTTGCAGGGCCGCAATCGATCGGGTGGCTGCCTGAACTCGAAAACCTGTTGCGGGAACGTCAGGCCTGGGAGTTGCTCAACGATGACGAGGCAGCAGCAGGCGACGAGATCGACGACACGCGTGAGCCGCAGCGAGTGCTGCAATACGAACGTGAGAAGCAGCGCGCGCGGCGCGAATGACATGCAAAGCCGCCCTGCGGAACAAGCGTCCGCAGGGCGGCCCGGCCTTAGAGTGTTAGTCCTCGATTACCGGGATTCGCTTCACATTCGGGTCCGTGAATATGTCCGCCTCATCGACTGAGGGAGACGAGAACTCGGACACAATCCCCCCCTCACTGCCGGCCTGGAACCAATGCAGGGTTTCGGGGGCAAGCGTGTATTGGTCCCCCGGCTTCAGCACGATCTCGTGGAGCACCGTGTAGTACTCGGTGGGCGGTTTCGCTTTCGGAGAAGCCACGGGGTTACCGGGCACATACAGGTAGACTTCGCCCTTGCGGCAGCGGAACGTCTCCTGCTTTCCTTGTCTGCCCTCAACCGGCGGGTGCATGTGCTGCGGGCAAGTCTGGAACGGGAACAGGACGAGTTCCTTCGCGCAGTAGCGGTCGTTGTTGGCATAGATGACGATCTCCAGCCCTTCGGTCTCGAGCCTGCCAAGCCCAAAGTCCGCCACTTCCAGTTCCTGCTTTTCCTTCTCGGTTATCGCTATGCCGGCTTCCGCCAGCATTTCAATGGCTCTCTTCTGAGCCGATGCAATTTCAGAACGTTTCATCGAACTTCCCTCCGATGTTGTGTTCTCCGTCAGGCACGGTTTTCCTTTGACAACCCGCGCCATGGGCGGTACACTTTATCCGGCCTGCAGCAGCGTGCGCTGTCACCGGTTCGTCTGATATAAACGGTTAAAGCTCGCGAAACATGGCTGAAACATCCGCGAACGATAATGTAACCATAACCTGGCCGAAAAGTGAGAGGGGACTGCTGATGGTCTGTGAAGAAAAGGAACCGGTAACCAGTATCTTTGGCTCCAACGTGTTCAGTGAAGCCGTTATGCGCGAGCGCCTGCCCAAGGACGTCTATAAGGCGCTGAAGCGCTCGATGGACCAGGGCGAGACACTTGACGCATCCATAGCGGGCGTGATCGCCAACGCGATGAAGGATTGGGCGATCGAGAAAGGCGCCACGCACTACTGCCACTGGTTCCAGCCGATGACGGGGGTCACCGCCGAGAAACACGACTCCTTCATCTCGCCTACTGCTGACGGCCGCACGATCATGGAATTCAGCGGCAAGGAGCTGATCCAGGGCGAGCCTGATGCTTCGTCTTTCCCATCGGGTGGGCTGCGCGCGACCTTCGAGGCCCGCGGGTATACCGCGTGGGACTGCACATCTCCGGTCTTCGTTAAGGACAGCGGTCAGAACATAACCCTGTACATCCCCAGCGCATTTTGTTCGTACACCAGCGCCGCGTTGGACAAGAAGACCCCGCTGCTGCGGTCGATAGATGCTCTCAGCAAGCAGGCGGTGCGTGTTCTCCACGCCCTGGGCAACACGAGTTGCAAGAGGGTTATCAGCACCCTGGGGCCGGAGCAGGAATACTTCCTCGTGGACAGCAAGTTCGTCGAGAAGCGGCTGGACCTTGCGCTCGCCGGCCGGACGCTCTTCGGCGCTCCGGCGCCCAAAGGCCAGGAGATGGAGGATCACTACTTCGGAGCGATCCACGAGCGCGTCGCCTCCTTCATGTGCGAGCTCAATAGCGAGCTGTGGAAGCTGGGCGTCTCCGCAAAGACGCAGCACAACGAAGTAGCCCCGGCGCAGTATGAGCTGGCGCCGGTCTTCTCGACCGTGAACGTGGCAACGGACCATAATCAGTTGACCATGGAGACGATGCAGAAGGTCGCCCTCAGGCACGGTTTTGTATGCCTGTTGCACGAGAAGCCTTTTGCAGGCGTGAACGGCTCGGGCAAGCACAACAACTGGAGCCTGTGTACTGATGACGGCCAGAATCTGCTGGAGCCCGGCAGTACGCCGCACGAGAACGAGGTGTTCCTGGTCTTCCTCTGCGCCGTGATAAAGGCTGTGGACAAGTATGCCCGGCTCTTGCGCGCCAGTGTCGCAACTCCTGGCAACGACCATCGCCTCGGCGCGAACGAGGCCCCGCCCGCGGTCGTGTCCGTATTCCTCGGAGATCAGCTCACCGATATTTTCGAGCAGCTTGCAAACGGTGGGGCAAAGACGTCCAGGCAGGGCGGCGAACTGAAGCTGGGTGTCAGCTCACTTCCCGAACTGCCGAAGGACTGCACTGACCGCAATCGCACATCACCGTTCGCGTTTACCGGAAACAAGTTCGAGTTCAGGATGGTAGGCTCCGCGCAGTCCACCGCCGGCCCCAGCTTTGTTGTGAACACTATTGTCGCGGACGCGCTCTGCGATATTGCCGACGAACTGGAAAAAGCCGATGACGTGCACGCGGCGGCGCAGAAGATCCTGCAGAGGATCGCAATCGAGCACGGCAGGATCGTCTTCAACGGCGACAACTACACGGAAGAATGGGTCAGGGAAGCGGAGAGACGCGGCCTGCCCAACATCGGCAATTGCGTCGATGGCCTGAAGGTAATGCTGGACAAGGACGCCGAGCGCCTGTTCGCCAAGTTCGGCGTTCTCTCGAAGAACGAACTGCACGCCCGCTACGACATATTGATCGAGCGATATTGCAAGGAGATCAACATCGAGGCCCTGACCGCGCTGCAGATGGCCAAGCGCCAGATACTGCCTGCCGCGATGAAGTACTCCGGAGTCGTGGCCAATAGCGTTACTTCTATCAAGGCGGCCGGCGCCACGGCGAAGGCGCAGTCCAAGCTGCTGAGTGACCTGTGCTCATTGATCGACACTCTGCAGGTCGATATCGTGAACCTGGAGGAAGCTGTGGCAAAGGCCGGCAGCGCAACGCCCCTGGTGAAACAGGCGGAGACCTACAGGGACATCGTGATTCCCGCGATGGGAGCAATCCGCAGCACTGCCGATCAGCTTGAGACGATCGTAGACGCGGAGATGTGGCCGCTGCCGACTTACGCTGAGATGCTCTTTCTGAGATAACCCACAGCGGCACAATACGGCAAGAAAGACATCGGGCGGCGCACAAAGCGCCGCCCGATTCGCTTAATGGTGATACGGATCGGTCGCGCTACTCCACGTATATGGCGTTGGTCAGCGCGCACGGCTTCCCGTCCGGCTTGAGCAGTTCCGCTCTCACGTAATGATGGGCCGCAGTCTCGCTCAACTTCAACCTGCGCTCGATCCTGAAGAACTCCGTAGAGACCTCGATCTTCTCCTCGGCCTCGGACCAGACGAGCCGCAGCGTCTTGCCTTTGCCTGAGAATACCTGCAACTGCACGGGCACGCAACCATCAGCATCGGGCGCGACCGTGTCGCCAGGGAGCGCGGTTCCCGAGGACAGAATCAGCATCGGGCCTTTCGCGGTCTCGGAGACAAAAGCATGCTGCTTCTTGAGGCCGTCCATTATGGCATCGACGGAGAGGTTTCGTGCATAGACGAACGTGGCCGGGCTTCGCACGTTTCCACCGTGCGTGTCGGTTCCGCCAACGGCCCCAATACGGCGCCCTTGCTTGATCAAGCCTGCCCAGAGGTCGATGGCCTGCTGGTCGTCATTTCCAAACGGGCCGTTCCATACCTCGATTGCGTCTGCCTTGATCCAGGCCTCCTGAGGGTATTTCCACTTGATCGAGAACGGGTGGTTGACCACGAAAAGCGAGCCGACCCTGTGCGCGGAATCGATAGCTATCGGCAGCTTGCCATCATCCAGGTCCACCCGAAAGTCCAGCCAGAAGCCCGGCGGACAGCCGACCATGTTTGCGTGTCCGCTCGCGGTCGTCCATTCCTCGCCGCAGATAAGCAAGGTCTTGGGATTCAGCGCGACGGCATCCTTGAAGTCGAAGTGGTGGGCGTTCGTGCAGTGGTCGGTGCACACCATGAACCGATAACCCTCTGCTTCGTGCTGCTCGATCGACTCAACGAGTGTTTTTCTCCCATCGGAGCGTATCGTGTGCAGGTGCATGTCGCCCGGATACCAGCCTGCGTTGGGCTCGATGATTCCCTGATTAGCCCCTGGCTCGGGGAATGATGCCGGCGGCGCGGGGCCGTCAAAGGAGAAAGTGACGTTGTAGGTGTAGTTGAGTCCGGCGCTGGGGCATCTGGTCATACGCTGGGCAATGTGCCAGGTGCCTGCATAAAGCGGGCCGGAGCTGTAGGTCGGGCTGGTTGTTGCTCGCTGTCCGGTGATCACGATGTCATCGGTGCGGCCCCACTGCCATCCTCTGAACCCGTTGCCGCCGAAGTCGTAGCCTCGGGCGTCAAAGACACCGGTCTCCACGCTGCGCGGCGCCTTCTCGTCAGATCCCCAGTCGAAGGTCATCTTGATCGTGATCTTCGTTGTCCCCTGAGGCACCTCGAACGGAATGTAGCGTATGGCCGTGTAGCTCCAGGAAGCTTCGGACGCCTCGCGCCTGCCTTTGATGACGATCGTCTGGTCCGGCTTCGGAGCGGCCTGTGCGAATAGCGCCGTCGTGAAGACCAGAGCCATCGCAATTGCGAATGATCGTAGAGTCTTGTACATCTTCAACTCCTATTGGTGCGTGCTTGCTCAGATTATACTACGCCTGCCGGGCTTTCCTCAAAAAAAGATGAGGCTGATTCCGGCTTGGCAAACAGAAGCGCGGGTTGCCTTTCGAGAACAACCCGCGCTTACGAATAGCTTGTATCAGGCCCTACAGGATCGGCAGGAGCTTCTCCAGTTCGTAGTTCGTGACCTGGATTCTGAACTCGTCCCACTCGTTCTTCTTGTTCCAGATGAAACGCTCGAACGCGTGGTCTCCGAGCGTCTCGCGCACGAGTTCGCTCTTCTCAGTGGCAGCGATTGCTTCTCCCAGACTGCCCGGAAGAGTCTCGATGCCCTTCTCTCTGCGCTGCTCCTCGGTCAGTTCGAAGAGGTTCTCCGTCATTTCCGGAGGCAGTTCGCACTTTTCCTCGATCCCCTTCAGTCCTGCGGCCAGCATGACCGCAAACGCGAGATATGGATTGCAGGCGGGATCGGGACAGCGCAGTTCGGCGCGTGTGGCAAGCTCCTTGCCGGGCTTGTAGAGCGGTACGCGCACCAGGGCGGAGCGGTTGCGCTGCGACCATGCGATGTAGACCGGCGCCTCGAACCCCGGCACCAGCCGCTTATACGAGTTCACCCACTGCGCGAGAATACTGGATATCTCTTTGGCATACTTCAGCAGCCCGGCAACGTAGCTCTTGCCTATGTCGGAGAGATGCGTTGGGTCGCTTCCGTTGAAGAATGCGTTGGTCTCGCCTTTGAAGAGCGACTGATGCGTATGCATGCCGCTGCCGTTCTGTCCGAACACGGGCTTGGGCATGAATGTCGCATACACGCCGTGCTTGTAGGCTATCTCCTTCACGACCAGGCGATAGGTCATCGCGGAGTCCGCCATCGTGAGAGCATCGGCGTAGCGAAGATCGATCTCGTGCTGGCTCGGCGAAACCTCGTGATGGCTGTACTCGACGGGTATGCCCATCTCCTTGAGCACCAGGATCGTGTCTCTGCGCAGGGTAGAGGCGGCATCGAGAGGAGTCAGGTCGAAGTAGCCGCCCTCATCCAGTGGTTCGGTCCCGTTCTTGTCCTTGAAGTAGAAGTATTCGAGTTCGGGGCCGACGTAGAACGTGAACCCGAGAGCCGCTGCCTTCTTCATCGCGCGTTTCAGGATGTATCGAGGGTCGCCGGCGTACGGCGAGCCGTCAGGATTGAGTATGTCGCAGAACATCCTGGCAACGGACTTGTCCGCCGGGCGCCAGGGCAGGAGCGAGAAGGTGGAAGCGTCCGGCATTGCGATCATGTCGCTTTCCTGAATGTCCTGATACCCTGTTATCGACGAACCATCGAACCCGATGCCGTCCTCCAGCGCTTCCTCCAGCTGCTCGACAGTGATTGCAACGCTCTTCATCATGCCAAGCAGGTCCGTGAACCACAGCCTGATGAACTCGACGCCCTTGTCGCTGCACTCTTTGATGACCCATTCCCTGCTCATATCAGACATCGTCACTATCTCCTTGGCGATCAGGCGACGAACTTGTACCCGACGCCATGTACCGTTTGGACCAAATGCTCGTGTTTCGAGCCCAGCTTGGCCCGGATCCGGCGCACGTGGACATCCACCGTCCGCAGTCCGCCGAAGTACTCATAGCCCCAGACCTGGTTTAGCAGCGCCTCTCGCGTGTGGACCCGGCCGGGGTGTGATGCCAGGAACCTGAGAAGCTCGAACTCCTTGAATGTCAGCGAAAGCTGTCGGGAATCCACAGTTACCTCGAAGCTCTCCGTGTCGATCTCCAGCCCCTCGCACGACAGCACCTGCCCCGACCTGAGTTTCTGGCTCTTGTTGAGCAGGCGGTCCATCCTGAGCGCGAGTTCATTCAGCTCGTAGGGGCTTAGGATGAAATCGTCGATGTATCTCGACTGCAGGTCTTTCGAATCCGGCGTCCCGGCGACTGCGAGGCGTGGGGCTTCCGCGACTTGATCGTAGATGGCAACAAGGCGCCTGGCGGAATCCAGGGACCGATCGTTCTTTCGAAGATCGAGTATGACCATGTCCGGGCTTCCATTAGCCAGCGCCTCGGCCAGAGACTCCTCATCCCATGCTGACTTGACGAAGTGGCTCAGCCCTGCCACCGATGCCGACAGGCTGGTGAGTTCTCGCTCACTGTTTCCTACCACCAAGACTCGTGCCATCTATTCGTCGTCCGCTGTATCAAGCTTATGAGCACCATTATATGTGCCAACCATGTGCCGTGTCCAGCAGCTCAGCCTTTCACCCTGGCCAAAGGCGTTCCTCATGCGAAGAGCCGACTCAACACGCCATCACGGAAGGGTAGGAACCGCTGAAGGGAATTCGAGAGACCATCGTAATGATTTCGCCCTTCCAGAAGGGGACTCCGCCCGATTCCGTGCTTTGGTGATTCCGCGGTTGGCCGCTCGCTATTGACGCGTTCGCTCTGGCCTCTGACTTCATGATGCGTCCTAGGGATTGCGGCTGAGTTTCGGCATTGTTACGTGTGTGTTTCCGAATGCAGAACAGCCGGGCGAGAGAACCCTCGCCCGGCTGTGGATACGCTATTACCTGAACGCGGCCACTCAGACCTCAACGGTCTCAGGCTTCGCTTCCGACTCCTCCGAAACCAGCTTGATCGCCTTGTATCCTCCCTTTGCCTTGTGGCCCAGCCACAGAAGCCCGAAGACCACAAGCAGCACGGCCGGCAGCACGGCCATCCACTGGAATGAATAGGACGCGGCGAGTGACTCGCTGACTCTTGCTTTGTAGTAATCGAAGATCTTCCCCATCGCCGGCATGGTGATGAGGATGGAGAGATTGCCAGCCGTTCCCATCAGTCCAATAAGGAACGCGCCGCCCTTCGGGAACTGCTCCGAGGTTACCGCAAGCATAGTCGGCCACATGTAGCAGATGCCGATGCCGAATACGGTAGCCGCGGCGATGCCCGTAAGAGGCGAGTTCGCCACGCTGAGAAGAAGCAGGCCGATTCCGGCGAACAGAGATGAAAACCACATCAGGCCGACCGGCGAGAGCTTGTGGGCCAATCCACCCGCGAAATGCCGGCCAACGAACATAAGTCCGCTCCAATAAACCAGCAGCAGCACGCCCTGCATATGGACATTGCGAGTAAGGAATGCGCCGATCCATTGGCCCGTGGTCAGCTCTGTGGTGGAAGTCAGGAACATCGCCAGGAACCATACGATGAACAGCGGCTTGAACGCTTCCGTGAACATGGCCTTGTTGCTGACGCCCGCCGCAACTCGCTCGGTGGGAGGAAACTCCGTGGTCAGAGCCAGGATTCCATACACCAACGCCGGAAGCAGGATCACGCTCTGCTTGATCTGCCACGCGAACCCGAGTTGGGTCATGCCTACTGCAAGGAGCCCGCCGATGATGATGCCTCCCGGCCACCACGCGTGCAGCACGTTCAGCTTATGCGTCTTGTCGTCCGGATAGATGGTTGCCGTGAGCGGATTTATGACCGCCTCGATCAGACCGTGAGCCAGCCCGACCGACATCATAGCGATGTACAGGGTCCACAGCACCGGGATCACGCTGCTGATCTCCTTCGTGAAGATGATGATCACCGAGCCTACGATGTGCAGGAACGAAGCGATCGCCAGCAGCCGGCGCATGCCTACGAAATCGCACAACGGCCCACCGACGAAGTTGGCGATAGCCAGACCCAGGAACGCGATGCCAACAGCCAGGCCGGCGATTCCCGCGGAGGTTGCCTTCGGAAAGAAATCCTGAAGGTTCCCGATGATGTCGGCCCTGATGCTGAAGACCATGCCGCCCGTGGTCAGCGCCAATACGCTAAGCACGAACAGGCGTCCTTTGTTACAGGTCGCTGCAGTTACAGTCTCTCTGCCCAAGTAAGTCTCCTCCTCTTCTTTGCGAAGACGGTGTCCGGCATTAGTCCGATCAAGTACGCCGGTTATGGAGCATATCTTATCGCAGGGGGGCAAATATTCCTCCACAAATGGCCATGCTCCACGCCAGAAAACCGGGCCTGCAATCTTGACAGTCGAACGGCGTCGGTGTAGAATATATTGCCGTGCGGATGTGGCGGAATGGCAGACGCGCTAGGTTGAGGGCCTAGTCCACGCAAGTGGGTGTGAGTTCAACTCTCACCATCCGCACCAATCTAGAGGTTAGACGTAAGAGGTAAGAGGTTAGAGAGCCGATGCTACTCGGACCGGCCGGTACGCGCAGTCTAGCCCCTTGCTTCTACTATCTAGCATCTAACGCGGGCGATTAGCGCAGTGGGAGCGCACTTCGTTCACACCGAAGGGGTCACTGGTTCGAATCCAGTATCGCCCACCAGCGGGAGTAGTTCAGTGGTAGAGCGTCAGCTTCCCAAGCTGAATGTCGCGGGTTCGAATCCCGTCTCCCGCTCCAACGAGGCGACGTAGCCAAGTGGCTAAGGCAGCGGTCTGCAAAACCGCCATCACCGGTTCGATTCCGGTCGTCGCCTCCATTTCGTGTACGGCCCCCGATGGAATCCCCGGTGCGAGAAGACGATGAGGTGCGGACGCGCGGCAGGCAGGCGGCAAGTAGCGCCCACCTGTGTTGCTGTCACGATGGGTGCGGATAGCTATGCGCGAATGACTGAGTGGATAGCGTTGGCTCCGACCGGAGCCATTAACACGTCCCTCAAGCGTTGCACCCGATGAGCATCAGGGCGATTGCGGTCAAAGCGGATAACAGCAACAACAGGCGAAGCTTCATTGCGGTTTTCCTCCTACAACGGTGCTCACTGGACTGATCTTACCCAGGTCACCTTTGTCTACGGCGAACGGATCGTCTGACAGAACAACGAAATCGGCGAGTTTGCCTACTTCCAGGGACCCCTTATCGTTCTCCTCGAAACAGATGTAGGCGCTGCCGCTCGTGTAGAGCCTTAGTGTTTGTTCCACACTCAGGCACTCGTGCTGGCTGCTTTCATCCCGATTCACCGCCCGGTGGAGCAGTTCCATCGCGCTCAGCCTCTCCACGGGGCAGTCGGATCCCATGCCCAGTCGGATTCCGGCCTTGAGCATGCTCCTGAAGGGATACACGAACTTGTAACGCTCCAGGCCTACGCGGTCGCGTGTCCAGAAGTCCGTGATGATGAACTGGGGCTGGATCGATGCCACGACGTTCAGCCGCGCCATGTCCTCCAGGATCCGCGGACTGATCAGCGCCACATGTTCCAGCCGGTGCCTCAGTGCGTTGCCGGCGTTGCCGTGGGGCATGGCTTTCTCGATAGCTTTGACTGACTCGCTGATGGCGCGATCACCGATCGCGTGTATCGCGGCCTGGTTCCTGTTCTTCTGCACCTGTATGAGCATCTCCGCGAGTTCATCAGCGTCCCGAAACAGCATCCCGCAGTTGCCGGGCTCGTCGGCGAACTCCTCGATCATGGCGCACGTCCGGGCGCCCATGGAGCCGTCCATGAATATCTTGATAGCCCCCACGCGCAGGAAGTCGTCGCCCGAAGTTGTACAGATGCCTTCCTCAACGAGTGTGTTCATAAGGTTGTAAGGCCACTGGAAGCGGACCCTCACCGGCAGGCGGCCCTCGTCTCGGAGGCGCCGTAGGAGTGCGAGTTCCTCCACACTGCTGGCGTGCGTGTTTACGGACGTGACGCCTGCGCTTCTGGCGTCGTTGAGGGCATAGAGCACAGCTTTTTCAAGCTCGTCGGGCGTGCAATCGGGAACCTGGGACCACGCGAGCTCAACATCGTCTTCCGTCAGTATGCCGGTCTGCCATTGCTCCTCAGTCAACCGACTCCGGGAGGGCGTCAGAGCCGCCGTGTTGGCCACAACCGCGTGGTAGCAGAGGCGGGCAACGACTATGGGAATGCGGGCGGAGACTTCATCCAGGTCCTGGCGCGTTACCCATCTGCCCTCGGCGAAGATCTCCTGATCGAACCGCTCGCCTACGAGGCATGTTGCAGCCGGGTTCGCTGCCCAATGATCGCGCAGTCGCTTCTGAAGCTCGCTGATAGACCTGCAGTCTGTCAGATCGACCGAGCGGGTGCAGGCGGTGCCGTGCATCAGCATATGGCAGTGCGTGTCGATACAGCCGGGTATTACGGGCTTGCCCTGGAGATCGATCTCGTCGGCGCCGGGGCCGGCCAGCGCCCGTATGTCGTTAGTCGAGCCGACGGCGGTTATCCGCCCGTCTTCGACAGCCAGCGCCTCGGCGATAGTGCCGGGTCTATCGAGGGTGTATATGCGTCCGTTTACGAAGACCGTGCTGGCCGGCATCTAGTATGCCTCCGTAATCGGCTCGAGTACGATTGTCTCGTTGCCGTCCGCGTCTACCTGGCGGAAGAAGCAGCTTCGATAGCCTTTGTGGCAGGCCGCGCCTGTCTGCTCCACCTTGATAACAAAGCAGTCCTTGTCGCAGTCCACATACACCGATCTCACCTTCTGTATGTTGCCCGAAGTCTCGCCCTTGATCCAGAACTCCTGGCGGGACCTGCTCCAAAAGCAGGCTCTGCCGCTGGTAAGGGTCTCCCTGACGGCGTCGCGGTTCATCCACGCGACCATCAGGACATCGCCATTCTGGGCATCTTGAACAACGCCGGGAATCAGGCCGTTTGCGTCGTATTTCAGGCTATCGAGGAAAGTCTCCAACATTCTGCTTCTCCCATTATGTGCGCGGCCGCGCCGCTGGCATTCATTTTACACTATCCCGCACTTGCTCGCTATAGTCCACTGTCGCAAGTCCACCCCCCTCAGTCCCCCCTTCGTAAGGGGGGAAGCGGAAGGGAGCATCGTCTGTGCAATCGTCCCCCCTCAGTCCCCCCTTCGTAAGGGGGGAAGCGGAAGGGAGCATCGTCTGCGCAATCGTTCCCCCTCAGTCCCCCTTCGTAAGGGGGGAGGCAGATGGGAGTACCGGGTGACGCGAATCCCCCCTGCTTACGAAGGAGGGGCCGGGGGCGGTTGCCTTGCTAACGATGCTTCTGCCCAGGGAGGATTTGGGCGGTTCGCGCACGAAATGCTTCTCAACGGGAGGTAAGTCAACTATGGCAGTGCTATACGGAAAGAACTTCACTAAAGATGAGCTACTCGCAAGAGTAGGGGACATATCGCAGGTCGGCGGTGCGAAGCAGATCAAGCTGGCCGGCGGACCCTTTGAGGGCGTCGAGGCCGTCGAGTTCCGCACGGGGACCGGTTTCTCCTTTCTAGCGGTTCCGGGCCGCGGACTGGACATCACCACGGTCGAGTATTGCGGCAGAGCCATTGCGTGGCGGTCGGCGGCAGGCGAGGTGCACGGCGCGTTCTCCGAGGAACCCGGCCTCGGCTGGCTGAGGACGTTCCCTGGCGGCCTTGTGACTACCTGCGGGATGACCTATGCCGGCGCGCCGACCGAAGACGAAGGCGAGAAGCTCGGCCTGCACGGAAGGTTCTCGTCTACCCCGGCATCGAACGTCTGGGTCGATGGCGAATGGGAGGGCGACGACTACAAGATGTGGGCTATTGGCAAGGTCCGCGAGTCGCGTCTTTTCGGCGAGAACATTCTGCTTCGGCGCAAGGTCTCGGCTGTGCTGGGCCAGAACAAGTTCTGGATCGATGATGTCGTCACCAACGAGGGTCCTCGCCGGGTGCCGCACATGTTCCTCTATCACATCAATGGCGGCTGGCCCGTGGTTGACGCTGGTTCGCTGTTTGTTGCCCCGACGCGCAGCGCCACGCCCAGGGACGCGGACGCCGAAGTGGACAAGGAGCACTACTACCTCAACGATCCGCCCACTGTGGGCTTCAAGGAGCGGTGCTATTACCACGATATGGCGTCTGATAAGGACGGCTTCGTGTATGCCGGCCTGGTGAACAAGAACATGCCCGACGGCGGGCAGTTCGGGTTCTACGTGAAGTACAACATCAATGAGCTGCCCAAATTCACCCAGTGGAAGATGAACGGCGCCCGCGAGTATGTGGTCGGGCTGGAGCCCGCGAACTGCTGGGTCGAGGGCAGGGCGAAAGAGCGCACCCGCGGCCTGCAGTTCCTCGATCCGGGAGAGGTCCGGAAATACAGCCTGGAGATCGGCGCGCTCACGAACGCCGCGGAAGTCGCGGAGTTCGAGGAAACGGTCCGCTCGCTGCGGGGCTAATCGGTTCAGGCCAGGCCGGCGGCGTTGGCAATTCCCGATGGGTAAACTGATCATGAGGCGCGCAGCCGGAGGTGAGCCATCATGACGATCGATCCGGTATGTCTCAAGCGCTTGAACGAGAGAGACGCTCAGTTCAAGTCCGAATATCGGGGCAACACCTACTACTTTCACTCCGAGGATTGCCAGCGTGTGTTCGAGGGGCGGCCGGAGGATTTCGCCGGAAAGGTCGCCCAGATAACCTACGGCGATCAGGGCCGCACGCGCATACACGCTTAGCAAAGTGACGGGGGAGCAAGACCTCCTGCTTCCCCTCTGATTCTGTTCTCGGCCGATAGCCAACTCTCACCAAGCCTGAGCTGTTTAGCGAGCACGTTCGCTAGGTTACCCCCCTCAGTCCCCTCTTCGTAAGGGGGGAAGCCGTAATGTGCCCCTAGCGAGGCGGGCAAAGCCGCAGTTGCTCGCCTCCTTACTAAGGAGGGGCCGGGGAGGCTAGCCTCGCACATCGTTGTCTTGGTCAGCTCCTATTCCGGCGTGATGCCTCATCTAAGAATGTTACCGTAGTGCTTAACGATGCCTCACGAGAGATGTCACTCAAGCAACGTGTCGTATAGCTCCGAGGTCAGGTCGCTGATGGACCTCAGCAGTGCTGCGGGGTT
>JBPOHN010000041.1:0-1912 GCA_052035525.1 Armatimonadota bacterium
ACGTCTGTGCGGGTGGTTGATATTATCTCGTCTGTCTGCAGGAAGTGCAGGCTGAGCCGGTCGGCTCGAAGCCCCAGACATTCACGGACAGCAAGCGAGTACATGCTGAGTTGCAGGTCGGCATCCACGTCCTTTTGATTGCGCGGCTTTCCCGTTTTGTAGTCGATCACCGAACATGCCCCGTCACCCAACGCATCTATCCTATCCACGTATCCAGTGACGAAATGCCCGCCGACCGGCAACGTAAACTTCCACTCCAAATGTATTGGGACAATCTTTGCCGACTTGTAGCGCCGATAGAACGCCTCGAGTGCGGTCTCCCCATCGCGGCGATAGTTGCGCTCCTGGCTCGGTGTCACATAGCCCTCATTCTGCCAGTTCTCAGTGTAGGTGGTCTTGAGGTCGTCGAGCGACGGCTCTCTGCCAGCTTGCACTTCCTCAAAGAAGCGTTTGAGCGATTGATGTATTGTGTTGCCGAACGAGAAGTATGGCTTGGCCTTGCCCGGTATCTTCAGTTCATAAGCAAACTTGTAACCCAGCGGACAGTCTTCGTAAGTGGACATCCTACTGTAGCTCATGTAGAGTGGCTCGCGTGGAGTCGGTGCAGCGACTGACGAAATCACGTATTGCTCATCAAGTGCATTCTCGATCAACTCCCGCAGTGAGGGGTCGATTCCCGGATCGGCAGCAAGGCTCCGCACTTGACTGGGATCGTTATCAGTCTGTCTGATTGAAGCGAGAAGCTTTGTGTATGGCCTCAGCATCTCGATGTCAACGGAGCCGCCCAAGACACGTATAATCTGTCGGCGGATGTCGCGTTCGACAACCGCCATCTTCCAGGCAGATTCAATTTCCTGGTCGAACGCAACCTCGGGAGCCAGCTTTTCTACGGCAGCACTGTCGCCGCTTACCTCCTGCACAAACACGGATGGCTTCTTGCCTTTCTTCTCCACGCAGGATAGATACAGCTTGCGCTGGGCGCGAGTGAATGCGACATAGGCAAGTCTGCGTTCCTCTTGGATGTGAAAGTCCCCCTGGGGTGCGGTTTCTCGCACAAGCTCGTCAGGAAACGGGATGGCCTCCGACTTCCTGCTTGTAGGGAAACGCGCGCTCGACATGCTTACGACGAATACATACGGCCACTCCAATCCTTTTGCCGCATGCACCGTCATCAACTGAACGGCGTCTCTGGAATCGTCGATCTCGGCTTCTTCTTCATCCGCACCGGACTCCAAGAGATAGTCCAAGTACTCGGCAAAGGCAGCGATGCTTTTGTCCTCTCCGGCTTCTTCAAATGCCTGAACCTTGCGCAGGAACTTCGCGAGATTGGCGGCACGGTGGCGGCTGTCGAGAGAATCATCGTAGAGATACCGCTTCAGAACTTGGGTTGTCTCAAGTATGCACTGGCAGACCTCGCCTGCTGTCTTCTCTTGCGCAAGCGCCTTGAGTCCGACGAGATAATCCAGAGCCTTTCTGATCCGTTCGCTACTCTCATCCTCAATGCCCGTGCACTCGTCGATTCGACTGAGCGCGCCGCTCAAGTCCAGCTTTTCATCACTCATCCACCGGGATAGTGTCCTCAAGCCACTCGGGGGTATGGACAAGTCTGCAAGAGATAGAGCGCGATGACGCGCTACCCCATCCTCTCGGCCAGCGGCGCATTTGATCAATGCACATATGTCCTTGATCTCCTCTTTCTTGAGGAGACCCGCGCCGCTCACGACCCGGTAAGGTATTCGACGCCGCTCAAGTGCAGCGATGAACTCCTCCCTATGACTGTGCGCCCTGTAAAGGATGGCGAAATCGGAAAAGCGCCTTTCGGGTTCCGGGATGTCAGTGAGCACAGACACGATTTCGTTTGCCACAGCCTCAGCTTCTGCAGCGAATGATGGCGCCTTGAGCACTGTAACCG
>JBPOHN010000113.1:0-10074 GCA_052035525.1 Armatimonadota bacterium
GGATGGCGAAATCGGAAAAGCGCCTTTCGGGTTCCGGGATGTCAGTGAGCACAGACACGATTTCGTTTGCCACAGCCTCAGCTTCTGCAGCGAATGATGGCGCCTTGAGCACTGTAACCGGCAAACCGTCTTCGCATTCGGTCCATACCGGCTTGGCCCCAGTATAACGATCTACGTTGTTGGCTATCAGCCGTGCTGCAGTGTTCAGGACGTTCTTTGTGGAACGGTAGTTGCGCGTCAGCGCGAACGGTTGTCGCGTCGGGTATGCCTCATCAAATCGGAGGAAGCTTGCGAACGACGCTCCTCGGAAGCGGTAGATGCTCTGGTCTGGATCGCCTACCACGCATACAGCGGCGTCCGATCTGGAGAGTTGCTTGAGGAGTTCGATCTGGACAATGTTCGTGTCCTGGAACTCATCTACCAGAATGTAGTCCCACCTGGACTGTATCTGCTTGCGCACATCCGGATGCTCTGATAACAGTCGAAAGGCCATCATAATCTGGTCGCCGAAATCTATGCAGTTCTCTGCCTGGAGGATATCCTGATAGCGAGTGTAGAACCGGGCCAGTTCTTCGCGTTTCTCGACTTCGATGAGTTGCTCTGCTGCTTCCTCCGGGGTAAGAGATGCCTTGGCGGCTTCATACTGCTCTCCGTGTTTGCGCACGTAGATTTCGTAGTCTTGTGGGGAGATACCCTCGTCCTTAGCTCGGCTCACGTGCCCAAGCAGATCAAAGATGTACTTGAAAGGATCAGAGTTCGGGAGGTAGTGGCGAAGGCCAAACTCCTCAATGTGACGACGCACAAGCACCCAAGCGGCTGTCTTATCCAGCACCTGAACACCTTGCCTGAAACCGGCTTCAGCGGCGAACTCCTGCACGATGGTCCAGCACAAGGCATGGAATGTGTGTATGCTGAACTCGTGCGACCGGCAGGGAAACGCTTCGGCTAGGCGGTCCGCCATCTCGTCCGCAGCCTTGGTGCTGAACGTGATCGCCAGTATACGGGTTGGGTCGATGTGCAGTTGAGACACCAGGTGCTCGACCTTGGAAATGATGACACGAGTCTTACCCGACCCGGGCCCGGCGACGATCACCTGCGGTCCATTAACGTATTCGACCGCGGCGTTCTGTTCTTCATTTAGCAGCATTCATTCTTCCCCGATTCTATGCACTACATGCGTTGCCAATCGTCATCGCCTAATGACCGCGCTCCTCCGTTGGTATGTAGCTCCTCGCAATAGCAGTCTTGCGTCGGTAGGTCAAGCATCTCCGAACGCCAGTAATCTAGCATACTCGCGTCTGCGTCTCCTGGTGTGCTCCGTGTCTCGATCCATAAGTAGTTGGGCGAGTCTCCCCATATGAACAGGCCGGAGTACAACATTCCCCCGGAACGCGCCGCGCGGCTCACGGATCTCAAGACGCGCCTCGCTTGCGGTGGCATCCATTGTAGGATACAGAATGGTTGATTCACTATCTGCCTCGCCCGTCAGAGCATAGATAGCAAGCTGATATAGCATGTCTCTCGGAAGTGGGGTCTCCCATAGGTCTCGATACTTCGCGTCGAGGATCGCTGCTGTTTTTCGGCCCTTCACAATGACGATGTCTGGCCTTGGTTGCGGCGACCGGCGATTGCGAGGGTTATGTCCTGGCACGTAGTCAATCATTCCTCGTATCACCCTCTCGTCCTCAACGCGATAGCCATCGAGCCAATCGGAGAAGAACCTTACCAGCAATCGCTGGAAGAAGCGATTCATGTCAAACAGAAACCCGGGTAGTGCAATGGTATCCTCATCTGTAGAAAGCGAGGTGCCTTGCCCAGCAAGCAGAACCTTGACAATCTCGAATGCAGCATCGTATGCCCGGCTAAGTCTGCTGCTGTGTCTTTCCACTCGCTTGATAGACTCGCGATCCAAACGCAGCCCCGACACTCTCTCTTCCAACATGGCAGCCTTTCGCCTTAGTCTTGCCCGAAGCTGGAGATCGCTGGTAAGCCTGACGCCGCTCTTGATTCCCGCCAGCAGGACTTGGTTGGACAGGCAGTCCTCGCTGCGCAAGTGGTAGCGGCAGGGCACCTGCGCGCTCACAACCCCGCCCTGCATCGCCAGCTCCGTAAAGTCAAAGCGCCCTTTCGGGCTGGACAAGTGTTCCTTTCGACCGATGTATTCACGCTTGAGGCCCCGAGAGATCAGTTCCTGGGCTTCCGCTTCCAACTGGTGCAAGAGCAGATCCTGGAACGGGAAGTCGCTGGTCTCGAAATGAGTCTGATCGTAAAGCGTAAGGTTACGAAATCCGTATGCGTACTTGAGCAGTCGGAACAATGGAAGCCTGTCGATCTTGGGAATGATCGTGACCCGCACTGATCCCAGGAGAACACTGCCGACAAAGGATGTGCTGCGGATGCGCAGTCCCCGCGTAAGCTCCTGCACGTCAAGCCTTCCACTGATGGTCAATTGTTCTGCAAGCGCGCGAGTCCTATCGTCATCACCAAAGTCGAGTCCCTGCAACTCCTTGTGTGTTTCAGGCCCAGCAGCACTCCACTCGGCGATTGATACACCTGCGGCGCTCAAGCTTCTGTCTCCTGATTGCCGTTCACCGTGTCACCCAACTCATCAGCGTCAGCTTGGGTTTCTTCAGCAGTTATTGCCTGCCCGGAGGTCGTTATCTGTGGGCATCTCTCAAGCAGGGCTTGAACCAGATTGTCCTGCTGTCCGGACCCGAAGAGCTCGATATTGAAACGTTGGTTCTCACTATCCACCAGCCCTTTCCCGAGTATGTGCTCCAGGGCTTGGTAGTCCTCATAGCAGTACTCCTCCAATAGAGGTAGTAGGTCGTCCTGAAGGGCACGAACGAGCCTCTCAAACGTCCTTATCGGCTGGCCGCCATCCATCAAATATGAGTGACCGATCTGCAGGTTACGCGCGTCGTGACCGACATGCTGGATGATCCTCGAGTTAAGTGCATCGAGCCAGAGCCCAAGTGGTATACCAGCGACTGCAGCGGTTCCCAGAACGGACGAATCGGGCATTAGCTCCACAAATCCGAAGCGTCGCCTTAGGGCCGTGTCCAATAGCGCGATGGATCGATCAGCCGTGTTCATAGTACCGATGACAAACACATTCTTCGGGATGCTGAACTGCCTGCCGGACAACGGCAGAAGAACAGGCTTCTCTCGTTTTGAACTCTCAAGCACTGTGAGCAGTTCGCCGAAAATCCTCGGGATATCACCACGATTGATCTCATCGATGATGAGAAAGAACTTCCGGGAATGATTGGCCTCAGCATCTTTGCATAGGTTCAAGAACAACCCATCGCGAAGAACGAAAGACAGTCGGCCATCGTTATCGCAGGGCCGGTAACCTTCCAGAAAGTCTTCATAACCGTAAGCCGGATGGAAAGTGCATACGCGCACAAGAGGGCTGTCGCTGGCCTCGCCTCCGATGACTTGTCTCCGCTGGTCTGGTCCGAGCTGCGTGAAAGGCATTCCGAATGCAGCATAGGAAGCCAGATCCATCGCAGCGAGTTCAGCCCAATGCGTCTTGCCCGTGCCTGGCGGTCCATATAGGATCACCTGTCCCTTTCGATCTAATACCTGTTGGACTCGGCCGAGAACCCCATCCAATCTATGAGTAGTTGCAGTCTGTGGCTTGATGACAACCGGCGGTGCGTGAAGAATCCTGCGTTCAGCCTCAATCAGGTTCTCTGGATACTTGCCCAGCGGCCTGAAAGACGATTGGAGTTGTTCCTGCTGTGGCATCTTCCATTCTCCAAGATCGAGCCACTCCACAGGTCGCCTATTAGCATCGTCGCTACCTTCTGGTTGATAGAAATACGGCCCAGCGATCTTTGCAATGCCGAGAACCGTGGCCCCGTCGCATGCTATTACGCTGTCGCCCTCATTCGCACCGATGAAGTCGAGGAAGTAGTGCGCGATCCTTCCCTGCACTGACGGTGTGTTCGGATAGTGCTGGTCCAGCATCCCCACGACGTGGTCCTTGAACTCTGGGCGGTCAAGTGACACTGGCAACTCGCCAATCATCTCCCAACCGAGAGCAATGCATCCCCGTTCGCGCATTAGGTTCCAGCGCTTCCGCAAGTTCTTGTCGTCGCCCGTGCCGATGCGCCAGTATCCGTGAGGCGCGCCGTCACGACTGTTGAGAACTGATGTGAGATGGTTCAGTCGGATACCGAGTTCGCTGGCAATACGTACGTATTGTCCTGCCGCAGCGTATCTCCCACTTCCCTGTGGCATCTGCAGCATCTTCACGAGATGGAACCTCTGGTAGTCCGGATTGTGGAAATCGTCGAGCTTGTCCGGAGACATTAGGTGGAAGTACTTATGGCCCCAGGCCAAATTGCTGACGTCGGGAGCTTGCTGATTCATCTCCGCCTGCAGACGACTGTAATCCGCATCAGATGCGTTGCTTGGCAACTTGGATAGCAGGTCTACTCCTATCGACAACTGGTCCCGATGCTTCCGCGCGATGGCGATAGCCTCGTCAAGCGTGAGCTCTCGTTGATTCTTGGAGGTTCCTGTCATCCAAACGCCGGTGTCTGCACGCCGGTAGATGCCGAACTTGAGCGCACTTCCACCTGCGATGCTTCCGAACTGTGCGGGGAACTCCTCATCGTTCTTGAATTCGAGCCAGTAGACCAGGCTGTCCTGGTTGCCGTGAGCGTGCATAGTCTCAAGCAAGGCTTGCCCATCTAGACGCTGTAGTTGATCAACACCGAAGCGCTGCCGAAACCTCTGATAGCACTCATCCAGTTGGCTGTCCGAGAGCAGCTTGTTTTCATTCTGCAGTCTTTGGTGCCATTGCAGAATGTCGTCGCGTATCTTGTCGTCCAATGCCATTTCAATCACCATTCCTAGAGTAGGTCGAGCACGCCGACATCGTCTTGCGAATCACAATCATCTGACTCCTGTGCTGTCGCCCCACGGTCGCGATCTGCCGCCTGCAGTATAATGTCTCCCGTGCGCTCCATCTGGGATATCTTGTCGAGCAACGGTATGGCAGAATCCTGCGTGCCGCTATAGTAGATCCACGAAGTAGCGCGCGTAGTGCCTACGAACAACAGGCGTTCAATGCGGCTCGGAGCCACGTTCTTGAAGTACTTCTTGACCAACCGTGGCATAAGCACAGTGTCGAAAGTCAGACCCTTCGCGCTTTGGTATGTAAGTAGCTTCGGTAGGTCCGTCCCAAAATCGGTTCCATTTTGTGTTTCCGTCTCGATTCCGACCTCGCTAAGACCCTTGGCCATCCCATATATCAGCTTCGTCCAGGGCACCAGTATGGCGATGCTATCTCCTTTGAGAATCCGCGTTCTCAGGACCTCCACCAGCCGGTTGAACTCGTCATTGAAGTCGTTAGCCAGATACAGCAGCGGTTTCTCGCGCTCTGCCTGTGGCATACGCCCTTGATTCACGTAGTCTTGACGGCTCCCGGGGTCCGGTATCAGTTCGCTCGCGACTCTGACTATGTAGGGACAACAACGAAATGCATCAAGCAGCGAAACGTTTCTGCGCTTCAATCCGAGTTTGGTCAGTATCCTGGCTTCATCCGAACCGTGATCATAAATCTGCTGCTTGTTGTCCATACAGACCGTGACGTGTTCAGATATGAGGCACAACAAGTCGAATGCTTCCGGCTCCAAGTCTTGGGCCTCGTCCACAAGAACAAAGTCGTATTTCTCGAAAGAGAAAAGCTGGCCTTGGATGTCACTTAGCACCGCCTTCCTAATGGCGGCAAAATCCGGCATCTTGGCATCTTTATCCCACGGCATCGAACCTTTGATGTGCTGCTTGTAGTATTGCTTGCACCACTCATCTAAGGTCACTACACAGCTTTCCGGTATATCCAGTAGGTCCAGTGCAGACCGGATGTACTCCTTGAGCACTCGGGTGAAGACAAAGATGCGGAACCGGCTCGGCTCGCTGCGCTGTGTTTCCTGCAGGTGCTGGGCACGATGCAACAGTACTTGAGTTTTGCCCGAACCTGGGGGTCCGTATATCACTCTGTGTTCGCTCGTGTTCTGTTCAACGGCTCTTAACTGATCTACAGTCAGCTCATCGCGAGGCACTAACCATGTCGCCATCTCTAGTTCTTCTCCGATGTGTCGATAGGCAACTGACCGTCCTGAATAGCCTTAGTTGCACCGCTCTTGCGCCGCTTTGCCTGCTCTTTCGAGACGGCTGCGTGCAGTTCATTGTCGCCGGACATGCGGGCCGCAGACGCTAGCCACACGAGTTCCCAGTCGGTACTTGCCACCGGAGAGTCAAACGTCGTCAGCGCTTCTTTGAGGCACTCTTCTTTCTGGCTGATGTTCCCAATCCGCTCCGCCAGCATCGCCTTTAGCGTAAGAGACGGCCCTATGCGCTCCTTATCCAGGGCACTATCAATCGTGGCCAGGGCCTTGTCATTCTCACCGCGATCCTTCTGACTGAGCGCCAGGTTGAACAATGGTATGCTGTCCACAGCAGATTGTGCGGCCTGCAGGTAGAACTTTGCCTGTCTGTCGTAGTCGCCCATCTCGCCGCAGAGAATGCCCATCTTGTTCAGAATATAGGCGTCCGGGCCGTTCTGTCGCCGAAGAGCGTCTTTCAGCAATGCCAGCGCCTTCTCCCGGTGACCTATCTTCCGATACTCGTCTGCCAACTCGGCTAGAACATATGGCACACTCTCACGGGAGAATCCGCCGCCCCGGATCGATTCCTCAATCTCCCATATCCTGGTTCTGAGGCTCTGTGGGTTGACAACATTGGTCAGCGGATTTTCGATATCCGCCATAAACACCTCGCCTGAACCGTTGGAAAGAGCAAGCAGCATCTTCAGTACCTGGTTTTCGTCATGCTTATACTCGAGACAGAGTCCGTCACCCTTTCTGACCGGAGGCGTGACGTGCCATATCTCACTGAACAAAACCCTGTCTTCGTCTCCGGCTACCAGTTCAACTCTGATATCGACCGGCTCATCGTCACTGCTATCTGGCACGGCGAGCGCGCCGCAGATGGCGTAATCGCCGCTTATCGGATACGGCAGTGCAGAGCCTTTGGGCACCAGAATGTGGCGGCCACTGGCAGTGCGGATGCAGATATCATCGTGTGCGACCGGCTGAATCAGACCCTCGCCCGTCAGCGCAAGAGCAAGTGAATGATATGCTGCTCCTCTTGCCACGGCGGTTTGGATCGACTCCCTGTCTGGAAATACCAGAATCTCTGCTGCATCAAGATATTCTCCGAGCGCATCCACTACCTGAGGGATCAGGCTGCTGCCACCCACCATCAGGCAGAGGTCTACCTCATCCGTCTGGATGCCGCTTCGGTCGAGGGCATCCTGTAATGGTGCAAAGATCGAGCATGTGGTGTGGTATTCGCCCTCATTGGTAAAGAGCAGGTCCGTATCGATAAATGGTTCCAGCACTCGCTCAAAAGCGACGGCTGATAATTCCGGCGATTGAAGGGCATAGACCGCATCGCCTACCGGACACTGATGAACACCCGGCAGCTTCACTCCGACGGTTTCCTTGTCTGCGCCATCAAACTTGCCGAACTTCCGCAGTCTGGCCATCTCCACGCACAAGCTGATCTTCAATGATTCGGCAGCTCCCATCAGCGCGGGCTCAACATATCGCCGCTTCTCTTCATAGCCAAGGTCATGCCGACCCAGTGAGTTTTGCTCACAGAGCTGCGAAACCAGTACATCGTGCAAAATCGCCGCGTCTATGTCGCCGCCCCCGAGCCTGTGATAGCGGGAGACGGAAAGTGCGGCTAGCTTGAGGCCGTGTGAGTGCGAATCCATGCCGATCTCGAAGACCGCAACGTCGCAAGTGCCGCCCCCAAAATCAAACACAACGAGGTTCTTCGGCTCATCCAGCTTACCGGCGATTTGGTCGCCATAGGTGCACAGGTAATCAAGGAAAGCGGCCACGGGTTCATCCAGAAGACCGCCGCCCTCAACATCGAGCCCAGCGATTTCGCAAGCCTTGAATGTATCGTTTCGCTGGGCGACCTGGAATGACGCAGGCACAGTTACTACCGCCCTGTCAGGAGTATTGTCCAGATCCGACACGGCGGAGTCGTGAAGGAACGACAGCACTCTGCCGCCTATCTCGGCCGGACTTCGATATCCCGCGCTTGCCCTCGGATATTCTTTCCGGGTGCCAACCTCGTTCTTGCACTGAAAGAACACGTCCTTATAGAGCGCCAGGTTCTTCTCGCCGGATCGGGCCAGCAGCCGTTTCGCGCCTTCCCCGACCCATTCCTTGCCCTCGAAAAGCGCGACAACCGAAGGGACCAGCACATGTATGGACTCCCCGTCAGTCGTCGCCTGGGCGATCTCAAGACATCGCACCCGCACACTACCCGATGCCGGATCATACGCCGCTTCCGCAACTGTAGAATTGGTTGTGCCAAGGTCAATCCCTATCGCCGAAACTGACTTCTTCGGTAGGCCGCCGTCGTTATTAATGAGCTGAAGAAAGTCCATTGTTGTTATTTCACCTGTTCTTTCAGATGCGCCGATCCGGCTTTAGTAATCTCCCACACTCCACGCGGGGAGTCGGCTTTGAGAAGTCCTTCTCTCACCATGGAGCATCGAGCCCAACAGGCGGCGTTGCGCCAGCGTGGTGCCTTGGGGTCCGAAGCAAGAGGTTCTTTGTCTACCGGCTTCAAGGAATCTTTCACTATAGCGTGGACCTGGTCCAGCACTTCGCCTATTTCGCCCCGGCCTCCCATATTACTCAAGACCTGCAAGATGGGGGTGTAGTAAAACGCCTCCTTGGTTCGAAGGCCCTTCTTCAGCCGCCCGAGGTCTCTCTTGGAGATTATCTCCCTTACCTCTTCGTCCTGCACGGCGTAGAGCACACTCCAGTTTTCCCGAAGTGACGCGACACTCGACCGGTAATCCGTTAGTGCCTGGGCTTGGGTCAGTATCTGCTGGGCAATGTCCAGTTTGCCGTCGGAAAACGCACGACCGCCGGACTGGTTCACTTCCTCTATGACGCTCTCGATCTCTTCCAGCAGTATCTCAAACGCCGCGTCTACTCCGGTGTTGTCTTGTCTGGCCATTCGTCTGTCCTCCGTTCAATCTTTCGCAACCGGCTTGATATGGCGCTCGGTTGGCGCTGCAATTCCTGTGCGATCTCCCGCCGGGTCTTGCCTTCGCCGCGAAGCCTTAGCAGCAGAGCCTCTTCTTGGTCCGTCCATTTCGCATAAGCTTGTGGGTGACCGAGCCTGATGCTTGCCACACTATAGGCACGCTGGCGCGCACTGGAATCAGCCGACTGCTGCGTCGACCTGTCCATGCCGTTCGGGACGCTCTGAAGAAGCACTGCAGCACCGCTCAGTGGTATCGACTTCGCGCCAACTGCCCGCAGAGATGCGCCGTGATCCCCATCGAAAGTAAAAACCGGCCTGCCCGTTGCAGCAGCCTCCCTGCAAATTTCCTCCACCATCCCGCCTTGTGAGGCATAGGGAACGAACAGAATATCTCCCATATCAGCAACCAGCCGATTGCGTTCGGCCGAACTCTTTCTCGTTATGTGATCATGTTCGTCATCGAATGCGGACATGAGCAGCAATCTGCCTCCATTGATGGGTTTTCGGAGATCCGCCGGTACTCTTGTGGGCAAGCTTCTGGCATAACAGATCACGATGCCGCACGTACCACGAAGCAGTATCTTGAGACACTCATCCTCCATCGGAGAGTGGAACCCGCTGATCACGGTTACGTTCTCATTCCTAATGTCGCGCATCAGATCGTATGCGCGCAGAATGGCGCTGCCGGGGCACTTGATCGAGCACAACAGAGCCATGGTTCGGCTATCAAGAAGACCCGCGTTGCCCACGCAGTGAAGGGGCTGCGGGAAGCTATCAATGACGATATCTGTCGACTCGATCTTCATCCTATAACCCGAGCTGCTTGTTCAATAACGAAGCAGCTAAGTTCATCACAACACCTAGCGAGGCAGAACCAACCGGTTTTAGAGCCTCCTTCGTGCGAGTCCACAAGCCATCATCTCTCACAGAGTCCAAGAACTCATGGCCATACCAGGTGATGTTTCTGATGAAAAAGTCGTA
>JBPOHN010000016.1:0-30120 GCA_052035525.1 Armatimonadota bacterium
GGTCGTTTATCTCCATGGCCTTCTCGATTGCGCCCTCTATCTCACCTGGCTTCGTGACGCGGATTCCAACTGCTCCGTAGGCCTCAGCCAGCATCTTAAAGTCCGGCTGCACCGAGATATCCACGCCCGAGTAACGCTGGTTCCAGAACAACTCCTGCCACTGGCGCACCATCCCCAAGACCTTGTTATTCAGCAGGATGATCTTGATCGGTAGCTTGTGCTCTACCGCGGGGGCAAGCTCCTGGAGGGTCATCTGGAATCCACCGTCCCCGCATATCGCGAACACCGGCCTATCAGGACAGCCTACCTGTGCTCCGATCGCCGCAGGGAGGCAATAACCCATGGTGCCGAGTCCGCCCGACGACAGCCAGCGGCGAGGCGTCGTGACCTTGTGATAGAGCGCCGAGAACATCTGGTTCTGGCCCACATCAGTGACGACGATTGCCTCTCCCTTGGTCATCTCGGAGAGCTTTGCGACCACGCACTGGGGAAGCAGCTTCTCGCCATCAGATGGGCACTGAAGCGCGAACTCGCTCTTCCACTGCATTATCTGCTTGTTCCAGTTGGTCTCGGACCGAGGCTCCACCTTCTTGAGCAGCCTCTGCAGTACTTCCTTGCAATCGCCGATCACCGCGCAGTCAACCGCAACGGTCTTATCTATCTCGGCGGGATCAATATCAATGTGGATAACCTTCGCTTTGCGCGCGAATGCTGCCAGCTTGCCGGTAACCCTGTCATCAAACCGGGCGCCCACCGCGATCAGCAGATCGCACTCGTGGACGGCATGGTTCGCGTAGGCGGTTCCATGCATACCGAGCATTCCGAGCGCGTGCTCGTGGTCCTCGGGAATCGCTCCCTTGCCGAGCAGCGTTGTTGTCACGAGGATGTGGGTTCTGTCCGAAAGCTCAACAAGCTCTTTAGAGGCTCCGGAAGTGATCACGCCTCCGCCTGCGTAGATGACAGGCCTCTCTGCCGCCGCAATCATCCTGGCGGCCTCCTCGACCTGTGCTTCATCGACTTCCACGTGCGGCGAGTAGCCTCGAACGCGGATATCCTTCACCGGCTGGTAGTCTATCTCTGCCAGCGACACGTCCATAGGAATGTCAACCAGCACCGGACCCGGCCTGCCGCTCTGCGCGATGTAGAACGCCTCCGCGATCACCCTCGGAAGATCGTTGACGTCGTTCAGGAGGTAGTTGTGCTTGGTTATCGGCATCGTGATGCCGGTAATGTCTGCTTCCTGGAACGAGTCCTTACCGAGTGCGGTCGTTCTCACCTGCGCGGTGACGGCTAGCATCGGAATCGAGTCCATGAACGCCGTGGCTATGCCTGTGACAAGGTTGGTTGCGCCCGGCCCCGAGGTTGCAAAGCACACACCGACCTTTCCCGTCGCGCGCGAGTATCCATCAGCGGCGTGCGAGGCGCCTTGCTCGTGCCGCATGAGCATATTCCTGATATCTGTCCGGCCGTAGAGAGCGTCGTAGATCGGAATCATCACTCCGCCCGGTATGCCGAACACTATCTCAACGCCGTGATCCACCAGGGACTGGATCAGTGCGTTTGCACCATTCATCTTCAACTTAGATCCTCCAGTCAAACCGCGAAATCTTACTCAACGATAGCGCCAGTGGATGCTGAAGAGACCATCCGCGCGTAACGCGCGAGATATCCCTCCTTGACTCTCGGCTCCGGAGCTTTCCACTCCTTCCGCCGCGCCGCAAGCTCTCCATCAGCGAGCTTAACATCCAGCCGCTTGCCTGGGATGTCTATCGATATGATATCGCCGTCCTTCAGGAGTCCGATTGGCCCTCCGGAAGCAGCTTCTGGTGACACATGACCTATACAAGCCCCGCGTGATGCGCCGGAGAACCTGCCATCGGTGATGAGCGCGATATCCTTGCCCATGCCCATACCTACGACGGTAGCGGTGGCAGTGAGCATCTCTCTCATGCCCGGGCCGCCTTTCGGCCCCTCGTTTCGCACCACGATGACCTCGCCCTTCGTCACATTCCCGGCGAGAAGCTCCTTCACAGCATCGTCCTCGCACTCGAACACGCGAGCCGGACCTTCAAACACCCACGCTTCGGGCTCGACCGCCGACTGCTTCACGACTGCACCATCGGGAGCCAAATTGCCCTTCAAGACGGCAAGGCCGCCCTCCTCGTGGTAGGGGTTGTCGATCGTGTGTATGACGTCCGTATTTCTGATCTCGGCGCCTGCGATGTTCTCACCAAGCGTTTTGCCGGTCACCGTAAGCACGGAAAGGTCGAGCAAGCCTCTCTTGCTCAACTCCTTCATAACCGCCGGGATGCCACCAGCCTCGTCGAGGTCCGCTATGTGGTGTATCTCCTGTTTGGCCGGATCATCGGACGGATGCGCTATGGCGGGACTGATGGTCGTTAGGTGCGGGGTTCGTTGGCTGATTTCGTTGAGGGAATCGAGGCTGAACGCGACTTTGGCTTCGTGGGCGATTGCTGGCACGTGGAGGGTGGTATTTGTCGAGCAACCCAGCGCCATGTCCACGGCCAGCGCATTAGCAAACGCGGCAGGCGTCATGATATCGCGGGGTTTGATCCCCTTCTCGAGGATCTCCATCACCTTCATACCAGCGTGCTTCGCCAGCCGTATTCGTCCAGCGTGGACGGCCGGAATAGTGCCGTTGCCGGGCAGACCCATACCCAAAGCCTCTGTAAGGCAGTTCATCGAGTTCGCCGTGAACATGCCCGCGCAGCTTCCACAACCAGGACAGGCAGTGTCCTCCATCTCGCACAACTCGGCTTCGGTGATCTTGCCCGCAAGCACAGCCCCGGCTGCTTCGAACATCTGAGTAACCGAGATGTTCTTGCCTTGGAACCGGCCAGGGAGCATGGGGCCACCGCTCACCACGATAGTCGGGATGTTGACACGGGCGGCAGCCATCAGCATGCCGGGGATGATCTTGTCGCAATTGGGGATAAGCACAAGCGCATCGAACGCGTGCGCCCTGGCCATACACTCTATCGAATCGGCGATGATCTCGCGGGTGACAAGGGAGTACTTCATACCCTCGTGACCCATAGCAAGCCCGTCGCATACTCCAATGACACCGAACTCCATCGGAGTTCCACCTGCCATGCGCACGCCGGACTTCACCGCCTCAGCTATCCTATCGAGCTGAATATGTCCAGGCACGACCTCATTCCAGGAGTTGGCAATGCCGATCAGGGGACGATACATCTCCTCATCGGTATAGCCCATCGCCTTCATGAGCGACCTGGCAGCCGCCCGCTCGTTGCCGGTCCTCAACACATCGCTTCTCACTATCAGATGCCCCCAATACGAAAATACCTCTCTCCCATAGGGACGAGAGGTTCATCAGGTATACTTCGGTGTTCGCACACTGGTTCAACCCGCAGCAGCGACGGGACATGTGCCAACCGTCCTCTTCGCCTGTCCGCACAGAAAACGCGAGTATATAGTAGCACACAGCGTGGAGGCTGGTCAACAACCTTAAGAAAAGTTGGACGGCATCCCGCCGCTCTACAAATACCGAATCCGGCCCACCGCAGCGGATATCGCAATCACAAGCGCAGCAAGCCCGATCACGCTGGGAATAGCCATCGGCACAGCTACTGCCGTTGGAGCGGGCATGGTAAGCGCCACTATCAATCGTCCACCTATCGCACCCAACGCCATTCCTATCGCCGTGATCAGCTCCAGCCTGATTCCCCTCTTCCGACCCGACGCCCGCATTACCATCTCGCCTGCAAACGTGCCGTAACCGACAGCGACGAAGAGGGCAAACCAGCCGATAAGATCGGCTGCGAAACCCGCGACAGCCCCAAATGCGATGGCGGCTGCACTCGCGGCCACGGCCCTCTGAAGGCTCAGACTGAAGAGCGTGCCGCCTTTCTGCATCCCGCATTCTCGGCACTTCATTCCCACCGGCGTCTGCACCAGGCACCGCGGGCAGATCGGAGTGCCGCACGAAGCGCATCGGAGATTGGTCTCCACCTTCGGGTGTCGGGAACAGGTTGTGCTGGTTTCGGTGACTGTCATATCCTGAGCTAAGTATAATGCCGCCCATGATGCCGGTCAAGCTGTTGTAATCGACGGCCGGGCTTGCTACAATTGAGCCACCATGCCAAAGCGTCCGAGTTTCGATGAGACGTATATGGAAGTTGTCGATGTAATCGCCAGGAGAGCCACGTGCCTGCGGCGCAGGATCGGCGCGGTGATCACCATCGACCACAGGATACTCTCTCATGGCTATAACGGCGTGCCAAGCGGCCATGAGCATTGCATCGACACCGGCCAGTGCCTCAAGGATCTGGCAGGCACCGAGGAGTATAAGATTTGCGTCCATGCGGAGCAGAATGCGATCTGCCAGTGCGCCAAACGCGGACTTGCCGTCGAGGGAGCAACCCTTTACGTCAACGGTGACGTCTGCATCACGTGTGCGAAGCTAATGGTATCGTCGGGCATCAAGCGCTGCGTGATCAAGAGCGACAACAAGGGCAACGGCAACGGTAGGGACCTTCTGCGCAAATCGGGTGTTGAAGTCGTCGAGTGGCCAACGTGATCCGACCCAAAGCCGCCATATTCGACATAGGCGCTACGCTCGTCACGGGGCCACCCGTGGCCCCAAACAAAGTAATATCCGGGCTGCTGAATGGCGTCAGCCATGTCGATGTCGCTTCCGTCATCATGACAACGGACCTGACGTGTGCTGATAAGGTCTGCGAAGCTCTAACAGCTCGATTCGGGCCAATGGATGCGAGCGCGCGCGCAGGAATCGAACAGCTTTGGGATTCCCAGGCAACGGCGGCACAAGCGCTCGAAGGCGCATCCGATGCTGTGCTCGCGCTGAAGGAGAGAGGGCTGCTGATCGGCCTGCTGTCGGATATTTGGAACCCTTACTATGAGAGCGTGAAGAATGCGCTGCCGCAGGTCGTTGAGGCGGCGGACGCTATAGTACTGAGCTGCAGGACAGGCGCCAGAAAGCCGGGCAAGGACAACTTCATCAGATCGCTGAACGAACTCTCGGTTGCGCCCGAAGAGGCAGTGATGATAGGCGATACCTACACTCACGACATTCTGCCTGCGCTGGAGCTTGGTATGCGTGCGGTCTGGGTGCTTGCGAGGCCGGATAGAGAGGCAGCCGAGGTCATCAAAGTGCTGAACGGCGAAGGGCCCGCGCCAACGGTAACGGTATCCAGCATAGGCGAGGTGGCTGATCTCGCTCTCTGGCATTAGGAATCCTTTTCGCGTTCTCGCCCTTTCGGGCTTTCGCGTTTGCATCTCGGGGAGGAAACCATGAACATCAAGAAGGTCGAACTGCACGGCGTAGATGAGCTAGTCGCAAATATGCGTAGGGTAGCGATGCTGACACACCCTGACGATCTGCCCTACAAAAACGCAAAGATACAGCTTTCAACGCTGCATACGGACGAGATCGCCCCGGCACAGCGCTACGTGCTCACGCAGGAAATCCTGAAGGTGCGTGACTTGCGCTGGGCTCTCTGCGAGCACGGCATCGACCTGTTCAAGCTTGATGGATATGCGACCATATGGCTTGAGGGGTACGACGACCCCATAGACGTGCTCCCGCCTGTTGTCGAGCAGTCTCCGGAGGCGGATGGAAGCGTAGCGAAGATTCTGAACGACGGCATGCACCGGGTGTATCTCGCTCGGATGGAACGTTCGCCGATTCAGGTCGTATACGTGGAGAACGTGCCGAGGGAGTATCCCTACTACGCGTTCCCGCTCGTGAATGGTTGGAATGATGTCGAGATAGTCTCCGATCTGCCGGAGGGCTACATCAAGAAGTGGCACCGGATCAAGAACTACAAGAGCCTCTACAGAGACTTCAACACCGGCTTCCAGAACGTCGGCGGCCCAAGAGGACACTTCACCAATGCCGGAAAGTGAGTCCTGCACGGGGAAGCATCCTGAGCCTGTTGAAGGATCCCTTCCTTTGGAGTTCATCCCCCTGCACTTCGGCGACAAGTTGAGGATCGTCAACCCGTACGGCAGGCTCGGGATTCTGACGCTCTGGAGCAAAGTCGATTATGTGGAGGGCAAGCTTCGAGAGGCTGGCGTTGACCTCGGCCCCAAGACTTCCAATATAGCCGTAATCGGCAATCTCTACGGCAACGGAAGTCCGCACCTGCTCAGGAATCTGCTCTACAACCCACAGATAAGGGACCTGATCGTATACGGAGCAAACAGGTCCGGCTCGCAGGAGGAGCTTGTCGCGTTCTTCCAGGAGGGCCTGGAGCGCGCCACGAGCCTGGGCGAGGAAGTCACCCGGATCAAGGGCACGAACCGTGTCATCGATGATCTCGTTACGCCAGACATGTTCTCCGAGCAGCCCAGAATCGTACTCGCTGGAGAGCCGAGTGATCAAGATTCTGCGCGCAAGCTATACAACCTCATACAGTCCTTTTCCCCTGACGAAGAAGTAGTCGGTGAGAGGGTAGAGGTACCGCTGCCGGAAGTGAAGATCACTCACTACCCCAGCGAGCCGCGCAACTGCAACATTGTGGCGGAGACGCCGCTGGGGGCGTGGCGAGAGTTGATATTCCGGCTGCACCGGTTCGGGCACCTGGTACACCTCAGGAAAGGCGACAGGCAAGAACTGCAGAACGTACGGGTTGTGATCACGCAGCCGCAAGAAGACGATGCTGAGCGGCTTGGTGAATTCGGTTTCGTGCTCGACGATCTGCGCCAGTACCAGACCGACATGCTGATCGGGCCGCTGCCGGAAGACCAGAGCTATACTTACGGCAACCGGATACGCGAGTACTTCGGGTTCGATGCTTTGGAAAAGTTCGCCGGTCGGCTGCGTGAAAACCCGCAGGACAGGGACTGCTATCTGGCACTGTGGGACAGCCGCCAGGATATCGACGCCGAGGACGCGCCTTGTCTTGTTTCGCTCTTCTTCCGTGTCTATGACGACCGCTTGACGCTCACCGCCTGTTACCGCACGCACAATGCTCTGGATGCGTGGCTGAAAAACGTCTACGGCCTGATGAAGGCGCAGGAGATCGTGGCGAGTGGCGCAGGAATCGAGGCCGGCCCGCTCACGGTGATCAGCCACTCGATCAGCATCGATCCCTCCAAGTACGACCTCGCCGCGCGGGTGGCAAACGCCAAGGGATTCTCAGTCGATATGGACCCTAACGGTCAGTTCCTCGTCGGAATCGACCAAGACGAGGGTGAAATCGTCCTGCAGCACCTCTCGAATGAGGGCTTTCTGCTGCATGAATACCGCTCCGCCAAGGCTGAACGCATCCAGCACGAGCTTGCCCGCGACTGCGCCATATCCGACATCAATCACGCGCTCTACCTCGGCCGCCAACTTGCCAAAGCTGAGATGTGCCTGAAGACGGGCGAAGCCTACGAGGAAGGTTAGGGCACCCTGCTGCCTACGCGGCAGCGCGCTCCTCATTCTGGATGATGATCTTGGGATTTGGATTCGGGTTGGGAACGGCTAGACCTTGCTCACGCAACAGCTCTACGTGCTCTCGCATCCCCCATTTCGCTTTGTAGAGGCAGTCCTCAACCGAGTGACCCACGCCTGTGAATCCTTCGAGGTCCGGTGAGTAGAACCCAAAGAAGTCAGGATCCTTAGTAGCCTCAATCACGAGTGAGTATGACAGTTCGATCATCTTCGCACCCCGCAGGTCATCTTAGGCCCGCCGCCTTCATTATACTTCGACAAGTGCCTGTTGGCACCTCTTTTGAGCCGTGGTAGTCAACCCGGATTAGTGATGCGCATCCAGCCTTGCCGTAGTACCTAACTGAACCCTTTTCCTTCACTATAGCGAAACCATTCTTCTCAAGTAACCGGACCAGCTCACTGAATGTCATAGAAGCTTACCCCTGATCTTCTCCTGCCCGAAGGGGCAGAGTTCGAGGAGCGGGCAGATGTCGCAGAGCGGAGTCGGTGCCTTGCAGATCGAGCGGCCGTGGGCGACGATGAGATGGTTGAAGTGTGTCATCTTGTCCTCCGGCAATATCGCGCGCAGGTCCATCTCGATCTTAGCCGGGTCCTTCTCAGCGGTAAGGCCGAGCCGGCCTGAGACTCGGATCACGTGCGTGTCAACTATGACCGCAGGCTGGCCGTAGGCATCCCCGACGATGAGATTCGCGGTCTTCCTCCCTACCCCGGCAAGCTTGACAAGCTCGTCGATGCTATCCGGCACATTCCCGCCGTAGTCATCGACGATCTGACGTGCGGACGTAATGATCGACTTAGCCTTGTTGCGGAAAAAGCCCGTCGGCTTGACCATTTCCTCGAGTTCCGCAGGGTTGGCATTGGCAAATGCCTCCACGTTGGGATACTTCTCGAACAGCGCAGGCGTGGTCATATTCACGCGCTCGTCAGTGCACTGAGCCGCCAGAATAGCCGCCACAAGAAGCTCATGAGGCGTCCGATAGTCGAGTGTAACCCTGGCATCGGGGTATGTCTTTTCGAGTATCTCGATTATCTCGCCTATCCGGTCTCGGGCGTCGGCCACGGATCTGTCTGTCATACTGATCACCACACACGGCCAGGACGGCTCACTTTGATCTGCACGCTATGAATGCCGCGAATGAGCGATCGTAAGTTCTCTCGACTTCTGCCGGAAACGCGCACGCGGGAAGCTGATTCATCGAAAGATGATAATGCAGGCACTCACAGCACTTGCCGCGCCGCGAGCACGAGGAGTACGTGCAGTTGCATTTCTTCAGGTTCTCGCTTGTTCTATCGCAGGCCATAGTAGTCTCCTTTCACAAACGCGCTACGATTGTACGGCAAAGAGGAGTGGAAATGCAAACGCGAAACGCGCGAGCGCAGCAGGCCTGACAAGGCGAAATTGACCTCAGCGTGCGGTGCTGTTATATTCTACCTATGCTAAAGGCCGTTATCCTCGTTCTGCTCGTGACCAGCTCCTGCAGCGCCTTCGCTGATATTGATTACGCGACAATCGATCCCGTCGTAGAGATGCGCGGCATATGGATCGACGCTGGCGCTATACCCAAGACCGCCGAAGGAATCAGGGAAATGGTCAGGTCCTACGCAAAGGCCAACTTCAACGTGCTGCTGCCGGAAACGATCTGCCGCGGTTACGCAATCTATCCAAGCGCAATCATCGAGCGCGACCCGCGATTCGCAGGCGCAGTAGATCCCCTCCCGGTGATGATCTCCGAAGCCCATAAGCACGGTATGGAGGTACACGCCTGGGTCTGGGCCTTCCGCGCGGGCTACACCAAGGATAAGGGGGCGATCCTGCGCGCGCACCCGGACTGGGCCGAAATGGACGCGACCGGTAACGAGCTCTCACCTAACGGCGGCTACTGGATCAGCCCCGCGGTTCCTGCGGCCAAGGACTTCCTCGCCAGGCTGTACGCGGAGATGATGCTGAAGTACGATTTCGATGGCATTCACCTCGACTACGTGCGATACGAAACCGAGGACAAGGCGCCGTTCGGTTACTGCCCGACCAGCCGTGAGCAGTTCAGCAGGCAGTACGGGATCGATCCTGTCGATGTGAAGCAAAGCAGCCTTGACCAGCTCTTCTGGAACAAGTTCCGGGAGAGGAACGTGAACACGTTTGTGCAGAAGATTGCTCTGCAGACGCGAGCGATTCGGCCTGACGCCGTCATTTCCGCCGCTGTCGCTCCCTACCCGCCGGACGCGCGCCTGCTGTACATGCAGAACTGGCCAAACTGGGTTGTCAACAAATGGGTGGACTACGTTGCGCCAATGACGTATTCGAGCGACGACGGCCACTTCGGCAGACTGATCTTCCGACAGAAAGAGGCTGTCGGCGAGAAGACCCTGCTGGCGGCCGGCCTGGGCATAATGGCGCACAAGGAGACGCAGCAGACGATACGGCAGATCGCCGAATCACGTCGAAGAGGCGCACTCGGTCAGGTCGCCTTCGCGTCTTCGTACGTAAAGGATCCGCAGCTTGCCTCCCTTGCCTCCGGGCCCTATTCCTGCCCTGCCGTCGTGCCTTTTCGAGCCACCGACCAGCGCGCAAGAGAGCTGAGTGCTGCAGCACTGCGTGCCCGCAGCCGTGGACTCGGCGAAATCGCTGATTTCTACGATGCGGCCGCCGAGCGACTTATGGAATACTGCATATATCGGTCAACTCCATCGGCGTACGTTCCTCCTACGCCGCCTCCATTTCCAGACTCCCCTTAGCCTCGAACCCCGACAAATCAGGTAATTATCTCAGCCGGTATATCCAACAGAGGGTGGCACAAGAACGGTTGAGACTTGCGTCGGCAGCCTTACGACGCGTAACGGGAGGCGATGATTTTGCGGATTTCCAGGATAGCGCTGCTGCTTGCCGCCGTGCTTATCTGCGCACTGGCAAGCACAGGCACACTGGCGGGCGTCTACAGCAAGGAACTTGTCGGGCCAGCGGACTTCGGGTTCGGCATCTACGAGAGAGTCGAGGGCTCGGAAGCGGCCGGAGGACTGATACTCAGCCGGTCGATGAACTGCGTACCATACCTGTGGGTCCCAAGCCCCACAGCAAGCCTTGTTGCCAAGATCGACGCGCGGTCCGGCAGGGAGACCGCCCGATATCAGATGGGCCCCGAGTCTTCGAACTGGAAGCCCTGCGCCGTTGCCATCGACTATGCAGGTAACGCGTATGTGGCGTGCGCCGACGGCGACACCGGCCATATCGTGAGGATCCAGGCCTTCGGGGGCAGCAGATCCATCAACCGCGCGCCGGAAACCACATCCTTTGACTTCACCGGTGACGGCAGGGCCGACGCGCTACCCTGGGGCAGAGACACAAGAGTGTCCGTCGTAGCAGAACTCAGACGAAAGCCTACGTCCCTTGCCTTTGACCAATACGGACTGCTGTGGGTGGGCCTCTCCGGCGAGCAAAGCATCGTGGCATTGGAAGCCTCTACAGGGGTCGTCTTCAAGACGATCTACCTGCCCGGCAACCCTGACACGATGATTGTTGGCTCGAGAGACTCTCTCTGGGTGCTCTGCGGCGATCACAGTCGACTCGCGTGCGTCGATCCTCTCCTCGGCGCCGTCCGAGACACATTCGACCTGGGCGATTTGCAGCCACGATCGATATGCGAGGGCGAGGAAGGCATGCTGTGGCTCGGCACTGGCACGGGCATTGCCCAGTTCGAGGTGGCAACTGGAAGCGTGGTCGCCAGGTCGGACGCTGAGATCGCGCTCGGCGGAATAGCGACGGACAGAGGCGGCAGCGTATGGGCCGCCTGCCCTGACTCGAACGTCCTCACAAGGTTCTCGCCAACGGACCTGCGCATGACTGCTCGGGTACCCGTCGGCAGAAAGCCAGTCTCAGTCTGCGCCGACCAGGACGGTTACATCTGGGCTCTGAACCAGGACGGCTCCAGCGCCTCGAGAGTTGACCCGAGGTCGGTCACTTGCTCCGTCACAACACTCACTGTGCCGGGACCTTGCAGTAATACGCCCTTTACGGCCTGCCTCATCAAACCCGGGATAAGCCGCTCCGGAAGCTGGCGCGGACTCTTTGACGGCAAAATCCCCGGAGCCGGATGGGGCACAATCACGTGGAACGCAAGCCTTGCCGGCAGTAAACTCATCGTCGAGGCACGATCCGCGGAAATGCCAACGGATATTGCCAGTCAGCCATTCCAACAGGTCAGCAATGGACAGCAGTCTGAGCTGCCTAACGGACGGTACTTGGAGGTAAGGGTGCAGTTCAACGGCGGCCTGAATACGACGCCCGTGCTGCGGTATCTGCGCGTGGACGGCCGTAACTTGCCGCCCGACACCTCCAGAGCAGGGGCGAATCCCTCGATCATCCGGCGGCTCGATCACCAGATGCAGACTGTCGAGATCGGTGGAGTGGTAGATCCGGAAGGAGACGAGGTAACGATCACTATCACCGGCGTCACGCAAGACGAGCCAGTCGCAGGGCTATTCCCCGGCGATAAGGCCCTGGACGCGGTCGGTACAGGCAAAGACCGGGTGCAGTTGCGCTGCGAATGCGACCCTGGAACCGAGGACAAACCCGGCAACGGCAGGGTATATACCGTAAGTTTCCGAGCAACTGATGCCCTCGGCGCCAATTCGACAGGCAAGGTGAAGGTAATGATCCCCGCATCACTCAAGTGGGACGCGACGGCGGTTGAGGATAAGGACAAGTACGATTCGACTAAAGACCCGAGCGGAGGCGCAGGCTAGGCTGGTAACACACTCCATCAACCAAGAGGCCCTGAGGCGGTTGCCTCAGGGCCTTCACTTGCGCCTCCGTTGGCACAACCAGGCACCAGACGCGCCCCTGCCTGACTCAGAACACGGGAGTCCGCGGCCGAACCGATGTCATGCTCAGTCAAGGTCGCGTTGCGGTCCCCGCAGTTGAATACGTATGCAGCGCCGAGATCCGCGAGCAACCGTCCTGCCGATCCAACCGGTGCCTTGTGATTCCACGTGAGCCCAAGCGGGACTTGGACTAGAGTCATCTCAGCGGGAGCCACGGTGTCCCTATCTGACTGAGTGTACGAGTCCTGTGATAGACGGAAGCAGTTGAGCCCCAAGTAGCCGAGCAGTTGGTCGCTGGAATGTCTGGACCTATGGACCTGGCCGTCCTGAGCCCGCCACCTATAGCTCTGCCGGAATAGCTGCTGCCAGGTTCGCCGGTCGACGAGGTTGGGCTGTTGCTCAGGCTGGTACATGTCAGATAGCCATCGATGCTCCAATTTGCGTATACTCTGGAGGAATAGAGCATCACGGTCACGCCACGACTCTGCACGCCACCGGCGCTCGCTATTGAGGACGACGTCTCGCCATCCGTGAAACCCGCAACAAACCCGTACGTAGTCCCGTGTGAGCGGCGGTCGGCCCCTACGATAGCGCCGCCCGTGCGGAGATCGTATCCCGATGTTGAAGATGAGGTAGAGACTGAATCGCTGAGAAGATCCCCGTAGACGCGGAAGCCCTGTGCCTCTTCGGCTGCGTACTCAGGGTGGTGTCCGAAGGTTCTGCCTCAAGGGTCAGGGTGCTGCCGGATGGTGTCTTGATGAAGATCTGCATAGCGAAGGCCCCGCTTGCAAGAAACAGGCAGTATACTGCGAATAGTGTTGCTAGTAACGCTGGTCTCACCACGTTTGCTGTGTGGATGGAAGCGCACCCGAACATGATGGCTTCTTACCTCTTACGTGATCCCGCGCTTGGCTAGTCTCAGGCAGCCAGGTTCCATCATCATATTCGGGCGCAAGTACCATCCAAGTTAGGTGAATGAGGATCAGTCTTGTGACCAGCGGGGTCTACTTTCGCGGCTGGTAGACGCAGTAGGGTTCTTCCTGAAGGTAGTCGCCTGTCTCCGCGTAGGCTCTGGCCCTGCATCCGCCGCAGACGCGTGCGAACTCGCAGCCCGCGCACTTGCCCTTGAGCAGGGACGGGTTGCGAAGCGATGCAAAGAGCTCGGAGCTCCGCCATATCTCGCCCAGAGGCTTCTGCAATACGTTGCCGGCGCTCACCGGGAAGTAACCGCAAGGATAGACCTCTCCCTCGTGGGAAACGAAGCAAACGGCGCTCCCGGCCAGGCAGCCTTTCGTCATCGCCTCGAGGCCGTGTGTCTCCGGCGTGATCTTGACACCCTCCTCGGCAGCGCGCTGTCGCATAATGCGGAAGTAGTGCGGGGCGCACGTAGCCTTAAGGTTGATACCGGCCGTCCGCGCAGCATCATAGAGCCAGTTGAGCACCTCCTCATACTGGGCAGACGTTATCATCTCGCGGCCGCTGATCTCTTTCCCGCAGCCTGTGGGCACCAGGAGGAATACGTGCAGCGCGACGGCTCCCAGCGAGGTTGCGAGGTCCAGAATCCGGGGAAGCTGGCCGATGTTGTGTTTGGCGACGGTGGTGTTGATCTGGACAGGCATTTCCGCGCTCTTGCAACGCTCAATTCCACCCAGAGCATCGTCGAAGGAGCCGGTAAGCCCGCGGAAAGCATCGTGTGTTGCCGCATCAGCCCCGTCTAGACTGATGCTTACGCGCTGTATGCCCGCATCCACCATCCCGCGTGCGATCTTGTCATCAACAAGCGTTCCATTGGTAGCAAGCACCATGCGGAGGCCAAGATCGGTGCCGCAGCGCGCGATATCGAGGATATCCGCCCTCACCAGCGGCTCTCCGCCACTCAGCACCACAACCGGCTTTGCAGAGGAGGCTATCTGTTTCAGCAGCTCACGGCTCTGATCGAGATCGAGTTCCCCTGGACTCCGCGATTCAACGGCAGAGGCACGGCAATGAATGCATTTGAGGTTGCAGGAGACCGTCGTCTCCCAGAACACGAGGCGCAACTGTGCAGCGGTAGCCTGGTGAGTATGCATAATGCAAGTTTACACGACAACCAGATCAGATGCAAAGCCCCTAACGATCTGACGGCGAGGCGGCATCGGCCACCTCGCCGTCAACTGAACGACTGGAGCACGGTGAAAGCGAACTCCCGCAGGAGCCCCTCTCCAAGTCTGTTGCTAGGACGAGCTCTTCTTCTTTCGTCCGCCGCCGTGACTTGCTTCGCCGCCCTTTCGGCCGGCGATCCGTGCCTCATCGCTAGTCCACTCATGAGCAGTGCCTTTCATATGAGCGGCACGCCCACCTTTTCTCGCTATTTCCTTCTGCTTCTCGGGGTCCATGGAGGCAAACCCTCTGAGCCGAGTGGACATACGGACACCTCCCTCCGTCCCTGGACTATGCTATATCTGAGCTTTTCACCAATCCGCTTTTACCCCAGCACATGTCGCTCTAAACTGATCACGTTTTCCTTTTTTGCTTCCGCCGCGTCATACAATAGCCGCAACAGCCATGGAACATGGCATTTGGCTCATGCGTCCTCTAAAGTGTTGCAGGCACATCAGGCTGATTAGTAGCTTCGTTGCCAAGGAGTATGAATGAGAATACTGGCTCTTCCCGTCATTGTAACTCTGCTCGCCCTTATTCCTGCAGTGGCGATTGCGCAAGACGCCCCACCGCCGGCAGGCAAAACGTATACGAACTCCAAGCACGGCTTTAGCATCAGGCTCCCGGAAGGATGGGTACCGAAGGGCAAGACCGCTACGATGAAGCCTTCGGCGCCCGGGAACGGGTAGGTCGAGTTCGCCCCAGCGAAGCCCTCGGGCATATTGGTTAACATCAAGCGCGCGGCTGCAGAAGGGCACCGATGCCAGGCGTCTGGATCAATCGAGGGTTGCGCAGCGTGGCAGCGCCAGGAAGCAGAGGATCGTTACTGATGGCCGCACGTGGTTCTTGCCTCATCGCGTAGATGCCCGAAGAAACAACAGAGATACTCGCGAAGCAGACCACGCCATGAGCCGCATTCGCTGCGCCCGATACAGTGCCCACCGATCCGGGGTGGTGCGAGCGGCTCTTGACTAAGACATACTCAACACAACAACCGAGGCGATGCCGACAATGACCGCGCACATGCCGCGCGGGGACAGCTTCTCCCTGAAGCCGACCGCCGAAACCAGCGTCACGATGACCATTGAACTACCGAAAACAACCGGAAGCACAACGGCCGCGTCGGCGAGGGACAGGCTGCGGATCAGAAACACATTGCCGACGTAGCTGATCAGCCCCGTCGCGGCTCCCAGCGCGAAATGACGGAACGCAAACGGGCGCTTGAGCACGATCACGATGCTCCAGCAAATCACACCCGCGAGCGTGAACAGCAGAGCGAGAAACTGATTGGTGAACCGCACCGGAAGCAGCTTCTGCAGCGTCAGCACCGTGCCGTTCAGCAGGAATGCCAGGAACGCGAACGTAATCCATTTGCTCATTCGGCTACCTCCTCGTCTTTGGGCTTCGCGGGCTCATTCAGAAGTAGGAGAAACACGACGAACAGGACGAGGCCGGCCACGCGAAGCGCCGTCAGCTTTTCGCCAAGGAAGCAGACCGAATACACGATGGGCACGCAAAGCGACACCTGCACGATCGTGTTCACGAGCGACAAGCTGCCGCCGAGCTTCATCGCCCTCAGGAAACACAGCAGCGAGCTGATACCCAGCACTCCCCCGCCCGCGCCCATAATCCAAACGCTCAGCGGGACATCGAGGCTGCCCTCCTTCCCAACAAGCGCGATGCAGCCCGAAGCAGCCCCGACAGCGTACAGCCCGCTCATGTACACCCACGACTCGCACTTCAGCACCTGCGAGAGCTTATACGCGCTCGAAAGCGCCGCGAAGGAGAGGACAGTGATACCCACGCTCAAATGTAACCCGTGCATTCTTTCCGCTTGTACTCTGGCGGTTCAGTCACCTTCGCCGATCTGGAAGGAATCGCGGCCCCGATCGCTCGGCAATTCCGTTGCCGGGCGCATGTCTTGCGCAATTCTGTTGCGGCTCCAGAGGTGGCCGCTACCTGCTACTCCGCCGCTCGTCCAGCCGCCGGTCGAGGGATGATAGGATTCTCTTCCGGAAGCGGAGCGCATCCGGCGTGACCTCAAGCAGCTCGTCGTCTCCGATGAATGACAGCGCCTGCTCGAGCGTGAACTGCCTCGGCGGGGTGATCAGCACTGTGGCGTCCTCGGTCGAGGAGCGCATGTTGGTCTGCTTCTTGGTCTTGGTGATGTTCACGACCATGTCTTCCTGCCGGGAGTTCTCGCCTACGACCTGGCCCTCGTAGACATCATCGCCGGGCATCACGAACAGCGTGGAGCGCTCCTGCAGCGGCGCGATTGCATAAGCGGTGGCGCGGCCTGTTTCCTTGGCGATGAGGCTGCCGCGAATACGCGTCACGATCTCGCCCCGGTGCGGGCCGTATTCCTTGAAGATGCGCGACATCATCCCGAGCCCCTTCGTAAGCGTCAGGAACTCCGTGCGGAAGCCGATTAGCCCCCGAGTCGGCACGTCGAATATGAGCCGGTTGTTGCCTGCCTCGTCCTTGTCGATAGATGACAGCTCGCCCTTGCGCGCAGCAAGTTCCTGGATGATCGTGCCCACGCAGTCGTCGCCGACATCGATTGTGACCTCTTCGATAGGCTCGCAAAGGACGTGATCGATTGTCTTCGTAATGACGCGCGGTTTGCTTACGCAGACTTCGTAGCCCTCACGGCGCATCGTCTCAAGCAGGATCGCAAGCTGCAGCTCGCCCCTGCCCGACACATTGAGCGAGTCCGGGCTGCCGGTGGGCTCCACGCGCAAGCTGATGTTGGTCTTGACCTCGCGGTGCAGCCGCGTGGAGATATTGCGCATCGTGACGAGCTTGCCGCTCTTGCCCGCCCAGGGGCCGTTATTGACGATGAAGTCCATCGAGACCGTCGGCTCGTCTATCTGGATCAGATCCAGCGCCTCTGGGTGCTCGGCATCCGCAATGGTCTCGCCGATATGCACCTCGTCATAGCCGGCCAAGAGCACGATCTCGCCCGCCGAGGCTTCCTCCACCTCAACCCGCCTCAAGCCCTCATAGACGAACACGCGCGTAATGGCGAACCTGTCCTCGGAGCCGTCGCGCTTGACGATAGCAACGGTCTCGCCCTTGTGCACTGTCCCGCGCAGAATCTTGCCGCCGAAGAGCCTGCCGAGGTGGTCGTCGTAGTCGAGGTTCGTCACCTGCAACTGGAAAGGCTTCTCGACCTCCGCGTGAGGCGGCGGAACGTGCTTCACTATCATCTGGAACAACGGACCGATGTCTTTCTTAGGGTGGTCGGGGTCCAGAACGGCGTAGGCTTCCGTCGCCGAGGAAAAGAGATACGGGAAGTCTATCTGATCCTCATCGCAGCCAAGTTCTATGAACAGGTCAAGCACCTCATCCACCACTTCCCGCGGTCTCGCGCCGGGACGATCGACCTTGTTGATCACCACAATCGGCTTCAGCCGCAGTTCCAGCGCCTTCCTGAGCACGAACCGCGTCTGCGGCATCGGCCCCTCGCACGCATCAACCAGCAGCAGCACGCCGTCCACCGAGCGCAGCACTCGCTCCACCTCTCCGCCGAAATCCGAGTGGCCGGGCGTATCGACGATGTTGATCTTGATCCCCTTGTAATGGACAGCAGTCACCTTGGAGAGGATCGTGATGCCCTTCTCGCGTTCGAGCTCGTTGGAGTCCATGACGCGCTCGGCAACGACCTGATTGCTGCGGAAAGTGCCGCTCTGCTTCAGAATGACGTCAACGAGAGTCGTCTTGCCATGATCGACGTGGGCGATAATCGCCACGTTGCGCATATCGGTCCGCGCGTGGGCGTGCGCGAGGGCTGAGTCGTGCTGTTGGGTCTGATGTGTAGTGCTCAAGTTGCTCCAATTCCTGCGAGGATTGCAGCTACCAGTATAGCCGATTCGTGGTGTCTGCTTCAAGCTGCGCGGTGGTTCTTCAGGAGCACCCCCTCAGGTCCCCCCTCGCAAGGTGAGAAGCCCTGGTTGCTCCCCTCCTTACGAAAGAGGGGTTGGTGGAGGTTGCCTCACAGACCGTGCTTACCCGCTCACTAATATTAGTAATCCTTGACTGCTGAGGTTGCCACAGCTATACTCACCGTATATCGGGCGGAAGCCCCGCATTGGAGCAAACGATTGGTCATCCTGATTCCCCTGGTCATCCTCGGCGCGTTAGTTGTCTGCGGCCCGGCGGAGTGCGCGAAGGAAACACTGCGGTTCGACGCCGCGTCGGCGAACGCCTCCACCGTTATCGGACTCTACGTCGGCAACGGGATGCGTTACCACCAGCGCGTGGACTTCACGCTCACCTCGACGAAAGGCATTGCTAACCCGAAGGTCCTCGTTCACGCGCATGTCGGGAGCGAGATCAAGCCCGAACCGGGCAAGGACGAAGCTATGCTGGGCATCCGCGTCAACAAGGGGGCGTGGCACTGGGTGTCGCTCAAACCGTATATGAACAACGCCCGGCACTGGATCGAGATCCCTATCGACCCGTCAGAACTCAAGTCGGGACTTAATCGCGTAGAGACCAACTCGACTGTCGCAAACAGGGGAAATCTTAGGCCGGGCAGCCTGGATATCCTCGCCAGTCGCGCGGCAAAGTCAGAGAGAAGCTGGCACACTCATGATTTCCGCGCCTACAGGCACATGACCGACCGAAACTGGGAGATACGAATCGAATTCGACAGCTCCGAGCACCCTTACGTAGAGCCTGCGACCCTGCGGATCCGGCCCGCGACTGCGCAGACCGGCCTCGGCGAGCCAGTGCAGTTCACCGCTGACGCCCGGGATGGCAGTGGAGCGCCGATCGACCGGATCCACATCAAATGGTCGTCCGATAAGGGAACCGTGGACAAATACGGTCTGTTCACTTCGCATACGACCGGTACGACGCGTATCACTGCAGCCGCGGGCAAGCTGAGGGCAGAATCCACCTGCGAAGTCGTCGCACGGCCACCCGCCGGAGTCGCCGGACCTACGAGCGACAGGCGGCTGAAGCCCCGCATACCGCACGGCCACCTCGACCTGAACGGGGTTTGGCAGTTCCGTATGGACCCGGACGGCGTTGGTGAGAAGCAGAACTGGCAGTCGAAAGCCGATTCCAACGCCTGGAGCACCATCCACGTCCCGGGCTGTTGGCAAGCGCAGGGCGCGGGGCTGGACTACCACGGCATCGCATGGTATAAGCGCGACCTGAAGCTTCCCTCCGGCTGGAAGGGCAAGCAGGTCTGGCTCCGCTTCGACGCGGTCGCAACGCATGCCAAGGTGTGGGTCAACGGCAAGCTCGCTGGCGAGCATCTCGGCAACTGGTCTCCATTCGAGCTTCGCGTGACCGATCTCCTCGCCAATGACAAGCCGAACACCATCCTCGTACGGGTGAAGGAGATGCGCGAGCACTTCAGCGCGGGTTTCCTCCCGGTCATAGCTCCGCACTTCGGCGGTATCTGGCAATCGGTGACCGCGTTTGCGACCGGGGACGCTCATCTCGCTGACGTATTCGCCAAAGGCGACCCAACAGCCGGTGTGGCGCGCATAGAAGCGGACATCGTTGGCGCCGCCGCCGGTTGCAAGCTTCGAGCGGTCGTGCTCGATCCCGATGGAGCTGAAGTTGGCCGCGTCGAAACAGGCATCGATCCCAGAGGCTGGCAATCGGCCAGCACATCCAGGCTCACGGTTCCGGTCAAGAACGCGCGTCTCTGGTCGCCAAGCGACCCCGCGCTCTACACGGCCAGGATCGAGATCAGGTCGGGCGGCAGCGTTCTGGATTCCCGCACACTCAAGTTCGGTTTCCGGACGGTCACAACGAAGGGCGCCCAACTGCTCCTCAATGGCGAGCCCATCTACGCCCAGGGCCTCCTGCATTGGGGCTACTATCCGGACCTGATCAGCATCGACCCATCGGAGGACCGCATCCGCAAGGAGTTCGCGGACGCCAGAGCACACGGCTTCAATATGATCAAGGCCTGCCTGTTCTACATGCCCAAACGGTTTTATGAGATCGCCGACGAGACGGGAATGCTCGTATGGCAGGAGCACCCCGTCTGGCAGACTTTCCCGAAGGAAGACGAAAAGGCAGATCACGCGCCGGTGCTGCGCGAATACGAGGAGTGGTTCCGGTTCGACAGAAGCCACCCGTCCGTGATCCTTCGAAGCATGACCTGCGAGGCGCCAAGTATGCACAAGGGACTGACCGAAGCCATCTTCGCTCGCGGCAAGGAACTCACCCTTGGCGAGTTGATAAAGGACGACAGCGGCTTCCGCCTTGAGGTCGGGCATACCGACTGGTATGACATCCACACCTACCAGGAAATCGACACGCATCCGATCCTCTGGTCGCAGCACTGGAAGCCGGCCCTTGCGAAGCTGCCCGCAAAGCCATTTATAGTCGGCGAGGACCTCGACTACGACACCTACCGCAACGTCTCTGCCATCAGAACAGCGCTAAGCAAGGACGGCGCGCAGCCCTGGTGGCTCGACCGCGACGGCGGCGTGCCGCTTCAGGAGGAGACCGAGAGGAAGCTGATCCATCAATACGGCGCGCAGTGGCCCGCCGAGATGGAGTGGCGGCAGAACCGGCACGTCCTCGCCGTCCGCAAGGCCGAAACGGAGGACTACCGTAAGGCACCCGAATACGCAGGACACACGATGACCGGAATGCGGGACAACCTGCACACCCGATGCGGCTTCTACGATGATCTCGAACGACCCAAGTGGTCGCCCGATGAACTCCGCCGCTTCTTCGGCGACACCATCCTCATGCTCGACTCTCCGAGGCAGTCGCACTGCTTCCGTTTCGATGAGCAGCCGGCTTTGAAGATCATGATTTCCAACTTCGGCAAGCCGATCACGGACGCCAAGCTCACCTGGCGGCTGTTGCACGGCGAGAAGCTCATCGCTCAAGGAGAGTCCACCGTGAGCGCCCCGCGAGGCGAGATCACCCGCATCAGTGAGATAAAGCTCTCGGCGCCCGCTCAGACGAGCCCGACAAAGTGCACATTGATGGCAGAGCTGGACCTGCCCGGCCGCAAGATCCAAAACGACTGGCCGGTCTGGTTCTTCCCTGCCGCCAACGCAAAGTCCGGCAACGTGATCGCAACCGAAACACTGAACGCGCAGACGCGCAAGGCGCTGATCGATGGCGCGACTGTCGTCTTCCTGCCCAAGGACGACGACACCACCCTGCCCCGGCGCGATGCTCCTTTCTGGCGAGAGATGGCGATATGGCTCCCGACGGGCCACCCGGTGCTCGGCGATTTCCCGCACGACAACTACGTGGACTTGCAGTTCATCGGCCTCACCCAACGCAAGCCGTTCGACACCCGCGACTTCCGCGACGATGTCACGCCTCTGGTTTGGGGCGTCAATGGCCGGTACATGGGCGGCGTGATACTGGTTGACTACATATTCGAGGCAAGGGTCGGCAAGGGCAAGCTCCTCGCCTGCTGCCTGAACACACGCGGTGACAATAACATCGCGGGCCAGCATCTGCTGGGCCAGATGCTGGATTACGCCTCAAGCGATGCGTTCAATCCGTCAGGCTCGGGAGACGGCGCGCTCCGCAAGCTGCTGGAATAGCGGCCCGGCGATGGCGGCAGCTTGATAGTTTTCAGGAATTCCGCATCCACACAGCGAATGGAAGAGTGTGTTTGTCGGGATTTGAGCGTAAAGGCTGTCCCGGAACCAGGCTTGGAGGTAGTGTGGAATGCGGATGCTGATCCTGATGACCATCCTGGCTTTGTGTCTGCCGGCCAGACAAACGGCCGCGAAAACGAAGCGCACGCTGATGTCTGACGAGCAGATTCAGCAAGCGCGTACGAACGTAGCGAAGCACGATTGGGCGAAGAAGTCGCTCGACAATGCGAAGAAGTCGGTCGAGTGGGTCCTGAAGATGACCGACGAGGAGTTGTGGCAGTTCATACCTCCAGCGGACCAGCCGCGCGCCCTGAACGTCCGGTTCGGCTTCGGCTGCCCCATCCACGGCAAAGAGATATTCAAGAAGGGCGGTCACTACCCCTGGATCATCAGCCGCGAGCACCCGTTCAAGGTAAAATGCCCCGTCGGCGGCGAAGTCTATCCCTCCAACGACTTCAAGCCCTGGACCAGGGATGAGCACCCTGAACTCAACGCCCATCATCCTGAACCTGCCGCCCGTCATCCTGAACTCGATTCAGGATCCCCCGACTACGTCGACAACGGCTACGGCTGGGTAGACAAGGACGGCAACCGCTACTGGTTCGTCGGCTACTACGTGTTCTGGCAGCGCTGGCGCGCGGATATCCTGCCCATGATCCCGAAGCTCGCCTACGTCTACTCCCTCACCGGCGATACTCGCTACTCGCACAAGGCTGCGGTGATGCTCGCCCGGATCGCCTCCGAGTATCCCGACATGATCTACGCGAAGCAGGCATACCACAACGGCAAGTGGCCTGCGGGCATTGGCGGGAAGATCCTTGACTACTGCTGGGAAGGCAACGGTACCATCCAGCCGCTGAGCATCGCTTACGATGAGATCTACGACGGCCTCGAGGGCGATTCGGACCTGAAGACGTTCCTTGCAACCAAGGGTATCGACGACGCGAAGACGCTCATCGAGAGCAAGTTCCTTCAGGAGGCAGCCAAAGCCATAATGACCGGCCTCGTGCGCGGCAACATGAACTGCCAGCAGCAGCTTGCCGTCGTTGCGCGGGTGCTCGATAATGACGACCCCGAAAAGGGCTGCACCACCGCGCAGATGATCGACTGGATAATGAACGGCGGCGGCGAGATGGCGACGCTGCTCGTGAACGGTGTCTCGCGTGACGGCGCGGCATCCGAGGAATCGATCCCGTACACCTCCATCTGGACGACGTCGTTCCTTGACCTCGGGCAGCGCCTCGAGCCGCTGGGAGTCGATCTTCTCTCCGAGCCGCGCCTCAAAAAGATGGTGGATTTCTACATCCAGACGGTTGTCGCGGACAGGTTCATCCCCTGCATCGGTGACGCGAACGGCGATATGAAGGGCGGCGCCGCTCCCGTATGGAACGCGGGAATGATGCGCAAAGCCTACGAGACTTGGGGCGATCCGATCTTCGCCAAAGCGCTGAACCGCATCGGCTGGCCGTCGCCTGGCATATCGGAGAAGCCCGAGGCGCTGGAAGCATTGAAGCGGAAGGCGAAGGCGCTCGGTACCGACCTGGGCCTCAAGACACGCGACCTCGGCGGGTATGGTCTTGCGGTCCTCGAATCCGGCGCCGGTGACAACAAGCGCGCCGCGACGCTCTACTACGGCTCCTCCGGCGCGTGGCACGGTCATCTCGACCGGCTGAACATGGGCATGTGGGCACACGGGATGTGCATGCTGCCCGAGATGGGCTACCCGGCTCACTGGGGCACGCAGGCCGATTTGTGGACGCGCAGCACACCCACGCACTACTGCGTCCAGATCGATGAAAACGCCCAGACCGCCAGGCGTGAAGGCCACCTCAATCTCCTTGCGTCAGGCGACGGCGTACAGGTGATGGACGCCTCGGGCGAGGACGCCTACCGCGGTATCGCCTCCCAGTATCGCCGGACGGTGGCGATGGTGGATGTCTCGGATATGGAGTTCTACCTGCTCGACATCTTCCGCGTCAAGGGCGGCAAGACTCACGACTACATCTTCCACGGGCTGCCGTTCGCCGAGTTCAGGACGAGCGGCCTGGCGCTCAGTGACGCACAAGCTAACGGCACTCTGATGGGAGAGGACATCGAGTTCGGAAAGACATTCGACGGGATGAAAACCGGCGGATATCAGTACCTGACCAACGTGCGCCGGGCGGACGCGGCCAGGCCCTGGAGCGCGGACTGGCTGCTAAAGTGCAAGAAGATCGGGCTGCGGATGACCATGCCCGGCGGCTCCGCCAGGGAGGTCATCATCGCCGACGGCGTCCCGGAGGCGGCTCCCGGCAACCCGGACAGAATGGAATACGTGCTCGCCAGAAACGATACTGGCGCCAGCACGTTCGTGTCCGTGATCGAGCCGTACAAGGAGAAACCCTCCGTACGGCGCGTGATGACCCTCGAGCCTGATTTCGCATTCCCCGGCGAGCTTGCCGCGGTTCGAGTCGATGCCGGCGGCCGGACCGACTACCTGTTCAGCCGTATAGCCGGCGCCGGGTCGGTCCTTTTCGAGGACGGCAAGGTCGAGTTCGCGGGCGAGTTCGGCTTCATCAGTGAGGACAACTCCGGGGTAACGTCCATGACCCTCGTCAACGGTTCCGTCCTACGAAAGGGCGACCATATCATCCACGTTGACGCACCCTCGCGCGCGAAGATAGCCGCCGTCGATTACAGGGCGAATACCATCACGCTGGATCGCGCCCTGCCAACTCCGACCGCGCTGATCGGACAGGTGGTTGTGATCTCCAATCCCAGGCACAGCGCCAGTTTCACGGTCAAGTCGGCGGAGACACAAGACAACGGAACGGTCCTGGGCTTCGGCGACATCTCCATGATCGAAGGCATCGGCTTGCTCAAGTCGGTCGATGACAAGGCGGGCGTGGTCTACTCCAGCAACAGGCTCGGCGGCTACGGCATCAAGTGGGAGGGGAAGACCATCGATGGCCGCGCGCTCGTGAACGAGGCTATGACCGATTCGTGGCAGATCGACGCCTATGACAGCGGCGTGTGGCGCCTGAAGTCGGACGGGCCCATAGCAGAGAAGATCACCGGCGCCGCAGGCAAACCAGCCAGCTGCTTCTACGTGGGAGAGGTCAATGCGGGAGATGAGATCATGCTGCCCGCCATAGTCAACGTCAGACGCGACGGGAATGGCTACTCCGTGAAGGCTACGGTCCCGTTCCAGTTCTCGGACAAGAACAAGACTTATGAGGTGACGGAGACGATGCTGCGGAAACCGCATCTGAGGCTGGAATCAGGTTAGGCGCCCGAGATCAGCAGCTTCCCCGGAAGGCTCGTCAGGTTCGGTCTTCATCTCAACGGCGACCGTGGTTCCTTTTTGGCCCGTGGCAAGATAGACCTTGTCCGCGAATGCGATCATGACCTTGTAGCCCATACCGAGCGTGCCGGCGGTGGAATAACCCCTGCGGAGCGCAACGTCGGGGATTCTCAGCGCGGGAATACCGGGCCCGTGGTCCGCCATCACGAACAGAAGCCCGTCAGGCCGCCGGCACAGCCGTGCTTTCCCGCCTCCTGCGTGTTTCAGGGCGTTGGTAGCCGCCTCTCCTACGCATGTCGCCAGCTTCCACGCTCTATCCTCATCGATACCAGCCGACCTCGCTTCCTGGTATGTTGTGTTTCTCACGTCCGGCAGGTCATCAGGTTCCCGTATTGCCCATTCGATAGCCGGCCGGCCGCACAGACGATCGATATCCGGGCTGCTCGTAATGATCAGCTTCCCGTTTGTCGCCGCGGTTATCGTCTGGCGGTAGAACTCATGCGTCTTACGATCGAACTCGCGCTCTCGTCTGATGCCCCTGAGAATGAGCCAGCTATTGGTCACCCCGAAGATCAGGCTCAGCACGATCAGCGCGGCCAGTGAGTAGTTGGTGACACTCAGGGCCCTGTTGTAGATCGACCTTTGCATCTCGATTCGTGCGATCAGTACCGGCTTCTCATAGATATCATCGATGAGGGAGTAACCGGCTATGACATTCCTGTTGATCGGCCGAATGATAACCTGTCCGCTTCTCCACATACGTCTCCGCGCACTGGCAACGTCCTTTGGCAGCGGGCCGTCTTTCAGCCGTCTAATGGACGCGGCTACCCCGATCAGCCGGGACAGGCTGTTCACCTCCCTCGCATCCAGCAACCTACCAAAGATCAGTGAACCTCGTATGGGGCCCTCTTCGTTGGAGGTGATAACAGGCCGGGAGGCCACCAGCATCGGCCCCTGGTCGATCAGGAGAATCCCGGACACGGAGCTGGTTACATTCCGATGAATGGTCAGATACCGGCAGCCCTCGACGGCCTCGACAACATCGGGAGGAACCGGGCCCAGGGCGCGGGTTCGATTGTCATACCACTTGGCGTGCACGATCTGGCCGGAGTTGTCCGTGTAGGCGATTAGATTGAGATCGACGCCCGTGAACGCCGAGAGGACGATGTTGGTGCGGATAAAGCGCTCGTTGCGGTCCTGCACGAACTGGTAAGCATCATCCCAGGCAGCCCAGTCGGACGCTTTCGAGTTGATGTAGTTCCTGCGGTCTTCTACGGCCCTTAGGAGGCGCTTGACGTTGCGGGCCGTGACCTCACGCTCCAACTGCCCGAAGTTGCCTACCGTGTAGATGTGCAAGACAGCGTACAAGACGGCTGCGAACAGGATCAGGCTTACCCAGATGTAGATTATGCTTCTTGGCATCGCAGTCGTGCACGTCCGCCGCGTCTCCGGGTTTTCTGTCATGGAGCTATACCCAATCCGTCGTCCTGCCACTGCTTGACGCACCCGCTGCAGCGCTGGTATAGTTGCGGCAAATCGACCACCACGGGGGCAGCCGGTTCTATGACACCACGAGAGCGCGTTATCAGCGCGGTAAACTTCCACAACACTGACATCGTGCCTTATCACATCACTTTCACCGAAGCCGCGCACGCCAAAATGGTCGATTACTACGGTGATTCGCGCTTCGAAGAGAACATCGGCAACAACATGGCGATGATCTCCCACCGCAAGACCACCGAGTGGACGGAGATAGCCCCGGGGCACGTGCGGGACGAATGGGGAGTGGTCTGGAACCGCACGGTGGACAAGGACATCGGGGTAATCGAGGGCCTGGTTCTGCCGGAGCGCTCACTCAAGGGCTGGGATCCGCCGGATACGGCCTACCCGGGCCTTGTGGAACGTTATCCCGGCTTTGTGGAAGCAAACCGTGACAAGTTCCGCGTAGCGCGGTTGGGCTTTTCCCTATTCGAGCGAGCCTGGTCGCTGCGCGGGATGGAAAACATCCTCGTGGATATGATCGAGGCGCCTGAGTTCGTCCACGAGCTGTTGGACCGAATTGTGGAGTATGATCTCGCGCAGATCGATCTCGGCATAAAGCAGGACATCGACTGCTTCATGCTCGGCGACGACTGGGGCAGCCAGAACGGGCTGATTATGGGTCCCACGCTGTGGCGGGAGTTCATCAAGCCGCGCATCAAAAGGATGTACGGGCGCATCCGGGAAGCAGGCAAGTATGTGATGATCCACTGCTGCGGCGACGTCAAGAGCCTGTTCCCGGAGCTTATCGAGTGCGGCCTCAACATCTTCAATCCGTTCCAACCGGAAACCATGGACGTCTACGAGACGCGGCGGGAATTCGACGGAAAGCTTTCGTTCTATGGTGGGATCAGCATCCAGCGACTGCTGCCGTTCGGCACTCCTGACGAGGTGCGGGCGGAGACCCTGAAGCTCGCTCGAACGCTGGGCAGAGGCGGCGGCTACATAGCCTCCCCCTCACACGCCATCCCATCCGACGTCCCGGCGGAGAACATGGCCGCCATGATCGAAGTGCTCCAGGCAGGCGTCGAGCCCGACAAGAGATAAGTAACCCATGATGCTCACATCTTACTGGAACGACTCATGAGTAAGGACTGACGACCAATGAAATATTCTCTAGGAATCGATTTCGGCACTCTTTCAGCTCGCGCGCTGCTGGTTGAGGTTGAGACCGGCAGAGAAGTCGCATCAGACGTGTATGAATACGCTAACGGCGTCATCGACGAGGTCCTGCCCTCCTCCGGCGCGAAGCTTCCTCCGGACTGGGCGCTGCAGGACCCGCAGGATTACCTGACCGCGCTCACGACCACCGTCCCGGCCGTGCTCAAGCAGGCCGGAGTGAGCGGCGATGACGTGATCGGCCTCGGGATCGACTTCACCGCGTGCACGATGCTCCCGATCGACGCGAACGGCCAACCGCTCTGCTTCGACCCCAAATGGAGAGACAACCCTCACGCCTGGGTCAAGCTCTGGAAGCACCACGCGGCGCAGCCGGAGGCGAACAAGATCAACGAGACCGCCGAGAAGATGGGCGAGACGTTCCTCGCGCGATATGGCGGCAAGATCAGTTCCGAGTGGTTCTTCGCCAAGGCGCTGCAGATCCTCGACGAGGCCCCGGAGGTCTATGCCGCCGCCGACAGGCTGATCGAAGCCGCCGACTGGGTGAACCTCCAGCTAACCGGTGTCGAGACCCGTAACGCCTGCACCGCCGGTTACAAGGCGATGTGGGAGAAGGCATCCGGCTTCCCGTCAAGCGCCTTCTTCAAGGCGCTCGACCCAAGGTTCGAGAACATCGTTGACGAGAAGATGCGCCGCGACATCATGCCGATGGGCCAGAAGGCGGGCGAGCTTACCGCTGAGATGGCCGCGAAGATGGGCTTGAAGCCGGGCACGGCCGTTGCAGTCGCAAACGTTGACGCGCACGTCGCCGTCCCCGCCGCTACGGTCACCAAAGAGGGCACGATGGTCGCAATCATGGGCACCAGCACTTGCCACATGGTCCTCGGCAAGGAGCCGAAGATAGTCGAGGGCATGTGCGGCTACGTCGAGGACGGAATCCTACCGGGGTTCTTCGGGTTCGAGGCGGGCCAGAGTTGCGTCGGCGATCACTTCGCGTGGTTCATCGAGAACTGCGTCCCCGCCTCGTATACCGAGGAAGCGAACTCCCGCGGGATCAGCATCCATGAGCTGCTCTCCGAGAAGGCATCGAAGCTAAGGCCCGGCCAGAGCGGCCTCCTGGCGCTGGACTGGTGGAACGGCAACCGCAGCATCCTCGTTGACGTTGATCTTACCGGAATGATCCTCGGAATGAACCTTAACACGAAGCCGGAGGAAATCTACCGCGCGCTCATCGAGGCCACGGCCTACGGCGCGAATATCATCATCGACGCGTTCGACTCCAACGGCGTTGCCGTGAACGAGATCGTCGCCTGCGGAGGATTGCCCGAGAAGAACGAGATGTTGATGCAAATCTACGCGGACGTGACGAACCGCGAGTGGAAGATCGCCCAATCGGCCCAGACCTGCGCGCTGGGCTCGGCAATGTGGGGAGCGGTCGCGGCAGGCAAGGCCAACGGCGGTTACGACACCATAGAGGACGCCGCCGCGAAGATGGCCCGCATCAAGGACAAAACCTACAAGCCAATCGCCGCCAACCACGCCATCTACGCCAAGCTCTTCGCCGAGTATAAGACTCTGCACGACTACTTCGGCCGCGGCGAAAACAACGTAATGAAGCGGCTGAAGAAGATTAGGGAAGAGCAGCACGGAAACTAAGAACACAGGGCATCTATTCATCCCTGGATGGTGATTTCCGAATCACCACCTCACAACCGATGATCTTGCTCTGGGTGATGATTTGGCCTGGGTGGCGATTTCCGAATCGCCACCCCACGATCAGTGATCTGGAAGAGGCCATACTATCAGGAGGTAAAGTAGAACTATGCTAAAGGAATTCCGGGATTTCATCAACCGTGGCAACGTGCTCGATCTGGCTGTAGCAGTGGTAATCGGTGCAGCATTCGGCGGTATCGTCCAATCATTCGTGAAGGACATCCTGATGCCGCCGGTAGGGCTGCTGCTCGGCAAGGTTGACTTCAGCAACCTGTTTATCGATCTAAGCATGGGACAGAGCGGCGTTCACTACAAGGCGCTGGCAGACGCGCAGAAAGCCGGACTGGACTGTACCCCATCCAGCGGACACTCAGTTAATAGTATAATCTGAGTGAGGTATACGATGGGACGACGGAAGTACAGCGACGAGTTCAAGGAAGAGGCGGTGAAACTGGCGCAGCGGAGCG
>JBPOHN010000121.1:0-19294 GCA_052035525.1 Armatimonadota bacterium
GGATGTGGTGCATTTCGTTCAGTGCCCGGAGCGCAGATCGCGCAGCTTCTCTGAGTTCTACTCGCCAGTCATTGATCTGGATAGGGGGCCTGACGAGATTCTTGGCGCAATGAAATCGGGTACGCAGAAGGACATTCGACGCGCGAGAGATAAGGACCTGCTCAGACACGAGTGGATAACCGAGCCCAGCGCAGGATCCGTAGAGGAGTTCTGCGACTACTATGACGACTTCGCCCTGCTCAAATCGCTGGGATTGTTAAATAGGCAGCTAGCGCATGCATACCGTGAGGCCGGAGTGCTGGTCTTCTCCAGGGTCTGGACGCCAGACAATGTGCTAGTCTCTTGGAGGGCCCTCTACTTTAGCAGCAAGAGGGTCAGGGGTTTGTGGGGGCCGTCGCTGTTCAGAACGTCGGATGACTCGTCATTCCGTCAGTTGACAGGCCGGGCAACGCGTTACAACCACTACTGCTCCATGCTGTGCGCAAAGGAAATGGGTGTGCGCCTATATGATCTTGGCGGATGGTACGCCGGTGACACCGATCAGGCCAGACTATCCATCAACAAATTCAAGGAAGGCTTTGGAGCAGAGATCTTGACCGAGTACAACGGGGCGCTACCGATGACCATGCGTGGCCGCGCCTATCTTATCGCGAAAAACCTCAAGCAGCGCATCGCCAGATGAAGAGACTCCTCAAGGCCATTCTCGTGATGATGACCTCGCAGGTCGCAGTGGCCTCTGTAGGCATCGTGCGAAATAAGCTCTTGGCCGTGCTACTTGGTCCGGCGGGCGTAGGCTTCTTTGCTCAGCTTCAGGTCTTGCAGGGTTTCCTCCAGTATGCTGCGACCATGGGTATGCAGCAGGGGGCGCTCAAGTATATGGCGGTTGACCGGGCCAGAAACCAGGATCAACTGCCCACGACAGTCTCGACTGCCTCCAAGACGTTCGCTGCTTTCTCCGTACTGCTATTGGCCATCTGCCTACCGCTTGCGAAACCCATTGCCAGTTGGAGCCTGGGAGACGCTTCCCTGTACCTGTTCGTGATCCCGGTTATTGCTGGAGTTCCGTTCCTCATCCAGACCGAGTTGTGGCAGACCTATCTGCGTTCCGGCTTTGAGATGAAGCGGTATTCCGCAACGATGGTAACGACAGCGGTAGTGGGACTGCCCCTGGTAGTACCGTTAGTGTTCATCTGGAAGCAAGCAGGACTCGCGGCGCACCTGCTGATAGTTGCAGTGATTGGTTACATCATAGCAAGGCTCTACGCAAACAGATCCTTAGGGCCCGATATGAGACGCCGGATAAGGTCGGCGCCATACGACAGGAAGCTGCTGATCAACTTGATGCGTTTCGCAGGCGGCAACCTGCCCATCAACGCTGTCGGTCTCGCGGTGCCGTTTCTTGTGCGTGCGCAGATAGTGCGGGACATGGGCTTGGACGCAAACGGCATCTTCCAGTCCGCGTTTGTGCTATCCAACCAGTACCTGTCGATGATTCTGAACGCGACATTGGCCTACGTGGTCCCCAAGATCAGCCAACTGACTGAGAACAAGGAGATCAACCACGAAGTCAACAACGCGTTGAAGATAGGTCTTCTCCTGTGCACGTTCGGCATACTGTCGGTGCTCCTGTTCAGGGACTTGCTCATATCAGCGCTGTTCTCCAAGGCGTTCTTACCTGCTGTTGGTCTTATTGGCTGGCAGCTGATAGGGGATCACTTCAGAGGCATTGAGCTTGTTCTGCAGACCCCGCTGGTTCCTCAGGAACGTTTCAGGGCACGAGTTGTGATCGGCCTGATAAGAAACGTCGTGTTTCTCACTGTATTCTACCTGCCGAACGCGGAACACCGGCTCGAGGGCGCCGTGTGGGCTCACGCAATAGGCTACACGGTTATGTGCCTATCGACCTATCTGTACACGAACCGCTCCAATGGGTTCACGATATCGCGCCCTAACAAGCTGCTTCTTGCAACAAGCACCGCCACTGTAATGCTACTTGCATTTGTCGACGTCACCGATATCAGGTGGAGAATAGCGGGCGTAGTCGTCATGGCTGCTTGGGCCGCGACTTCATTGAACAGAGACGACCTCGGCAAGATCAAGCGAGCTATCGCCCGAAGAGCGCGGGCACAAATGCAGACTGATGAAGACAAGTGACACGGATGACGGCGGCGCACGGCGAACAGCGATACTGAGTCCGCACACGTTCCGCGGCGTCTCGTATTGGATAGAGGTCCGGATCAGAGGTAGGCAATCTTGCAGCCAGCCTCAGGCAGTGTTCTCTACAGAGTGCCTCGCGACCGTTGTCTCCGTGCCACGTGTGCCTATGCCTCCGGCGTATGAACATACACGTGCGTATGGTTTTTGCCTGGAGGGTTGAACTCTAGCACGTCATCGAACAAGCCGCTGGAAGCCACGGTGTCGTGGTAGAGCGGATTGCGGTAGATCAGGGTGAACTTGCGGGGCTCTTGCCGGAGCGATTCAGCCAGGCTGCACATCACCGCAGACATTACGTTGTCCGGGAATGGGTTGTACATGAATATGTGAGTGTAACAATCCAACTGGTTGAAATCCCTAGCGTCAGACCAGTAGAGATCGCCTCTGCTAATCCGAAGACGTGCCAGATTGCGCTTCGCAACCCGCACGAGTGCGGCGGAGATGTCTACGCCGTCAATCCTCCTGAACGGGAATGCTGAGAGAGCGATGATCGCACCTGCTTTCCCACAGCCCAGGTCGAGGATGCAGTCACTTCTCGCGACTCCTATCTGCCTAAGTATCCGCCCAAGGCCATATCCCAAGCTGCTGCTGTGATGGTGGCCTGAACCTGCCTCAAGCCCAATATCGTCGCGCGAGACGTGGGAAAGATCGATGAGATGAATGTGCTCGGCGAGTATGGCAGGCAGCATCCTCCAGCCCTCCTCTCGTAGTTCTACCTGCATCTGCCTGAGTTTGGTGGCTATTCGGTTGATCTTCCTGAGTCGGTGCGCAGTATGCTGAGCTAGTTCCATTAGTCAAGGTCTCCGTGTGCAAGCAATCGTGCATTCTGTATACCCATCCCCAAACCTTGCGATACCCGGGCCGTCTTTGACCACCTGCTCACCTTCCTGCTACAATCTCCCCGTGAAAACCAGGAAGCGCGGCCCTCAGTATTCGGACATAGACCTCGGCAAGTGGCGCGAGTATGATGACATCATCACGGACTCCCTGTGGCTGATGCAGTCGCGGGCCAGCGGCAATGGGCACAACTTCGACTACCACGGCAACTTCATCCCTCAGATCGCTAACCAGGTCTTCCGGCGATTCACGCGCGAGGGCGAGATCGTCGTGGACTGGTTCCTCGGATCGGGCACGTCTGCTATAGAAGCAGTTAACCTCAACAGGCGCCTCATCGGCGTCGAGCTGAAAGCCGAGCTCGTGGAGCATGTCAAGGGCAAGCTGCCTCCTGAAGCCGTTGGAGACACGATCAGACTGATACAGGGCGACAGCACGACCGAAAGAGCCCGAGAGGCGGTGCTCGAGCACATAGGCCAGATGGGGGCCGCGAAAGCGCATCTCGCCATCCTCCACCCGCCCTACGCGGACATCATCAAGTTCAGCGAACTGGAATCCGATCTCTCCAACGCCGAATCAACCGAGGCATTCCTGGATGCATTTCAATTGGTCGCGCAGAACGCCTACGAGACGCTTCACGATGACCGGTTTGCCGTGCTCGTGATCGGCGACAAATACGCAAACGGCCAGCTCGATCCCCTCGGCTTCAAGTGTATGCAGAGGATGAACGACGTCGGCTTTAGGACAAAGTCGATCATCGTGAAGAACATCGAAGGCAACGAGAAAGCCAAGGGCAAGGACAACAACCTGTGGCGATACCGCGCGCTTGCCGGCGGGTTCTACATCTTCAAGCACGAGTATGTAATCGTGTTCTTCAAGTAGCGAGCAGCAAGTTCCAAGTTGAACGTTGCCGGGCGTCCTCCAGAGGGTATGCTTCATTGAAGGGAGCGCCCGGTATGAGCAAGATTCCGCTTCTTCTTCTGCTGGGGCTGATTGCCGGCGTTGCGAGTGGGCTTATGGGGATCGGCGGCGCGACGATCACCATCCCCGCGCTTATCTTCCTGTTCGGCTTCAATCAGCACACCGCGCAAGGCACGACGCTTGCGATGATGGTGCTGCCGATTGGATTCCTCGCCGCGCTAACGTACTATCGGGCGGGATATGCCGATCTGAGGGTAGCGGCGCTACTCGCAATCGGCTTCTTCTTCGGCGGGCTCATCGGCGCCAAATGGGCGACTGCGCTCCCGGCCCTTACGCTGCAGAGGATATTCGGAATCGGGCTGCTGCTGATAGCGGTGAGAATGATAGTGGGCAGATAGGCATTATTCCGCCTCCTGCATCCACTCCTCAAGTATCCCCTTCACCTGCTCCGGCTCGACTTTCGCGTAGACCTTTTCATCCACCATCACTATCGGCGCGAGCCCGCAGGCGCCTATGCAGCGGGTTTCGTCCAGAGTGAACAGACCGTCCTCACTGGTCTGGCCGGGCTTGATGTCGAGTATGTCCTCTATCGTCTCCAGCAGCTTGCTGGAGCCTCGGATGTAGCACGCGGTGCCCATGCACACACTCAGCCGGTACTTGCCCTGCGGCTTGAGCCTGAAGTAGCTGTAGAACGTTGCGACGCCGAAGATCTCCGCGGTCGGCACTTCGGTCACACAGGAGATGTGGTCCATCACCTCTCTGCTAAGGAAGCCATAGAGCTCCTGTGCCCGGTGGAGGATCGATATCAACGACCCCTGCGGGTGCTCGGGGTTGTAGACGCTCTTTATGTATTCGGTCAGTTCCGGGAATGCCGGTTCGCAAGCAAGGGCCATTGTCTAGCTCCTAGTTGTTAGTCATAAGTCGTAATTCACAAGCCGCGCTAGTCAGTGCGCATCACGTCCGGGTTCCAGACTCCGAACGGCTTGCGCGGCTTGTAGTGCGTGTGCAGCAGCTTGTGCGCGAGCGGGCTGTTTGGCTCTCCGAGGTATTCCTCGTACACCCGGATCACATCAGGGTTCTCATACGATCTCTTGAGCGTCTTTCCCGCATCGATCGACCGCAGCGCCTCCGCGCGTTTCTTCAGCAGCTCGAAATCGAGTGGGACGCCCTCGCCGGCCCTCGCATAAGGCTGGCCGCCGCCCCCTATGCAGCCGCCGGGGCAGCCCATGATCTCGATGAAGTGGAAGTTTCCCTCGCCCGCGCGGACCATTTTCAGCAGCTTATGGGCGTTACCCAACCCGTGCGCTACGCCGACGTTGACGGACAGGTCCCCGATATGCGCCGTCCATGTCTTCACGCCCTCTGCGACGCTTCGCACCGGCTCCACAACCACATCGGCGAGCGTCTCGCCCGTCAGCAGATAATAGGCAGTCCTGTATACGGCTTCCGCGAGCCCTCCAGTCGCGCCGAATAGCGCCCCCGCGCCGGTGGAGATGCCAAGCACCGGGTCGAAATCTTCCGGTTCCAGGCGCGGGAAGTCGAGCCCCGCGTTCTTGATCATCCACACCAACTCGCGGGTGGTGATGACGCGATCTATGGCGGGGACGAGTCTGGGCTCGCCTTCAACCCCCCCTGGCCCCCCCTTCGTAAGGGGCGGAATCTCAATCTGCAGTTCCGGCCGCGACGCCTCGAACTTCTTGGCGGTGCAGCACATCGCGCCGACGTTGAATATCTTCGCGGGATCGATGCCCTTCTTCTCCGCGTAGTAGGTCTTGATCAGCGTGCCGAGGATGCTCATCGGCGACTTTGCGGTCGAGATATTCGGCAGCAGGTCCGGGTAGAACTGCTCCGCGAACTTCATCCATGCTGAGGAGCAGCTTGTAATCAGCGGCAGCGGGCCCTCGCCGTTGAGCCGCTTCACGAACTCGGAGCCCTCCTCCATGATCGTCATGTCAGCGCCCATCTGCGTGTCGAACACCTCATCGAAACCGAGGTGCCGCAGTGCGGCGACGGCCTGACCGGTCATAGGCAGCCCCGGCGCGAGGTTGAAGCCCTCACCAATGGATGCGCGCACGCTCGGGGCGATCTGCACGATCACGTGCTTCTCGGGGTCCGCGAGCGCCTTCATCACGTCGCTCGTCCAGTCGCGCTCCAGGAACGCCGCGACAGGGCAGACGTTCACACACTGCCCGCAGGTGATGCAGACGCTGTCATTGAACGGCCCGTTGTACGCGGGGCCGACGAAAGTCTTGAATCCGCGGTGGATGTAGCCGAGCGCGGACACGCCCTGCACTTCGGCGCACACGCGAACGCACCGGCCGCAGAGGATGCACTTGTCCGGGTCGCGGATAACAGCCGGCGAGCTGAAATCCATCTCGTTGTGCTTCTTTTCGCCCTCATAGGGCCGCTCGCGGACGCCCATCGAGTAGGCGAGGTACTGCAGCTCGCAGTTGCCATCGCGCTCGCAGGTCTGGCAGTCCATGGGGTGGTTGGCGATCAGCAACTCAACGATCGTCTTGCGGATTTCCCTGATCTCGGGCGTGTTCGTGCGCACGGACATGCCTTCGTAGACCGGGTAGCTGCACGAGGGCACAGGGTTGCGCTGCCCCTCGACCTCGACCAGGCACACCCGGCAGGAGCCCTCCAGGTGCAGCCGCGGGTGATAGCAAATCCGCGGAATGCGAATAGCCAGCCTCTCCGCCGCCTGCATTATCGTAGTGCCCTCAGGAACCGTCAGCGCCCGCCCGTCGATAGTCAGTGTGATCTTCTTCGGCGTCTTTGTCTCCTCGGTAAGTGAGGGATGGTGATCAGTTGTCTTTGTCATGAATTGCCTCTATATCGAACTCGCCAATCGCGCATTCAGCGCTTCAGCGATTCTACCACGCTAAGCGACGTTGAAGCAGCCGGTTAGCGCCGGCTCTCCGGCCCAGCCGCCGACTTCTACTCGAAATTCGCCCGGTTCCAGCACTCGCTTGCCGTCCTCGTTCACCAGCTTCAATTGCTCGGAGTCTATCGTGAACGATACCTGCTGCGACTCTCCCGGGTTGAGTGATACCCGCTGGAAGCCGACGAGGGAACGAATCGGAACCCGGCAGGACGCCTCCAGATCGGTCAGGTAGAGCTGGACCACCTCATCGCCCGCGCGGTCGCCGCTGTTGGTGACGCGGACAGAGATCTCGCAACCTCCCCCAGCCCCTCCTTCGTAAGGAGGGGAGCCGAGTTCGCTTCCCCCCTTACGAAGGGGGGATTGAGGGGGGTTAAGCCGCAGGTCAGAATACTCGAACCTCGTATAGCTCAGCCCATACCCGAACGGATACAGCGGCTCCTCAGTCATATACCTATACGTGCGGCCCTGCATCGAGTAATCCTCAAAGGGCGGAAGCTGCTCCAGCGACTTTGGGAAAGTGACCGGCAGGCGGCCCGAGGGATTGTAGTCGCCGAACAGCACATCGGCAATCGCCGTGCCGCCCTCCTGGCCGGGATACCAGGCCTCGAGGATCGCCGGCACGTGCTCATTCGCCCAGTTGATCGCAAGCGCGCTGCCGTTCAGGAGCACCAGCACAACCGGCTTCCCGACCGCCACTATCCGCTCCAGAAGCTGCTGCTGCACGCCCGTCAGGTCAATGTGCGTCCGATCTCCGCCCGCATCTGAGTTAAATGCGTCCCCCGCCTCACCCTCGATCTGCGGCGACAGCCCCGGGCAGATGACAACGACCTCGGACCGCTCCGCAGCCGAAACCGCCTCGGAGAATCCGTCAGTCGAGTTCCCGAGCAGTTCGCAGCCCTTGGCATACCACACCCGGGTATCAGCCGACACCGCGTTCCGTATCCCCTCAAGCGGCGTCACGTACCTGGACGGCGTCCCGAAGTAGTTGCCCAGAAGCACGTCCAGTGAGTCGGCGTTCGGGCCGATCACGGCGATGGAGTTCAGGTCTTTGCGCAGAGGCAGAAGACCCCGTCCAACTCCCCCTTCGTAAGTTGGAGAGCCAGGCTCGTTCTTGAGAAGCACTATAGACTCACGCGCCGCCTTCCGCGCCAGTTGACGATGCTCCTCGCAATCGTTAGCCTCATACGGGATCTGCGCGTAGGGCACCTGCTCCGGCGGGTCGAACATTCCCAGCCGGAACCGCGCCGTAAACAACCTCACCAGCGCCCTGTCGATGGTTTCTTCCGAGATCAGGCCCTTCTCCAGCGCGGTCATCAGATTGGCATATACGCACCCGCACTCAAGGTCGCAGCCGTTGGTGACCGACAGCGCGGCCGACTCCGCAGTGCACGTGGTCACTTGATGGTGCTGATGGATGTCCTGAATAGCGCCGCAGTCCGAGACGACGTAACCGTCAAAGCCCCACTCATCGCGGAGGATGTCGATCAGTAGCGTCTTGCTCGCGCAGCACGGCTCGCCGTTCGTGCGGTTATACGCGCCCATAACGGAACCCGCCCCGGCTTCCTTCACACACGCCTCGAACGCGGGCAGATACGTCTCCCGCAGGTCCTTCTTGCTCACGACCGCATCAAACGAGTGCCGGTCCTTTTCCGGGCCCGAGTGCACCGCGAAGTGCTTCGGCGTCGCAACGGCCTTAAGGTAAGTCGGATGATCACCTTGTAGGCCCTTGACAAACGCAACGCCCAGCCGCGCTGTCAAATACGGGTCCTCGCCATACGTCTCGTGCCCGCGGCCCCAGCGCGGGTCTCTGAATATGTTGATGTTCGGCGTCCAGAACGTTAGCCCGCGGTATATGCCGTAGTCGCCCTGCCGCACGGCCTCGTGGTGCTTCGCGCGGCCCTCGGTGGATATAACATCAGCGATCTCGCCCATCAGATCCACATCCCACATCGCCGCAAGCCCGATCGCCTGCGGGAACACCGTAGCCACACCCGCGCGTGCGACGCCATGCAGGCACTCGTTCCACCAGTTATACGCAGGCACGCCCAGCCGCTCGATCGCCGGAGCGCTGTGCATCATCTGGGAGACTTTCTCTTCGATCGTCATCCGCGACACAAGATCCCGCGCGCGATCTTCAAAGGTCAAGGCAATATCCTTGTAAGCTTCTCCGCCCAAATCTGCTCCTATAGCCTCTCCATCAACTGGGCCAGACTGCTGATTGAACCTTCTCCTGAATCCTGCATCTTGCCGTCTCGGTCGACAAGAACGGCACTCATTCCAACCGCCCTGGGTCCTGCAATATCCCAGCCGGGATCATCGCCGACGAAGAGGCACTCCTCGGGGCCCAACCCCAGCCTATCCAGGGTGTATTCGAATATCTGACGCGCCGGCTTACGCCAACCGCAGTCCGTGCAGAATACAACCTCATCCATCCGCTCCTTGAGCCCGTGCCGTTCGATCTCACCGCGCCAGATGTCACCGGGGCTGCCCCAGGGGGTGTTGGAGACGATAGCTGTCTGATATCCCTTCGCCCGAAGCTCATTCAGAGCGGGGATGGTGTCCTCGTAGAGCCGGCCGTGTGCGAACACGGGCTTCAGCCATCCCCGGCAGAGGTCGTCTGCCAGATCATCGTTCAGAGACTCCAGGTCCAGGTCATAGATACGCGCGAGTCTGCCAATCAAGGGCTGAACATGGCAATCATCTGCTTCCTTGTTGTGCTTCAGCACGCGCGGCCACAGCGTGTCCCACGACACCCTAAGAAGTCCCGACGCTTTGAGGCGAGCCGAAACCTCCCGATGCGCCGCTTCCAGCACGGCGTGCTGCTCCGCTCGCGTGAAATACGCCACCAGAGTATTGCCGTAGTCAAATAGTAATGCCCTGACCGGCATCAGTCTATCCTCACCAACCCATCACTCCACGTGACGTAGTTGCGCTTCACGCCGAGCTCCTCCGCCCACTTGCGCGTCTCGAACGTCGTCCACGGGCCCGTGTTGTAGCCCTTGCCCTGGTTGTTCTCCCAGAGCCATTTCGGCGTCGTCCAGAGGCAGTGGGTCGGGCTGATCGCTTTGTAGACGTTGTCCCTCACGCCGGATTGCCCGTGGTGCGCCATCTGGCAGTAGTCCGCCTTCAGCTTTGATGCATACGGCCCTGCGACCAGCTTATTGCCCGCCTCCGGCCCCAGATCGCCGAGGAACACCACCGACTTGCCCGCATCCCACACTTTCAGCACGACGCTTGAGTTGTTGATCGCGTTCATGCGCAGTTCGGGGTTCTTTACCGCGAGCACATCCACTCTAACGCCATCGAAGATGAACTGCGCGCCGGGCACCAGTTCGATCGCGCTTCGACCGGTCCTGGCGAGCATCTCGTTGATCTCAACCTGCGTATGCGTTTCCGAGTTCTCATACTTGCGCAGCCACTCGACATCGAGTGAGGACATATAGATGCGGTCCACCGTCAGCCCCTGCGGGTCGCTGAGTATCGCAACCGGCGCATCGGTATGGTCGGAGTGCGGGTGCGAGAAGAACCACGCGTGCACGTGGTTGCCCTGCTCCTTCAGGAACTTGCGCAGGTAATCGGCATCGCCCTTCATCCCGCCGTCGATCACGATCACCTTACCATTCGGCGTTCGGATCACATACGACATCATCTGGCTATGCGTCTGCTCCGGCAGTTGCCAGAGGGTGAATGACTTCGGTTTCTGTGCTGCATCTGCATATGCGGCCAGTATGCAGGAAACTGCGAGAGCGATTGCTGTTGCTGCTACGATTTTCATTGTTGCCTACGTTCGGCCTCCTCCGCCTCCGCGAGCGCCTTCTCTAGGATCTCAATCACCAGCTTGCTGATCGAGATGCCTCGCTCTTTCGCAAGGGTGCTCCCTTCCCTCAACCATAGACCCTCAACCCTCAACCTACTTCCGATAGATCGCCTTCACCGGGCATTTCTTCTTGCACTCGCCGCATTTGATGCAGACTTCGGGGTCGATGTAGTGCGTTTTCTTCGGCTCGCCGGTGATCGCATCCACGGGGCAGACCTTCTTGCAGAGCGTACACCCTACGCACTTGTCCGGGTCGATTATGTAACCCAGCAGCGCCGAACAGACGCCCGCCGGACACTTCTTGTCGTTGATATGTGCCTCGTATTCCTCGCGGAAGTTCTCCAGCGTCGATAGCAGGGGGTTGGGAGCCGATTGCCCAAGCCCACACAGCGATGCCCTCTTGGCGACATGCGACAGCTTCTGCAGCTTCGGGATGTCCTCGGGGACGCCGTTGCCTTCGGTGATGCGCTCCAGGATCTCAAGCAGCCGCTTGGTGCCTTCTCGACAAGGCGTGCATTTCCCGCAGTTCTCGCCCTGCATGAATGTGAGGAAGAACTTGGCGACATCCACCATGCAGGTGTCCTCGTCCATCACGATCATCCCGCCGGAGCCCATCATCGAGCCGATCTTCATCAGCGACTCATAGTCCACCGGCGTATCGAGATACTGCTCGGGAATGCATCCGCCCGAGGGACCGCCCGTCTGAACGGCCTTGAACTTCTTATCGTTCCGAATCCCGCCGCCGATGCCGTAGACGATCTCCCGCAGCGTGGTGCCCATCGGCACTTCCACGAGGCCGGTGTTCTTGATCTTGCCAGCGAGCGCGAACACCTTCGTGCCCTTGCTCTTTTCGGTACCGAGGTTGGCGAACCACTCCCAGCCGTTCAGGATGATCGCCGGCACATTCGCCCAGGTTTCCACGTTGTTGATGAGGGTGGGGTAGTCGTACAGGCCCGCCTTCGCCGGATACGGCGGCCTCGGGCGCGGCATCCCGCGCCGGCCCTCCATGGACGCGATAAGCGCGGTCTCCTCGCCGCACACAAACGCGCCCGCGCCTAGTTTGAGGTCGATATCGAAGCCGAACCCGGAGCCGAATATATCTGGTCCCAGCAGCCCCCGCTTACGGGCTTCCTCTATGCCGGCCTGCAGACGTTTGATCGCAAGAGGATACTCCGCGCGCACATAGATGTAGCCCTGATCGGAGCCTATCGCATACCCGCCGATCGTCATCGCCTCGATCAGGCAGAACGGGTCGCCCTCGATGGCGCTTCTGTCCATGAACGCGCCGGGGTCTCCCTCGTCGGCGTTGCAGATCACGTAGCGCTTCTCGGCCGGGACAATCGCCGTCTGCCGCCACTTGAGGCCCGTTGGATACCCTCCACCGCCGCGCCCACGCAGGCCTGATTTCTCGATTTCCTCGATCACCTGCTCCGGCGTCATCGTCTCGAGCACCTTCGCAAGCGCCTCGTAGCCGCGCATTTCGAGGTAATCATCGAACGATTCAGGGTCAATCACGCCGCAGTTCCGCAGCGTAATGCGCATCTGCCTGCCGAAAAAGTCGGCATTGCCGAGCATCCTGATGTGCGACGTATCGACGTCGGGTATACGGAGGTCATCGACAACTCTACCGCCGACTATGTGCTCATCTATCACGCGTTCCAGCTTCTCGACGTCAAGTCTGCCGTAGAACACGCCGTCGGGTTCAACCACCATAAGGGGGCAGTCGCCGCACAAGCCGTATGCCACCGCCTCCTCGACTTCGACAAGCTCCTCGGCGTTCCGCTCCGCCAGTATCCGCCGCAGCTCAGGCTCCAGCTTCTTTGCGGCAGGCGCGGTGCACGCCGTTCCGGAACAAAGCACAATCTTCCGCTTGATGTCAGCCATCCGTACCTCTTGTTTGAAGGTTAGAAGGTTACAAGGTCGGAAGGTTGGAAAGAGCGGCTGCAACCTTCAAACCTTCTAACCTTCGGACCTTCGAACTCATTCCGCATACTCATTGACCGGCTCCCCGCCGACCAGGTGCTCTTGCACGATCCTACGCACCTTTTCGGGGGTCAGCTTTATGTACAATACGGGGGGATCGGTTCCGCGGGTTACCTCGGCCATCGGTTCGAGGTCACATCTGCCGACGCAGCCGGTGGAGATTACATCTACGCCCTGAAGCCCCGCGTCTTTGACCGCCGACGAGAACTCCTCCATCACCTTATCAGCGCCCGCCGATATGCCGCAGCTCGCCATCCCGACGCGGACTCTCGAACGATCATCCGCTGCAGGCCTGTGTTTCCGCTTCAGCTCATCGAGTATCGCTGTTGGTTTTTTCACGCTCGTCCTCCGGTGCGTAGCTTACCCGGCCTCATTCTAACTTACGTATAGCCCGGCTGGCAAGCAGAACAAACGCAGTATCCAAAGCCGCCGCCGGGCCTCCAGCCAGTAGACACGACGGCATGCCCTTCCCGGCACAGAGCAGAACGGCTCTCAGACCGCAATCAGTCTCTTGCGTCTCTTGTAAGAAGCCCCTCTTGCCGATACTTATACTCTAGATACCCCGGCGCTAGACCGGACAGATGAGGTAAGTATGGCATTCAACGCTAGGGCAATCGATACCGTAAGCATATTCAACAAAGCGGAGGAACTTCTGGACCAGGGCCGCGAAGAGGAGGCCTTTGTCCTATACTCTGACCTCCGTGGCACACATCACCTGGCCCCTCTCGCGTTCTACCGCATGGGCGAGATACTCAACCGCCAGCACAAGCCCGCGGAGTCTCTCAAGCACCATCGGCAGGCATTTGAGCTGGACCCGCATCTTGCCCGCGGCGTCAACGATACCGACCACCCTTGCTACGACTATGTCTACAGCTTTGTCGAGCAGACAAACATCACCAAATGCCCCATGTGCGGCGAAGAGGGAGAGCAGCACTCCTGCTACAACGCGATAACCAAGCGTGACTTCACACCCGGCTTCGATCCCATTCGCCTGTGGATGTACTGCCACTCCTGCCACCACATATTCGCCGCCAACTATCCGACGGATCTGGCGCAGGTTCTGCGGAATCACGCCCACGGCTACCACCTCAGCCCGAAGCACGAGCTCTTCCCGGCGCTCGGCAGGGTCCTCAACAACATCAGAAAGCGAGCGCCGGGGAATAAGCTGCTGGAGATCGGGGTCGGCGGCGGCGAAATGGCTGCCGTGGCCAAGGAGTTCCTTTTCGAGGTCACCGGCGTGGACATACGTCCGGCCTACGCCGAGGCGGTCTCTAAGATGCTCGATATGCCGATCCACGCCGTCGATTTCCTCGACTTCGACACCAACGACACCTACGATGTCATCTGCATGGGAGATGTGCTGGAGCATTCCACCGAACCGGTCAGGATGCTGCGGAAAGCGGTCTCGCTCCTGCGTCCTGAGGGAGTGCTGTGGATATCCACTCCGAACTTCGAGAGCGCCTTCTCCCGCGTGACAGGCGATCAGAGTCCGCTCTGGCGTGCTTGCGAGCATCTCAACTACTTCTGCTACAGGACGCTCAAGGCGATGCTGGAATCGATGGGCACGGAAGTCGTAGACTACGCCATTTCCCGCTACTTCCTGGGCACCATGGAGATCAAGGCCGTCAGGCGATAGCCATTACGATAGTCTCTTCACCTCCCTCCTTAGCCCGAGAGCGCAATGTTCTCGGGCTTTGTTTTGCCTCACAGCGCGTCTAAGAGGAAAACGCCCGCCCGGCGTAGTAATGCAATAGAGTGGTTTCCACTTTCAACTCCGAGCTTTCCAACTTGCAACTTGCAACAGAGGTGAGATATGGCAAAAGCAGTCGCATTGGCCGACAAGGTCAGCACAATCGAGCGTAACACTCCCGTCATCGGTGTCTTCGCGGCAGGCGACCCGAGAATAGACAAGCCCAGCCGCAAGCGCTGCCAGAACATCGTTAAGATGGCGGCGGACATTCTCGCCGACCGCGTCAAGCTGCCGGACGGCTCGCCCGTGAAGGTCGTCTACGCGCCGATCCTCGTCGATGGCGAGAAGCAGGCGGACATCGTCGCAAAGCAGTTCCAGGATGCCGGCGTCAAGATCCTCGTCTGCACCCCCGACACCTGGGCGTTTCCGCAGCTAAGCGTGATCTCGCTCCTGCAGCAGTTCCCTGAGGACACGCCGATCAACTTCACCGTCGGCAACTCCGGCCCTAAGCCAGGAGTCGTCTTCGCGCACGCGGTCAACGGGGCGCTGGCGCAGTCGGGCAGGCTTTCGCACCTGAACGTCGGCACCTGGCCGGACACCGGCGAGAGCCCCAAGATGACGGATGCGACCGCCGATGCGCTGGTGGACTGGGCGTTCGCCGCGGTTACGACTCAGGCCTTGAAGGGCCGCAGGGTCGTCATCTTCGGGCACGATTCCATGGGAATGGAGACCGCGCTCGCTCACGTGATTCCTACCCGCAACCAGTTCGGGCTGGAGATCACACGGCTCGATATGAAGCTGCTTGCGGATATGCTCGCCAAGAAGAGCTATGACGAGAAGGAGCTTAAGGAGTTCCGCAAGTTCATCGACAAGCACGTCGGCAAGCGGCTCGTGATCCGCGATGAGGCCGATTCAGAGCGGTTCAACACCAGCCTTGCCATGTACCTGGTCATACGCGACCTGCTGAAGGGCCTCGATGCTGTGGGCGGTGGCTTTATGAGCCAGCTCGAATGGGGTTCCGATGTGCGAGGTATTCCGCTTCCGGTCGCCGACGCGGCGGAATCGTTCTTCAACTCCACCTTCGACCACAACGGCAAGAAGGTGCCGATGCCTTTTGCTACCGAGGCGGACGTGCAGGCGCTCCTGACGATGCTCTTCTTCAGCGCGCTCACCGGAGGCAATCCTCCGCTCTTCATGGACTTCCGCAAGGTGTGGGAGAAGTGGGAACTCGAAGATCTCGCTAAGAAGGCGGGCGTGAAGCTCCCTGCCAAGGAAGCGTGGGCGCAGAAGGGCCTTGTGGATGGCAACAACTCAGGCAGCGCGTCGCTCGATTGGGCCGCGAAGCCCGGCGCGAGCGTGGCGGAGATAATGAAGGGCGTCAGTATGCCGCTCGCCGACCCGGACTACTTCCCCGGCCTCGGCAACTCGGTCACGTTTGTGTCGCCCGGCGGACTGGAGGGAATCGCGGGCCGCATGATGTATTCCAGCCTCTCCGGCCTCTTCAGCCTGAGCTGGGACGAGGCGACCACCGCCGAGGTGCCCGAGAAGCTCGCCAAGGCGCTGTGCAGTTCCACCGACGCGACCTGGCCGCATACCTTCGTCGTGCCGAAGTATGCGTCGATGTATGAATACAAGCACTACCCGCCCGCGAACCACCTGCACATGATCCAGGGCCTCTCGCCCGCGCGGTTGGAGTATTGGATGGACCTCAATAACGTTCTCTCCCAAAACGCCTGGTCCGCCCGCCCCAAGTTCATAGAGGGCACCGACCGCCCGATCCCGCTGCTGTATCTTGCGAATGGCGGAGAGGACGCGGCGAAGATCAAGTTGGCGAATGGCTGAGAGTTGAGGGTTTATGGTTGAGGTTTCCGTCATCCCGAGCGCAGCCGAGGGATCTGCTTTTCCCTTGACAACCAAGCAACCTGATACATAGAATGCACCCAGAGCCTGCGGTAGTTTTGCGAGACTACCGCGGGCTCTGCTTGCGTTAGTCGCAGGCGCTCCTCTCGCGGCTGTGAAACCGTTCAGATCAAAGGCGAGGTGTGGTAATGTGGTTCGAAGGCAAACGTGCTTCGGCGATAACCGGCGAAGAGATCGCCCAGTTGGTCCACGATGCGGTGCCAGAGGATGGATCACTAGAGTACAAGCAGCAGCTCCATAAGAACGACGCAGATGGTACGCAGGAGATGCTACGAGATATAGCTGCCCTGGCCAACGCTTCTGGGGGCTACCTTGTTATTGGTATTCAGGAAAAGGATGGGCGCGCAAGCAAAATCATTCCGGTGGCAGACGCAGACCGGCAGGTTGTGCGTGTGCGCGATCTTTGCCTTGAGTATATAAAGCCGGCAATCCGGGATATGGAGGCGGTGCCTCTGCTTGTAGATGGTAAGACAATCATCGTCGTGCATGTTCCCGAAAGCAGCAAGCGGCCGCATATGGTGACGTACCAGGGGCAGACCTACTTCTGCCGCCGTCACGGCGACTGCAAGAGGATCATGTCCATTGAAGAGATATTGGACGCGTTCCGCGAGCAAGTGCTCTCTTTCCAGCTCGGTGGGGACAAACTGATCTCACTGATGGGTGAACTGCTGACGCATTTTAGAGCAGGCGAAATGGCAAAGCTAGAATCCGGCAGCTCCGCTCAAGAGGCGAAAAGCAGCGAGCAAGTCCGGCGGATCATGGACCTGAGGTTCAGAGAGGCAGTCGGAAGCACACCCTACTTCCGTATCATCTGCAGCCCTATAGACAGCGCATTCGTAGATGTGGCGTCGCACGCGGAGGAGATCAGACAACTCCTTGCCCGCCCCCCAAAGACACGCGACAGTGGCTGGACAATATGGGCACCAAGCGACCTGCGGCGCACCACCGAAGGCTGGTTCGGGGACGGTCCAGGCGACAGACAGCTTATCCTACTCGCCAATGGCTATCTGCAGTATTCAAAAACCTGTAATGACGAGTCGTTTCAGTGGGGCCGGCTATCAAGCCACAGCCCGACGCCTGAGCTGTACCCTTTCGCAGTTTGCGAATTACCCATAAACTTCACAAGGTTAGCCCAGGCTATCTTTGACATAGTGAAGCCGACGGGATCCCTGGAATTCTCTGCTGAGTATGTGAATATCAAAGGCTTTCTTCTGCGGCCCAGTGTGCCTGGTTCAAGGATATATGGTGCACCGGCGCTTTTCATGGATGCACCCATATTTGATGGAGACAGAGTAATGACGAACACTTACAAGGTTGAGCCTGGCTTTGATCCTGATCCATTGGCGTTTGATCTTGTGAAGGATGTCTACTCGGCTTTTGGGCTTCCGTCTCGGTGCATTCCCTTTTTTGATTCACGGCACCGATTCGATCCAGAATCGAACTCCCCTGAATAGAGCCGGCTTCCCGCGATGGTGTTTGTGCAATGTTCGATGCCTCGGCACGAGAGCACAGCCTAAGCGTATGCTTCGTGGGCTCGCCTTTCGCCCCGAAGCAGGAGCGCCGGATGCGGCCAGCCTGCATTCAGAATCGCTGAGCCGCTGAAATGAGAATGAAGGGACTGAAGCCGTCCACTCCGCCACTCCCTTCAGCGTTTTCAGTTGATTCAGCATCTCAGCGATTCGATGCACTCGCCTTCTTAGCCACTTCGCGGCCCTTGTCGATGAAGTAACGCATAGTCTCGTAATCGACCTCCGGCGGCTCTGAGTGATCCGAGTGCAGGATGTAACCGCCTCCGCCTGCTGCGACAGGCGTGATCTTCTTCTCTAACTCCGCGTCGATTGCCGCGCGGTCGTTTGAAATGAGCGTGCGGACGTCGATCCCGCCATAGAACGCTATCCTGTCGCCGAACCGCTTGTAGAGCGTCGGCAGGTCCATCCCCGCCTTGACTTCCATCGCCTGCAGGCAGTCCATCCCCGCCTCTATCAGCCCCGGCACCAGCGGCTCCACATATCCGCACGAGTGAACGATCACCTTGCATCCGAGCGAGTGCGAGAAATCGAACAGCTTCTTGTGCCCGGGCAGCATGATCTCCTCATACATCGCCGGCGACATGAACGGCCTTTCCTTGAAGCCCATATCCTCGTAGAAAAACATGCCGTCCGGCTTGCCTTCCTCGGCGAACAGGACCTCCAAATGCTTGATTGTAAGGTCCGCGTAGACATTCACCATATCCTTGACCCAGTCCGGGTCCATCGCCATCCCCATCAGCATGTACTCATGCCCGCAGACCGGATGCATTTGCTCGAACGGAGCCACGCCTGCCCAGCAGAAGAACCGCTGTTTCTCTGCCGCGAAAGCCCTGGCCGCTCTATAGCCCTCGAACGGAATCCGCCGCCTGTCGAACTCAATGAGATACGGCCTCGCGTGCTCCTCCCAACTCGCGCGATCCTTGACGGTGAAATCCACATGCTCAGGGGTGGAGTCGTGCAGTTTGTGCCTGCGCAGCTTGGCGCCGTTCGCGTCGAGCTGCAGTATGGTCTCGTCGGTTTCCTCGATGGTTATGGGCTGGAAGTCGAGCTTAGCCGCGCTGTTCAGCCATCCGCCGGCCCGCATATCCTGGCCGAAGTGCTCCCCCACATCCTCACCCTGCTGAATGTGCCCCTCATTGATCCATCGCTGAACCGTAGCGCCCCACGGGCTTACAACAACCGGCAGCATATCAACCGGCTTGCGGTCCAACGCTGCCTGCATTCTCTCGATACTTGTCATGTCACTACCTAATCTCTTGTATTTGCTCCACTTAGCCGGCGCTGCCGGCCAGACAGTAGTCGCATCTGTGCACAAATTGGAGTTCCACGGCGGTGCGTCAGTCCCTTCCGCCAATCGTCATTCAGTCTTATTCCCTCGGGTGCATCCCAAAGTAATGGTAGAGCGATTTTTTGGGTGAGCAGGCATGATTTCGGGTGGCCGATGTCGAATTCCTTATTAGCGAATGCTGATGAGGTGAACGATGTCCAAGAAGCCCGAG
>JBPOHN010000102.1:0-3136 GCA_052035525.1 Armatimonadota bacterium
CACGTGCATCAGCATCGTTGCCTGCTCCCGGATCGCCTCCACGACCTTAGGCGGACAATGCCCGAGCCCGTTCACGGCGATCCCGGCAAGGAAGTCGAGATACTCCTTGCCCTCTTCATCATAAGTGAAACAGCCCTCTCCCCGCGCAAACGCAACCGGGAACCGAGCATGATTGTGCATTACGTATTTGTCGTAGAGTTCGAAGGTGGTCATTGGTTATCAGCTTTCATTAGTTGTCGGTTGTCAGTCTTCAGTTGTCAGTCCCGGAAGGGAGTCACGGCTTCAGTTCTGTTTTTCCGGTTTGCTGATCTTCTGCGCTGCCGTCTGGCGAAACCGTGCAATGTCAGCCTCGGATTCAAATCCGCTCTTGGGAATCACCATCATCTGCTTCCTTCCGATCCGCAGCACGAATAGGCCGGTGCTCTCGACGCATTTGGTTACTGCGGACCATTCGTATACTGTTCGCATCTGGTTAGTGGTCGCTTTCAGCGAGTCACCATCGACGATCAGCTCACACTGTCCGCCCACATTTGGTTCTTTCGCCCATGCTCGGTAGTGAAGCCAAGGTACAAAGACATATCTGAGGCCCACGATGATCCAAGCCGCTGACCATATGGCCAAAGTCAGCGGCAAGTCCTTCGTTCTCCAGTTAGTTGCGATGGAGAACGCGCTCATCGCGAGGAGAACGAGCCCGACGATCAGAGTTCGGCGTGCGTAGAGGCCCCAGTGTCCCTGGAAGAGCATCTTCGGTGTGAGAGCAAACCTAATGCTTACTGTGTCCAATCGCGGCTCGCTTCCCCAACTCAAAACTCAAAACTAAGGAACAAGCATCGTTCCCACGCCAGAATCCGTAAAGACTTCCATCAAGAGCGAGTGCGGGTGCGTGCCGTCTATTATGTGCGCGCGCTCGACCCCACCCTGCAGCGCAGTCACGCAGGCCTGCACTTTTGGAATCATGCCCTTGCTGATCTCGCCGCTGCCGATCATCTTCTCCGCGTCGGCGAGGTGCAACTCGGAGATGAGGGACGACTTGTCCGAGAAGTCCCTGTAGATCCCCGGTACGTCTGTTATCATAATCAGCTTCGAAGCGTTCACTGCGACCGCGACCTCGCCCGCTACATGGTCGGCGTTCACGTTCAGGCTCTCGCCCGCCGGGCCGATTGCAACAGACGAGATAACGGGAATGTAGTCGAGCTTGATCAGGTCGTTCAATATCCCCGCGTTGATCTGCTTTACCTCACCCACGCAGCCGAGGTCCACATCGCACACGGCCTTATCGGCGGATATGAGGTTCGCGTCTTTGCCCGACAGCCCGACTGCCTTCGCGCCGAAGGTGTTGAGCATCGAGACGATCCCCTTATTCGTCTTGCCGGAGAGGACCATCTCCACGATCTCCATCGTCTCCGCATCCGTCACCCGCAGGCCGTTCACGAACTCCGGCTGCTTGCCGATCTTCTCCATCGCGGCGTTGACCTCGGGTCCGCCGCCGTGCACGATAATCGGGTTCATCCCGACCGAGTGCATCAGGTAGACGTCTCTGATCACGTTGCGGGTCAGGTCGGGGTCAGTCATAGCGTGCCCGCCGTGCTTGATCACCAGCGTCTTGCCCGAGAAGTGCCTGATATAAGGCAAAGCCTGCATCAGAATGCCGGCTTGCTCCATGTTCTGGTCCATCGCTCTCTCCAGAGAATTATGAGTTCTTAGTTTTGAGTTTCGAGTCGGAAGAGACCAGCCGTCATGCTGGACTCGTTTCAGCATCCACCCCGGATGGGCCCTGAATCAAGTTCAGGGTGACGACATCTGCTCCAGCAACTTCCAGCACAGGAGCTGCGCCCGCGAGAGGTGATAGGGCCCTTTCCAGCAGTTGCCCTTGAGCCTGTGCGATACGGTTCCGTCCCTGTGTAAATACCCGAACCACTCTCCATACTCCTTGTCGTGGAAGTGGTTCAGGCTGTAGTCGAGTATCTTCTCGTGCCACTGGGCCCATTTCGCGTCGCCGGTCAGATGATGCGCGAGCAGCGTCGCATACAGCGCCTCCGTGTGCGGCCACCAGAGCTTCATATCCCACTCATATTGCAGGCAGGGCTTGTCCTTGAGGTCAGTGTAGTAGAGAATCCCGCCGAACTCCTCGTCCCATCCGCGTTCCAGCGACCATTCGAGTATCGGCAGCGCCCTGAGCGATAGATCCCTGTCGCCGCGGAACCGGCCTTCTTCCATGATGAACCACGCGGTCTCGATCGCGTGGCCCGGCAGGATGCACCTGCCCTCCGGCGAGTCGATTATCTCTCCGTCCGGCCCGACGTTTTCCAGCAGCGCGCGCAGGTCGGGTTTGCAGAAGTGGTTGAAGACTTCGTAGATGGAACGCTCGATAGTATCGGTGTAGATCGGTCGATCATCCACCTGCCGGATGATCTGGGTGGTTGCGAGCAGGATCATTGGCATCGCGTGGTTCTTCATAGGCCGCGTGCCGGGTATCTCCTTCGGCTCCAGCAGGCCGGGTGTGGTGTGATAGCGGATGATCAGATCATAAAGGTCGGCCGCCCGCTGACGCGCCCAGTCTTCGCCGGTAGCGCGCGCGTATTCCGCGAATGCCATCGTGGCGAAGGTTTCCGAAAAGAGATACCGCCGTTTGCGCAGGGGCTTCCCATCGCGCGTGACAAGGAAGAACATGCGGCCGTCGGTATCGAAGCAGTGCCCGGTAAGGAAGTCCATCCCGTGCCTGGCAAGCTCTAGCCACTCCGGGCGCTTCTCGACCTCGTTATGCAGCCTGGAGAACATCCAGACCATCCGGCCCTGCAGCCATACGGGCTTGTCCGTGCCGAAAACCGATCCGTCCCTGTCCAGGTAGGTGAGGTAGCCGCCGCATTGCCTGTCGATGGAATTGGCGACCCAGAACGGGATAGTGTCCTCCAGCAGGCCGCTTCTGTATATATCGATAAGCTCGTTTCTTCGTTGTATGTCCATGGCCCTTCTATTGTAGCAGCCATGGCTCAGGAACTCCAACTGCCGCACGCGGGCGACTACGGAACGCTTGTTTGATGGGGGCGAATGCGGTATAATAAAAGTGCCACGATTTCCCGATGATAACGTCACATGCAACTGTAATTGGTGATGTGGGGGCGATTGGTGTCGACAG
>JBPOHN010000077.1:0-1546 GCA_052035525.1 Armatimonadota bacterium
CAGCGCAATACGCGCATGTCCATGGGCGAACTCTTGCCGATGCAGTTGGCCTTGGATGGATCGGCGCTTCTCATGGCTGCGACATCGTTTTGGGTGGAGTCGTCGGTCGCTCTGGTGTCATTCCAAGCCGCAATCCTCTTGGCCGCCTCCTCGCGATGATCCAGGCGAAAGAGGACATGGGGTCAAGCGTTACCCTGGAGGTTGCGTGACGACAATTGAAGAAAGGCTAGATGCCCTTGAATCGACGTGTCGGACGCTTTCCGCCAAAGTAAGGGCGCTTGAAGCCCCTCCTGGCAGGCGCATACCAGAAACAAGGAACACTGAGACGGTGCGGTATGACCGATACGGGCGCGAAGAGCGCCAGACAATTACCAAGCGAGGATTCAATGAGCCGCTTTGAACTGCTCCCCAACTGGAGAGACGTAGCCAAGAAGGCTTGGTCGATGTGGGGCAACTACGCCACGATGCTGTTGTCTGGAATGGAAGCCGTGTCTATCGTGTTCCTGAACGGCGAGCCGTCGCTGACTGTGACGCTGGCGGTGTTCGCGGTGATCGCTCTCTCGACCGGCGCGCGGCTGGTATCGCAGACAGGACTAAGCAAATGAACCCGCGCTACCTATCCCGCAAGTTCCTCCTGACGTTGCTGATCGTCCTTCTGGCGACCGGACTGCGCGCGTTCAACATGGTCGACGGCGGGATGTGGGTTACGGTTGTTTCGCTGGCCCTGACGGTCTACGTCGGCGGCAACGTGGCGCAGAAGAAGGTGCAGGTATGACCATAACCCGCAACCAGAAAATCGGTACGGCAATCGCCTCAGTTGTGGCGCTTACGGCAAGCTCTGAGGGGATTCGCCAGTTCGCGTACTATGACCCCCCTGGCATCCTCACCGTCTGCTACGGGCACACAGGCAGCGACGTGAAGAAGGGCGTCAAGTACAGCCTCGACGAGTGCAAGGCGCTTTTGTCAAAGGACATGCTGACGGCGATGGAGGCGGTCGACCGCTGCCACCCCGACCTTCCTGTACAGGTTCTCGCGGCTTTTGGCGATGCGGTCTACAACATGGGGCCGACGATTGCCTGTAACAAGGCGCAGTCCTACGCGGCGCGGCACCTCTACACAGGAAACTATGCTGCAGCGTGCAACGAGCTACCGAAGTGGAACAAGGCGCGCGTGGCGGGCGTGCTTGTTGCGCTACCTGGCCTGACGAAGCGGCGAGCCGCCGAACAGGCACTCTGCATGGAGGGCGCATGAACACGTTCCGCCGTGGCATCCTCTCCTCGGAAATTACTTCCCTCTGCGATTCGGAGCGGCGCATCAACGTCCTGATCGCAGCCGAGGAAAAGGCGCTAGAAGCGCAGCCCGACTCAATCGAGAACTCCTCCCACTCTGCTGGAACCCGCGTCGCCATCGCCACGCTGAAGTTCGCTCGGGACGATGTACAGAAGGCGATCCGCAATCTGAAGACTGCGCTCGAATCCGAGAACATCGAGCACATCGACATCGGGAGCGCCCCGTGTTCCCAATGATGACCCCTACGCGATATTTG
>JBPOHN010000086.1:0-51453 GCA_052035525.1 Armatimonadota bacterium
GTTACCGACGGCAGCCAGATGATCGATATCATCCTCGCGTCACCAGGCAAGGAAGTCACGCTGCTCGTGAAGCGAGACAGCCGCGAGTTCACGCTTAGCGCCGTTCCGCGCTGGTCCATAGACTACCTGGGCGCAAACTGGTCATTCATGCAGGGCGACCGCGCTGAGGTCAAGACCGTTCCGGAGGAATCCACTGCGGCGAAGGCGGGGGTCAAAGCCAAGGACGTTCTTCTCACATTCAATGGCAAACCCATCATAGGTGGCCAAGCGTTTGACGAGGCAATTCGGCAGAACGGAACAAACGAAGCAACTCTCGTCCTGACACGCGACGGGCTGCGGGTGACCGTCCGCGCAACGCCTTCCATCAGGACGGTAGACCTCGCGGGCGTCCGATGGTATTTCCCCGGAGCTTTCGCCGGCGACCTCTTGGACAAGAAAGGCAGCCGCATCAAGCTCGGCGACAGACTGCTCGAGGTAAACGGCAGGAAGGTCACGAGCGGAGAGCGACTGCTGGATGCCGTGCGCGCCACTGAGCGAGTGGCCCTGAAGATCGAGCGCCACAACGTGGAGAAGCCGATTCGGCTGTCTGTTGCACCAGGCAAAGTGGACTCCGCGATATCCGAGTCCATGGGCCTGGTCGGCTTCACGCCGCAGTTCGCCTTCACGAAGATGGGGTTCGTGGATTCGCTCAAGGCCGGTTGGGAAAGCACGCGCGACCTGATCTCGCTCATCATCGCCTCGCTCGCCCCGAAGAGGATAGGCGAGAGTGTCGGCGGCCCGATTCTGATTGCCCGTCAGACCGGCATCACAGTCACGCTTGGGCCTTACTATGTGGTGCAGCTAGCGGGGATGCTCAGCCTGAGCCTTGCCGTCATCAACCTGTTCCCGATCCCGATCTTCGACGGCGGCCACCTCGCGCTGCTTGGCATAGAAGCAATACGCAAGCGCAGGCTCACGCGTGAGCAGATGCAATGGGTGCAGTTGGCCGGGCTTGCCATCATCGGAATGCTGATCGTGCTCATTTTCTTCTCGGACATCACGAAGATTGCCGGCGGCGAACTGCCGCAGTAGGACGCAATGCAGCGAAAGCGCACAAGACAAGTCAGTGTCGGGAACGCAGCGATAGGCGGAAATGCACCCGTGTCGGTGCAGTCGATGACCAATACGCCCACCGCTGACGTCGAGGCCACCGTCGCGCAGATACGCAGGTTGGAGGCGGCAGGATGCGACATCGCTCGTGTTGCCGTGCCGGACGAAGCTGCGGCGCGAGCGATCAAGCAGATCAAAGCGGCAATCTCTATCCCGCTGGTCGCCGACATCCATTTCCAGCACAAGCTGGCATTGGCTGCCCTGGAGGCGGGCGCTGACAAGCTGCGGATCAACCCGGGCAACATCGGCTCCGCGGACAAGGTCGAAGCCGTTGCAAGAGCCGCCAAAGAGCGAAATGTTCCGATCAGGGTCGGCGTCAACGCCGGCTCCATCGATAGGGCGAAATACGGCGCCCCGAGCGCCGAGGCGCTGGTTGAGAGCGGTCTCGACGAAGTCAGGGTTCTGGAACGGCTTGGCTTCGAGGATATCGTGATTTCCCTCAAGGCCTTCGACGTGCCGATGATGATCCGCGCCTATGAGCTTGCCAGTGAGCGATGCGATTACCCGCTGCATCTGGGCGTGACGGAGGCGGGGCTCACCTGGGAAGGAACCATAAGAAGTTCGGTAGGAATAGGCGCCCTGCTTGCCGAAGGTATCGGGGATACGCTTCGGGTGTCGCTGACGGCCGACCCTGTCGAGGAAGTTAAGGTTGGAAAGGAAATCCTTAACAGCCTTGGACTCTGGCGCAAGCCGTTCACGCTGGTCTCCTGCCCTACTTGCGGCAGATGCGCTATTGATATCGCCTCGATCGCGGACGAGGTCAGACAGCGGCTGGAGGCAGATCCGCCCGGAAAGCCGATTACGGTCGCCGTGATGGGATGCGTCGTCAACGGACCCGGCGAGGCTTCGCTCGCGGACGTAGGCATCGCGGGCGGACGCGGATCAGGCGCGATCTTCGCCCGCGGGCAAATGCTCCGAACGGTCAGCGAGGACGCGCTGGTGGATGAACTGATGAGAGAGATAGAGGCGCTGGCCACTGAATGATGGACGCTGATTTCTTCGCGATTGAGCATTGAGAATTGAGGATCCCGATTTGAGAGCATCACAGCTTTTCTTTCCAACGTTACGAGAGGTGCCGGCGGAAGCCGAGATGATCAGCCACAAGCTCCTGCTGCGCGCGGGGTTCATCCGTCGCGTGGGAGCCGGCATCTACAACTACCTTCCGCTTGGCTATCGGACGCTGAAGAAGATCGAGAAGATCGTTCGTGAGGAAATGGACGCCCAGGGAGCGCAGGAACTCCTGATGCCCGCCCTTGTGCCGGCTGAGCTTTACCAGGAAACGGGCCGATGGGACCTCGACGTCCTGTTCAGAGTCAAGGATCGCAACGACCGCGAATACTCTATCGGTTTCACACACGAGGAGATCATCACCGACATCGTTCGCCGCGATGTGCGCTCCTACAGAGAGCTTCCGATCAACCTCTACCAGATCCAGACCAAGGGACGCGACGAACCGAGGCCCCGCGGAGGAGTCGTCCGCGGGCGCGAGTTCATAATGCTCGATTCCTATTCGTTCGACCGCAACTGGGAAGACCTGGACCGCGCCTACGACAAGATGTACGTGGCGTTCGCACGCATCTTCGCGCGGTGCGGTCTGGACACCCTCGTGGTGGAGGCGGATTCCGGCGCAATCGGCGGCAAGGACAGCCAGGAGTATATGGTCCTGGCGGACTCCGGCGAGGATACTGTGCTGGTCTGCTCCGCCTGCGGCTACGCGGCCAACGCCGAGAAGTGCGGCATTGGCGAGCGGCCGGTCAAGAAGAGCGAGGAAGAACTGGCGCCCCTCGAACTCGTCGATACTCCCAACGCCCGCACCATCGAGCAGGTGACCTCGTTCCTCAAGAAGTCTCCAAAGAAGCTTGTGAAGACTCTCATCTACAAGGCCGGCGACGAGGTCGTGGCTGCGCTCCTGCGCGGCGATCGGGAACTCAATGAGCCGAAGCTCCGCAACGCTCTGGGCGTCAAGAATGTGGAAATGGCCGACGCCGACGTGATTGAAAAGCTGACAGGCGCCGAAGTCGGGTTCGCCGGGCCGATCGGCCTCACTGGCGCAAGAATCATCGCCGACGAGGAAATTCAGGGCATGGCCAACTTCGTAGTCGGCGGCAACAAGACCGATGCCCACTACGTCAATGCTAACATCGGCCGCGACTTCGAGATCAGCCAATACGCCGATCTCCGCGTAGCCTCGAAAGGCGACGCTTGCCCCAAGTGCGAGGGCAGCCTCGTCGAGAAGCGAGGCATGGAAGTCGGGCACATATTCAAGCTGGGCACCGTCTACTCCGAGGGGATGGACGCGAAGTTCCTCGACGATGACGGCAAGGAAAAGCCATTCATAATGGGCTGCTACGGCATGGGCGTCAGCAGGATGCTTGCGGCAATACCCGAAGTCAACAGCGACCAGGACGGGATGATATGGCCGATCAGCGTGACTCCGTTCGAGGTTGTCGTTGTGCTGCTCAACCGCGACGATGAAGCGCAGTGCAACGCCGCAATGAGGCTCTACGAGGAGCTTCAGCAGGCTGGCGTGGATGTGCTTTTGGATGAGCGCGACGAGAGGCCGGGCGTGAAGTTCAAGGATGCCGACTTGATCGGCATACCTATTCAGGTGGTTGCCGGCCGGCTCGCCGCCGAGGGCAAGGTCGAAGTGCGACTCAGGGCCGGTAAGGACAAGGAAGAAGTTGGGCTCGACTCCGCAAGCGAGCGCGTGCTCGAGCTCAGGAAGAAGCTTTACTCGGAGATAATGGAGAAAGCGGAGGTGTTTACGGACCGCGGCTGACGTCAGAACACCGCATCAGCGGGCTCGGGAAAGGTGAATATCTGATGCCATTCTGGGACATGGTTATCAAGCTGCTGGTCTCAATCCTGTTGGGAAGCCTGATAGGATTGGAGCGAGAGACGCACGGTCGCCCAGCCGGATTACGGACCCACGTGCTGGTATGCATGGGGTCCACCCTGTTCACCATCGCGGGAATAGTGATGGCGGGGCCGCAGAACAGGATAGGAACGATCAACGACCCGGCCCGAATCGCGGCACAGATAGTGACCGGAATCGGTTTTCTGGGAGCCGGGACAATCATACATCAGGGCAGCGTCGTAAGAGGGTTGACGACCGCGGCCAGCATCTGGGCGGTGGCGGCGATAGGCCTCCTGGTCGGCATAGGCGGCGAGATGATGTGGCTTGCGGGTATCGCCAGCGTCATGGTTTTCGGCACCCTCTACCTGATGGGCCGCATCGACAAGATTCTGATTGCGCCGCCGGACGAGAGGCGTATCACCGTCGTCACCCACCGCAGCTCGGAGAGAATGCTCGACATACTGCGCATCTTCTCCGCCCACAGGATAAGACTGCGGTCCGTCGATAGCCGGGAAGGCGATGAGGACGACGTTCAGGTACTGAGGCTTCGGATCACGACCAGCAGGGATTTTGATGAAGCAAGGCTCGACAGTGATCTCGCAAGCAGCAAATCTGTGATAAGCTATACTTGGGAGTAGCGCGCGGCGCGCTCCGGAGTGTTGAAAGGGGTTTCCACAATGGCGAAAAAGACCACTCGGAGAGAGTTTCTCAGGCAGATGGCGTTGGCGGGAGCAGCAGTATCGGTGCTGCCGGGAGTCGCCGACGCCGCTGAGGCAACAGCCAAGGGTAAGTCACGCGTGGTAGTGGCCACCGACGCATCCGCGTTCGCCAAAGGCACGGTGAACAAGCCCGTCTTGGGCAAGATGCTGGGCAGAGCGCTTGCGAAGCTCACTGAGACCAACAGCGGCGCACTGGCTTGGAAGAAGCTGTTTTCACCCGACGACGTGGTCGGAATCAAGGTCAACTGCTTGTTCGGTCCGGGAGTATCTACCCGCCCTGACGTTGTGGCGGTCGTGATCGAGGGACTGAAGATGGCCGGCGTGGATGAGAACAACATCATCGTCTGGGACCGCAGTTCCAGCGACCTCATCAAGTGCGGCTTCATCCCGAACAGCGGCAAGGGCGTCAAGGTGTTCGCCGACGATGACAAGTGGGGTCCGGAGATCTCGCAGGGCGCGTTCAAGGGCAAGATCAGCACCATTATCAGCGAGAAGGTCACGGCGTTCATCAATATGCCCGTCCTGAAGACGCACGGCATTGCCGGGATTTCCTGCTGCCTCAAGAACCATTATGGCTCGTTCCACAATCCGGGAAGCCATCACAAGAACCACTGCACCCCCGCGATTGCCGACTTCAGCTCGATCCCTATGGTCAAGGAGAAGTCGAGGCTTGTTGTGGTGGATGCTCTCAGACCGCAGCATTCCGGCGGCCCGGGCCTGCAGGAAAAAGACCAGTTCGACTATCACAGCATCATAGTCAGCACCGACCCGCTCGCCGCCGATTACCACGGCGTTACCATCATCCAGAACGCGCTTGCCAGAGCGGGCAAGAAGCCCATTCCCGACTCCAGCCTGATATGGCTCCAGGCCGCCCAGGAGCGCGGGGTAGGCACGTGCGACCCGAACAAGATCGAAATAGCCAGAGTATAGGACGCAAGCTTTGAGACCACGAAAACCGCTCCAGATATCGGCATTGATCCCGGCCGCGATGCTCTTGATAGCTGCCGTCTCCGTGACGGCGGCGCCGGTGCTTCATAAACTCCTGCCGGCCAAAGACGAGGTTAAGGGCTTCTCGCCGATGGCAAGCTCGCTCACCTATGGCAAAGGCGTTGACGTCTCCAAGGTCTATAACGGCGGTTATGAGCAATACACGAGCCGTGGCGTTGTGGATGTCGCCCGGCAGATGTATCAGCGAGACAAGGAGTTCATCGAGGTCACCGTGCACACGATGAAGTCGAGGAAGGCGGCACTAGACTTCGTGAAGTACTGGGCGAAGGAGCGCGGCGGGAAGCTGCGAACGACCAAGCACTACACCGGCTTCGTGGTGACCAAGCCCAACGTGACGGGCTACTATGCGATGGGCAGCTACTTCGTGACGCTATCGGCGTACTATCCCGCCGCCAAATCCACGAAGGATGTGGAAGCGTTCGCGCAGGCGATAAGAAAGAAAGTGTAGTTGAGATCGAAACCCGTAGCGTTCTTCTGTGATGAGTGCGGTGCCAGGATCAGCACCGGCAGCGCGTGTCCCTCCTGCAAGAGAGTGTTGTGTTTCAGGCATTTCTACGGTGCCGCTTCCGGACCACGCAGGCGAGGAGATGGCCTGTGCGTGAAGTGCGCCAGAGCGTCAAAGGTGAGAAATGAAGAAGCTGGACAGAAGAGAGTTCCTTAGCGCGGTGGCCGGTATCGGCGCCACATTCGCCATTGGCGGATGCGCCTCAGACAAAGACAACGCCCAGGCTGCACCAACCGCTCCGAGGGCCGCAAGGTTCGATGAAAAGACGCTCGCGGTAGCATCAGGAAAAGACCCTGCAAAGCTCACTCGTGCCGCCGTCCAGGCGCTTGGTGGCATAGCAAAGCTCGTCAAGAAAGGCGACTTCGTGGTTGTCAAGCCGAACATCGCCTGGAACCAACCTGCTGAGATGTGCGCCACCACGAATCCACAGGTGGTTGCCGAGATCGTAAAGATGTGCAGAGAAGCGGGCGCCGGCCGGGTGCTGGTGATCGACCATATCATCGACAAGCCCGCCGAGATGGTGCTTGGACTTTCGGGAATACAAGAAGCCGCCGAAAAGGCAGGCGCGGAGGTCGCATCTGCCCAGAACCAATCTGATTATCGGACCATCGAGATACCCAAAGGCAGAGCGATGAAGACAGATACATGCATGAAGGAGCTGCTTCGGGCCGATGTCTTCATCAACGTCCCGATTGCCAAGGTTCACGGGATGACCAAGCTCACTCTCGGGCTCAAGAACCTGATGGGCTGCAACTGGGACCGGCAGGCCTGGCACCAGAATGAGCTAGATCAATGCATCGCCGACTACGCCACGGCCATCCGCCCGGACCTCACGATCCTCGACGCTAACCGCATCCTGCTAACCGGCGGCCCGAAAGGCCCCGGCAAGACGAAGGATGCGGGCCAGGTGGTGGCGGGAGTCGATCCGGTCGCGGTCGATGCTTACGGCGCCACACTCTTCGGCATGAAGCCCGAAGAGATAAGCCACATCAAGCTAGCCCACGAGATGGGCCTCGGCGAGATCGATTTGTCGAAAGTGAAGATAGAGCAGGCCTAGCACGTTGGGCGCAGGCGGCGCAAGATGCCGGCAGCTATGCCGGCAGATGAGAAGTGATGAAAGATAGCAAAGTCAATCCGATCCGAATGCAGAACCTGCGGCGCGTCGTGCAGGTTCTTTCGTTCCTTGCCTTCCTGTATCTGTTCGTGCTGACGATCGGTAAGTTCGATCTCGCCGCCAAAGCTAACGTCCTCACGTCAAAGGCGCCGATCGACACCTTCTTCCGCATCGATCCACTGCTGGGCCTGACGACAATGATCGCCACCCGCAAGATCATCACGATCATGCTCGTCTACGGCCTGCCCATTGTAATTCTGACGATCCTCGCCGGCCGCTTCTTCTGCGGATGGATATGCCCGCTGGGAACGGCGCTTGACGCAACTGACACCGTCTTCTTCAGAAACCGCAAGCGCGAGCAGCCGCGCACCGAGTCCCGCCGCATCAAGTACTACATGCTTGCAGCAATGCTCATAGCCGCCGCGTTCGGCTCACAGCTCGCCTATCTGCTGGACCCGATCACGATCATCACCCGCGCTTTCACATTCGCCGTCTTCCCGATCGTGACGCAAGTTAGAGCCGGCCTCGGGATCAGCATTCCCTACGTGCCTTCGGACGTCCAGTATTTCTTCCGCTTCAACTTCGTAGCCGCGGCGATGCTGATCGGCATACTGGCAGCAAACGCCGTCTCGCGCAGATACTGGTGCCGCAACCTGTGCCCGCTCGGGGCACTCCTGGGGCTGCTCTCCAGATTCTCGATCATACGCCGGGTAGTCGCCTCCACCTGCCCCTCCTGCAGAAAATGCATCCCCGATTGCAAGATGGGCGCTATTCTGGACGACCCGACCGGGTATCGCGCGCCAGAATGCATCTACTGCTACTCCTGCACGCCCGTCTGCCCTACCCTGAGCACCAAAATCGTGCCATCAGTGCAGAAGCAGGGCTACCATGGCGAGCTCGACCTGAGTCGCAGGCGCATCTTTCAGGCGGCTGGCCTTGGAGTAATAGTAGCCGCGCTCGGAGCAACGAACGCAGCCGCGAAGACAAGCCGCACCGGCAAGACTAAGACGTCTAGCCCTACGCTCATCCGTCCGCCGGGCGCGCTTCCGGAAGACGAGTTCAACGACCGCTGTGTCCGCTGCAGTGAGTGCATGAAGGTGTGCCCGACCAACGGCCTGCAGCCTGCGCTCACGGAGGCCGGGTTCGAGGGTATCTGGACGCCGGTTCTCGTCCCGCGCATCGGCGAATGCACGCGCCAGTGCAATCTGTGCTCGCAAGTCTGCTCCACACAGGCGATTCAGCCGTTCGAGGTAGAGGAAAAGGACCACATTTTTATCGCGACCGCCGTCATCGACCGTTCCGCGTGCATCGCATGGAATTCCAACAAGCAATGCCTCGTATGCGACGAGTGCTGCTCATATCGAGCGGTTGTCTGGAAGACCGTGGAGGGGGTTCGGAGGCCATTTGTGGAAGAGCACAAGTGCGTGGGCTGCGGGATATGCGAAAACGTCTGCCCGATTCAGCCCCAGGCCGCCATACGTGTATTCTCGTTCGGAGACAAGCGGCACATGACGCGCGAGGCACAGAAGGCGTTCCTGGCACGAGCGGCAGAGGAGGAACAATAACGTGAGCAGGTTCATGGTCACCGGCGGAGCCGGGTTCATTGGCGGTCACACAACCGAGCTGCTTGTCCACGAGGGGCACGATGTGTTGGTCTACGACAACTTCTCCACGGGCCACAGAGAGAACCTGGACGCCGTAGCCGACAGCATCACAGTCGTCGAGGGTGATATTCGCGACACCGACGCTCTGAGCAGGTCCATGCAGGGCATTGACTACGTTATCCACCTCGCCGCCGAGATATCCAACCCGAAGTCTGTCGAAGACCCAATCTGGGCCAATTCGATCAACGTGGACGGAACCCTCAACGTGCTGATAGCCGCGCGCGACGCGGGTGTCAAACGCCTCGTGATGGCATCCTCCTGCGCGATCTACGGCGACACCGGAGACAAGCCCCAGCGCGAGGACTTCCTCCCTCACCCGCTCTCACCCTACGGCGCGACCAAGATATGCGGGGAGCACTACCTCTCGGTCTTCCATCAGATCTACGGGCTCGAAACCGTCCGGCTGCGCTACTTCAACGTCTTCGGCCCGCGCCAGAGCCCGAAGTCTCAATACGCCGCCGCGATCCCCATTTTCATCGACCGAATCCTGCAGGGTAAGGAGATCCACATATTCGGAGACGGCAAGCAGACGCGGGACTTCGCCTATGTGGAGGACGTCGCGCGAGCCAACTACCTGGCCTGCACTGTCCCACAGGCGGCAGGAGAGGTGTTCAACATCTCTGGCGGACGATCCATAGACCTGAACCAGCTTGTCGAGCAGCTCAGGCAGCTTGCAGGACACGACGTTGAGGTGGTCTACGATCCGCCGAAGCTGGGGGATATCAAGTATTCCTCGAGCGACCCATCGAAGGCGCGCGACGTGCTCGGCTACGTGCCGTCAGTCACGTTTGCGGAAGGGCTCGAACGAGCCTTCCGTTACCTCGCAGCCAAGGCCGATGCCGCCGGTCAGCCGTAGTACCGGGCCGGTCCGCTTCACGCTGCTCTTGACGGGCTGCTCGCTCACCAACCAGTCCTGATCGAGGTCGAACACGCTGAATGAGCCCGTGCCGCACGCGACGTGAACTGCGGCCGCCTGCCCGATGGCGCTCTCCAACATACAGCCCAGCATCAGGTCCATCTTCGCGGCGCGGCAGATGGAACTGATCGTCAGCGCGCCGATCATTCCCGCCTTCATGAGCTTCACATTGACGCCGTTAGCAGCCTGATACTTCACCACCTGCAGCACATCTGCGGGCGTTTGGGCAGACTCATCGGCAAACACCGGCACGCTGGTATGCTGCGTGACGTAGCGCATCCCCTGCAGGTCCGCTGCGTCCACCGGCTGTTCCAAAAGCCTCACATTCAGCCCTCTATCCACCACAGCGTTCGTGAAATCCACTGCCTGTTGAGGAGTATAGCCCTGATTCGCGTCCAGAACGAACGAGCAGCCAGGCGCGCCCTCGCTCATGGCGAGCACCCGGGCCATGTCCTCTGTCTGGTCCTTGCCGACCTTTACCTTGAAGAGCCTGAACCCCTGCTCGCCCATCTCTATAGCGATCTCCTTCGCCCGTGCCGGTTCGCAGATCGGCACGGTGACGTCCGTCTCGATGCGGATCGGCGCACCGCCGAAGAGGGAGTAGACAGGAATCCCCAAGCTCTTGCAGTAGGCATCGAGCATAGCAATCTCGACACCGCTCGCTGCCGATTTGCCTTGTGGAAGTGCTTCCACCAGCTTTCTCGCTGACAGCCGGAACTGGCTCAATTCGGCCCCGACCAGGACTTCAGCAGCCGTTCTTATATCGTGTGTTACGGTTGTCACGTCCTCACCGGTCACCTGCCGGACGGGCGTAGCCTCGCCGTAACCTACCACATCACCGGCGCGCAGTTCTACGATCACTGTCGGGGATGTGGTGGCCCGTCGATAGGCTGTTTCAAAGGGCATGCGCAGAGGCATTTCAAGGGGATGAGCAAGGATTTCGTCTATACGTGGCATAAGCCAATTATAACAGACTTGCATTATGACGGAAATACCATGACTAGCAAACGCTCTCTTCTCCTCCTCGCTCTGCTGCTCCTGTTAGCAGGCCCTTTGCAGTGCCAGACCCTGACGGAGCGCATCGACGCACTGCTCAAAGACCCCGCTTTGGAACACGGCATCCAGGGCGTAATGATCCGATCGCTCAAGACGGACACCACCCTCTACGAGCACAACGCGGACACCGTGCTGACTCCGGCCTCCAGCCTCAAGTTGCTCGTGGCGGCGACCGCGCTCGATAAGCTCGGCCCGGATTTCACGTACAAGACCAACGTCTATGCGCGCGGCCGAATCCACAAGAACACCCTGCAAGGCGACATCATCATCAAGGGCGGTGGTGACCCCGTGCTTGCGACCGACGACCTGGAAGACCTCGCAAAGCAGGTAAAGGCCGCCGGAATCACATTCGTGAGGGGAGATATCATAGTTGATGATTCCTTCTTCGACGGTCAGCGGCTCGGCTGGGGCTGGAGTTGGGAGGGCTTGCCCTACTACTACTCCGCCGAGATCAGCGCTCTCAATCTCAACAGAAACACTGTCGCGGTCTTCGTTCGTCCCGCTAAGCAAGTTGGCGCCAAAGCCGAGGTAAGCCTTGTTCCCGAGACCGATTACCTCGCCGTCACAGACACAGCCACCACCGGGGCCGCGGGCTCTCGCAAGACGATCTGGGTCCGTCGTCCTCTGGGACAGAACGTCGTCCAGGTCGGCGGGAGCATTCCGGTGGACGCGCAGGTGACGAGGCGGGAAGCGCCCGTGACTATGAGCGAGCCCCAGCTCTACGCGGGCTGCGTCTTCGCCGGCGCTCTAGCGGACCAGGGCATCATCATCTCGGGCAGTGTCAGGTCGGGCAAGGCCGTAGTTGACGACAAGCTTCTCTGCTCACACACATCGCCGCCTTTGTCGGAGATAATCCGGCTGTTGATCAAGCCCAGCGACAACCTGATAGCTGAGGTGCTTCTGAAGACGATCGGCGCTGTCGCCCGCGGCAAGGGATCATCCGCGGCGGGCGTGGAAGTCGAGAAGGAAGTGCTGAAGGGTTACGGTCTGGACATGAGCGCGCTCTCGATAGTGGACGGCTCCGGCCTCTCCAAGCTCAACTGCATCTCGGCGCGCAACCTGGTAACGCTGCTGACCGCACTGCACAAGACTGAGCACGGCAAGTTTCTCATCGACGCTCTTCCCATCGCCGGCGTAGACGGCACGTTGGCCTATCGGATGAAAGGCACCGCTGCCGAGAAGAACGTGAGGGCCAAGACCGGCACGCTGGCCAAAGTGGTGTCGCTGTCAGGCTACGTGACCACGAAATCGGGCGAGCAACTTGTGTTCTCGATCATCTTCAACAACCAGCTCTGCCCGAAATCAGCTGCCACGGCCGTTGAGGACAAGATCTGCGTTCTTCTCGCCGAACTGCCGTAGCAGGTCACATCTGCCGCTGCAGGTTCAGGATTTTCGCCAGTGACCCGGGCGACAGGATCTCCGTCCTGCCGACGTAACCCACGCTCAACAGGTGGTCGTCATTAGTGGCGAGGAAGTCGGCGTTCGCGCCCGCCGCCGCTTCAAGAAACTTCCGATCATCAGGATCATCCACGGGTATGTCGTCCACCCTGCGAGCCGCGACCAGTTCCGCCGCGCTCCAGTACTGCTCCAGATAGTCGAAATAGCGCTCGGGCAGCCTGATTTGCCGCAGAATGTGCTCGACTTCGCGCCTTGCTTCGCGGGTGTAGGCTGCTCTGGCAGCCCCATCGATGCATGCTTGGATGAGCATAGCCGAGGCGCTGTTCGGGGCCCAATACGCCGCCACAAACACGTTGGTATCCAACACAACACGGACGGGGCTATCGCACATTGGCCAGTCGGATCATTTCAAGGATCCCCACGCGCATATATGAGACGGCGATGGTCGCAATAAACACGCCCATCACCCGGCTGATGAGGTCCGTAGCGGCGTCACCAATGAGGCGGTGGATGAATCGAGACGAGAGAAACAGCACCAGCGAGATCAGCATCGCCGCCACAACAGCGCCGGCCGTGAGCCAGACCCCGTGGATTCGGGCCAGTACCACCGCCGCCGTAATCGCCCCGGGCCCCACAATCATCGGCGATATCAGCGGCACCACCAGCCCCGTGTGCGATTCCTCGCCGTCGTGGCCAAAGCGTCCGCCGACAACGATCTTCAGAGCGATGATCAGCAGCAGCAACCCGCCGCCGATACGCATATCGCTGAGGGTTATGCCAAACAGGCGCAGCACCCAGGTACCGGCAACCGTGAAGAAGAGCAGCAGCAGCGTCGCGCCAGCCACTATGCGCAGAGTCAGCTTTCTTGCGTTGCTGTTGCCCGCGAAGCTGCCCAGGCTGATCATCATCGGCATCGCGCCCAGAGGATCAAGCACAATCAGCAGAGCAGCCACCACGCTGCCAAACTCGCAAACAAGATCGCCCAAACACATAACTGGCCTTGCGCCCTACGCCACCCCTAACGAGCTCACCACCGTCATTCCGAGCACCACCCCGTCATTCCGAATGAAGTGAGGAATCGGCTTTTCCCACACGTGTGCGTCGGGCGCCCCTCATCTGACCTTCGGCAAGCAGGCAGCCTAATCCTTCAAGTCCTCCGGCACAGCGGCCTCCGCCCCTACCTGCAGACGACTGACAACATTCGTCACGCCGGGCGTCCACCAGACCACATCCTCGACCGCCTTCTTCTGAGCGTAGCTGTCCACCTGCCCCCTGAGCAGCACCTCACCGTTGCTGGCGCCGATCTCGATCTGGCTTGCGTCCGCCGAGGCGTCACGCATAAGCGCGTGCTTCACCGCCTCCTTGAGCTCTGCGTCACTGCGCTCGACGTAGTTGCGCAGCGTGATCTGGTTCACGCAGCTCTCGACGTGCGCCGCCGCCTGCACGTCCTCCTCCACTGCCTGCCTCTCCGCGGCGCTGTCGACCTTCCCTGTCAGATAGACGGTGCCTTCCTCCACGTGCACATCTATCTCCCGGTCGTCCACGCGCGAGTCGTTCATGATGTACTGCATGATCGCCTTCTCTGTCTCCCGGTCGGTCACTTGGCTCATCATCCACTCTCCGAAAATGTTTCGCTAATTGCATGGTTTCCCGCACACGTTACCGGCCCAAACGAGGGAGGTATGCCGCTCGATGCGGCGGAATGCAGTTTGAGAAGATGAGAATGCTGTCAATTATGACTCTGACTGCGCCTGCGGCACCCTGAACTGGGGAAGCACGAGCGCAGAGCCGGGGGTGTTGCCATGAGTATGCAGGTCAACGTGCACGACGATCCTGAAGTCGCGCGTGTGGTGCGCGAACTCGCGCTGCAGGGCTACGATGGTCCTGCAAAGACTGAGTTCAGCAGCCGGGAGGAATTCCGCTGGCTCCGCGAGGCCGGTACGCGGCTGTGGCTGGATACTGGCGACCTTGCCGCCGCGAGCAAGGTTTTCTCGCGCGAGATCGAGGCGCTGACGACCAACAACACGCTGGTCAACCAGGTCGTGCAGACGGGCGCCTTGGACGAGGTGATCACCCAATCCGCGCGCGAGATACGAGCGATCCGGCCCGATATTTCGGAGCAGGATCTCGTAATAGAACTCGCGTTTCTCGCCAATGCCAGACTCGCGCTCACCCTCGTGCGGAAACTCGGGGCACACGTAAGCGTGGAGCTTCACCCCGACACGGCCTTCGATATCGAGCAGACCCTCATCTTCGCGCGCCGCTACCACGCAATCGAGCCCGACATGTTCTACGTCAAGGTCCCGTTGACGCCCGACGGCTACATCGCAACCAGAATTCTCTCAGCCGAGGATATCCCAATCAACTATACGCTCGGCTTCTCCGCCAGACAGAACTACCTGGCCGCACGCTTCTCCAAGCCTATGTTTGCTAATGTTTTTCTCGGCAGGCTTAACTCACTGGTGGAGGAAAACGGGCTTGGCGACCCCGCGAATGTAGGCGAGAAAGCGACCCTGGCAAGCGACGAGGCGGTCAAGTCGATCCGCAGGGCCTACGAAGGCGTCCCGACGCTGCAGATAGCAGCCAGTATGCGCAGCGGGGCTCAGGTACCCGTGCTCGCTGGCGTCGATGTCTTCACCATGCCGCCCAAAGTTGCCGAGGAATACCTGGCTATGGACGTCTCGAAATCCGACATTCGCCCGAGGCGCGCCGAAGAGCTTGAAGTTGAGCTTTCTGCCACAGGCCTAGGCACGGTTATACAGCTCGATACGCTCTGGGAGATCGACGAGGAGTTCATCGCCTTTGTCGAGGACGCCGTTGGCCAGGCGGACCAATTGCCTGATGGCAATGCGCTGGCTCGTCTGGCAAGTGAGCACGGCATCAATCTCTTCCGCAGATGGTCCGACCAAGAGCGCAGGGCAATACAGGCGCATGGCAAGATTCCCGATCTATCGCAGTGGCCGGGCGCGCCCATAGACGACCTCATGTCCATCTCGGCGCTCGAAACGTTCGCAAAGGATCAGGCCGCCCTCGACGACCGCATCCGCAGCCTTCTGCCCTGACCCTGACCCAACTTACAGCACAAGACGTGCCGGCACGCCCTCTCCACTCTCAGCCCTTGACTTCCTCCCAGCCTCTCTGTACGCTTGAGGGTAGGATGAGAAAGCTTGATCGCGAGTTCTACAGGCGGGATACGATAGAGGCGAGCAAAACGCTTCTGGGGAAGATCCTCGTGCACGAAACGCCGGAGGGCAGAATATCCGGCCGCATCGTCGAGGTCGAAGCATACATACAGGGCGACCCGGCGGCTCATTCAACGCGCGGCAGGACGCCCCGCACGGAGCCGATGTTTGGCGAACCGCTGCACGCCTATGTCTACTTCATCTACGGCTGCCATTCGTGTATCAACGTAGTCACACACCCGGACGGCACCGCGGGAGCGGCCCTGGTCCGGGCACTGCAGCCGCTCGAGGGAATCGAACTGATGAAGCGAAATCGAAGCAATCTGCCTTTGCACCAGCTCTGCAGCGGCCCCGGAAAACTCACAGCCGCTATGGGCATAGATGTGTCCTACAGCGGCGAGGACCTGCTGGGCGACCGCCTCTATCTGCTCGATGATGGCACTGACGTTGGAGAGATCGTCGCCCGCCCGCGCATAGGCATCAAAGTCGCAACCGACAAGCTCTGGCGGTTCTATCCGCCGCGCTACAAGGAGTGGGTATCCAAAGCATAGAGGCAGTGTCCTCCAACAGCAACTACAACGAAAGCTAATAGCCAGTGACTTACGACGGATTCCTGCTCGCGGCCGTGGCCGATGAGCTGAGACAGACAATCCTGCGAGGCCGGATTCAGAAGATCCGCCAATCGAGCGACACGGACGTACTACTCGAAGTGCGGGGGCCCGGCCACACCTATCTGCTCTTCATATCCGTCGATGCCCGCTTTCCGAGGGTCTACCTGACCTCCAGCGCGCCAAAGCCCCTACCCCAACCACCCAACTTCTGCATGGTTCTGCGCAAGTACTGCTCCGGCGCCTTTATCTCCGGCATCAGGCAGGTGCAGATGGACCGCGTCCTCCACTTCGAGCTCACCTCGTCCGAGCACGGCACGCTGACGCTCGTGCTTGAGATCATGGGCAAACACTCCAACCTGATCCTGGTGAACTCGGAGGGCAAGATCCTCGGCGCAGCCAAGCACGTGGGCGCATCCGTCAGCCGTTACCGGCAGGTCCTACCCGGGCGGGAATACATCATGCCCCCCGGAGAACCAAAGGTCGATCCACGACAGGTAACGGCGGCGACATTCAACCAACTCTGCCGCTTTGACGATCAACCGGACGCCGCAACCGTGAAGCAGTGGCTAATGAACACCTTCAGCGGCTTCGGACCGTTCCTCGCCGACGAGATCGTGCTGCGTGCCGCTCTCGATGGAGCCGTGTCGCTTGACAAAGTGCGGGACGAGATCATCGCGCTCGGCGAAATGGCTGGCCGGGGCGCGTATGAGCCCGTGATGATAACCGACGAGCGCGGCGCCGCGCGGATCGTCTATCCGATGCCCTCCGTGCAGTATCCCGCATCACAACAGCATCCGCGCGCCTCCATCAACGAAGCGCTGGATGCGCTGTTCAGAAGCCTTATCACGCGGACTGAGCTTGACGAGGAACGAGCGCAGACCGTCACCGCTATCCGCCGCGCCATGGCCGCCAGAAAGCAGACTCTCAAGTCCATCCAGCGCACGGTGGAGGAAGCGCGCAAGGCGGACCGCTACAGACAGCTCGGGGAAATACTGCTAGCGAACCTGCATCTGGTCGAAAGGAGCGCGAAGTCGGTCACTCTGGCGGACTTCTTCGACCCGGATATGCCGGAAATCGAGATCGAGTTGGACGAGAAGCTGGAACCGCAGGCAAACGCGGAACGCTATTTCAAGCGCTATCGCAAGGCGCGCGACTCGGCGGCTGCCGCGGAGTCCCGCCTGGGCCAGATCGGAGAGGAGACAGCGCTTCTGGCTTCGGCCCTGGAGGACGCCGAGAAGGCAAAGACGGTCGAGGCGCTCCGGGACCTGCGGGCGTCACTGACCAGCGCGGGCCTGCTTCGGCAAGAGGTATCGCACGAGAAGCAGGAGGCGGAGTTCGCGGGCTATCGGATACGGCGGGTGAACACGCCGGAGGGATGGGAGATTCTATACGGCGAGAACTCGACCTCCAATGACTATCTGACCCAGAAAGTCGCTCGCCCGAACGACACGTGGCTGCACGCGCGGCAGATCACCGGGGCGCACGTGATCATACGCATGGCTGGCCGGAAGCCTCCGGTTCCCCGCCCTATCCTGCTGCAGGCCGCTAAGATTGCCGCGACGAACTGCGACGCGAAGCACTCATCGCTGGTGCCCATCGACTACACCCAGCGCAAATACGTCCACAAGCCCCGCGGCTCCGCGCCCGGCTTTGTGATCTACCGCAACGAGAAGACGATAGACATCAACCCAAAACAGTAAGCAAGCCCGCCAAACCGGACTCCCGGACTCGACTCTTGAGCTTGGATTTCCGACTGGCGTTCGCCTGTGAACAACATTTAACTGAAGTTTCAATATTTTGATGTACAGAAATGGCCTTCTCGCCGTCTTATAATTATGGGGGAGTATTGTCAGCGGATGGTGACCACGCGGGACGCGAACGCAAATTCGCGCCCAGTCTGTCTATGTGTGCAAAACAGACCCCTGCTCAGCACGCGGAGGGAGTCTGTTTTGCGAGATTAGCATTCTGGCGGCGGTTGACTGCCCTGCCCGCCGCGGCGGAGGCTCACATGTAGTAGCCCCTTCTCCTCTGCGCAAGTCGTTCGGCCAGCGGTGGCTCTCCGAATTCGACTTCGCAGCACACGTCTCTTATCCCGGTCTTCTGCTTCAGGAGCCGAACTATCATGTTCATCTCCTCGTGCAGATCGACATCCTGGTGGTAGCCCCTCAGTTTCTGGACGCGGCCGCCGAGGTAGACTACTCCATGTGTCACGTGAACACTTAACTGACCAATATCCACCGGACGCTTGGATATATCCCTTAATACTTCCCGCGTCATCGCGGCATCTACGACTGACACGCCTATCGCCCCCTTCGACCCATCCTGGAATGCTATGGGTTCGGATCCACGAGAACTGGCAAAGTGCCGAGTCAGATACTCTACGGTGTTTATACCCCGCTCTGCCGTAGTTGACGCGTGTCACATGCGGACATCACGGGTCCGCCGCCTGCTCTTCCAAGCAGGTGGCGGTGTGTCAATGTTCACGTGCATTATCTCCCCGGTTGGGGCGAATGTCAATTGGCAGGTTTGGCGATCACGATGTCGGCCTGCGTTCGAGGCAGAATGGCACGGCAGATGGCCCCGCTGGTCACGTCGCAAGTGCTGATGCCCACAACGCTGACCGCAGCGCCCACTGCCGGCTGCACGAGCCCGCCGGATTTCACCCTAACGCTGGTGCCGGCGCCACAGTCCAGATAGAAGTATCCGCTGCCGAGGGAACTGACCTTTCCCCAGGTCTTGACCAGCAGGCCCAGGTTGTTCGCCCCGCGTCCGCCTGTGATGCCTGGCACAAGGCTGCTCAGGGGCGCTCCACCGAGCATATCGCCGCGTATCCCGAACGGCCTCAAAGGTTCGGAGGCCACGCCCAGTGCCTGCACGGTGCCGGTCACGATCTGCCTCTCGCCGTCGAATATGCCGAGATAACCGGTGACGTCCACCACGTCCCCGACATTCACCGTCGCGGTGGAAATTGCGCGGATGGCGCTGGTTCTATCCGCTTCCTCCGCGTAGAAGCCGCCGGGGAACACGGCAGTGACGATCTTGCCGCGCAGGCATACGTTCGTCCCGGGCGCCATCAGCTTGGCTGCGGATATGGTCGCCACATCGGTCGGCGCGCCCTGCTGCGCGAGGGGTGCCACGCACAGACTGTTGATGTAGCCCTCAACACGGGTGTAGAAGAGCACCCCATCGCTGGAATTGCCAAAAACCCTGGGAGCGGTCTGGGGCGTCAGATCGGCCACCAGGCCCGGCTTCGGATCACCGCTGACTACTCCCGTCGGGCTCAGGGTCGTATAGTAAACGTCCGAGTTGCCCGCAAGCTGCGACCGGTAGTCCTCCCACACTGCCTGGAAGCCGGCCCCGTCCCAGCAGGTGGATGGACGCGCCTTCGCGGTACTTCCGCTATCGATGTTGATACCTGAAACATCGATGACGGTACCGCTGGAGTTGACGCGGCATCCGGCAATCCTATAGCCGTCGGACCACGTAACCAGGTAGTTGCCGCCGCCATGCAGGATGAACGGGTTGGTCTGGTTCGTGGAGGTGGCCGGCATTGGAATGCCGACGGCAGGAGACGGCGCGCCGGCAGACGTAACCCTTGCGCCATAGATGAGAGGATAGCCGAAGCGATAGTCTTCCCATACTACGAAGTAGTCGGTGCCATCTGAAGCAGCCCGCGGCTTAGCCTGGTTGCCCGTATACATGCTTATCGCGCCGGACACTGCCGTAACACTGCCGGTGGCGCTCACGATCGCCCCGTATATGTCCGTGAAGTAGTACGGGGCAAGCGCGTTGCGTGAGTCCTGCCACACAACCAGAAAACCGCTGCCGTTCGACGTCACGCACGGGGCCTGCTGGATGTCGACTGCGGTGCAGATAGCAATCGGCGCGGGGTCCAGTGGAGTCAGGCCGGCATTGAGCCGAAGTCCCCTGATATCGAGGTTGGTCTCCTGATATGTCTCATTGCCGCACCACACCAGCAGGTAGTGCGATCCATTCCAGGCAATGCTCGGCTGGCTTTGATTGCCGGAGTAGACGAAGCCGGTGATGTTGATGGCAGTTGTTGTGAGCACGGTGCCGTCATAGGCCACCCTGGCCCCCATGATGCACTCTTTGCCACCTACGTCCTGACTCCAGACAACGGCATACTCACTGCCGTTATCTGCAACCGAGTAGTCCGACTGGCACTTCTGACCGAGAGATACGACTGTTCCCGTTGAGGGCGTGACCAATCCGCTGGCGGGCACTCCCGCAATGAACGTGTCATTTCCGGCCAGGCTCAGGTTGTTCCAGCCAACAATGAAGCCTCCGGTCAGGCGCCTGCAGATGCCAAGTCCACTGGAGCCGGCTGAGCCATTGTAGATGGTCACTCCTGCAGGATCGAGGACGCTGCCTGCGGTGCTGATTCGTGCCCCGCGCACATTGCGGGTGGACCGCTCGCGCCATACGGCCAGGATCCTGTTGCCGTCGAACGCCACAGCCGGCAGTTCCTGGTCTCCCGTCCCGGACGCGATCACGATGCCGTTTCTGTCGAGCACGATTCCGGTGGAAGTGATGCGAGAGCCGTAGATGTCACACGTGGTACCGTCGCCCCGGTAGTCCTCCCACACGACCATGCAGTTGGAACCGAGGGAGCAGACTCGCGGGGCCGACTGCATTCGCGGGCTGCCGCTAACGCCTGTCGAGTCGCAGGAAATGAGGTAATCCCCTGTCATTCGAATGCCGTTGTTGGCTACGCGGCAGCCATAGATGTCAGCGTCCGTGGAAGCGATGTTGCGGTAGTCGCGCCAGACGACGATGTAAGTTGCCCCATTGTGGGTGATGTCCGGGGTCTCTTCATTGCTGCCGGGCTGAGTGACGATTCCCGTGACTCGTGACAGAATGCCGTTCCCGGCAAGGGAAACACCGTAGATGTCCAGCGAGCCGCCTCTGGAATCCTGCCAGACAACCTGCCAGTTGCGGCCGTTGCTGGCAACTCTGGGATAGGCTTGCGACCCGGCAGTTCCAGAGAGGCAAATGCCCTGAGGGTCTATCACAACGCCGTCGGCGGTGACGCGGGCTCCGTATATATGCTGCGCGCCCAGTCTGCGATCACCCCAGACGACCAGGTATTCGGTGCCGTTCCACGCGACGGCGGGATCTGTCTGCTCGGATTGGTTCTGGCAGATTGGTATGGCCGCGGGGTCCATAATCGCGCCTGAAGCGTCCAGCCTGCAGGCGAAGATGTCGGACTGGCCTCCTCGCGTGTCACGCCAGACGGCGAGATAGCCATTCGCTCCTGCGGCGATCTCGATGCTGTCCTGATTGCCTGGCGCGGCATCAAAGACCGGGCATATACGAGTCTCCGGCCCAACGATAGGGCTTGCCGCACAAGGAAGCGCGGCAAGCACGAGCATAAGAGCGACAACAGAATACCTCATCAGACGGTGCATCGGGAAATCGTCCTCCTTAGACAACTTCAAGAAGTTGGTCTATGCAGCAGATATGGGTTCGTGCGCCCGTGACGGGTTAATGCCCGCCTGGCACAAAGCGTCATCAGTATACCCGCAGCACAACCGCACAAACCCTGCTCTATGATGATTTGTTGACGCCGCTACAAGCTGAACCATAACTGCGGCTCAGCTTCAGACACTTCTTACGTCTAATTGCCAAACTCAGGCGGAAGTTGGCACATATCTTGCACACTCATCTGTCTTGTCGATTCACGTGTTGACAGGCACGTGGACCGGCGTCTATCCACGGAAACGTGGATGCAGTTCCGAGTCCATTGAGCAGCCAGCGCTCGAGCCCCGGCGTATGCACTCCGTGTACTGCCGGGCGAACCAGCACAAGGAGGACAAAGTAATATGCGAGCGTTGCTTACGGCCGCTGTCGTGCTGGCGGTCGGGCTCGGGCTATGTTCGGCTGCATTGGCCGAGGCGTGGAGCGCCGAGGTGTATGCGTCCCCCGGCTTGCCCGGCACGAACTCCTGGACATACACTGTGCGCAACACCAGTTCTGCGTCTTACTACTCTCTCTGGGTTTTCACCATTGAGGTGGACGAGGCGTGCGAGGTGTTGAGCACAGTCACTCCCGAAGGGTGGTCCGTGGACACGAGCGAACCACACTTCATAACCTGGATGCACCTGACCGACGCAGTGCCGGCCGGATCCCAGCTCGAGGGCTTCGAGGCCGTCTTCAGCGCCGAACCGAAGTCACAGGCATTTACGGCGCTTTTCTACGATGACCTGTACTTCACGTGCCCATACGTCGAGGGCTTAGTGACCGTAGGGGCAGTGCCGGAGCCAACCAGCGCTCTGGTCCTGCTGACAGGATGCGGTCCACTAGCCGCTCTCTTATGGAGGCGGAGAGTTCGGTTCTGAGACCTCGATCCACGCGCTGAGCGCGGATCCGACTGACAAGCGAATGCCCGCCCGGCAACCCGGGCGGGCTTTTCTACGCCCTGGAAACAACGAACCGCCCCAAGCACACGGATCTCGATCCCCCCTTACAAAGGGGCGCTGCGAGCGAGTCTGTCAACTCTGCCCGTACGAAGCGTGCAGCGACGCGAGTGCTTTGACTCCCCCCTTACGATACGAAGGGGTGTAGCAACACGAGTGCTTTGACTCCCCCCTTACGAAGGGGGGATGAAGGGGGGTTCGCACCTTTGGCTAGCCGCTAGTGCATGATCTTCGCCGAGCGCCCGGGAAGCCGAAGCAGGAGGACAGTCCAAACAACCTCCCCCGGCCCCTCCTTCGTAAGGAGGGGAGTGTCTCACTTCTCTGCGTAAGGGCGGGAGTGCTTCACTTCTCCTTCGTAGGAAGGCGGGAACGACGGTTCTCCTTCAGCAAGGAGGCGAACCTCAATCCCCTTACAAGAGCGTGCAGCGACGCGAGTGCTTTGACTACCCCCTTACGATACGAAGGGGTGTAGCAACACGAGTGCTTTGACTCCCCCCTTACGAAGGGGGGATGAAGGGGGGTTCACACACCTTTCGCGCGCTGCTAGTGCATAATCTTCGCCCAGGCACTTGGAAAATCGAAATCGGGCGTGCGTTCGTCGGTGTGGCAGGAACGGCAGGTTTCCTCGTGCACCTTTCCGAACCCTTTGGCCGGAGCAGCAACATGCTCAACGGCCGGTCCGTGGCAGGCCTCGCACTGCACATTGGCCAGTTGGGGCGTGTCCTTCATATTGCTGAAGCCACCGCGGCTCATCGCTCCGGTAACATGACAGCGCACGCATTCAGGATCGAACTCCTGCTTAGTCTTGCGCAGTGTCTCGGCAGCGCGGGCGTGCCGCGACTCAGACCAGATCTGGCTTATCTCCGGATGACATTCGGCACAGGCCGCCGCGCCGGCGTAGTTGGTCCTATGCAGTCGCTTTCGCATCTCGACGAGGTTCAGGCCCCTTTTCTCAAGCAGCGCCTCTGCCTGCTTCTTGAACGCGGCCGAGCTGGCCAACACCGCCGTCTTGACGTCCTCATTGTAGGCGTCGTAGATCCTGACCATCTCCGGGTCCTCGTCGTATGTGCGGTCGAGATACATCAGGTTGTGCTTCACCGACTTTATCTTTGCGTCCGGGCCCAATTGCAGGCTGAGGCGGCCCAGGCACCAGTTCGTAGAGGTCTCCGACTTGACCAGGAAAGTCTTCCCGATCTTCTCAACGGGGGCAGACACTATGTTGGACTCCTTGGACGGGAACAGCCTGTCCTGCGTGTGTCTGTGCGTGGCCAGTATGAGGTCCACGCCGCTCACCTTCGCCAGTTCGTCCTCTGGCTGGATGACTCCGTGGTAGACCACCACAACCAGGTCGCACTGCGGGCGGATTTGCTTGATGATGGGCGGAAGCGCCTTGGACGGCAGCTTGACTGTCTCGCCGAATGAAGTCTGCAGCCACGGATCGCATACGGACTGGCCGACGAGACCGATCAGGCCGACCCGCAGTCCGCCGGTAGTCTTGACGATGGCGTAAGGCCGGAACAGCGGCTTGTCCTCACCCATCTTGTGCAGATTGGCGCAGACCAGCGGAGCCTTCAGGGACTTGAGCTTATCGAGATAACGAACGCCGCGAACGCCGAGTTCGGCCTCGCCGGGCACTATCAGATCGTATTTGAGAAGACCGAGCGCCTTTGCAGCTACCTTTGCCTTGAGTTCGGCCTGAAAACCGGTGTCGCCGCAGACGTCTCCACCTTCGACAAGCACCACATCAGGGGACTTGGCCCGTATCGACTTAAGCAGCGTCATCTCGCGCCCGTAACCACCGAACCGGAACTTGGTGCAGTTGCAGGACCTGATCTGGCCGCCTGCGGAGGCTGTATAGAGCAGTTCCAGGGCGGTGGGGCGTTTGGCGGGCTGCTTGGCCGGCGTAACCGCCTTTGCCGAAGCGGCGGGCTTGGCTGCCGGGGCAGGCTTTTTCGCGCTGGATGACTTTGCCGCTGCCGGTTTGGCCGGGCGTGTAGTAGTGGTCTTCTTAGGCTGCGCGGCGAGTGAGATGATTGCAAACGCGAGCCCGAGGATGAGAAACGCGGACGTATTGATGCGTGTCATTGCCTGAATTTGCCCCCTTTTGCGTTCAGACGCGCCGGAGCCGGTGTCACTGCAGCAGTTGTCGCTCCTGCAGAACACCGGCTTGAGCGCTGGTAAGCCCGAGCTAGCTGCCCGGCTTGGTCTGATACGGCTTTTTCTTCATTGCAGTCGCAACCCTTTGGTCGGGCATGGGTCTGATCTCATAGCCTTTCGGCAGTTCGAAGAGAGAGTCGGAAACCTTGACTCCTTCTTCGAACACAGTATATGTGGCGACCATCGTGTCTACGGTCTTGTGCTTGCCCTTCATCCAGAGTTTGACGGGCTTCCTGGACTTCGCGTCTACCCAGAGCTTGCAAAACCTCTTGGTAGTCGGCTCTGTATAGGAGTACACTTCACACAACTGCTTGCCGACTTTCTCGTTTGCCAGCTTCTTCGCCTTGACGTGGCTAAGAAAGACCTTGGTCGAGCCTGTCGGTCCCGGCAGTAGAGCGGTCGGATTGCCGCGGGGAGTACCCGCGGGGTACTTGCCCGCGATCTTCTGCCAGGGATGGATCAGGAACACGCCCTGGCTATTTTTGATCACCGTGATCGGCAGTCTTGCGCTCTTCATATCGCAGCGCATGTCCTTGCCTTTGATCCATACCTCACGGGTGCCCATGTCGCCAAAAGATTCCGACTTGAGCTTTATCTTGTAGTGTAGTGTCGCCGGAACGGCGGCCTCGGCGCAGGACATAATGCCCAAGCCGATAACGGCGCTGATCAGAAGAATGAATCGTTTGACATTCACTGTTCTCTCTCCGTCTAATGCCTCGACCTGTGTAGGTGGTTCTTGCTTGTCTCCCCACGGCCCCTTGGTGAAAGCTCAGAAACTCGTAGTCCAGTGGACTGAATTGATAGATTCTCTAGTTGGGGGGAGCCGGGGTACCGGCTCCCCAAGGAACATAGACACCCGGCTAAGCCGGGGGCCGATTACTTCTTCGGCTGGCCGATGCCAGTGGTCTGAAGAATGTACTCGACGTCGATGAGCAGCTTGCAGCACGCCGGGTTCTCGGCGCTGTTCGCGATACCCGTGCCAGGTCCGGTCGGGTTCGGGAACGCGGGCGATACGTCGATGCAGGCATCCATGACTTCCAGCTCGAAGTCAGCGAGGATGAAGGAGGCCAGGCACAGATCGCAAACGTCAAACGCGTCCTGTGCGGCAGCCAGCTTGGCCTGCAGTATCTGGTAGAGCGGCTCGTCGCTCACCAGCGGCACTTCGTCGAGGCCGAACGGCAGCTCGTGGAACAGCTCGAGCAGCAGGCTGAGGCTCTCGATCGTAGCGTCTACGTGCCACACCCAGTTCTCAACGTGAACCCAGGAAGGCGGGTTCGGGCCCATGCCGTCATCGTCGAAGAGGTTCGGCGTTCCATAGAGAATCGACAGGGTGAATGTGGTGGAAGGAAGCTCGTACATAAGAGGCCACCACAGACGAATGTTAGGCGTACCCTGCTGGCAGATCGTGTGCTCAGGGAACATCGGCGTGCCATTGTTGTCCTGGCACTGAATGTGCGGCGGGGTCACCTTGGTGAGGGTGACGTTCTTGATCGTCCATTCCTGCCCGGTAACCTGGGCGGCAGCGACGAAGTTGCACCACGCGGGGCAACCAGGGTCAATGCACAGAATGCCAGGGGCAGCGCTGATGACCGGGTCGGTGCCGAGGAAATATCCGGCGAAGCATCTCGCATCGGAGGTCGCAGGAACAGCCTGATAGACCTGCTCAACATGCGTGATCGGAGTCGTTGCGACGCGAGCCGCGAAACTCGGCACAGCGATCAACATGGTCAATGCCAAGACCAGAATCAGAATCCTTTGCATCTTGTTATAGCCTCCTTTGAGGTATACAGAGAAATGGTTTTTTCGTGCTGCTGATACTACTGCCCTGTCACAGCGCGTGCAGCACCGGCGCGCTTTGCGACGTTCGGACAGGCCAATGCTCGTTGCTTCATTGCCTTACCAAACGCTGACAGACCGTTCAACTGTCCAAGCCGATACCAGACCACCTCCTCGACTAGACTTTGCTGGGCGGGCTCCGATCCTACGGGCTCACCGTCTGCAGGGTGGTTCGCCTAGACAGCCAACTCGGCGCAACTTGACATCTGTCCTGGCACCGACTAGAATGCAGGTGGCCGACAAAGCGATCCCTACCCAGACCGTTTTTGGAGGCCGCGGCTGGGAAGCGCAATCTTCTCAGCCCTTTTCTTTTTTGACAGGTTTGGCGGCACAGCCGCCGGCCCATCTTCCCGGACCACGCTTGCGACCTCTTCCAGCGGGTCTGAACGCCAGCCTGCTAAACGCCAGTTAAGAGCCCAGGCGTTTCGCTGCTGGGGTTCCTGGGAAAGAATGGACCATTCGTCCATTGATGCTTGCAGCGAACGGTTGCCCGCTACAATGACCAGCCCAGGCAAAATACCCAGCGGGTTCCAGCTTTCAAACCTGCCATGCATACACTTCTTTCACCGCTGTCACCAGCCCATCCATAAGCTCATATATATTAATGTGCGCCTCGCCACACGGTCACACAAGCTCTGCTATTCACAGTTATTGCACACCTTCAACTCATCTGTTTCGCGTTATGGCACGATAATTGCAGAGTGTCTGCCTGGCATAACGGTTCAAAGGGTAGGGATCGATATGAACACACGCACCGAAAGCACGTACAAGTACATCCGGGCTGCCACTGCATGGGCTGCCGCCGTCATCTTCTTGTCGGGGTTAAGCACAACCGCCGCCGCAGCCCCGCAGGTGCCGATGACGCGTTATGACACTCAGTCCACGGGGCGCGCCAAGAGCAGCACGCACGAACCAGAATACGAGTGGTCGATCACGGCGAACTCGCCTACGACACCGGTGATAGGCGCGGATGGGACTATCTACTTCGGCACGGCCGACAGGTGTTTCTATGCTTACACCGGCGAAGGCACGCTCAAGTGGATGTACCGGACGGATGCCGGCATAATGTCCAATTCGGCCATCGCGCCGGACGGCACGATCTACGTTGGGACGGTGGGCCGGCTCGTCGCTCTGACAAGCGATGGGACTGAGAAGTGGTCGTCTCCGTTCAGGTTCACCGCTTCGTCCTCTCCTGGCTCTATCGTGGTTGATGGCACGGGGACAGCCTATTTCGGCGCCGATGATAAGCGTCTTTATGCGGTGAACCCTGACGGCACCTTGAAGTGGAGCTGCACCACGGGCGGCGCTATTCGCTACGGGGTAAGCATCGCGCCGGACGGGTCCACGATCTATGCAACGGCCACCGACGGGCGTGCCTACGCGATCGACGCCGCGAGCGGCACGATCCTGTGGAAGTCCGACGCCATATCGGCGATATACAACTGCGCGGTGGCTGACGATGGGACTTTGTATGTCGGGTCGAGCAGCGGGAAGCTGTATTCATTCTCCGCGACCGGCTCTCAGAACTGGACATTCCAGATGCAGAGCAAGGTGACCTGCGCTCCCGCCATTGGAGCCGATGGCACGATCTACGTAGGCAGTCAGGATATGAATCTCTATGCGCTGAGCGCGCTCGGGCAGGAGATATGGCACTTCAGGACGGGCGGACCCATATACTCAGCTCCCACCATAGATACCGATGGCAGCATCATTTTCGGGGCCTGGCCGGGTAAGCTCTGCAGCCTGGATCCCGTAGACGGCGCGTTGGAGTGGTACTACAACCTGGGCACATACATCTATGCGCCACCGATACTGGACGGCGCAGGAGCCGTGTATATCGTCGGGGTCGATGGCACCATAACGAAGTTGTCGCCTCATCCCGAGCCGTCCGCCCTCTGCGCGTTGGGAATGCTGTTGACCGCGCTGGGGGCCAAGTCGGCCATCAGACTGAGACGACGCTCTTAGGAAGTCGGAATTTGCTGAGAGTGGCGTGGACAGCAAGCTGCCCACGCCACACTGCTTTGTACCATTACTAAGCGACCTGCCGAGCAACTACGCCTTTCTGCGTCTGCGAGCTGCCAATCCGCCGAGGAGCGGAATAGCGCCACTGAACGCAAGGGCGAGCGTGCCGGCGTCAGGAATCGGCTCGATCTGGAACCTGCTGGTCCCACTTGCCTGGTCCCCATCCGTGAGCTGGAAGCTCCACTGCGCCCTCATGCTGCTGACGGGCACCGGGATCGGGACGAAGTCCGAGCCTCCGGGCGGAGGCGGCACGCGCTCGTTCTCGGTGTTGCTCGAGAACGGGTTGGCGCTGAACGGACCATCCAACTGCGCAAATACCGTGCCGCCGTTATAGGTCGCCTCATAGGCCTTGCCGCCACTGAAGAGACCGGTGAACGTACCGCCGTTGCCATCCGCGGTCAGGGTCGTGGCGGCCGTGGCAAATGCTACCGGTTCGTCGATGGTCGTAAAGAGAAGTTCACCGGTGTCAAAGAAGAAGTTGGCTGTCCCGACCGCACTCACCGCGAAGTTAAGATTCAAGAACGGATCGGAGTTCATCGAACAGCTCAGGCTGTTGATGGTACCAAGGATAGTACCATCGGTGCACTTCAACTGGACTGGCGCGTCCAACGTGAAGTTGGCTCCGTTGGTCCAGTCATAGCTCCACGTGGCCCACTTGCCCTCTGCGTTGCTCGCCGTGACGGTCAGTGGCCCGTTGATTCCTGCCTGCGCTGCTACGCACATGAGTAGTAGCGCCAGGACAACCCCCGATAGTTGGATGGATCTCTTCACGCTGCTTTCCTCCTTGCTCAGCTAGAAGTCGCCTCCCGCGTGGAGTCGCGGCGGGCGTAGTTCGGACACCTTGCGCAATCATACCCCGTCATGTGCGCTGTACATCGCTCAGCCGCAAATAATGTGCCAGCTTTGTATCAGCCTGACGTGTAGCAAGCACACATTGTGACGTTCTGATAACGGCGGGAAACGCTGTGTCTGACACGCGAAAAGGGCCCGGCGATGACCGCCGGGCCCCATAGCACATTCTCATACCGCGCAAGCTATGACGGGCTGCGCCGACGCCGCAGGACCCGCCCGGCCAGCAGCGGCAGTGCTCCGCTCATCGCCAGGACAACAGCGCCCTGGTCGGGGATGGGATCGACCGGCGGTTCGATGACGAATCTGCTCGTACCACTGGCCTGATCACCAGCGGTCAGGTGAAACTGCCACTGAGCCCGCATGCTGTTGACCGAGCCATCGATGGTGGTGAAACCCAGATCAGGCAGCCGGTCGGTCTGGGTAGCGCTCGCATTTGCTGAAGCACTAAAGGGATCTATCAGGTCAGCGAATACCACTCCGTTGTTGTAAGTGGCCCGATATGCGTGCCCGCCGGTGAACTTGCCCGTGAGCATCGCGCCGCCGGAATCGGATGTCAGTGTCGCGGCAGCGGTTGCAAGCGCACTCGGGTTGATGATCTCGTCGAAACTCAGAACTCCCGTGTCGAAGAAGAAGTCAGCTTCGGCTGTTGCTGTGATGTGGAAATTCAGGTCCAGGAATGGATCCGACATAGCTCCAAAGCTAAGCTCGGTCAGTTGGCCGACTGTTGTCTTGCCCACTTTGAGGTCCAGTGGGCTTGTCAGTTGGTAGCTCGTTCCCCCCAGGGTAACGGGCACTTGCCAGACAGAGGTCCTACCCTTGTAGGTCGCCACGACAGTCATTGCCGGCGCCAGTAATGATGGAAGCAGCAATCCAACGACGCAGGCAAGTAGTATAATCGACCTCTTCACGCCCTTGTCCTCCTTGCACTAGATCGGGTGTAGCAATGCCGCGCCACCCTCCGCAGCACGCCCAGATGATAGACACTTGCCTGAGTATTACCCATCCCAGTCCGCCGACTATCGCGCTCGGTGCGCAATAAGTAACCAATAGCAGACATTTATGGCAAGTAGACGCTAATACAAGGAGCACTGAGAGGCAGATGTCACACCTTATGCGAGCCTGGCAAGGCGTAGTACACAAGTATTGGCCCGGCGGCTTGTGCCGCACGGGCCAACCAGCTAACGTACGAGGAAGATGCGTGTGACCGCAGCCCGGTATGGGGAGGTTACCGGCTGCGGCCTCGCATAGCGGCGGTTTAGCGCTTGGAGAACTGGAACCCTCTCCTCGCTCTCTTCCGACCGTACTTCTTTCGTTCTTTTACTCTCGGGTCACGGGTCAGGAAGCCCTGCCTTCGCAGAGGGGTGCGCATATCGGCGCCCACCTGCAGCAGTGCAACGCTGATGCCGTGCCGGACGGCTCCGGCCTGGCCGGCGATACCGCCACCGGTGCACTTGGCTACGACATCATACTTGCCAACGGCATCGACAGCTTCGAAAGGCTGCATGATGAGCAGCTCGAGCGCCTTACGCCCGACATACTTCTCCATCGGCACGCCATTCATGGTGATGGTCCCGTCGCCGGGAGTCAGCCACACTTTGGCCGTCGCGTTCTTCCTGTGGCCCGTTCCGTAGTATCTTGCGGTTTCTTCCAAACTATTCCTCCGTAACCGACGTCATGCTGAAATCGATTCAGCATCCTATGGACCCTGAAAACGAGTTCAGGGTGACGGGGGTTTTAGACTAGAACTTCAGTTCCTCAGGCATCTGCGCCTGGTGATTATGCTCGGGTCCCACGTGCACTTTGAGCTTCTTGAGCATGGCATCGCCGAGTTTGTTATGAGGCAGCATGCCCTTAACGGCCCTCGTGATCGCCTTCTCGGGCGACTTGGCAAACGCGTCGCCTCTCGATATCTCTTTCAGTCCGCCCGGATAGCCCGAGTGGCGGTAGAGCGGCTCCGAAGCCTTATTGCCGCCAGTGAGAATGCACTTCTCAGCATTGACGACTATGACGTGGTCTCCGCAGTCAACATGCGGGGTGAATGTGGGTTTGTGCTTACCCCTGAGAATCTTGGCCACCTCGACAGCCAATCGGCCGATCGGCATGCCAGCGGCATCTACCACAAACCACTTCCTGGTCATATCTTCCAGCTTAGCGAAATATGTTCCCATCAAAATCCTCATGCTCGAGATGCTGAATCGAGTTCAGCATGACGATCGTATTCTACTTCCACAAGGCATAGTCCGTGAGCTGGCGCCGTCTTCCCCGCCAGTCTCCGGTCGGCGGCATCGAGGATTCTCTCGATGTCGGAACCGGGTCTCATCCCTAGCCCAACCTCAACGAGCGTCCCGACGATGATCCTCGCCATGGACCTCAGAAAAGCGTTGGCTCGCATTCCAATCAAAACATGCTCGCCTACCCGGTCTACGGAGATCTCTTGCAGATCCCGTATCGGGCTCCCTTCGTCCCTGTCCGCACAGGCAAACGAAGAGAAATCGTGCACCCCCAGAAGGGGCTTAGCGCTTTCGTTCATCGCCTGCACATCGAGGCCATGCCTCACGTGCCAGCTATACCTACTCGCAAATGCGTCCGGCACTTCCCTGTTCAGCACGTCGTAGACATAAAGCCTCGACTTTGCCGAATACCTGGCATGAAATCCAGGTTCCATCTCGCTCGCCTCAATCGCGGCTATGGAGCCTGGCAGAAGCGAGTTCATGGCGATGCAGAGCTTCTCGATCGGTATCGTTCCGTTCGTGCGGAAACTGATCACCTGCCCTGCCGCGTGGACTCCGGCATCCGTTCTCCCGGACCCGTAGATGCCAGTCCTCTCTTTGACGATCATCGTGAGAACTCTTTCGAGCTCCCGCTGGATCGTCGGCACTCCCGGCTGATATTGAAAGCCGAAGTAATCAGTGCCGTCGTATTGTACGACGACCTTGACGTTACGCATTTCTGGATTCTGAAACGAGTTCAGAACAACAAGTACTGCGCACTAGTCTACCGCGAGTTCCAGCTTGACCACCGGCGCCGCATCGCCTCTGCGGAACCCGATCCTGGTGATCCGCGTGAAACCGCTGTGCTTGTCGGCGAACTTGGGCCCGACTACGTCGAAGAGGTGCTTGACCGCGTCGTTGGCGATCATCTCGTCGCGCATCTTCTTCTGAGCCTTACCCGTGGCGCTTAGCATACCCTTGGGCATGTTGGCCGGCGGGAGGACCTTTCTTGCCTGCCGCTTGGCGTGGACCGTGTTCTGCTTGGAGAGCGTGATCAGCTTCTCGGCGATCACCCTCGCCTCTTTGGCGCGCGGTTCGGTAGTCTCTATGGCTTCATACATTATCAATGATCTGACCAGCCCACGAAGCAGCGCCATCCGCTGATCGCTGGGCAGACCGAGTTTTCTTCCGGCAACACGATGTCGCATTTACTGAACCGTCCTATTCCTCTTCCTTGGCAATGAGTTCCTCTTCGGCCTCATCGGCTTCTTCGACAGCCCCGGTCTCCTGGACGATCTCAGCCTCGGACTCCCGGCTCGTCTCCTCTTCTTCGAGCTCTTCATCCTCGGTGAGGTCCTCAGGAGGCAGGATCTTCAGCTCGCTTCGGTCGCCAGCCGCTTTGAGAGACAAGTTCAGCGAAGCAAGCTTTTCCTTAACCTCGTTGAGAGACTTCTTGCCAAAGTTTCTGATGTTCATCAGGTCCGCCTCGCTCAGCGTAACGAGCTCACCAATGGTAAGCACGTTCGCCTTCTTGAGGCAGTTGTATGTTCTGACCGAGAAGTCCAGCTCCTCGATTCTCGCGTCAGGCGGCCCAGGCGCAGCGCCCGCACCGGGTTCTCCGAACTCAGCGCCCAGCCCCTTGGGCTTGCGAGCAAAGTCGAAGAACAGCCGGAACTGCCTGTCCAGAATCTTCGCCGCCAGGCTGACAGCATCGCTCGGCATAATCGTACCGTTGGTCGTGACCTCAAGAACGAGCCTATCGAAGTTTGTCTTGTGACCGACTCTGCAAGGATCAACCGTGTAGCTGACCTTCCGGACCGGCGTAAAGACCGCTCCGACGGGAATAACCCCGATGCTCTGCTTGACGTTCTCCTGGCTCTCGGGCAGGACATATCCTTTCCCGCGCTCGACGGTCATCTCCGCCGACAGGTGCGCGGTCTCATCATTCAGCGTAGCAATATGGACTTCCGGGTTCACGATCCGGATCTCCGGCGGAGTCTGGATATCGGCGCCGGTCACATCGCCCGGGCCGTGTACGTCGATGCGCACGACCATAGGCTCCGTTTCCTCGGCGTTAGTCGGCTCCATTTGCACGTAGAGCTCCCGGAGGTTGAGCATAAGCTCAGTCGTATCCTCTTTGACTCCGGGTATGGTCGAGAATTGGTGGAGCACGCCGTCGATCTTCAGCGACGTAATGGCGGCTCCCGGGATAGCTGCGAGCAGCACTCGCCGCAGAGCATTGCCTATGGTATATCCAAAACCCTGCTCCAGCGGCTCTACGGCGAACTTTCCGTAGACCTCACCGTCCTCCAATATCTCGATTCGCGGCGTAACCATCTCCATTATTCGGTCGCCTCCGTTATCTCGAATAGAACTCGACAATCAAAGATTCCTGCACGTCCGTGTCGATCTCGTCCCTGAGAGGGGCGGACACGATCGTGCCTTTCATCTGATTGGCATCGAACTGCACCCATGCGGGCCATCCCTTTGAACCCTCGACCGCCGCCTGCAGCGGAGCGATCTTGCGGGCACCTTCAGCGACCTCGATCGCGTCACCCACTCTTGCGTGGTATGACGCAATATTGACCCGCTTGCCGTTGACCTTGATGTGCCCGTGCGAAACGAACTGCCGCGCCTGCGCCCGGGACGACGCCAAGCCGAGTCGGTATACTATGTTATCCAGCCGCATCTCGAGCAACTGGAGCAGGATGTCGCCAGTAACTCCGGGGCGGCGGGTAGCTTCCGCGATGTAGTTGCGGAACTGCCGCTCACGAACACCGTAGATCCTGCGCATTTTCTGCTTCTCTCGAAGCTGGACGCCGTAGTCGGAGAGCTTGCGCTGCATTCCCTGGCCGTGCTGACCGGGCGGGTAGGCCCGCCGCGAAACCGGACACTTAGGGGAATAGCACTTATCGCCCTTCAAGTACAGCTTAACGCCTTCTCGTCTGCACTTTCGGCAGACTGCGTTGCCTTCACTTGCCATATATAATCTCCATCAGCTTATCGCTTATCGTGGATCGTAGATCGTAAGCCGATCAGACGATCAGACCTACTAGACTCTTCGCCTCTTGGGAGGGCGGCATCCGTTGTGCGGAATCGGGGTGCAGTCCTTGATGAGGCTGACTTCCAGCCCCACGGCCTGCAGCGAGCGAATCGCGGTCTCGCGTCCCGAACCCGGTCCACGAACCAGCACATCGACCCGTCTCATACCGTGCTCCATCGCCTTGCGTGCCGCTGCCTCGGCTGCAAGCTGCGCCGCGAAGGGAGTACCCTTCTTGGTGCCCTTGAAGCCGACGGTACCGGCGCTGGCCCAGGAGACCACGGCCCCCGTCATGTCGGTGATCGAGATGATCGTGTTATTGAATGTGCTCTGTATGTGCGCAACACCCTGAAGAATGTTCTTCTTTTCCTTAGGCTTGGGTCGAGCGCCAGCTGCTGCTTTTCTAACCAATTGAGAACCTCCTATTACTTCTTCCGCCGCACGCCAACGGTCTTCTTCGGACCCTTGCGCATACGAGCGTTAGTCTTGGTCCTCTGGCCTCGAACGGGCATCCCGCGTCGATGACGAAGACCTCTGTAAGACCCGATCTCCATCAAGCGTCGGATGCTCATTGCCAGTTCGCGGCGGAGGTCTCCCTCGACGCGATAGCTGCCTTCGATCACTTTCCTGAGTTCGGAGATCTCGCTCTCCGTCAGGTCGCGGACCCGCGTAGTCGGATCAACTCCGGCCTGGGCCACGATCTCCTGCGCGCTCGACAGGCCAATGCCATAGATATAACAGAGCGCGTATTCTACTTTCTTGTCCCTTGGGAGGTCTACACCTGCAATTCTCGCCAAGCTACGTTACCCTCCAATCTAATCCAAAGTCCAAAGTCGGAAGTCCACAGTCAGACGTCCAGCCTATCAGCCACACGCGAGTGGTGACTCGCGACTTTCAGACTTATCACCCCTGTCGCTGTTTATGCTTGGGGTACTGTTTGCAGATCACGCGAATAACACCCCTCCGCTTGATCACTTTGCACTTGTCGCACATCGGTTTAACCGAAGCTCTAACCTTCATCGTTCTCTTACCTCTCGAACTCGCAGAGATCTCCCGGCTCCAATCCCGCCGCAATCCGGAAGTGAAACAGCGGAACCAGCCGCAGAGCCTCGGAAACCCCTACTTGTAGCGATATACAATCCTACCGCGGCTCAGGTCATACGGACTCAGTTCCAACTGCACCCTATCGCCGGGCAATATCTTGATAAAGTGCATGCGAATCTTGCCCGACACGTGCGCCAGCACTGAGTGGCCGTTCGGCAATTCCACTCTGAACATCGCGTTCGGAAGTGATTCCGTCACACGACCTTCAACCGCAATTGGTTTCTCTTTCGCCATACTTGGACTAGGCCTCCTCGACCGGCGGCAGCGTCAAGATATCAGGACCGCGCCTGGTCACAGCCACAGTATGCTCAAAATGAGCGGATAGGGACCGGTCCTTACTGACGACCGTCCAATCGTCTCCCAGGGTCTCGACTTCAAAGCCGCCGATGTTCACCATAGGCTCAATGGCCAGAGTCATTCCTTCCTCAAGTCGAGCGCCCTTGCCCGGCCTGCCGTAGTTAGGGACATTCGGCTCCTCGTGCAACTTACGCCCGATGCCGTGTCCCACCAACTCCCGAACTACCGAATACCCGCGCCTCTCGGCATAGGTCTGAATCGCGTGCCCTATGTCGCTGACACGGTTTCCGATTCTCGCCTGCTCGATACCCTTGAATAGGGCTTCCTTCGTCACCTTGAGCAGGGCCTCCGCCGCGGGAGACGCCTTTCCGCCGACCGCAATGCTGATCGCGGAGTCAGCGTGCCATCCGTCCAGGATGACTCCCAGGTCGATGCCGACGATATCGCCAGGCATGAGGACTCTCGAGTTCGGAATCCCATGCACAACTTCCTCGTTGACAGCAACGCAGACCGTGTTCGGGTAGCCTCGGTAGTTCTTAAAAGAGCCGATGCCGCCATACCTGGCAATCAGCTCTTCCGCCATTCTGTCAATGTCCTGAGTCGTCGTTTTACCTGGCTCAATCCGCTCAGACAATTCTCTCAGACACCGGGCCACGACCGCACCCGCAGCTCTCATTTTCTCTATCTCAGCCGGTGTCTTTCTTATGATCATTGCGCGCCTAGTGCAGCGGCCACTCGATCCAGGATCTCGCCGATCCCGCCGGTTGCCGGTATGTTTCGCAGAACTCCACGCTGCTCGTAGTGGCCAAGCACCGGGCTCGTCTGCGTGTTATACACCTTAAGGCGGTTCCGGATAGCGTCCGGCTGATCGTCCGCACGATGGACAAGATCAGCGCCGCACTTGTCGCACTTGCCCTCGACCCTGGGCCGCTTCGAGTCGGTGTGATAAGGCTCGCCGCAACTCGGGCAGACTCTCCTGCCGGATAGACGGCGCACCAACTCCTCATCATCGACCTGCAGGTTCACCACGGCGTCCAGCGGTTTGCCGATCTCCGCCAGAGCCTCATCAAGAGCCTGGGCCTGCGCGATCGTCCGCGGGAAGCCGTCAAGGATAAACCCCTTGTCGCCGATCGAGCTCAGCTTCTCTTTAGCGATGGCTATGACCACTTCGTCGGGCACCAGTTCGCCCTTCTCCATGTAGCCCTTCGCCTTGAGTCCAACTTCAGTTTTGTTCGCTACTGCCTCGCGCAGGATATCACCCGTCGATATATGCGCGGAGCCATATTTCTCACTCAGCAAACCCGCCTGGGTGCCCTTTCCGGCGCCAGGCGGTCCGAACAACACAATACGCATCAATAGTCCTTAACTATCAGCTATTAGCTCTCAGCCATTAGCCACCCTAGCTGCCAGCACCCAGGCCAGCAGCTAAAGGCTAACTGCTAACGGCTCTATTTTATGAATCCTTCGTAGTGCCGCATGAGCAGGTGCGACTCGATAGCCTGCATCGTCTCAAGCGCGACACCAACAACAATTAGAAGCGACGTTCCACCAATCAGGCTGAACGTATTGATCCTCAGCCATGCCGGGATCACGTACTGCGTCAAGGCAATGATTGCAAGGAACAGGCCGCCGGCCAGGGTGATCCTGGTCATGATCTTGTCCAGATACTCCTGGGTCGGCTTGCCAGGCCGAATGCCCGGTATGAAGCTCCCCCACTTCTTGAGGTTGTCCGAGACTTCCTTAACGTTGAACGTAACCGCGGTGTAGAAATACGTGAAGAACACGATCAACAGCGCGTAGCCGAGCGATCCCCACCAGGTCGTGCCCGGCATGATGCCGCTCGCCAGCTTGAAGTACCAGGTGTTCTGCGCCTGCTGCGCTCCGTGAGTGAACAGGTTGACCAAGGTCATTGGGAACATCGCTATCGAGATGGCGAAGATGATCGGGATAACGCCCGCGGAGTTGATCTTCAGCGGCAGGAAGCTCGAGCTTCCGCCCACCATCTTGTTGCCCACAATTCTCTTCACGTGCTGGATCGGAATCTTGCGCTGGGCCTGCGTGATTGCGACTACAAAAGCAACCGTGATAACGAACAGGATGCCGAGCAGGGCGAGCGCCCACCATCTGCTGTTCGCGCTCTCGACCTTGATGGTCTGGACGATCTGCGACGGAAGGAACGCAACGATACCCGTGAAGATGATGATCGACACACCGTTGCCGATGCCCTTATCGCTGATCTGCTCGCCGAGATACATAAGGAACGCGGTCCCGGCCACGAGCACGATTGCGATCTGCAACACGTGCCATACTGACCCTTCGATCGCGCCGGCGCCCCTGAGGATCATCGTAGTGCCGTAGGCCTGGAACAAGGCCAGAACACCGGTGAGCCACCGCGTGTAGAGGCGGATCTTCTTCTGACCGGCAGCTCCCTCCTTATGCAATGCCTCAAGCTGAGGAATTGCAATGATCAGCAACTGCATGATGATCGACGCGTTAATGTAGGGCATAATGCCCATAGCGAAAATCGTATACTTCCTGAACGCTCCACCTGTGAAGGCGTCAAAAAGCGCGAACAGGCTGTTGCCCTCGCCAAACAGCTTTCCGAGCGCCTCCGCGTTGACGCCGGGCACTCCGATATGAAGCCCGACGACATAGACGGCAAAACAAGCAAATAGGAAGGTGATCCTCTTCTTGAGGTCAGGAATCCTGAACGCCGCCATCAACGATGCTAACATCTACAGTACCTCCGCCGTTCCACCGGCAGCCTTGATCTTCTCCTCAGCGCTCTTGCTGAATTTGTGTGCACGCACCGTAAGAGCCTTTGTCACCTCGGCGTTTCCAAGGATCTTAATGCCGTCCTTTTCATTCTTGACAACCCCGTTTGCGATCAGCAACTCGGGGGTGATCTCCGTACCAGCCTCGAAGCGCTCCAGGTCATCCAAGTTGACAACCGCATATTCCTTGCGGTTCACGTTCCTGAAGCCGGCTCTCTGCGGCAAGCGGCGATGCAGAGGGGTCTGGCCACCTTCGAAGCCGAGCCTGGGCGTTGCGCCAGCTCTGGCCTTCTGGCCCTTGTGACCCTTGGTCGCTGTCTTGCCCATTCCGGAGCCGATACCGCGCCCCACTCGCTTTCGCTTGTGAGTCGATCCAGGCGCAGGACGCAAGTCTTCAAGTCTCATTGCTTCTCCTCCACGGGATCCTGCAGAGTCTCAACCGTGAGCAGGTGAGGGACCTTTGCGATCATCCCCATCACCGCCGGGCTCTCCGCCTGGACGACCGATGAGCCGACCCTACCAAGCCCTAGAGCCTTTACAGTAGCCCGCTGTCTCTTGTTGTAACCGATAACACTTTTCTTGAGTGTGACCTTCAGCATTATCCTAACCCATTCCCATCACGCTGAACTGGATTCAGTATCCGATCTTAGGCGATGGATTCTGAGACGAGTTCAGAATGACGATATGCTAAGCCTCTTCCGCTACGACTTCTTCCTCTTCGTCTTCACGGCCCTCGACCGCCGCGGCCTCGATCTCCTCGACAGTCTCGACCTCGACAAATCCGCCAGCCTCTTCCTGGCGCTTCTTCACGAGCCACGGGACGAGTTCCTCAAGCGACTTGCCTCTCGCGCTGCAGACGTCTTCGGCAACGCGCAGGCTTTTGAGGCACTCCACGGTGGCCCAAGCCGTATTGATCGGGTTCGGCGAACCCAGACTCTTGGCCAGAACATCCCTGAGGCCCGCAAGTTCGAGGATCGGCCGGACCGCGCCGCCGGCGACAACTCCGGTTCCGGGGGAGGCCGGCTTCATACGAACCATTGCAGCCCCGAAGCGCATCTCGGTCTCGTGCGGGATCGTCGTGCCGACCATCGGGACCTCGATCATGTGCTTTCTCGCGTCCTCCATGGCCTTACGTATGGCGTCCGGTATACCTCGGGCCTTGCCAAGACCAACGCCTACGTGACCGTTTCGATCGCCGACCGCCGCGAGAACGTTCCAACTCAGGGTCCGTCCGCCCTTGTGCGTTTTCTGAACTTTGTTAGTACGGATGACTTGCTCCTCAAGTTCGAGCGCATCCGGATTGATCTTAGGCATGCTTCCTCCCTGGGCCTTTAGAACTTCAGCCCGGCCTCGCGGGCTCCGTCGGCCAACGCAGCCACTCTGCCGTGATATTTGTAACCGCCGCGATCGAAAACGACCTTCTCGATGCCCTTCTCGATAGCGCGCTTTCCAACCAGTTCACCCACCAGCTTGGCGGCTTCTATGTTGCCACCGCTCTTCACCTTTCCCTTAAGCTCCTTGTCGATGGTCGATGCGGAGCAGATGGTATGGTGCGTGGTATCATCCACAACCTGCGCATAGATATGTGCAATGCTTCTGAACACGTTCAATCTCGGTTTGCCGGCAACGCCAATTACCTTGTTGCGCAGCCGCTGGTGCCGCCTCTTGCGAAGCTCCTCTTTCTGTTTCATTACGAACCCCCGGCTTCAGGTTTTCAGGTGATGTCCTCATCCGGCTATGCTGGTCGCCAGCACCACTCTCGCATAAAGCGAATACCTGCCGCCATTTGAGCGACCCGGCACCGGAATCGTGAATGAGGAATTATGAATTGGGGCGAGCAGCCGCCTCACAGTTCATCATTCATAATCCTCAGTTCCTAACTAACACTACTTCTTGCCCGCTGCGCCGGCCTTGCCGACCTTCTTGCGGACCACTTCGCCGAAATAGCGAATGCCCTTGCCATGCATGCCCTGAGCCACAACGTATTTGTAGGGCTCCGGCGGCTTGATCCTGCGGATCTCCGCGGCCTGCTGACCGAGCACTTCCTTATCGATCCCCCGAACAATGACGAACGGGAGCCTGTTGTTGGTCTCCTGCCCGACCTCGAAGGTGATGCCTTCCATCGGCTCGACGGTCACCGGCTGAGAATATCCTACTGACAGCACCAGGTTCTTGCCAGACATCTCAGCGCGGTATCCGATACCGACGACCTGCAGCTTCTTCTCGTAACCCTGCGTGACGCCGACGATCATATTGTTCACCAGCGTCCTCGTCAGGCCGTGAAGCGCGCGATGCGGCTTTGCATCAGACGGCCGCTCGCAAATGACTTGTCCATCCTCGACCTTCACGGTGATTGCAGGCGGCAAAGTGCGAGTAAGAGTGCCTTTCGGGCCCTTAACCGTCAATTCGCCGTTCTCTTGCGTGATGGTGACTCCGCTTGGCACAGTGATCGGCAATCGTCCTATTCTACTCATGAGAACCTTCTCCTACTCTACCAAACGTAAGCCATGACTTCGCCCCCGATGCCGAGCTTTCTGGCATCGCGGTCGGTCATCACACCCCGTGAAGTGCTGATAATGGCAACACCCAGGCCGCGAAGGACCCTCGGCACCTTGTCGCGCTTGGCGTAAACCCGCAGTCCGGGCTTGCTCACGCGCTTCAGGTTGCTCAGGATCACTTCCTGGCGCGGGCCGTACTTCAAAGCGATCTTTAACGTCGGAAACTTCCGATCTTTGAGCTGCTCGTAGCTCTTGATGAAGCCTTCACCGTGGAGTATCTTGACGATCTCCACATTGAGCTTAGAGGCTGGAACCTCAACAAAGTCGTGCTTCGCCGAATTAGCGTTCCGGATCCTCGTAAGCAGGTCGGCCACAGGATCTGTCACGGTCATGCTTGATCCTCCGTTTATCGGACCGCCACAAATGTATATCGTAACATTTTGTGCGACTCGATGTCAAACCAATACTAGATGTCAAACGTCTTGCTGAATTGGTTTCAGCATCCGTCCCCGAAGCAACTTCGAGATGACGGATCACGCGAATCCTGAACCATGTCCAGGACCGCGCGGATTTACCAACTGGACTTCGTGACGCCGGGGATCAGTCCCCTGTGCGCCATTTCGCGGAAGCAAATCCTACACAGGCCAAATGCCCTGATGTAGCCCCGCGGTCTGCCACATATCCCGCAGCGGTTATACTCTCTAACCTTGAACTTCTGCGGGCGCTTTTGCTTCTCAATCAGGCACTGTTTTGCCACGTAATCAGCTCCTACTCTTCTTTCTTGGCCTTCTCAGCTTCAGCGATCACTTGCTGCGCGGCGTGAGCCGGCATCTCTTCATAATGCGAAAACTTGGAGGTGAACTTCCCCCGGCCTCTGGCAATCGACCTTAGATCGATCGAGTAGCGCAGGACCTCAGACTGCGGAGCCTGAACGCGAATGCGCTGCCTGCCACCACCAATCGGCTCCATCCCAAGAACCCTGCCGCGCTTGGTGTTGATGTCACCGATCACGTCGCCCATGAACTCCTCGGGCACGATGATCTCCATCTCGTTGATCGGCTCCAGAAGAACGGGGCCGGCCTTTGCGGCAGCGGCCTGGAACGCAAGCACGCCAGCCAACTGGAAGGCCATATCCGACGAGTCAACCGTGTGGAAGCTGCCGTCGTAGCAGGTTACTCTCACGTCCACAACCGGCGCACCGGCCAGGATTCCCCTGCTCATAGCTTCCTGAACGCCCTTGTCAACCGACGGAATCCACTGTCTCGGAATAGCGCCGCCGACGATGGCGTCCACATACTCGTAACCCCCGCCCCTGGGCATCGGCTCAACTCGAATCCAGCAGTCGCCGAACTGACCACGACCACCGGTCTGCTTCTTGTGCCGGCCCTGAGCTTCCGCTTTCTGCGTGATCGTCTCGCGATACGCAACCTTCGGTGTCTCAGTCTCGACATCGACGCCGAACTTCCGTTTCAGCCGCTCGACCACGATGTCCAGGTGGACATCGCCGAGACCCATCATCAGGGTCTGACCGGTCGAGGCATCCCGGCTCGTCTTGAACGTCGGGTCTTCCTCCGCAAGCTTCTGCAGACCCGGCCCGAGTTTGTCCTCGTCAGCCTTCGTCTTCGCTTTGACCGCAAGGTAGTAGACAGGGTCTGGGAACGCGATCGGCTCCAGCTTTACCGGCTTGCCCTTTTCACACAGCGTGTCGCCGGTCGAGGTATCCTGCAGTTTCGCAACCGCGCCGATGTCGCCGGCTCCAACCGATGTGGTCGCTTCCTGGTTCTTGCCGAGCAGGAAGTAGACCTGTCCCACTCGCTCCTCACGCTCTTTGTTCGCGTTGAATATGTGGGAGTCCGACTTGATGGAACCGGAGAACACCCTGAAGTATGTCAGCTTGCCGACATATGGGTCAGCCATCGTCTTGAACACCAGAGCGCTGAATGCGTCCTTGCTGACTCCCTCCGGCAGATCGACAGCAGCCGGGGACGGGACGCTCGACACGATGAAGTCCAGCAGCGTATCCACGCCGACCATCTTCATCGCCGATCCGCAAAGCACCGGCACGACCTTTCCCGTCCGAAGCCCGATCTCCAAGCCCTTGGCCACATCCTCGTCGCTGAGCGTGCCCTCGTCGAAGTACTTCTCCATCAGGGCATCGTCCATCTCAGCAACGGACTCGATCAGAGACTCGCGCATAGAGGATATCTGGTCCGCCATGTCCGCCGGAATCTCCGTCGGGCTGATCTTGCCATTGGTCCAGGTGTAGGCCTTGTGGGTCAGCAGGTCCACAACCCCGTTGAACTTGTCTTCGGAGCCGATCGGGATCTGCAGCGGCGCAACGCTTGTTCCGAACTTGCCGCGCAACGCCTCCAATGTCCTAGCGAAATCCGAGTTCTCTTTCTCCAGCTTGTTAACGAAGAAGAGCCTCGTAATGCCGGCCTCCTCAGCGAGTTCCCAGGCCGTCTCGGCGCCGACTTCGATGGTGCCCGTCCCGTCAACGACGAGCATCGCGGCTTCCACCGCGCGCAAGCTGCTGACGACGTCACCGACGAAATCGGGATAGCCAGGAGTGTCGATGAAGTTGATCTTGGTGTTCTTCCACTCACACGGCAACACTGCCGCGTTGATGCTCATTTTCCGGCTGATTTCATCAGGATCGAAATCGCCCGTGGCAGAACCATCGTCCACCCGGCCCATCCGGCTAATGACACCGGACGCGTAGAGCATCGCTTCTCCGAGGGAAGTCTTGCCGGTCCCGCCGTGCCCCACCAAGGCCACATTTCTGATTGCATCAATTGGATATGTCTTCATAGGGCTAAGCCTCTCTGAACGGCAGTCCCAGCGCCTTCAAGAGGCCCCTGCCCTCTTCGTCGGTCCTGGCTGTCGTGGCAATGACGATGTTCATTCCTCGGGTCCGGTCTACCTTATCGTAGTCGATCTCCGGGAACACCAACTGCTCCTTGAGACCCATTGCAAAGTTGCCTCGTCCATCGAATGAATCAGGCGCGATCCCACCGAAGTCGCGAATTCTGGGGAGAACCGCATTGAAAAGCCTGTCGAGGAACTCATACATGATGGCTCCCCTGAGGGTCACTTTCGCGCCGATGCGCATCCCCTCGCGCACCTTGAAGTTCGATATCGACTTCTTCGCGCGAGTAATGGCCGGCTTCTGGCCGGTTATCAGCGCCAAGTCGCCGACGGCCGCATCCAGGAGCTTCGGATCCTGCGTAGCCCCTCCGACGCCCATGCTAACTACTACCTTGGTGACTCGCGGAGCCTGCATGACGTTGGTATAGCCAAACTGCTTCATAAGGCTCGGCACGACCTCACTTCGGTACTTGTCTTTCATTCTAGGCATGCGTTAACTCCTCTAGTCGTCCAAGATCTCGCCGCACTTCCGGCAGCTCCGAGCCAGCTTGCCATCGGATGCCATCACCCGAGCCATTCGAGTCTCTTTGTTGCACTTCGGGCAGACGAGCATCACCTTGGCGATGGCGACTCCCAGCGGCATCTGCATCTCGCCGAGCTGCTGCTTCACCATAGCGCGACTGCTGGCCGAGCGGGGCTTCTGGTGACGGGTGACGACGTTGACTCCATCGACTATCACCTTGCCCTCTTCGGGAATGGTCCTGATGATCTTGCCGCGTTTGCCCTTGTCTTTTCCGGCAAGCACGATAACCTCGTCGCCCTTCTTTAGCTTCAACTTGCCTTCGAATACTGGTTTCTTCTTCTTCATATCAATCTCCGTTGCAGTCCAAGAGCCCGCTGCTGGGCAAGCTGAACCTAGAGCACCTCGGGCGCCAGGGAAATGATCCTCATAAAGCCCTTCTCGCGAAGCTCTCTGGCGACCGGGCCGAATATGCGAGTCCCTCGAGGCTCGTTAGTGTTGTTTATCACTACGGCCGCATTGTCATCGAAGCGCAGGATCGATCCGTCAGGCCTCTGAATGTCCTTCTTGGTCCTCACAACCACGCACCGTACGACCTCGCTCTTCTTGACCGTCGCGCCCGGTGTCGCCTGCTTCACGGCGCCGATGATGATATCCCCGACGCCGGCATAGCGTGTGTTGGAACCTTTGAGAACTCTGATGCAGAGAATCTCCCGTGCTCCCGAGTTGTCGGCCGCCCGTAATCTGGTATAGGGCTGTATCATTGCTTGATTCCTCTCAACAAAGCTGTCAGGTGCTAGCCGTCATCCCAGACTTGACTGGGGATCCCGGCAGATGCTGAAACGAATTCAGCATGACCGCTGACTAAAGCTACTTGGCCTTTTCGACTACGCGAGACACGCGCCATCTCTTCTCTTTCGAGATCGGCCTGGTCTCCATAATCTCCACGGTGTCGCCGACGCCGCACTGGTTCTCTTCGTCGTGCGCCTTGAACTTCGTGGTGCGCCTCACAATCCTACCGTAGAGCGGGTGTCTGACCAGCGTTTCGATGGCGACGACGACCGTCTTGTCCATGCTGTCGCTGACCACGCGTCCGCTTCGTACTTTACGTCTCGCTCTGTCCATGCTAGCTCTTGCCTGCCTTTATATCGCGCGCCCGCATCTCCGTGAGAATTCGGGCCACGTTCTTTCTGGCATTGGTTATTGCGTGAGGATTGTCAAGCTGCTTCAGAGCGATCTGCTGCCTCATCTTGTACAGGCTCTCGCGCTCCTGCTTGAGCATGCTCTCCAGCTCAACACTCCCGGCCTCTTTGACCTTCTTGCCAAACTCAGACTGTCTCACTGATGCTGCCCTGCTCTTTCTTCGTTACAAACCGGACCGCAATCGGCAGTTTGTGGGACGCCAGCCTCATGGCTTCTCTTGCCAGGCTCTCATCCACACCCGCCATCTCAAACAGCATCCGGCCCGGCCTCACAACGGCCACCCATCCCTCGGGTGAGCCCTTACCAGAGCCCATGCGGGTTTCCGCCGGCTTCTTGGTGATAGGCTTGTCCGGGAAGATCCGAATCCACACCTGGCCACCGCGCTTGACGTGCCTCGTAATAGCCACTCTGGCGGACTCGATCTGATTAGCGGTAATCCACGCTGCTTCCAGCGCCTGCAGACCGTACTCGCCGAAGTCGATGTTGGTTCCGGCCGTAGCCTTGCCTTTTCTTGTGCCTCGCTGCTGCTTACGATGCAGCACTTTCTTGGGCATAAGCATTGTTAGCCTTGCCTCCTATCGCCATCCCCGTAGCCACCGCGGCGGCCGCCGCGGCCGCCGCCGCCGCGAGTTCCGCGCTCACCACGATCCGCGCGCTCGCCCCGAGGTGCTCTGGGCCTTCTCTGCGCCAGAATCTCCTCGTCAGTCAACTCGACAGGTGCAGCTCCGGGCAGAATGTCGCCCTTGTAGATCCACACCTTGATGCCGATGTGACCATAGGTGGTCTTGGCTTCGGTGAATCCGTAATCTATATCAGCCCTCAGTGTGTGAAGCGGAACCTTGCCCGACTTGTCGCCATCGACTCTGGCCATTTCAGCTCCACCGAGTCTTCCAGCGATCCGGACGCGGATCCCCTTTCCGCCCATTCTCATGGTGCGGAACACTGCCTGCTTCATCGCTCTCTTGTATGAGATTCTCTTTTCTATCTGCTGGGCGATGGACTCGGCAACAAGCTGCGCGTCGAGCTCCGGATTCCGGATCTCCTGCACATTCACATGCACCATCTTGCCGCCGCTGATCTTCTCGATGTCCATCCGCAGATCGTCGACGCCCTTTCCGCCACGGCCGATGATGATGCCCGGCTTTGCGGCGAAAACGGTGACCTTGACCTTGTTCGCGGCCCGCTCTATCTCACACCTTGAGACGCCGGCGGCATTCAAGGACTTCTTTACGTGCTTCCGAATCTTGTGGTCCTCGAGGAGCAGTTCCGGGAACTCCTTCGTGGCGTACCACTTGCTCTCCCAGTCACGAATGACCCCGATGCGGAATCCGATTGGGTGTATTTTCTGTCCCAATTACTCTCCTCCTTTGGCAGCACTGTCGCCTTCGGTCTTCTTGCGAGGCGCGCGCTTCTTCGGAGCCTCGGCTGCCGTCTCGTCAGCCTTGGTCTTCTCTGCTTTCGGTTTGGCCGCAGCCTTCGCCGGGGCGGCTGCCGCCGCCGTAGCCCGCTTAGGGGCCTTGGCCGTGCGTGCAACTTCCTTCCGCTTCGGCTTCTTCTCCGGCTTCGGCTCGGTCTCTTCAACACCGATGGTGATGTGGCTGAGCCTCTTCACCATACGATAGCCTCTCCCCATAGGAGCATATCTCAGCCGCTTCATCATCGGGCCGCCGTCAACAGTGGCCGTGGCCACCTTGAGGTTCTCGGCATCCATATGATGATTGTTCTCAGCGTTAGCAACAGCCGAGTTCAGCACCTTCTCTATGAGCCTTGCCGCGAAGTTAGGCGTGAACTTCAGAATCGCCTGAGCCTCTTTGGTATCCTTGCCCCGGATAGCGTCTATAACAAGGCGGGCCTTCCGCGGCGAGGTGCGCACGAAACGCGCCTTTGCATATGCCTGCATTACGATTGGCCTCCTAGACCACCGCCACTTGCGCTCCAAGTGGCGACTTGCCAGCCCTCGAGCTGGCCCTATTTCAAAGCAGTAGAGCGCTCGGTATGATGACCATGACCCCTGAAGGTCCGCGTCGGAGCGAACTCACCCAGCTTGTGTCCCACCATGTTCTCAGTGATGAACACGGGGATGTGCCTGCGACCATCGTGCACCGCGATCGTGTGACCGATCATCAGCGGGAAGATGGTTGACCGCCGGGACCAGCTCTGGATGATCCTCTTGTCGTTCCGAGCGTTCATATCTTCGATTTTCTTAAGGAGTTTGGGGTCCGCGTACGGGCCCTTCTTTAGCGAACGAGCCACTGGCTATTCCTCCGTCTTAAGTTGAAAGCGCACAAGCTGAAAGCCATAGGAACAGATGAACCCGCGTACTCAACTCCGCAACTCTCAACCTTCAACTTATTACTTGCTGCCTCGTCTTCTGATAATCAGCTTGTCGGACTGCTTGGTTCCGCGAGTCTTGGTTCCGTGGGCCGGCTTGCCCCACTTGGATACCGGTGTCTTGCGGCCGACCGGCGACTTGCCTTCGCCGCCACCGTGCGCGTGGTCTCTCGGGTTCATAACGACACCGCGGACCGTCGGCCTGATACCAGCCCACCGGCTTCGTCCGGCCTTGCCGATCGACAGGTTCTCGTGTTCGACGTTGCCGACCTGGCCGATGGTAGCCTTGCATCCTATCAGAACGCTCCGCATCTCACCGGACGGCAGTCTGAGCTGAGCGTATCTGCCTTCTTTCGCCATGAGCTGGGCGCCGCTGCCCGCGCTTCTGACTATCTGCCCGCCCTTACCGAGCTTCATCTCGATATTGTGCACGACCGTGCCGAGCGGTATGTTCTGCAGCGGAAGGCAGTTGCCCGGGCGAATGTCAGCTCCCTCGCCGGAGAGTATCGTATCGCCAACATTCAGGCCGAGCGGCCAGAGAATATACCTCTTCTCGCCATCCGCGTAGTGTATCAGAGCGATCCGGGCAGAGCGGTTGGGATCGTACTCGATTGCGGCGACCTTGCCGGGGATGCCGATCTTGTCGCGCTTGAAGTCGATGACCCTGTACTGCCGCTTGTGTCCACCGCCCTGATGCCGAACGGTCAGCCGACCGGTGTTGTTCCGGCCGCCGTGGCGCTTGATGGGCCGCAGCAGGCTCTTCTCGGGCGTGCTCTTGGTGATTTCCTCAAAAGAAGAAACCGTATAGTACCGCCGTGCCGGCGATGTTGGCTTAAACTGCTTAACAGGCATGGCTTCCTCCCTTACGCGCCCTCGAAGATGTCAATGCGCTGACCGGGCTTCAGAGTGACGTAAGCCTTCTTCCAATCAGGGGTCTTGCCTTCAGGGTAACGGCCCAGCCTCTTGGACTTGCCCTTAACCCGGAGGGTATTGACCTTCACAACGTCAACCGAGAAGATCTTGTGGACGGCTTCCGCGATCTCGATCTTGTTCGACGTAATGTCGACCTCGAACGCATACTTGCCCATCGCTGCGATATTCATGCCCTTCTCGGTAATGAGAGGCCTTTTTACGATGCTGTACGGATCTTTCATGCTCCAAGGACCTCCTGCAGCTTCTCAACTGCGCCGCGGGTCATGATGATCTTCTCCGCGTTCAAAATATCTCGGACGCTGATGGCAGGGGAGATACGCAGCTCGACCCCGGGGATATTCCGCGAGGACTTGCTGAGCACTTCCGTCATCTCGTCCACTACAACCAGCGTCTTGCCATAGGCGCCAACGCTGTTCAAAAACTCCGCCATCGCCTTCGTGCTGATCTTCTCGAGCTTGATCTCGTCGAGAACCACGATCGCCTCGTCGGCGAGCCTCGCGGACAGGGCAGACTTCACGGCCGCCCTTCGCATTTTGCGAGGCATAGACTTCGCGTATGATCTCGGGTGCGGGCCGAATGCTACGCCACCGTGATACCAATGCGGAGCGCGGGTCGAGCCCTGTCTCGCACGGCCTGTTCCCTTCTGGCGATACGGCTTCTTTCCACCGCCGCTGACCTCACCGCGCCTGAGCGTATCGGCAGTCCCCAACCGCTGGTTGGCCAACTCGGTTACCACGGCCTGATGCATCAGCGATATGTTCGGCGCCGTCTCGAACACCCCACCGATGAGCTCCATCTCGCCCACCGATTCTCCAGACATATTGCGCAAACCGATCTTAGGCATCGACTTATCCTCCTACCAACTGCCTGGCAATCATCACCAGACCACCGTTTGCGCCCGGCACGGATCCCTCGATCAGGATCAGGTTCCGGAACGGGTCAACTCTGTAGACAGTCAGCCCTCGCTGGGTAACCGTCTCATTGCCCATATGTCCAGGCCGTTTCACGCCCTTGAAGGTGCGAGCAGCGTCTGTCGCGCCGCCGGACTGCGGCTTACGGTGAATCATGGAGCCGTGCGTCATGTTCGCTCCATGGAAGTGGTATCTCTTAACGGCTCCGGCAAAGCCCTTGCCCTTAGATACTCCAGTAACTTTCACGATGTCGCCCGTCTCGAAGATGTCAGCCCTGATCTCCTGACCGACAGCAACGTCGTCAAGCCCGTCGACCGGGATCTCGCGGACGTAACGCTTCGGCGCGACCTCAGCCTTCGCGAAATGCCCCTTGAGGGGCTTGTTCACGCGGCTCTCCTTCACGTCGCCGAAAGCTACCTGCACGCCCTCGTAACCGTCCTTCTCTATCGTCTTGATCTGTGTCACGATGCAAGGGCCGGCCTCGATGACCGTAACAGGCACCATCTCTCCGCTCTCATCGAAGACCTGGGTCATGCCCAACTTTCTGCCCAGAATTCCATGTATCATTTCAAATCCCCAATCTGCGCCATTCGATGGCCTTCAGCGGGCCTACGAACGGCAGCATCGTCGCTCACGTTGCCCCTCGCCGTGCTCTGTGACCCTACCATCCTTCGACAAGCTCAGGATGCTTCGACAAGCTCAGGAAGCCTCAACAAGCTTAGGATGTTCGGGTCCCCGCCACGGTCCGGAACCAACGGCGGAGCCTAGAGTTTGATCTCGATATCCACTCCGCTGGGCAGATCGAGCCGCATAAGCGCATCAATCGTTTTGGGCCCAGGATTAAGGATATCAATCAGTCGCTTGTGCGTTCGAGTCTCGAAGTGCTCCATCGATTCCTTGTCGATGGTTGTGCCCCTGTTGACGCAGTAGATGTCCTTCTCCGTCGGCAGCAGCACCGGACCCGAGATCCTGGTGCCTGTCCGGCGCACTGTCTCTACGATTCGCTCAGCACTCTGATCCAGAATCCTGTGATCGAACGCCTTCAGCCTGATTCTCACCTTGTCTTTACGCATACTGTGATTCCCCGGTCTTTGGAACCGGCGAGGAGCACGTCCCCGCCGGTTCGATAAATCCGTTAGCCAATAACCTCAGAGACAACGCCCGCGCCGACAGTGTGGCCGCCCTCGCGGATAGCGAAGTTCAGACCCTGCTCCAACGCGATCGGCACGATCAACTCAGCGCTGATCGTCACGTTGTCACCAGGCATCACCATCTCCGTGC